>DASQMI010000098.1:0-82361 GCA_035645555.1 Lysobacter sp. | reverse complement strand
GCTTTTTTTGTTGCTGACCGCGACTTCAGGAAGGTGTGTCTTCGTCAGTTGAGCAGGCAGGCAGGCCAAGAGCTTGCAGGTTGGGCTGGCAGTCGGGCGTGATGCAACTGTGAAAATTTCGCAGGCTGCGAATTTGTTCATCCTTTGGATTCAGCGCTGCCTGCGCAGGTTCATCCAATTCCAGTCGTGTTTGCTTGGCATTCAAAAAACTCGATTCACCGCGACTACATTGCGGCTTCACCTGATCTCCACGCCGGATTGATCGAGGTGCCACGCCGCAAAACGCGCCGTGACTCGCGGGCCACCCGGCCCTTCCTTTGAAACCCACAGACCGGCTCGCGCCGGTGGACAGGTGCACGCAAAGTGAATCAGAACGAACTTCAGCTCGCCGTGGCCGAGGCTGGCATGCCTCGCCGTACGTTCCTCCGCAACTCGCTGCTGATGGCAGCACCCCTGGTCGTCGGCGGCAGCCTGCTCCCAGTGGGCCAGGCCCACGCCTACGTACCGCCGAGCCGTGCTCGTGGCAGTACCCGTCTCAGCGTCAGGAACTACGGCGCGCGTGGCGACGGCCGAACCAACGACACCGCGGCGATCCAGCGGGCCATCAACGCGCTGCCGTCGACCGGCGGGACCGTGTACATCCCTGCCGGCACCTACATGATCGATGCGGTGAAGTCTGTGCGTTTGCGCAGCCGGATGCACCTGGAGCTGTCGCCCGACGCCAAGCTGGTGGTCATCGCCAACAGCGCGCTGAAGGCGTACGCCGTGCTCGCCGACAAGGTCAGCGATGTTGAGATCTCCGGCGGCCAGATCATCGGCGATCGTTACCGCCACCTGCGCAGTGACGGCGAGTGGGGACATGCGATCTTCGTGCGTGGCTGCAAGCGGGTGACCGTTCGGGACATCCGCGTGGCTGATTGCTTCGGCGACGGTATCTCGATCGGCGCGGCGCCGGTCTGGCAGGCTCCGGCCATCTATTCGGAAGACGTGGTGGTCGCGAACGTTGTCTCGACCAACAATCGGCGCCAAGCGCTGACGATCGGTCGCGCACGCTATGTGCAAGTGCACGACTCGACGTTCGCCAACAGCAACGGTGCCAAGCCGGAGACTGGGATCGACATCGAGCCGGACGAGGGCGGGGTCGCCTACAAGATCACCATCCAGAACTGCGTGGTCCGCGGCAACAAGACGTACGGCATCCTGGCGTACAAGGGCTCGCAGTACGTCACCGTTCGTGGCTGCACGATCGAACGCAACGGCAGTTGTGGCATGGTTACGGTCGGCGCCAAGGCCACGGTGATCGGCTCGAACACCATCCGGTACAACCAGGCGACCGGTTTGTTCATCCAAGACGGGACGGTCAACTGCTCGGTCAGTGGCAATACGTTCTACGACAACTACCTGCGGCTGGGCGACGTCGACAGGACCGCGTTCAGCATGTCGGGATGGTCGAGCAAGATCGAGCGCGACATTCTCCGCCGCGGAACGATCAGCGACATCCGGATCGGCACCAACTACTACCGCTGAGCATTACGCCCGGAGAGTCGACAAAGGCCGCCCTGTCAGGGGCGGCCTTTTTTGGGGAGGGGATCGAAGCTCGACAGTGAGGCGGCTTTCACGGCAACGCTCGTAGAGTCAGGTGTCTTGTGGACTGACAGACAAGCCTGATGACGGTCGAGAGGTATAGCGCCGGAGCGGCGGCATTGGAACAGGTCGGGTGGTCACGCCTGCTGCCGCGCGGCTTCCGCCGCGCGGTCGCGACGCTGAGCTTGCTCAGTGGCGCCAGCGCGATCGGCGCGTTCATGGTGTTCCTCACCCAGACGCTGCTGGCGCGCATCCTCGGGCCGCAGGAATACGGTCTGTTCGCGTCGTCGCTCGCTACCGTGACCATGCTCGCGCCGCTCGCTGGTTTCGGGCTGGCGCAGTTCCGCACCAAGGTCTATGGCGCGGAAGGCTGGGGTGCGCATCGGTGGTTGCGTGCCTCGTTGCAGTTCAGTGCGCTGACCACTGCTTTGGCACTCGCGCTGCTCCTGCTATGGGCGCTGCTGATCGCTCCGGCGGACGACACACGCACCCTGCTCATGGTGATGTCGCCGGTCGTACTCGGCATTCTTGCCATCGAGCTGATCTGCAACAAGTTGCGGCTCGAGGAGCGCTTCACCGAGATGGCGCTGTGGCTGCTGGTGACGCCGGCTGCGCGGCTGGCAGTGGCGCTGGCGTTGCTGGCTTGGCCGTACCGCGAAGGGCGCATGGTTGCCGTCGCCTATGGCGGGATCGCGGTCCTGCTTGCAGTGGCAACGTTGCCGCAGCTAACCGCGATGGCGCGCGGGCGGATGGATCTGAAGGGCCACGGCCCGCGGCCAGAAGCGATGGCGCCCGCGCCGGCGCCAGGCATGCGTGAGCTGTGGTTCCAGGCGTGGCCGTTTGGTGTCTTCGCGGCGCTTTACCCGGTCTTCTACCAGCTCAACACGATCCTGCTGAAGTACATCTCCGGTGACGCGCACGCCGGTCGCTACAGCCTGGCGCTGGCAGTGCTTACCGCCGTCTACCTGATTCCGACCAACGTTTATCCCAAATTCCTGCAGCCGATGTTGCACCGCTGGGTGGTCCACGATCGCCCGAAGTTCTGGCGCGTCCACCGGCAGGCGGCGGTGGGCATGCTCGGACTGGGGCTCGCCGTGGGGGTGTCAGTGGCAGTCGCTTCGCCTTGGGTGGTGCCGATAGTGTTCGGTCCGCAGTACGCGAGCGTGGCCGGCATTCTCGCGATCCTGTCGGTGTGCATCCCAGTACGGTTTCTGGCTACGGCGATTGGCGCTGCCCTGTTGACCGATACCTACGCCCGGTTCCGCGTGCATGCCATCGCCGCCGCCACCGTGGCCACCGTGGCGATGAGCGCGCTGCTGATTCCGCGTCTGGCGGAGGCGGGTGCCGCCTGGGCCGCCGTTTTCGGCGAGAGCGTGTTCCTGCTCGGCACGCTGTGGGGCGTGCGGCGCTTCCGCCGCGACGATCGCGCCAACGGGGCCGTGCCGGGCGCGCCCGCCGATTCGACCGATTCCGACCGGTGATTCCCATGCGTGCAGAAATGGCCCTTCCGCCCACGGACCAGCCCTGGCTCGACGATCCGCAGGTCGAACCGCGCAGGCTGCGGCCGTTCATGATTTTCCCGCTGTATGTGGCGTGGACGCTGTTCGGCGTGTTCGTCTACAGCCGCTTCAGCCAGCTCGGCGATGCAAAAGCGTACATGACGGGTGCGTATGGCGAGCATCTGGAGGCGCGTACGTACCTGCTCAGCCTGCTTGCTTCAAAGCTGAGCAGCATGGTGGGTTCGCTCGGCACCCATCTGGTGTTTTCGCTGTTCGCCGCAAGCGGCATCGCCTACGCAGTCGCCAAGAGCGACCTGCACGGGCGCCACCGCTGGCCCTTGCTGGTGCTGCTGATGGTGCCCAACTTCGGTGTATGGACGTCGGTGATCGGTCGCGAGGCGCTGTTCGCCGGGTTTCTGGGATTCTTCACCGGCGCCTTGGCCGCGTACCTGCGGCGCGGACGTGGACCGCATTTGCTGTTGCTCGCACTGGTGTGCGTAGGCGGCATGATGTTCATCCGCACGCCTTTCGGCGCCGCGGTCGGCCTGCTGCTGGTGGTGTTCCTGACCTACGTCTGGGGGCCGCGCACCGGCTTCAGTGCCGGGGTCCAAGTCATCGCGCTTTCGTGCGTGGCGGTGGTTCTGGTGCTGGTGCTATGGCCGCATGTGGACCGATACGTCACCGACGATGTCCTGCCGAAGGCGCGCAGCTACTTCACCACGGATTCGCCGACAACCCGCGTTTGGGTGGATATGCGGGACACCGGCGACCTGTTCTCCAGCCTCTGGTGGTCGCTGCCGCTGGCGCTGGTCGGTCCCACGCCGGCCGAGGTCGCCGCGCGACCGGTCACCCTGCCGTTCTTCATGGCTGGCCTCGTGGTCCTGGGGCTGCTGCTTCACGGTATTCGCGTCGCGTTCTCGCGTGCGGCGGCGGGACTGCCGCGCAAGATCCTGCTGGTCGGCTGGCTGCCGGCAATGACGCTCACGCTGATCAGCTACGTGCCATTCGGCATCTACAACCCGGGTAGCGGCATCCGCTACTCGGCCACGTTCCTGTTGCTGCTGGTCTTCCCATCCCTATTGCTGTCGGCGGCGGAGGCCGGCCCGATCCGCCGGGGCAAGCGCCGCGCCGCGGAGGTCGTATGAAGTTCGCGTTCTACGCCAACACCGACTGGTACCTGTACAACTTCCGCCTCTCCACCGCGCGCGAGCTGCAGGCGCAGGGGCACGAGGTGGTGATGCTGTCGCCGCCTGGCGACTTCGGTGCGCGCTTCGCGCAGCACGGCTTCCGCTGGGTGCCGCTGTCGATGATGGATCGCGCGAGCCTGAATCCGCTGCGCGAGACGCGCACGCTCATGGAACTGACGCGGGTGCTGCGTCGCGAGCGTCCGCACCTGCTGCACAACTTCACCGTCAAGTGCGCGGTGTATGGCGCGCTCGCGGCGCGACCGGCCGGCGTGCCGGCGGTGGTGAACGCGGTGGCCGGGCTCGGTTACGTGTTCACCAGCAACGCGCCGCTGGCGCGCACGCTGCGCCCGGTGGTCAAGCAGCTGATGCGGCTCACGCTCGGCAGCGGCAACGCGCGGGTGGTGCTGCAGAATCCGGACGATGCCGAGGTGATGACGCAGCAGCGGCTGGTGCCGGCGGAGCGAATCCGCGTGATCCGCAGCTCCGGCGTCAACACCACCCGGTTCGTGCCGGTGCAGCGCGATGCCGAGCCCTCGCGGCTGCGCGTGCTGCTGGCCGCGCGGCTGCTGTGGGAGAAGGGCGTCGGCGAGTACGTCGAGGCCGCGCGGCGGCTGCGCCTGCAGGGGCGCGACATCGAATTCCTGCTGGCGGGCACGCCGGACCCGGGCAACCCGCGCTCGGTCAAGCAGGCTGAGGTCGAGGCGTGGGCGCGCGAAGGCGTGGTGCGCTGGCTTGGCCACGTGGACGACATGCCGACGCTGATGCGCTCGGTCGACGTCATGGTGCTGCCGAGCTATTACCGCGAGGGCGTGCCGAAGAGCATGATCGAGGCGGCGGCGTGCGGCTTGGCGCTGATCACCACCGACCTGCCGGGCTGCCGTGAGGTCGTGCGCGAGCATGGCGTCGACGGCCTGCACGTGCAGCCGCGCAACGCCGCGCAGCTCGCCGAGCAGATCGCTCTCCTCGACGACGACCGCGCGCTGCTGCGCCGGCTCGGTGTGCGCGCCCGCGAGCGTGCGCTGAGCGAGTTTGACGAGCGCATCGTGATCGGCCGCACGCTCGAGGTCTATGCCGAGCTGCTCGGGCCGGGTGCCGCATTCGCGCCGGCGGGCGCCGGCGTCGGTGTCGGGCTCGCGCAGCGCTGACGGATGGAATCGATGCGCCGATGATCGCCGAGCTGAGCGATTTCCTCGTCGCATTGACGTATCCGCCCGCGCTGTCCGCCTGCCTGGCGCTGGCGGGCTCGCTGCTGCTGGTCGCACGCTGGAAGCGCTGCGGCATGCTGCTGTGGGCGGCCGCGTTCGGCTGGTCGCTGCTGTGGTCGCTGCCGTCGGCATCGGACTGGCTGCGGCGCACGCTGGAGCGCCAACATCCTCTGGTGGTGGAGGCGGAACTGCCACGCGCCGATGCCGTCGTCGTGCTCGGCGGCGGCGATCGCCTCGCATGGATCAAGCGTCCGCACGTGCGCGCCGAAGACCTGCGCTACAGCCGTCTCGCCGCCGGCGCGCGCGCCTGGCTTGCTGGGCGCGCGCCGCGGGTGATCCTGTCCGGCGGCGGACGCCCCGGACGTACCGAAGCGCGCAGCATGGCCTACGCGATCCAGCGGCTCGGCGTGCCGGCCTCCGCGCTGCTGCTGGAAGAGCGCAGCCTCGACACCGACGACAACGCCCGCTACACCGCGCGTCTCGCGCGCGAGCACGGCATCCGCCGCGTGCTGCTGGTGACGTCGCAACTTCATATGCCGCGTGCGGTGCAGCTGTTCGAAAACGCCGGTCTGCAGGTGGTGGCGGTGCCGGTGCCGGAGCCGTCGCGACGCGCCGGATGGACACGCTGGGTGCCGTCGCGCAGCGCGTTATGGCGCAGCGGTCGCGCGTTGAAGGAGCACCTCGCGCTGGTGGTGATGCGCCTTCATGGTTGAGCAAGCTGGCTCATCCGTGGCTTCACGCGGCAACTGCAGATGAGCTTCTAGAGTCGCCCCCATCGGGCCAATGCCCGAGTCACGCGCAACGCGCGACAACCGCTCCCCCGGATCAGGACTGACGCCGTGAACGCACCGTATCGCGCAATTGTCATCACCCTCTCCGCGACCCTGTTGGCGGCCTGTGTGCCCGGCCAACATCTCGCCACCGACACCCCGCCGACGCCGGATCTGATCGAAAGCGGCCACGTGAAGGTGGTGCCGATCACCCCGGAGCTGGTCGCCAGTGCGGCCGCGCCGGTGGCGCAGGTGCCGCAGGAGCTGCTCGACTACCAGCCGGATTCCTACCGCGTGCGCCCCGGCGACTCGCTGCTGGTGACGGTGTGGGATCACCCCGAACTGACCACGCCGGCCGGCAGCCAGCAGACGCAGGCCAACGGTCGACTGGTCGAAGCCAACGGCACGATGTACTTCCCGTACGTCGGTCGCGTGCAGGTCGCCGGCAAGACGCTGGACGAAGTGCGCGAGATCCTGCGCCGCGGGCTGTCGCGCTATCTGCGCGAGCCGCAGGTCGACGTCGGTCTCGCCAATCCGGGCGGCCTGGTCGCGCTGGAAGGCGCGTTCACCACCACCGCGCCGCAGCCGATCACGCCGGTGCCGCTGACCCTGGCGCAGGCGATCGGCCGCGCCGGCATCAATACCGAGCAGGCCGATCTGTCCGGGCTCACGCTGATCCGCGACGGCCGCAGCTACGTGCTCGACTACGACGCGCTCAACCGCCAGGGCAACGTCGCGCCGGACATTTACCTCAAGCCGGGTGACCGCCTGTTCCTGCCGTTCAACGACAACCGCCAGGTGTTCGTGGTCGGCGAGGTGGTGCGTCCGCAGGCGATCACCTACCGCACCTCCAGCATGAACCTGACCCAGGCGCTGGGCCGCGTCGGCGGTCTCAACCCGGTCACCAGCAACGGCAAGGCGGTGTACGTGATCCGCGGCGTCGACGCGATGCAGGAAGCGCCGCAGGGTTCGGCCACGGTGTTCCAGCTCGACGCGCGCTCGCCGGCGGCGTTCGTGCTGGCCGACCGCTTCGCGCTGCGTCCGGGCGACGTGGTGTTCGTCGGTCCGGCCGGCATCACCCGCTGGAACCGCGTGCTGAGCCAGCTGCTGCCGCTGTCCGGCATCATCAGCAACGTCAGCCGCGCCACCATCGGCGGCGACTGAGCCTCGCAGCAGACGCGCGGGTCTCCGCCTGCGCGACCGGCCTCCGGTATCGTGCGCGTCCTCACCGACGCGCACGATCCGTTTATGGGCAAGGCCAAGACCGCGTACGTCTGCTCCGAATGCGGCGCGGACCACAGCAAGTGGCAGGGGCAGTGCGCCGATTGCGGCGCGTGGAACTCGCTGGGCGAGGTGGTCGTCGAGCCCGCGGCGAAAGCCGGCGGCGGCGCGCGGCGCGGCGGTTGGGCCGGGCGCGCCGATGCGCCGGTGGTCACCGCCCTGAAGGACGTGCGCCATGCCGAGGACGCGCGGCTCTCCACCGGCATCGGCGAACTCGATCGCGTGCTCGGCGGCGGCCTGGTGCAGGGCGCGGTGGTGCTGGTCGGCGGCGACCCCGGCATCGGCAAGTCGACCTTGCTGCTGCAGGCGGTGGCGAAGATCGCACCGCAGTTGCCGGCGTTGTACGTCACCGGCGAGGAATCGCTCGCGCAGGTGGCCGGACGCGCCGCGCGCCTTGGGCTGCCGCTGGACGGCATCCACGCGCTGGCCGAAACCGGCATCGAACGCATCCTCGATCAAGCCGCGGCGACGCGGCCCGGCCTGATCGTCGCCGACTCGGTGCAGACGCTGTGGACCGAGCAGCTCACCGCCGCGCCCGGATCGGTCAGTCAGGTGCGCGAGAGCGCAGCGCGGCTGGTGCGCTTCGCCAAGGAAACCGCCACGTCGGTGTTCCTGGTCGGCCACGTCACCAAGGAAGGCGGCATCGCCGGCCCGCGCGTGCTCGAGCACATGGTCGATGCCGTGTTGTACTTCGAGGGCGAGAGCGGCTCGCGCTTCCGCGTGCTGCGCGCGTTCAAGAACCGCTTCGGCGCGGTCAACGAGCTGGGCGTGTTCGCGATGGGCGACAAGGGCCTGCGCGAAGTGCCGAACCCGTCGGCGATCTTCCTTTCCGGCAGTCGCGAGCCGCAGCCGGGCAGCTGCGTGATGGTCACCCGCGAAGGCACGCGTCCATTGCTGGTGGAAGTGCAGGCGCTGGTGGACGCCTCGCCGCTGTCGAACCCGCGCCGGGTCGCGGTGGGCATGGAAGGCAACCGGCTTGCCATGCTGCTCGCCGTCCTTCATCGCCACGGTGGGGTCGGCGTCGGCGATCAGGACGTGTTCGTCAACATCGTCGGCGGCATCCGCGTACAGGAGACCGCGGCCGACCTGCCGCTGCTGCTCGCCGTGCTGTCGAGCCTGCGCGACCGGCCGCTGCCGGCGCAGACGGTGGCGTTCGGCGAGGTGGGGCTCTCCGGCGAGATCCGCCCAGTGCCGAACGGCGAGGAGCGGTTGAAGGAAGCGGCTACGCACGGTTTCCAACGCGCGATCGTGCCGAAGGCCAACGCGCCGAAAGCGGGCGCGTACAAGGGGCTCGAGGTGATCGCGGTCGAACGCCTGGCGGACGCGCTGGACGCTACGCACGGTTGAGCCCCGCCGCTGCAGGGCGGCAGGGCGTGCCCTGCCTGAATGGCAGGCCGACGCCCTCTTGCCTCGTGGGGCCTCGCGCGGCAAGTTGGAACGCGCGAGACAACCGACCATGCGGTACTGGTGGAATGCCCTGCGCGCCCGCTGGGCGCGGCCTCCGGCCCGGGACGAAGGCGCGGACGCGGCTGATTTCACGGCGTCGATGGCGCAGCGCCTGCGCAGGCACGCGCCGGCGACCACGGTCGGCGTCGCCGACACGCTCGAATTGACGGTCGCGGCCGGCGACCTCGTGCAGCGCGTCAGGCTCGAGCAGGCGTATTCGGATTACCGGTCCGCACCGGACGCGAATCGCGACGCGGTGCTGGAGCAGCACGCGCGCGCGGTGCTGCAGGCGCTCGAGGACGTGCCGCTGCAGCCGGCGCAGGTGATTCCGCTGGTGAAGGACGCGCGCTGGCTGGCGGAACTGCATGCCCGGCTGGGCGCCGATGCCGCCGGCGTGCACGAGCCGCTGGCCGATGGCCTGGTGGTGGTGTATGCGCAGGACACGCCGACGCACATGAACTATCTGACCCGGCGGCAGTTCGAGCGCCTTCAGATCGCGCACGAGCAGCTGCGCCGCCTGGCGGTGCGCAACCTGCGACGCCTGCTGCCGCGCCTAGAGGTGCGGCGCGGCCCGCAACTGGGGCTGATCCGCGCCGACGGCAACTACGAGGCGTCGCTGCTGCTGTTCGATGACCTGTGGGAACGCGAGCGCGAGCGGTTGCATGGCGAGCCGGCACTGGCGATTCCCAATCGAGACGTGCTGCTGTTCGCCGATTCGGCCGACACCGATGCGGTCGCGCACCTGCGCCAGGCCGCGCTGGACCTGCACCGCGATGGCGCGCACGCGCTGACCGACCGCCTGTTCGTGTGGCGGCGGAGCGGGCTGCAGCCGCTGCCAGCCTAGCGCGGCGGCACTTCCGTCAGGCGCGCTGCAGCACCATTTCCAGCACGAACTTGCTGCCGAAGAACGCCAGCACCAGCAGTGCCATCGCCGTGAGCGTCCAGCGCACCGCGGTCGCGCCGCGCCAGCCGCGCCGCCAGCGTCCGAGCAGCAATGCGCCGAATGTCAGCCAGGACAGCACGCTCAGCACCGTCTTGTGGACCAGGTGCTGGGCGAGCAGGTCCTCGACGAACAGCACGCCGGTGAGCAGCGTGGCGCTCAGCAGCGCGAAACCCGCGCCGATGGTGCGGAACAGCAGGGTCTCCAGCTGGATCAGCGGCGGCAGCGCGCCGAGCCAGCCGTGGAATTCGCGCCGCCGCAGCGCGCGCTCCTGCAGCCACAGCATCAGCGCCAGCAGCGCGGCGATGGCGAGCGTGGCGTAGGCGAGCAGGGCGAAGCCCGCATGCAGCTGCAGCCGCCAGTCGAGCCCCTCCGGGCGCTCGTGGCCGATGAGCGCATGCAGCCCGAGCATCGTCGCGGCGACCGGGAACACCACCACGCCAAGCGCGGCCATCCGGCCATAGGCGCCGGTCACCGCGGTCAGTGCGGCCATGCCAAGACCGACCAGCGACAGCGCCGGGAAGAAGTGCAGGTCCGGGCCGTTGCCGCGCCAGCTCACCAGATGCACGGCCGCGTGCAGGGCGATCGCGAGCGCCGCGGGCGGCAGCCACAGCCGCGACCGGCCATCGCGGCGCAGGCCCCGCACCAGCAGGGCGGTGGCGGCCGCGTACAGGACGAGGGCGATGAGAACCGTTGTCATCGCCAGAGTGTGGCATAGCGCCGAGGCGCGTGTCGGGCGCCTGCGTGGTTCAGGCGCGACCGGACGCGCGGGCTATACTCCGCGACCCGTTTTTTTCCGGTATCCCGCGATGTTCGAGTCCCTCACCCAGCGCCTGTCCGGCACCATCGACCGCCTGCGCGGACGTGGGCGGCTGACCGAGGAGAACATCCGCGAAAGCCTGCGCGAGGTGCGCATCGCGCTGCTGGAAGCCGACGTCGCGCTGCCGGTGGTACAGGCCCTGATCGAACGCATCAAGGTGCGCGCGGTCGGCCAGGAAGTGCTGAAGTCGCTGACCCCCGGCCAGGCGCTGATCAAGGTGGTGCGCGACGAGCTCACCACGGTGATGGGCGCACAGGCGGCGGACCTCAACCTCAACGTCGCGCCGCCCGCGGTGATTCTGATGGCTGGCCTGCAGGGCGCCGGCAAGACCACCACCGTCGCCAAGCTCGCCAAGCACCTCAAGGAACGCCGCAAGAAGAAGGTGATGGTGGTGTCCGCGGACGTCTATCGACCGGCGGCGATCGAGCAGCTGAAGACGCTGGCCGAGCAGGTCGGCGTGCTGTTCTTCCCGTCGCAGGCCGACCAGCAGCCGGAAGCGATCGTGCGTGCGGCCATCGACGATGCGCGCAAGTCGTTCGCCGACGTGCTGATCGTCGATACCGCCGGCCGCCTCGCCATCGACCAGGCGATGATGGACGAGATCAAGGCGCTGCACGCGGCGGTCAAGCCGGTGGAAACGCTGTTCGTGGTCGACGCCATGACCGGTCAGGACGCGGCCAACACCGCCAAGGCGTTCGCCGAGGCGCTGCCGCTGACCGGCGTCGTGCTGACCAAGACCGACGGCGACGCGCGCGGCGGTGCCGCGCTGTCGGTGCGCTACATCACCGGCCGCCCGATCAAGTTCATCGGCACCGGCGAGAAGCCGGAAGGCCTGGACGTTTTCCATCCCGACCGCATCGCCAGCCGCATCCTCGACATGGGCGACGTGCTGTCGCTGGTCGAGCAGGTCGAGCAGCAGGTCGACAAGGACAAGGCCGCCAAGCTCGCCGAGAAGGTCGTCAAGGGCAAGAAGTTCGACCTCAACGACATGCGCGACCAGCTCGAGCAGATGCAGAACATGGGCGGCATCCACGGCTTGATGGACAAGCTGCCCGGCATCGGCCAGATCCCGGACGCGGTGAAGAACCAGGTCACCGGCAAGGAAGTGCCGCGGATGATCGCGATCATCAACTCGATGACCAAGAAGGAGCGCCGCAACCCGGCGCTGCTGAATGGCTCGCGGCGCGCGCGGATCGCACGCGGTTCCGGCACCACACCGGCCGAGGTCAACCGTCTGCTCAAGCAGTACCAGCAGATGGAAAAGATGATGAGCAAGCTCGCCGGCGGCGGCATGAAGGGTCTGCTGCGCGGCATGCGCGGGATGATGGGCGGTCGCGGGCCGATGCCGTTCCGCTGAGCCGGTCCGGATGCGCGCGTTGTGGCTCAACGGCGGGCCGGTCGCGGCGGATGAGCTGGCCGCGCTCGCGCTCGTCAACTACGGCCATTTCACCTCGCTGCAGGTGCGCGGGGGCGCGGCGCAGGGCTTGGATCTGCACCTGCAGCGGCTGCAGGACGCCACCCGCGAGCTCTTCGACGCGACGCTGGACGAGGCGACACTCCGGGTCTGGATGCGGCAGGCGGCGGCCGGTGGCGACGTGTCCCTGCGCGTGACCGTGTTTGCTCGCGACTTCGACCGCCGAATGCCCGAGAAGCCGGCCACGCCGGACGTGCTGGTCGCCGCCGCGCCGCCCGCGCCGATGCCGGCGGGGCCGATGACGGTGGCGAGCGTCCCGTTCGTCCGGCCGGCGCCGCATCTCAAGCACGTGGGCACGTTCCCGCTGTTCCACCAGATGCGGCTCGCGCGCCGTCGCGGCTTCGACGATGCGCTGTTCGTGGACGGCTCGGGGCCGCAGGCGCGGGTGCTGGAAGGCTCGATCTGGAACGCCGGCTTCTGGGACGGCGAGGGCGTGGTCTGGCCGGAGGGGCCGGCACTGCGCGGCACGGCCGAGCGGCTGCTGCAGGAAGCGCTGGCCGCGCGCGGCGTGCCGCAGGCGACGCGGCCGGTGGCGCTGAGCGAAGTCGGGCGGTTCCGCGGAGCGTTCGCCTGCAATTCCGCAGGTGTGCGCCTTCTGGCCGCCATCGACGCGGCGGCCTACCGGCCCACGCCGGAGCTCGCGGCGCTGCTCGCGGAGGCGCTGGCCGGGCGGCCGTGGACGCCGCTGTAGCCGGCCGGTTTTCTTGACCGCCGCGATCGCCTACAATTCCCCGCTTACCTCGCCGTTCTGGCGACTGGGCAACACAGGAAACCGCAATCCATGGTCAAGATCCGCCTTACCCGCGGCGGCGCGAAGAAGCGCCCGTTCTACCACATCATCGTCACCGACAGCCGCAGCGCGCGCGACGGCCGCAACATCGAGCGCCTTGGCTACTACAACCCGGTGGCCTCGGGGAACGACAAGCGCGTCGAGCTCAACGTGGAGCGCGTGCAGCACTGGATCAGCAACGGCGCGCAGATGACCGAGAAGGTCGCCAATCTGTACAAGCAGGCGGTCAAGGGCGCCGCCGGCGCCGCCTGATGGCTTTGCCGCGCCGGTTCCGGCGTGGCGTCGATCGCCGATGAGCGATTCGAGGCGTCTGATCCTGCTGGGCAGGGTAGTGGGCGCCTTCGGCGTGCGCGGGGAAGTCAAGCTCGAGTCGTGGACCGAGCCGCGCCGCCAGATCTTCCGCTACCAGCCCTGGACCTTGCGCGACCCGCAGGGCCGCGAGCGCGAGCTGCTGGGCGTGCGCGGCCGCGACGGCGGCAAGCACCTGGTCGCGAGCTTCCCCGAGGTCGAGGACCGCGACGCCGCCGAAGCGCTGCGCGGCGCCGAGATCTACGTGCCACGCTCGGCGCTGCCACCGCCCAAGCCGGGCGAGTACTACTGGGTGGACCTCGAGGGACTTGCGGTCCGCACCGTAGACGGCGTGCCGCTGGGCACTGTCTCGCACCTGTTCTCCACCGGCGCCAATGACGTGATGGTGGTCCGGGACGCCGAGCGCGAGCGGCTGATCCCGTTCGTCGAGCCGCAGTACGTCACCGCGGTCGACTTCGCGCAGCGGCTGATCACGGTCGACTGGGACCCCGACTTCTGAGTTCCGGGCGGCCGGAAGCGGTACGGTAGGCGCCCGCCTCCCGCGGAGCGAGCATGCGTATCGACGTGGTCAGCCTGTTTCCCGAGTTCGTCGCGCAGTGCGCGGCGTTCGGTGTCGTCGGACGGGCGGTGGAGCGCGGTCTGCTGGCAGTGCTCGGCTGGAATCCGCGCGACTACGCCGAGGGCAACTACCGTCGGGTGGACGACCGTCCGTTCGGCGGCGGCCCAGGCATGGTGATGATGATCGACCCGTTGCGCGCCGCGCTCGATGCCGCGCGCGCCGCCGATCCGCAACCCGCCCGCGTCGTCTACCTGAGCCCACAGGGCGCGCCGCTGACCCAGGCGAAGGTGCGCGAGCTCGCCGGACGGCCGCGGCTGATCCTGCTGTGCGGCCGCTACGAGGGGATCGACGAGCGGCTGGTCCGCGCCGAAGTGGACGAGGAGCTGTCGATCGGCGACTACGTGCTCTCGGGCGGCGAGCTGCCGGCGGCGGTGCTGATCGACGCGGTCGCGCGGCTGCAGGACGGTGCGCTGAACGACCACGAGTCCGCCAGCCAGGACAGCTTCGAGGACGGGCTGCTGGATTGCCCGCATTACACCCGCCCGGTCGAGCATGCGCTGGGCCGGGTCCCGGACGTGTTGCTGTCCGGCCACCATGCCGAGATCGCCCGCTGGCGCCGCCAGCAGCAGCTCGGCCGAACCTGGGAGCGTCGCCCGGACCTGCTGGACGAGGCGGCGCTGTCGCCCGCCGACCGGGCGCTGCTCGACGCCTACCGGCGTGAGCGGGCGGCCGGATCGCAGGCGCCCGGGACGGACGCTAACTGCTAGCCACGCAAGGAAATGTGGGGCTATAATGCGCGGCTTCGCTGTACTCCACCGCTCCATCCCATGCCATGACGCGGGTCCACGTGCACTCGCGCAACAACGACACCTACAGGCCGGACCATGACCAAGCCCTCCCTCCATACCCTGCTGCAGAACTTCGAAACGGCGCAGCAGAAGCGTGAATTGCCCGACTTCGGCCCCGGCGACACCGTCGTCGTCAACGTCAAGGTCAAGGAAGGCAACCGCGAGCGCGTGCAGGCCTACGAGGGCGTGGTGATCGCGAAGAAGAACGCCGGCCTGAACTCCTCGTTCACCGTGCGCAAGATCTCCCACGGCTACGGCGTGGAGCGCGTGTTCCAGACCCACAGCGCGACCATCGACTCGGTCGAAGTGAAGCGCCGCGGCAAGGTGCGCGCCGGCAAGCTGTACTACCTGCGCGGTCTCGAGGGCAAGAAGGCGCGCATCAAGGAAGACCTGTCCGCCTACGCCAAGCCGGCCAACGCGGCGGGCGAGCAGGCCTGAGCCTCTCCCGAAGCGTATCCGGAACGGCCGCCGCAGGGCGGCCGTTTCGCTTTTGGGGTCGATCAACCTTCTAGGCTGATCCGGGCGCGCCGCTCCGCGGGCCGTTCATCCACCGCGCAGCCGCCTTCCGGCATCGTCGCTTCCCGATGGAATCCGCTCTCCGCATGCACGACACGACCGGCGTGCGCCTGGACCTCTGGCTCTGGGCTGCGCGCTTCTTCAAGACCCGCAGCCTCGCCAAGCAGGCGATCGAGACCGGCAAGGTCGAGGTGGGCGGCCAGCGCGCCAAGGCATCGCGCCCCGTGCGGGTCGGCGACACCCTGCGGATCGTTCGTGGCGGTGAGGTCTACGAAGTCGACGTGCGCGCCCTCAGCGACACACGCGGCCCGGCCAGCGTCGCGCAGGCGCTGTATGCCGAGAACGACGCCTCGCGCATCGCGCGCGAACAGGCCCGCGCCCTGCGCGCGGCCGAACGCGCCGGCTTCCAGCCGCCGGAGTCCAAGCCCGACAAGCGCGCGCGCCGGCTGATCCGCGCGCTCGGTGACATCGACGCGCTCTAGCGCAACCTCAGAGCAGGCCCTTCAGCCGGTACAGCGCTTCCAGCGCCTGCTTGGGGGTCAATTCGTCCGGATCGATCGCGGCCAGCGCCTCGAGCGCGGCATTGCTCGGCGGGAACAGGCCGAACTGCTGCGGCGAATCCAGCGCCATCGGCGTGAGCGACGGCTTCGGCGCATCGCGGCTCTGCTGCTCGAGCTCGGCCAGCCGTGCGCGCGCCTGCGCGATCACCCCCTTCGGCAGCCCCGCGAGTGCGGCGACCTGCAGACCGAAGCTGCGGTCGGCCGGGCCGTCCTTCACCGCGTGCATGAACACCAGCCGGTCGCCGTGTTCCACGGCATCCAGGTGCACGTTGGCGATGCCGCTGCCGGGCTCGGCGAGCGCGGTGAGTTCGAAATAGTGGGTGGCGAACAGCGTGTAGGCGCGGTTGACCTGCGCGAGATGGCGTGCGCATGCCTCGGCGAGCGCGAGGCCGTCGTAGGTCGAGGTGCCGCGCCCGATCTCGTCCATCAGCACCAGCGAACAGTCGGTAGCGTGGTGGAGGATGTAGCTGGTCTCGGCCATCTCGACCATGAAGGTCGATTGTCCGCGCGCGAGGTCGTCGCCCGCGCCGATGCGGGTGAGGATGCGGTCGATCGGACCGATGACGGCGCGCGACGCCGGCACGAAGCTGCCGACGTGCGCGAGCAGCACGATCAGCGCGTTCTGCCGCATGTAGGTGCTCTTGCCGCCCATGTTCGGGCCGGTGATCACCAGCATCCGGCGGTCGCCGTCGAGCATCAGGTCGTTCGGCTCGAATGGCTCGTCGCGCACCGCTTCCACCACCGGATGGCGGCCGCGTTCGATGCACAGACCGGGCTCGGCGCGCAGCTCCGGTGCCGACCAGTCGAGGCTCTGCGCGCGTTCGGCGAAGCAGGCGAGCACGTCGAGCTCGGCGAGCGCCGCCGCACAGCGCTTCAGCGGCTCCAGCGTCTCGTTCAGCGCATCGAGCACGTGCTCGTACAGCAGCCGTTCGCGCGCCAGCGCGCGTTCGCGCGCGGACAGCACTTTGTCTTCGAACTGCTTGAGCTCCTCGGTGATGTAGCGCTCGGCCCCGGTCAGCGTCTGCCGGCGCGTGTAATGCGTCGGCGCCTTGTCGGCCTGCGCCTTGCTGATCTCGATGTAATAGCCGTGGACGCGGTTGTAGCCGACCTTGAGCGTGGCGATGCCGGTCGCGGCGCGCTCGCGCGCTTCCAGGTCGATCAGGAACCGGTCGGCATTGGTCGCGAGCTGGCGCAGCTCGTCGAGCTCGGCGTCGTAGCCGTCGGCGATGACCCCGCCGTCGCGCGCCAGGACCGGTGGCTGCGGCACGATCGCGCGCGCCAGCAGTGCCGCATTGGCCGCGTGCTCGCCGAGCTCGGCGGCCAGCGCCTGCAGGCGCGGCGAATCGAGCGGGGCGAGCAGGGCGCGGATCTCCGGCAGCATCGCCAGGCCGTCGCGCAGGGTGGACAGATCTCGCGGCCGGGCGCTGCGCAGCGCCACGCGGGCGAGGATGCGTTCGAGATCGCCGAGCGCGCGGAAGCGTTCGCGCAGCGGCTCGCAGGCGCGCTGCTCGATCAAGGTCGCCACCGCCTGGTGGCGCAGGCGCAGGGTGGCGTGGTCGCGCAGCGGGCGATGCAGCCAGCGCCGCAGCAGGCGGCCGCCCATCGGGGTGATGGTGCTGTCCAGCACGCCGAGCAGGGTGGTTCGGTGATCGCCGTCCACGCGCGAATCGAGTTCGAGATGGCGACGGGTCGCCGCGTTCATCGCGATGGCGCCGTCGCCGGCCTCGACCGCGATGGATGTCAGATGCGGCAGGCGCTGCTTCTGGGTCTCCTCGACGTAACCCAGCAGCGCGGCGGCGGCGGCCACGGCCAACGGTCGGTCCTCCAGTCCGAAGCCGGACAGGTCGTGCACGCCGAAGAAGCGCAGCAGCTGGCGGCGACCGCTGTCGGTGTCGAACAGCCAGGGCGCCCGCCGGCGCACGCCGGTGCGCTGGGCCAGGCACGCGGGCCAGCCGTCCTCGTCGGGGATCAGCACCTCGGCCGGTTCCAGCCGCGCCAGTTCCGCCTCGAGCGCGTCCTCGCTCGCGACCTCGTTGACCAGGAAGCGCCCACCGGCGAGGTCGGCCCAGGCCAGGCCGTAGCCCGCCTTGCCGCGCGCGACCGCCATCAGCAGGGTGTCGTGTCGCTCGGACAGCAGCGCCTCGTCGGTCACCGTGCCGGGCGTGACCACCCGCACCACCTTGCGTTCGACCAAGCCCTTGGCCTGCGCCGGGTCGCCGATCTGCTCGCAGATCGCCACCGACTCGCCGAGCGCGACCAGCCGCGCCAGATAGCTCTCGTAGGCATGCACAGGCACGCCCGCCATCGGGATCGGCTGGCCGGCGGAGACGCCGCGCTGGGTCAGGGTGATGTCGAGCAGCCGCGCGGCCTTGCGGGCGTCGTCGTAGAACAGTTCATAGAAGTCGCCCATCCGGAAGAACAGCAGCACGTCGGGGTACTCGGCCTTGGCGGCGAAGTACTGGCGCATCAGCGGGGTGTGCTCCGCGTTGCGCGCGGTGGCGGAAAGGGCGGTGTCGGACACGGCGGGCGGGGTCGGAAAACAGCGCGCGCCCGGACGGGCGCGAGGGCGACCAGTATGCCACCCGGCTTTTTGCTGCGATGCCACAAGCATCCCGTTAAGAAAGTGCTAGCTTGCAGCGACAACGAGAGAGCGGTACCGCCAGGGATCGGTCAGGTTTCGACGTTTCGCGCGTTTTCCGACTGAACGAGGGGGATCCGAGATGCAGAGCAGGACGTTGCAGCGGGCGCGGCTCGCGCTTGCCATCGTGTTGGCGCTGGGCGCGGCTGCGCCGTTGCAGGCGCAGGAGGCGCGGCCGCAGGCCGCGGCCGGTGAGGAGGACGAGGAGCCGACCACCCTGTCCAACATCGTCGTCACCGCGCAGAAGCGCGAGGAGGCGCTGCAGGACGTGCCGGTGGCGATCACCGCGCTCCCGGAGCGGCTGCTGCAGGACAGCGGCGTACGCGACATCAAGGACATGCAGGTGCTGGTACCGGGCCTGACCGTGACCAGCACGCAGAGCGAGGCGCAGACCGTCGCGCGCATCCGCGGCATCGGCACGGTCGGCGACAACGCTGGTCTGGAGTCGTCGGTCGGCGTGGTGATCGACGGCGTCTACCGGCCGCGCAACGGCGTCGGCTTCGGCGACCTCGGCGAGGTCGAGCGCATTGAGGTGCTGAAGGGCCCGCAAGGCACCGTGTTCGGCAAGAACACCTCCGCCGGCGTGATCAACATCATCACGCGCCGGCCGCACTACAGCCAGGCGATCGAAGGCGAGTTGACCGTCGGCAACTACGGCGCGCTCGGCGTCGCCGGCAGCTACAACGACGCGCTCGGCGAGAACGCCGCGTTCCGCGTCTACGCGGCCAAGCGCGAGCGCGACGGCTTCACCGACGTGCGCACCGGCGCCGGTCCGCGTACCGAGACCGAGGACGGCGACCAGAACTTCCACACCCTGCGCGGGCAGTTGCTGATCGAGCCGAGCGACACGCTCGACATCAACCTGATCGCCGACTACACCAGCCGCGAAGAGAACTGCTGCGTCGGCGTCACCACCGTGCGTGGCGCAACGGCCAACATCATCGACGCGCTGTCGCCGGATTCCGGCGTGGCGCCGGTGGCGCGGCCGTTCGACCGCGTCGCCTGGAGCAACCGCAGCACCGAGCAGGACATCAAGGACAAGGGCATCTCGGCCGAAGTCAACTGGACCGTGCCGTGGTTCGAGTCGGCGACCCTGACCTCGATCACCGCCCAGCGCGACTGGCAGGCGATCAACGGCCTCGACTTCGACTTCTCCACCGCCGATCTGCTGTACCGCAATGCGGACGAGGACGAGTCGCTGACCCGCTTCGAGACGTTCAGCCAGGAGCTGCGGCTGACCGGCACCAGCGACCGGCTCGACTGGATGGTGGGCCTGTTCTATTCCGACGAGGACCTGATCCGCAACGAGACGTACCGGATCGGCGCGCACTACGAGCCGTACCTGTCGACCGCGCTGGTGTCGCTGATTAACCCGGCGCTGGGCCTGCGCCCGGATGCGCCGCTGTTCCTCTCGCAGGTCACCGGGCGGCCGTTCAACACCGCGTTCCAGGGCTTCGGCGCCGACGACCGCTATCGCCAGAACGCGCGCAGCGCCGCGGTGTTCACCAACAACACCTGGCACGTGACCGACGCGCTCGATCTCACCCTCGGCCTGCGCTACACGCGCGAGGACAAGGAGCTCGACTCGAGCTACAGCAACCCGAATGGCAGCCTCGGCTGCGCCTCGTTCTTCGCCCCGAACGGCGCGGTCAGCCCGGCGGCGATCGGGCGCATCGCCACCGCGCTGACCACGCGCGGGGTGCCGTTCGCCGCGCTGCCGCCGGCGCAGCAGCAGGCGATCATCAGCAACATCGTCGGCTACAGCTGCCTGCCGTGGGCGAACCCGCTGCACAACGGCCGCGTCACCGAGCAGGAGCGCGAAGAGAAGGAGTGGTCGGGCACGCTGAAGGCGGCCTACCGCTGGAACGAGAACGTGATGACCTACGCCTCGGCCGCGCGCGGCTACAAGGCCGGCGGTTTCAACCTCGATCGCGTGCAGTCCAACACCGGCCTGTCCAGCGGCGGCTCGGGCATCCTGCCGGTGGCCGACACGTCGTTCCCGGGCGAGTTCGTTGACAGCTACGAGCTGGGCGCGAAGACCACGTGGGCCGATGGCAACCTGCTGATCAACGCCACGCTGTTCCATCAGACCTACGAGGACTTCCAGCTCAACAGCTTCCTCGGGACCAGCTTCGTGGTGCGCTCGATCCCCGAGGTGGTGTCCAAGGGCATCGACACCGAGATCCTGTGGCAGCCGACCCGCGGGCTCACCGTGCAGGGCGGCGTCACCTACGCGGACACCCGCTATGGCGACGAGCGCCCCGGCGGCGACTTCATCGCGCCGGGCGGTACCGCACCGGCCGGTGCGCTGTACAAGCTGCCGGGCAACCAGGTCAGCTTCGCGCCGTACTGGTCGGGCAGTGCGGCGGTCACCTACGAATGGGGCTTCGGCGCAGACCTGATCGGCCGCGTCAACCTCTCGGCGAAGTACCAATCGGACTACAACACCGGTTCCGACCTGGACGTCGAGAAGATGCAGGACGCCTACACCGTGGTGAACGCCCGCTTCGTGGTCGGCGCGCGCAACCGGCGCTGGTCGGTGGAACTGTGGGGGCTCAACATCTTCGACGAGGAATACGTGCAGGTCGGCTTCGATGCGCCGCTGCAGAACGTGTCGCCGTTGCCGGGCAACCCGTTCAACTCGTACAACGCGTTCCTCGGCGCGCCGCGCACCTACGGGGTGACGTTGCGTTTCAGCTACTGAGCGGGGCGGCGCGGCACTGCCGGTATAGTGCCGCGCATGACCGCGTTTCCCGACGACGACACCCTGCGCCGCCTCGCCGAACGCATCGGCGAGGCGGCCCGCGAGCAGCGGCTGATGCTGGTGACCGCCGAGAGCTGCACCGGCGGCTGGATCGCCAAGATGCTCACCGACATCCCCGGCTCGTCGGGCTGGTTCGATTGCGGGATGGTCGCCTACAGCTATGAGGCCAAGCAGGCCTTGCTCGGCGTGCGTCCGCAGACGCTCGAGCAGTTCGGCGCGGTTTCGCGCGAGACCGTGATCGAGATGGTGTCGGGGGCGCTGGTGCATTCCGGGGCGCACCTCGCCGTCGCGGTTACCGGCATCGCCGGTCCCGGCGGCGGCATGCCCGACAAGCCGGTCGGCACCGTGTGGATCGCCTGGAAACGTCGCGGTGGCTACCCGCGCGCCGAAGTCCTGCATTTCGACGGCGACCGCGACGCGGTGCGGCGGCAGACGGTGGCGGCGGCGCTCGAGGGGCTGCTGCAGACGATCGGGTGAGGCTTGCGGCGGGCGAGTGTTAGTAGTATTACTACTAAGCATGAGCCTGACCGACACCCAGCGCGCCATCCTCGAGCTGATCGCCGAGCGCATCGAGCACGAGGGCCTGCCCCCCAGCCAGACCGAGATCGCGCGCGCGTTCGGGTTCTCCGGCGTGCGCGCGGCGCAATACCACCTGGAGGCGCTGGAGCGCGCCGGCTACATCGAGCGCCTGCCGGGCCGTGCCCGCGGCCTGCGCCTGCGCCAGCCAGCAGTCACTGCGCCCGCCGCCGCGGGGCCGAGGGCCGAGGACGCGCTGCCGCTGCCGGTGCTCGGCCAGGTTGCGGCCGGCGTGCCGATCGGGGCCGACATCGGCTCCGACGAGGTGATCCTGCTCGACCGCGGGGTGTTCTTCCCGCAGCCGGATTACTTGCTGCGGGTCAAGGGCGACTCGATGCGCGACGAAGGCATCTTCGACGGGGACCTGATCGGCGTGCACCGCACCCGCGAGGCGCGTTCCGGCCAGATCGTGGTCGCGCGTATCGATGAGGAAATCACCGTCAAGCTGCTGAAGATCGACCGCGATCGCATCCGCCTGCTGCCGCGTAACCCGGACTACGCGCCGATCGAGGTGCAGCCCGGGCAGGAGTTCGAGATCGAGGGCCTGTACTGCGGCCTGGTGAGGCCGAACCGGTGAGCACGATGCTCCGAGGGCCGCAGCCGCCGTTTTCCGAGCCGCGGCAGTGTCTCCGGCCGATGTCCGCGGCCGCTGAGCCGTTCAAACTGATCCGCATGCGGCGGTCTTAACCGCTGCGACCGCCCGCCCGTACCCTAGCGGCCAATCCGCATACCACCAGGACGACGACGATGGACGACAACAAGAAGCGCGCGCTTTCCGCCGCCCTCAGCCAGATCGAGAAGCAGTTCGGCAAGGGTTCGGTGATGCGGATGGGCGATCGCACCGCCGAGGCCGCCGAGGTGATCGGCACCGGCTCGCTGATGCTGGACATCGCGCTGGGCATCGGCGGTCTGCCGAAGGGCCGCGTGGTGGAGATCTACGGGCCTGAGTCGTCCGGCAAGACCACGCTGACGCTGCAGGCGATCGCGCAGTGCCAGAAGAGCGGCGGCACCTGCGCCTTCATCGACGCCGAGCACGCACTCGACCCGCTGTACGCGCAGAAGCTCGGCGTCAACGTCGACGACCTGCTGGTCAGCCAGCCCGACACCGGCGAGCAGGCGCTGGAGATCGCCGACATGCTGGTGCGCTCCGGTGCGGTCGACCTGGTGGTGGTCGACTCGGTGGCGGCGCTGACGCCGAAGGCCGAGATCGAAGGCGAGATGGGCGACCAGCTGCCCGGCCTGCAGGCCCGCCTCATGAGCCAGGCGCTGCGCAAGCTCACCGCGAACATCAAGCGCAGCAACTGCCTGGTGATCTTCATCAACCAGCTGCGCATGAAGATCGGCGTGATGATGCCGGGCCAGAGTCCCGAGACCACCACTGGCGGCAACGCGCTGAAGTTCTACGCGTCCGTGCGCCTGGACATCCGCCGGATCGGCTCGATCAAGAAGGGCGAGGAGATCATCGGCAACCAGACCCGCATCAAGGTGGTCAAGAACAAGCTGGCGCCGCCGTTCAAGCAGGTCATCACCGAGATCCTCTACGGCGAAGGCATCTCGCGCGAGGGCGAGCTGATCGACATGGGCGTGGATGCCAAGCTGGTCGAAAAGTCCGGTGCGTGGTACAGCTACGACGGCGAGCGGATCGGGCAGGGCAAGGAGAACGCCCGCCAGTACCTCAAGGAGAACCCGGACGTCGCCGCCAAGCTGGAGGCCGCGCTGCGCGACAGGTTCGTGCCGACGGTCGCCGCGCGCGGTGGCGACGACGTGGCCGAGCCGCTCGAAGACTGATGAACCAGGCCCGGTGCGTGGGCGGCGGCGGTCCTCGTCCTGCCGCCGCTCGCGCACCGGGGAGGCTGCCCGGTGACCGAGCGCGATCCCGATGCTGATGGCGCACCGCGCCCGCCCCGCCGGCGGCAGCGCGAGCGCTCGACCACCGAGCAGGCGCTGGCGCTGCTGACACGCCGCGAGCACTCCCGGCGCGAGCTCGCCCGCAAACTGGCCGTGCGCGGTCATCAACCGGACGAGGTGGACGCCACCGTCGCCCGCCTGGCCGATGCCGGCTGGCAGGACGATGCCCGCTTCGCCTGCAGTCTTGCCCGCAGCCGTGCCGCTGCCGGCTACGGGCCGGCCTACATCCGTGCCGAACTCGCGACCCACGCGCTGCCCTCGCAGTTGGTGGCCGACGCGCTGGCCGCCGTGGAGGACGACTGGGAGTCGATCGCGTGCGACCTCCTGTGCCGGCGCTTCGGCGCCGTGCCACCCGCCGGTGCCGCGGCGCGCCGCAAGGCAATGGACCTGCTGCTCCGGCGTGGGTTCGACCGCGTGCTCGCGCAGCGCCTGAGCGCGTTCCGGTTCGACGAGTTCTGACGCCGCGCCGCGCGGCACGCGCGCGAGTGCGCCCCGTGCCCCTGGTTGCCACCACACCCGGCACGGTCCCCGGCGTTCGTTCATCCTGTTAGGCTTACCCCTTTCCGGCCGTTCGTTGCGCTCACGGTCCGGCGCCCCCACGTCGGGGTTCCGGGCCGCGCGCGCGCGCCCGGCTTCTCCTTTTCCAGCCAGCGATCCATGAAGACCGTCAACGACATCCGCCGCGATTTCCTGGAGTTCTTTCGCGGCAAGGGCCATACCGTGGTGGCGTCCTCGCCGCTGATCCCGGCGAACGACCCGACCCTGCTGTTCACCAATGCCGGCATGGTCCAGTTCAAGGACGTGTTCCTCGGTGCCGAGAAGCGCAGCTACACGCGCGCGGTGTCCTCGCAGCGGTGCGTGCGTGCCGGCGGCAAGCACAACGACCTCGACCAGGTCGGCTACACCGCGCGCCACCACACGTTCTTCGAGATGCTGGGCAACTTCAGCTTCGGCGACTACTTCAAGCGCGATGCGATCGTCTGGGCGTGGGAGCTGCTGACCGAGGTGTGGAAGCTGCCACCGGAACGGCTGCTGGTGACGATCTACCACACCGACGACGAGGCCTACGACATTTGGCACCGCGTGGTCGGTCTGCCGCCGGAGAAGATCATCCGCATCGGCGACAACAAAGGTGCGCCGTTCGCCTCCGACAACTTCTGGCAGATGGCCGACACCGGCCCGTGCGGTCCGTGCACGGAGATCTTCTACGACCACGGCCCGGAGATCGCCGGCGGCCCGCCGGGTTCGGCGGACGAGGACGGCGACCGCTACATCGAGGTCTGGAACAACGTCTTCATGCAGTTCGATCGCCAGGCCGACGGCACGTTGGTGCCGCTGCCGGCGCCGTGCGTGGACACCGGCATGGGCCTGGAGCGCATCGCGGCTGTCCTGCAGCACGTGCACAGCAACTACGAGATCGACCTGTTCCAGCATCTGATCCGCGCGGCCGCGGCGATCACCCGCACCCAGGACCTCGAGCACAAGTCGCTGCGCGTGATCGCCGACCACATCCGCGCCTGCAGCTTCCTGATCGTCGATGGCGTGCTGCCGTCCAACGAAGGGCGCGGTTACGTGCTGCGCCGGATCGTGCGTCGCGCGGTGCGCCACATCTGGAAGCTCGGCGCGCTGCAGGCCGACGGCGCGTTCTGGCGCATGGTGGCTCCGCTGGCGGAGGTGATGGGCGAGGCGTACCCGGAGCTTGCCGCCAAGCGTGAGCTGGTCGAGCGCGCGCTCAAGGCGGAGGAAGCGGCGTTCGCGCAGACGCTCGATTCCGGCATGCAGCGCTTGGAGACTTACCTGCAGGGCAGTGGCGGGCGCATCGAGGGCGAGCAGCTGTTCCAGCTGCACGATACCTATGGGTGCCCGCCCGACCTGATCGTCGATATCCTGCGCGAGAAGGGCGCGTGCCTCGCCGATGGCGCGATGGACGACTACGAGCGGCTGATGGCCGAACAGCGCGAGCGCGCGCGTGCCGCCGGCAAGTTCGCCAGCGCCACCCTGCTGCCGGCGGAATTGGCCGCGCAGCTGCCGCCGACCCAGTTCCTGGGCTACGAGCGCCACCGCGAGGACGACGTCGCGGTGGTCGCGCTGCTACGTGACGGTCGTCCGGTCGAGGCGATCCACGCCGGCGAGCAGGCGGTGGTGTTCCTGGACCGCACGCCGTTCTATGCAGAAGGCGGCGGCCAGGTCGGCGACACCGGCGGGCTCACCACGATGGGCATGGAATTTGCGGTCGGCGACACGCAGAAGTTCGCCGGCCAGTTCCACGGCCACGTTGGCACGCTGCTGACGGGCACCCTGCGCCGTGGCGACCGCGTGCACGCGGCGATCGACGAGCAGCGCCGCGCCGCCACCGTCCTCAACCACTCTGCCACCCACCTGCTGCATGCCGCCCTGCGCGCGGTGCTGGGCACGCATGTGGTGCAGAAGGGCTCGCTGGTTGCGCCGGAGCGTCTGCGCTT
Source organism: Lysobacter sp. (assembly GCA_035645555.1). GTDB lineage: Bacteria > Pseudomonadota > Gammaproteobacteria > Xanthomonadales > Xanthomonadaceae > Lysobacter_F. The sequence goes on along the minus strand of DASQMI010000098.1, from coordinate 56,225 downwards.
CGACTTCAGCCACTTCCAGCCGCTGACCGAGCAGCAGCTCGTCGACATCGAACGCCGGGTCAACGACGACATCCGCCGCAATCACGCCGCCGAAATCCATCACATGGGCATGGAGGAGGCGCTCGAGTTCGGTGCGCTGGCGCTGTTCGGCGAGAAGTACGGCGAACGCGTGCGGGTGCTGCGCCTCGGCGAGGCGTCGACCGAGCTCTGCGGCGGCACGCACGTATCACGCACAGGCGACATCGGCCTGTTCAAGATCGTGTCGGAAGGAGGCGTTTCCGCGGGGGTGCGTCGTATCGAGGCCGTGACCGGACAACACGCGCTCGACTATGTCGAAGCACAGGAACGTGCGCTGGAAGAGGCGGCACGCCTGCTCGGCGGCCAGCCCTCCGATCTCGCTGATCGCTTGCGCGCGCTGCTGGATCGCCAGAAGCGGCTGGAGCGTGAGCTCGAATCGTTCAAGGCCAAGGCTGCCTCCGGCGCATCCGCCGATCTGGCGGCCTCGGCCGTGCGGGTGGGCGACATCAAGGTGGTGGCCGCGCGCCTGGAAGGCTTCGATGCGAAAGGCCTGCGCGAGGCGGTCGACCGGCTCAAGCAGCAGCTGGGCGATGCCGTCATCGTGTTGGCTGGCGCCCAACAGGGCAAGGCCGCGCTGGTGGCAGGCGTGAACGGCGCAGCCGGGCAACGTGTGAAAGCCGGCGAGCTGCTCGCCCATGTCGCCAGTCAGATCAACGGCAAGGGCGGTGGCCGCGCGGACATGGCGCAGGGCGGTGGGGACGATGGTCCGGCACTGGTCGATGCGCTGGCTGGCGTCGTCGCGTGGGTTAGTGAGAAAATCGCTTGAGCAGTATCGACGTGGGCGTTACCCGCCGCCCGTCGGCCCAGACTGGTTGGGCGGCGACCACACAACGTTACATGGGCATCGGCCGTCATGCCTCGCGCATGGCGCGGACGCCGGCAAACGAATGCCGGTACGAGGAGGATTGACATGCTTATCCTGACGCGCCGCGTCGGCGAAACCCTGATGATCGGCGACTCGGTGACCGTCACCGTGCTCGGCGTGAAGGGCAACCAGGTGCGAATCGGCATCACCGCGCCGAAGGACGTGGCGGTGCATCGCGAGGAGATCTATCAGCGCATCCAGCGCGGCGAACCGCCGAGCGATCCGGGCAAGAACGCGGGAGGCTGAGCGTCGAGGTTTGCGGCGCGGGTGGTCGAGCCGGTATGCTTCGCGCCCGCGTTGCGTTTCACCCCGGAGAGTTGCCCGAGAGGCCGAAGGGGCTCCCCTGCTAAGGGAGTATACGGTCAAAAGCCGTATCGAGGGTTCGAATCCCTCACTCTCCGCCAGTTGTAAAACGCGCGCTGCGAACGCATTGACGCGCAGCGCGCACGTTGACGAAGTCGCAACGACTCGTCATACTTCACCGCCTTCGCGCCCGTAGCTCAGCTGGATAGAGCACCAGGCTACGAACTTGGTGGTCGGGAGTTCGAATCTCTCCGGGCGCGCCACTTTTCTGCAAGGCCGGCAACACATCGATGTTGCCGGCCTTTTCTTTTTCTGCAGCGCTCAACCGTCGACTGCGGCGCAAGCGACGAGCGCGGCGACCACCGCATCCGGTTGCTTCATCCAGGCGAAATGGTCCGCACGCGTGCCGAGTGCGGCGTCGTCCAGCTCGGCGACGACGTGCGTGGCGTTCGGCAGCTTCCCGAGCAGGAACGCGAGCGAGGAGCGCGGTGCCAGCCAGTCGTTGCGTAGCACCACGCCAGCTACCGGGATCCGCGCGCGCGTCATGCCCGCTTCCAGGTCGACGTCGAGGCCGTCGACCGCATAGCGGCCGCTGAGCGCGGTGCGTGCCCAGTCGGCGATCAGCGTGCGCGCTTCCTCGCCGCCAAAGCCGATGCGTCGGCCGGGTAGGGCGCCGCAGGTGCGCGCCAGCCACGGCAGGAAGCGGTAGGCGAGCGGCAGCAGGTATCGGTGCGGCGGCGGAAACGCGCGCCAGTACGGCGCACCGCTGGCGACCAGCCACAACGCGGACGGCATGCGTTCCTGCAACGCGAGGTGGCAGCAGGCGAGCTGGCCACCGAGGCTGTGGCCGCCGAGCAGCAGAGGCACGTTCGGCAGCGCGCCACGCACCGCGTGTTCGCTCGCCGGCAGATCCTCCAGCAGCAGCTCGCGGTAGCCCCAATCGCTCGTACGTCCGGCGCGCAGGTTGCTGCTGCCGATGCCACGCCACTCGTGCACGAATACCGCCACGCCGCGCGCCGCCAGGGCGTCTGCGAACGGCAGGTAGTGGCGCGCGGCCACGCCCAGCGCCGGCAGCCACAGCAGCGCCGCGCGCGGTGCCGCCGGCACGCGCGCGAGCACGCTCCAGCGATGGATTGCGGCGGAAACGGCGAGCTCGTGCGCCGCTACCGGCTCAGCCATGTGCGGCGCCGAAGTGGTCGAGCACGGTCACGTCGCCGCGGCCCGGCCGGTAGCCGCGGCGCAGCGCGTCGTGCACGTAATCGCTGGCGAGCCGGCAGGCTTCCACCAAGCCGTGGCCGCGGCACAGCTGGGCGGCGATCGCCGACGCCAGCGTGCAGCCCGTGCCGTGCGCCCGCACCGGCAGGCGCGGGTGGCGCATCTCGTGCACGACGTCGCCGATGCCGATCAGGTCGATCACCGCGCTGCCGGTCGTGAGGTGACCGCCTTTCAGCATCACCGCCGCAGCGCCCTTGATCTGCAGGGCCACCGCGGCCAGGCGCATGTCGGCGATGTCGCGCAGGTCGCGCCCGAGCAGCAGTGAGGCCTCCGGCAGGTTCGGCGTCACCACGGTGGCGAGCGGCATCAGCCGCGTGCGCAGCGCGTCCAGCGCATCGGCCTCGAGCAGGCGGGCGCCGGAGGTCGACACCATCACGGGGTCGAGCACGATCGCCGGCGGCTTGTGGCGCTCGAGCGCCTCGGCTACGGCGACGATCACCGCGGCATTGGCGAGCATGCCGAGCTTGACCGCGCCGATGCGGAAATCCGCGAAGCAGGCGTCGATCTGCTCACGCAGGAAGCCCACGTCGGGTACGTGCACCGCGTTCACCGCGCGCGTGTTCTGCGCAGTCAACGCGGCGAGCGCGCTGAGTCCGTGCACGCCGTGTGCTGCGAACGTCTTGAGGTCGGCCTGGATGCCGGCGCCGCCGCCCGAATCGGAGCCGGCGATGGTGAGTGCGCAAGGAAAATCGGACAGGGTCATCGGATCGGGCAGGAAGTCGTGCGCGCATTGTGGCATCGCCCGATGCCGTGCATACCGGGCGGCAGGCACGGCCTGCGCTCATGTCAGGCACGGTAGAGACATCAGTGTTGACATGAGACAAAAATCTCATATGATTGGCGCGTATCCGGCAGGCCGGGTGTCGGCAAACGAAGCGGCGTTGCTCTGCCCCTTCGTGCCGCGACTGGATTCACCTATGCAAAGCTCCCTTCCGCAGCGGCCATTGACTTGTGCCGGTGCGACGGCAGACAGTGCAAGCCCGCGATAGTCGCCGGCGGATGCAGCGTTGCGGTCCCGCGCCGCGCGGGAAGGTCGAACATGAACAGCAAAACCGCGCTCCTCGCCGCCGCCCTTGCGCTATCGTTGCCGTCCGCAAGCGATGGCGCCTCGCAGGCTCCGCTGCCGCAGCAGCTGCACGACACCGGCCTGTATGCGCGCTCCGCGCCCCAACAGGTGGCGCCTGGCGTGCTGGGCTACACCCCGCAATACCCCCTGTGGTCCGACGGCGCGAGCAAGCGTCGCTGGATCGCTTTGCCACGGGGCCGCGCCATCGATGCGACGCGTCCGGAGCGGTGGGAGTTCCCGCGCGGCACTCGGCTGTGGAAGGAGTTCGCGGTCGACGGCCGTGCTGTGGAGACGCGACTGATCGAGCGCCTCGGCGACGGCAGCTGGCGCTATGCCACCTACATCTGGGACGAAGCCGGCGCCGAGGCCCGGTTGGCGCCCGAGGCCGGGACCACCCTGACGCTGCCCAGCGGCAAGCCGTACCGGATCCTGTCCGAAGCGGACTGCCGCGCCTGCCACGACGGCGCGCCGGTGCCGGTGCTCGGCTTCAACACGCTGCAGCTCTCCGCCGATCGCGATCCGTTGGCACCGCACGCCGAGCCGCTGCGCGACGGCGACGTCGATCTGCGCGTCCTGGCCTCGCGCGGACTGCTGCGCGGCCTGCCCAAGGCGATGCTCGACACGCCGCCGCGGATCGCCGCCGCGAGCCCGGCCGAGCGCGCGGTTCTCGGCTACCTCAACGCCAACTGCGGCCACTGCCACGCCAGCCCGGAAGCAACCGGCGCGGCGGTGCCGGTCGAGCTGCAGCTGGCGCTGGATCCTGCCGACATCGCGGCAGGCGAAAAGATGCTCGGCGCGCTGGTGGGCGGCAGCACCCGCTACCGTCCGGCCGGCGTGGCGAGCACGCGGCTGCTGGTGCCGGGCGACCCGGCGGCCAGCGTGCTGCTGCTGCGCATGCGCTCGCGCGACCCGCGCATGCAGATGCCTCCGCTCGGCACCGAGGTGCCGGACAAGGATGCCCTGGCGCTCATCGAGCGCTGGGTCGAACACGACCTGCCCAACCGCAAGGAAACTCCACGATGACGTGCAAGACCCTCCTGCTGCCGACCCTGTTGGTCGCGGCGCTCGCGGCTGCGCCGCTCGGCGCGGCCGAGAAAGGCAAGTCCGCCGATGCCAAGAAGATCGCGCGCGGCCAGTACCTGGTAACGGTGACCGGCTGCCACGACTGCCACACCCCCATGAAGCTGGGCCCGAACGGACCGGAGTGGGACATGTCGCGCGCGCTGTCCGGTCATCCACAGGACCTGACGATGCCGCCGGCGCCGAAGCTGGAGATGCCGTGGACGATGGCGGCCGGCAACGTGAACACCGCCTGGTCGGGGCCATGGGGCATCAGCTTCACCGCCAACCTGACACCGGATCCGGAGACCGGCCTCGGCCGCTGGACGTTCCAGAACTTCAAGGACACGATCCGCACCGGCCGCCACATGGGCCGCGGCCGGCCGATCCTGCCGCCGATGCCGATTCCGACGTTCAAGAACCTCACGGACGAGGATCTCGAGGCGATGTTCGCGTACTTGCGTACGATCCCGCCGATCCGCAACAAGGTGCCCGAGCCGCTGCCGCCGGCCGCGCCGCCAGCCGCGCACTGAGCGGCGGTACCCGAAAGAACGAGCGGGCCCGGCGACGGGCCCGTTTCTTTTTTTGCCGACTGCTCGCGCTACAACACGTCGGACGCGTAGTCGGCCAGCCGCGAGCGTTCGCCGCGGCGCAAGGTGACGTGCGCGCTGTGTTCCCACGCCTTGAAGCGGTCGACCGCGTAGGTGAGGCCGGACGTGGTTTCCGTGAGGTAGGGCGTATCGATCTGTTCGACGTTGCCGAGGCAGACGATCTTCGTGCCCGGGCCTGCGCGGGTGATCAGCGTCTTCATCTGCTTCGGCGTGAGGTTTTGCGCCTCGTCGAGGATCAGCCAGCGGTTGAGGAACGTGCGCCCACGCATGAAGTTCATCGAGCGGATCTTGATGCGCGCGGCGAGCAGGTCGTTGGTCGCCGCGCGCCCCCAGCTGCCGCCGTCCTGGTTGTGGGTGAGCACTTCGAGGTTGTCGGTCAGCGCGCCCATCCACGGCGTCATCTTTTCCTCCTCGGTACCGGGCAGGAAGCCGATGTCCTCGCCGACGCTCACCGTCGCGCGGGTCATGATGATCTCGCGGTAACGCTGCTGATCCATCGTCTGCGCGAGGCCCGCCGCGAGCGCGAGCAGCGTCTTGCCGGTGCCGGCGGTGCCGAGCAGGGTGACGAAATCGATCTCCGGGTCCATCAGCGCGTTGAGCGCGAAATTCTGCTCGCGGTTGCGCGCGCTGATGCCCCAAACCGCGTGCTGCTGGTGGCGGTAGTCGTCGACGATCTGCAGTACCACGCGCTCGCCGTGCAGGCGGGCGACCTTGAGCTCGGATTCCTCGTCGCCGGGCAGGTACAAAAACTGGTTCGGATACCAGTCGTCGCCGTCGACGCGGGTCAGCTCGTAGTAGGTGCGGCCCTTCTCGGTCCAGGACTTCAGGTCATTCCCGTAGCGCTGCCAGAAATCCTCCGGCAGCTCGGTGGCGCCGGTGTAGAGCAGGCTGAAATCGTCGAGCGCGCGGTCGTTCTCGTAATCCTCGGACACGATGCCGGCGATCGACGCCTTGATCCGCAGGTTGATGTCCTTCGACACCAGCACCACCGGCGTGGTCGGCTCGCTCTCCTGCAGCGCCAGCACCGCGCCGAGGATCTGGTTGTCGGGAATCACCGCGCCGAAACGCTTGCCGATGTCGACCGGTTCGGTCTGGAAGCGCAGGGAGCCGGCGCTGGCCTTGGCGCGCAGCTGCAGGCCCTGCGGGTGGACAAGCGGAATGCCGCTGCCGATGCGCTGCATGTCGCCGGACTGGATCAGCTCGTTGAGGAAACGGCTGACCTGGCGTGCGTTGCGTGCCGCCTCCGACGTGCCTTTCTTGCCGTTGTCCAGCTCCTCGATCACCTGCATCGGCAGGTATACGTCGTGCTCCTCGAACTTGAACAGCGCCGTCGGGTCGTGCATGAGCACGTTGGTATCGAGCACGTAGATGCGCTTGCTTCGGGTCATTCCGGGCTCTCATGGCGGTGGTCGGAAAGGATGCGTGCACCGGCGTGCACGCACGGCAGCGCCGCCGTGGCCTGCGGAGCAGGACGGCGCGGCGCTTGGAACGGCGAGGGGATCACTGCGACTGGGCCGCCTTCAGCGTCTGGTAGACGGCCTCGGCATGGCCGGGCACCTTGACCGGCCGCCAGCAGTGCGCGATGCGGCCTTCCGGATCGATCAGGAACGTGCTGCGCTCGATGCCGAGCACCTTGCGGCCGTACATGTTCTTTTCCTTGATCACGCCGAACGCGTTGCACAGCGTCTCGTCGGCGTCGCTGACCAGGTCGAACCTGAAGCCCTGTTTCGCGCAGAAGTTCTGGTGCGAGCGGATCGAGTCGCGCGAAACGCCCAGCACCTCGGCGCCGAGCTTGCGGAACTTCGGCAGTAGCGCGTTGAAGTCGATCCCTTCGGTGGTGCAGCCGGGTGTGCTGTCCTTCGGATAGAAGTAGAGCACCAGCCAGCGCCCGCGGTAATCGGCCAGCCGCGCGGTCGTGCCGCTCGAGAGCGCGAGGGGCAGGTCGGGGATGCGGTCGCCGGTCTGAAGCATGGGAGCGGAAAGGCGTGATGCGGGTTTCGGGGAAGCGGGCGCTTCCGCGTCAGCGTGGTCGACTGGCCTGGGGGCGCCGCGTTTCACCGATCTCGAATCTCCGCTCTCCGGTTGCGAAGGTCAGAACTTCATCGGGTCCATGATCGCGTCCAGGTTCAGATGGTCGCAGAACTCGAGGAAGTCGTCGCGCAGCGCGGCGATGTGCATGGTCGATGGAACGCCGATGGTGATTTGCGCCGAGAACATCTCCGCGCCGGTCTGCATCGCGCGGTAGCGCGTGGACTGCAGGTTCTCGATGGTGATGCCCTGGCGATCGAAGAAATCGGCCAGCTGGAACAGGATCCCCGGCTTGTCGGCCGCCACCACCTCGACCACGTACGGCAGCAGGTTCGACTGCGGCTGCTTCGGGCCGGTGCGGTACCAGACCAGCTTCAGGCCTTCCTCGCGCTCCAGGCGCCCGAGCATGGCCTCGAGCTTCGCGACCGCGTCCCACGAACCCACCGCGAGCGCGGTCACCGAGACGTCGCGCCCGACGGTGGACAGGCGTGCATCGACCAGATTGCAGCCGCTGTCGGCGATCCGGCGCGTCACCGACAGCAGCGGCGACTCCGGATGCGTCGTATAGGCGTTGATCAGGAGATGGTTTTCGTTCGGGGACGGCCGGGCGGCGGAGTCGGTCAAGGCGGCGTCTGCGATCGGAAACGTGAGAGGGATGAACGATGTCCGCACCGGGCGGACGCGCGGCGTTCAGCATACTTGCCCGCGCTTTCGCGCCGCAAGTAACATCGTCGGGCGCGTGCCGCCGCGCCCTCACCGCCACTTCACGCGTAGGCTTCCCTTTGCGACTCTCCGGCAGCATCACCGCGCTCGCCACTCCGTTCGACGCCGCGGGCGAACTCGACTTGAACGCATGGCGCGCGCTGCTGCACGCGCAGCTGGAAGGCGGCACCCAGGCGGTCGTCGTGGCCGGTTCCACCGGCGAGGCGGCGGCGCTGCTGGACGCCGAATACGACACGCTGCTGCGCACCGCGGTCGAGGAGATCGCAGGACGCATTCCGGTGCTCGCCGGAACCGGCCTGTCGAACACCACCAAGACCATCGAACTCACCCGGCGTGCGGCCGCGCTCGGCGCGGATGCCGCGCTGGTGGTCACGCCGCCGTACGTGCGACCGACCCAGCCCGGACTGATCGCGCACTACCGCGCGGTCGCCGACGACGGCGCGCTGCCGATCGTGCTCTACAACGTGCCGACCCGCACCGGATGCGACCTGCTGCCGGAGACGGTCGCCGCACTGCTGCCGCATCCGCGCATCGTGGCGATCAAGGAAGCGCGTGCGGAGCCGGAGCGCATCGCCGCGCTGCTGCGGTTGCAGGGCGACGGCTTCCGCGTGCTGAGCGGCGATGATCCGACCGCGTGCCGCTCGATGCTCGACGGCGCCGACGGTGTGATCTCGGTTGCCTCCAACGTCGCGCCGCGCGCGATGCGGCGGCTGTGCGACCTGGCGCGCGCCGGCCAGCGCGCCGAGGCGGACGCGTGGAACGCGCGACTGACGCCGCTCAACGACTTCCTCGGCATCGAGCCCAATCCGATCCCGGTGAAGGCGGTCCTGCAGCGCATGGGGCTTGGCCACGGCCTGCGCCTGCCGCTGCTGCCGCTGTCCGCCGCCCACCAGGAGCTCGCCGCGCGCATCACCGCGCAGGCGCTCGCTCTCGAATCCGAATGCCGCGACGCGCTCGTGGCCTGACCCTACCCAGGAGAAACCGAATGCGTCCCAACCTTCCGCTGCACCGCGCCCTGGCGCTGACCCTGCTGGTCGCCGTGGTCGCGGCTTCCGGCTGCCGCTGGTTCCGCAAGAACGACGTCTACGCGCAGGCGCCCGAGAGCCGTCCGCTCGAGGTTCCGCTGGACCTGGACGCACCGCGTACCGACGGTGCGATGGCGCTGCCGCCGGCCGGCACCACCGCGATCAACGCGGGCGCGGCCCCTGCGCGGCCCGCCGCGCAGGCGATCGGCTTCACCGTCGCCGGCACGCGCGATGACGTGTTCGCCCGCGTCGGCGAGGTGCTCGACCGCACCGAGGGCGTGACCGTCGCCAGTCGTGCGCCGAACCTCGGTGCCTACGACGTCAACTACGGCGGTGCTAACTTCCTGGTCCGGGTGTCCGCGACCGACAACGGCGTGTTCGTGTCGGCGGTCGATCCGCGCGGACTGCCCGCTGCGGGCGAGGGCCCGGCGAAGCTGATCGAGACGCTCAAGGGCGCGCTCGGCAGCCGGTAACGGCAACACCCGCGCAACGGGAAAGGGCGCCGCGAGGCGCCCTTTCTGTTTCTGTTCGAACCGGTCGCAGAAAGGCGATCAGCGTTCCAGTTGCTCGATCTTGCCCGGCTTTCCTTCCCAGTCCTTGGCGTCGGCGGCGGGCTCCTTGCGGGTGGTGATCACCGGCCACGCCTTCGCCAGCTCGGCATTGAGCTGCACGAACATCTCCTGGCCGGCCGGCACATCGTCAGCCGGGTAGATCGCGTTGATCGGGCACTCCGGTTCGCACAGGGTGCAGTCGATGCACTCGTCCGGGTCGATCACCAGGAAGTTCGGACCCTCGTGGAAACAGTCGACCGGGCACACCTCCACGCAGTCGGTGTACTTGCACTTGATGCAGTTCTCGGTGACGACGAAGGGCATGGCACGATCCGGACGAATGAAGCGCGCACAGTGTAGCGGGGCGTGACGGCCACTGCGCCGCGCGGGTGACCCAAAGAAGAAAGCCCGCAGCGGGTGCGGGCTTTCGGAAGATGGCGCTCCCTACGGGATTCGAACCCGTGTTTTAGCCTTGAGAGGGCCACGTCCTAGGCCTCTAGACGAAGGGAGCAGGGTCCGCGTCGAAACGCGGCTTGCTAGTATAGCCGTCCCTGTTGCCGCCGGCAACGAACACGACCCGACCGCGGCGACGCCCGCCTGATGCAAGCCGACCCGACTTCCGCCCGCCCCGTGCTGCGCGTCATCCCGCGCGAAGCCCACATCATCTCGCGCAAGAACATCAGCCCGAACGCGCTGCGTGTGCTGTACCGCCTTCGCGAAGCCGGTTTCGGCGCCTACCTCGTCGGCGGCGCGGTGCGCGACCTGCTGATCGGCGGCCATCCGAAGGATTTCGACGTCGCCACCGACGCGACGCCGGAGCAGATCCGCCAGCTGTTCCGCAACTGCCGGCTGATCGGCCGCCGCTTCCGGCTCGCGCACGTGGTGTTCGGCCGCGAGATCATCGAGGTCGCCACGTTCCGCGCCAACAGCGACGACGGCAGCGGCGACCGTGAGCTCGACGAGGCCGGACGGCTGTTGCGCGACAACGTCTACGGCAGCATCGAGGACGACGCGGTCCGCCGCGACTTCACCGCCAACGCGCTGTATTACGCGATCGAGGATTTCTCGGTGCGCGACTACGTCGGCGGGTTCGAGGACGTGCAGAACCGCGTACTGCGACTGATCGGCGATCCGGTCACGCGCTACCGCGAGGACCCGGTGCGGATGCTGCGGGCGGTGCGGCTGGCGGCGAAGCTCGACTTCACGATCGAGCCGGCCACCGAGCAGCCGATCGCGCAGATGGCGCCGTTCCTCGCCGAGGCCGCGCCGGCGCGGTTGTTCGAGGAGTGCCTGAAGCTGTTCCTGTCCGGGCACGCGGTGAAGAGCTTCCTCGGCCTGGAACGCACCGGCCTGCTCGGCGTGCTGTTGCCGGAGGCGGCCAAGGCGCTGGCCGCCAACCGCAGTGGCGCACTGCGGCGCATGTTGCTGGAGGGCCTGCGCGCCACCGACGAGCGCGTCGCGCGCGACGAGCCGGTGTCGCCGGCGTTCCTGTTCGCGCTGCTGCTGTGGCCGGCGTATTGCCGCGCACTGGCCGTGCTGCAGGCCGAGGGCGTGCCGAGCACCGAGGCGCAGCGTCGCGCCGCCGACCGCGTGACCCTGCACCAGCTCGACCGCGTGGCGCTGCCGCGGCGCTTCTCGGTGCCGATGCAGGAGATCTGGCTGCTGCAGCCGCGCTTCTCGCAACGGCAGCGCAAGCGGGTGTTCCGGCTGCTCGCGCATCCGCGTTTCCGCGCGGCCTTCGACTTCCTCACCCTGCGGTTGGCCGCCTCCGACGAGCACGGCGCGGACGTCGCGTTCTGGCGCGAAGCCCAGCAGAAGCCGGGCGACGCGCTGGCCGCCGAGCTGCAGGCGCAGCCGGCCGCCGCGACCGAGGGCAAGCGGCGGCGCAGGCGCCGCCGTGGCGGCGGTCAGGCCAACACGCCGGGCGACGCGACCGCCGTCGAGGATTGAGATGACGACGGCAGCGGTGCCGGTCGTGGTCGGGCTGGGCAGCAATGTCGGCGACCGCGTGGCGCAGTTGCAGGCCGCATTCCGTGCGCTCGACGCATTGCCGGACACCCGCGTGCTGCAGACCTCGCGGCTGTACCGCACGCCCGCCTGGGGCGTGACCGAGCAACCGGAATTCCTCAACGCCGCCGCGCTACTGTCCACCGCGTTGCCGCCGCGCGCGCTGCTGGAGGCGCTGCTGGCGATCGAGCGCGATGCCGGCCGCGACCGCTCGTCGGACCGCATGCGGTGGGGGCCGCGCACGCTCGATCTGGACCTGCTGCTCTACGGCGAATACACCATCGACGAGCCGGGATTGCACGTGCCGCATCCGCATCTGCACGAGCGCGCATTCGCGCTGGTGCCGCTGCTCGAGGTCTGGCCGGGCGCCGCGATTCCCGGCCGCGGCGCCGCGCGCGACGCGCTGTCGGCGCTCGCCGCGATGGCCGCGATCGACGTCGAGGCGCTAGGCTAGCGGCATGTACGCCCCCACCGACGACAAGCCGTGGACGGTGCCGGCGCTGGCGGATGCCAAGCGCGCCGGCCGCCGGTTGACCATGCTGACCTGCTACGACGCCGGATTCGCGCGCACGCTCGACGCCGGCGGCGTCGACATCCTGCTGGTCGGCGACTCGCTCGGCATGGTCGTGCAGGGCCACGACAGTACGTTGCCGGTGAGCGTCGACGACGTGGTCTACCACACGCACTGCGTGGCGCGCGGCGCGCGCCGGCCGCTACTGGTGGCCGACATGCCGTTCCAGGCCGACGCCACGCCGGAGCGCGCGCTCGATGCTGCTACCCGGCTGCTGCAGGCTGGCGCGGCGATGGTCAAGCTGGAAGGCGCCGGCTTCAAGCTCGACGTGATCCGCTTCCTGGTCGAGCGCGAGATCCCGGTGTGCGCGCACCTCGGGCTGACGCCGCAGTCGGTGCTGCGGCTGGGCGGCTACAAGGTGCAGGGGCGCGAGGCGCAGGCGGCCGCGCGGTTGCGCGAGGACGCGCGCGCGGTCGAGCAGGCCGGCGCCGCGCTGCTGGTGCTGGAATGCGTGCCGAGCGCGCTCGCCGCCGAGATCACCGCGTCGATCGCGATTCCCACCATCGGCATCGGTGCCGGCCCCGGCTGTGATGGTCAGGTGCTGGTGCTGCACGACCTGCTGGGGTTGGCCAGCGGTCATCGCCGCCCACGCTTCGTGAAGGATTTTCTCGCCGACGGCGGCTCGGTGCAGGGCGCCGTAGAGGCATTCTGCGAGGCGGTGCGCAGCGGCGCGTTCCCGGACGCCGCGCATTCCTACGAATAGGGCAACGGGCGCCATCGGTTCGACATGATCGAGATCGCGACGGAACTGGCCGCGCTGCGCGCGCGCATCGCCGAATGGCGGCGGCAGGGGCTGCGGATCGGCTTCGTGCCGACCATGGGCAACCTGCACGACGGCCACTTCTCGCTGATAAAGCTGGCGCGCACGCGCGCCGACCGGGTGGTGGCGAGCGTGTTCGTCAACCCGACCCAGTTCGGCCCGAACGAGGACTTCAGCCGCTATCCGCGCACGCCTCAGGCCGATGCCGCCGGGCTCGCGGATGCCGGCTGCGACCTGCTGTGGCTGCCGTCGGTGGACACCATGTACCCGTACGGGGTCGAGGCCACCGTGCGCGTGCAGGTGCCGGGCGTGACCGAGGTGCTGGAGGGCGCGCACCGCCCCGGTCACTTCGACGGTGTGGCCACTGTGGTCGCGCGGCTGTTCAACCAGGTGACCCCCGACGTGGCGGCGTTCGGTCGCAAGGACTACCAGCAGCTCGCCGTTATCCGCTATCTGGTGCGCGACCTGGCGTTCCCGATCGAGCTGCTGGCCGGCGACACCGTACGCGAGGCCGACGGCCTGGCGATGAGCTCGCGCAATCAGTACCTCTCCGCCGAGGAGCGTCCACGAGCGGCGGCGATCCATCGCGCCCTCGAGGCGATGCGCGAGGCCACCTGCGCCGGCGCCGGGCGCGAGGCGGTGGAGGCCGCGGCGAGCGAGCAGCTGCGCGAGGCGGGCTTCGCGCCCGATTACGCAGTGGTGCGACGGCCGGATCTCACCGTTCCAGCCGAAGGCGAGCGTGGCCCTCGGGTGGCGCTGATCGCCGCGCGGCTGGGCCGCACGCGGTTGATCGACAACCTCGAATTCGACGTCTGAGCGCCTGTTGCCGCGGCGGGTGAACGCCCGCCCACCCCCGGTTCGGCACCATGTTGCAGTGCGCAATGCGCTGGTAAACTCGCGTTCTTCCCGCCCGCGCGCGTTCGCGCCGGAGACCGCCATGCATCTGTCCCTGCTCAAGGCCAAGATCCACCGCGCCACCGTGACCCACGCCGAGCTGCACTACGAGGGCTCGTGCGCGATCGACGGCCGTCTGCTCGATATCGCCGGCATCCGCGAGTACGAGCAGGTGCACATCTACAACATCAACAACGGCCACCGCTTCGTCACCTACGCGATCCGCGGCGAGGAAGGCAGCGGCATGATCTCGGTCAACGGCGCCGCCGCGCATCTCGCGCAGCCCGGTGACCTGGTCATCATCTGCGCCTATGGCATGCTCGACGAGGCCGAGGTGGCGAACTTCAAGCCGACGCTCGTCTACGTCGACCGCCACAACCGGCTGACCCACACCAACACCTCCATTCCCGCGCAAGCCGCCTGACCGAACACCGCATGGACGCCGAAGCCCGCCTCAGCCCCCTGCGCGCCGAGGCGGCGCGCGTCGCCCGGATTCCGCTGCGCGAACTGATCACCGCCGATCCCGCCCGTGCGCAGGACTTCGCGCTGCGGGTCGGGCCGCTGTACGCCAACTTCGCCCGCCAGCACTACGACCGTCCGGCGCTGGACGCGCTCTTCGCGCTGGCGCGTTCGATCGATGTGCTGGCGCACCTGCGCGCGCTGTTCGGTGGCGAGCTAGTCAACAACACCGAGCGCCGCGCCGCGCTGCATACCGCGCTGCGCGGCAACCTGTCGTCCTCGCCGGTGGCGCGCACGGCGCACGGCGAGGCAACCGCGGTGCGCGACCGCATGCGCGCGGTGATCGAGGCGCTGGCCACGTCGCCGGTGACCGACATCGTCAGCGTCGGTATCGGCGGCTCCGACCTCGGCCCTAGGCTCGCGGTGGATGCGCTCGCGCCGCCGCAGGGCGGGCGCTTCCGCGTGCATTTCCTCTCCAACGTCGACGGTCACGCCGCACAGCGTGTGCTGGCGGGACTCGATCCGGCGCGCACCGCGGGACTGCTGATCTCCAAGAGCTTCGGCACGCAGGAGACGTTGCTCAACGGCACGATCTTGCGCCGCTGGCTCGGCGACGACTCGCGCCTGTATGCGATCAGCGCCAACGTCGAGCGCGCCGCGCAGTACGGTATACCGCCGGAGCGCATCCTGCCGATGTGGGACTGGGTCGGCGGACGCTACTCGATGTGGTCGGCGGTGGGCCTGCCGATCGCGCTGGCGATCGGCATGGACGGCTTCGAGGCGCTGTTGGACGGCGCCGCGGAGATGGATGCGCACGTGCTCAACAGCGAGCCGGAGCGCAACCTCGCCGTGTGGCACGCGCTCACCGCGGTGTGGAACCGCAACGCGCGCGACCTCGCCAGCCATGCGGTCCTGCCGTACGACGAGCGCCTGCGGCTGCTGCCGAACTACCTGCAGCAGCTGGTGATGGAGAGCCTCGGCAAGTCGGTGACGCGCGACGGGCAGCCGGTGCGCTGGCAGACCGTGCCGGTGTGGTGGGGCGGTCCGGGCACCGACACCCAGCACAGCTTCTTCCAAGCCCTGCACCAGGGCACGTCAATCGTGCCGTGCGACTTCATCGGCGTCGTACGCGCCGACGCGCCGTACCCGGACAATCATGGCGCGCTGCTGTCGAACCTGCTGGCGCAGAGCGAAGCGTTCGCCAACGGCCAGCGCAGCGACGATCCGCACCGCGCCTATAGCGGTGACCGGCCGAGCACGCTGATGCTGCTCGACGCGCTGACGCCGCGCGCGCTCGGCGCGTTGATCGCGCTGTACGAGCACAGCGTGTACCTGCAGTCGGTGGTGTGGGGGATCAACGCGTTCGACCAGTTCGGCGTCGAGCTCGGCAAACAGGTCGCGAACCGGCTGCTGCCGGCGCTGGCCGGCGAGCGCGAGGCGGAGGATCCGGTGACGCGCGCGCTGATCGCCGAACTGCGGCGCGGCTGAGTCAAGACCTACACCGGCGAGCCGGCGTGGCGGGCGAGCGCCCATTCCACGCTGTCACGCACGACCGGATCCTCGCTATTGCGCCGCGATTCCAGTGCTGCGACCACCTGGGGCGTGGTCGGCGCGTTGCCGAGTGCGATCGCCAGATTGCGCAGCCAGCGCGAGTAGCCGCTGCGGCGGATCGCGCTGCCCTCGCTGCGCTGCAGAAATTCCTGCTCGCTCCACGCGAACAGTTCCACCAGCGTGGCGCGGTCGAGGTCGTTGCGCGCGCGGAAGTCCGCTTCGTCGGTGCGCCGGGCGAACTTGTTCCACGGGCACACCAGCTGGCAGTCATCGCAGCCGAAGATGCGGTTGCCGATCAGCGGGCGCAGCTCGGGATCGATGGGCCCTTCGTGCTCGATGGTGAGATAGGCGATGCAGCGGCGCGCGTCGAGCTGCCACGGCCCGATGAACGCGCGCGTCGGACAGACGTCGAGGCAGCGCGTGCAGGTGCCGCAGTGCGCGCTTGCCGGCGTGTCCACCGGCAGTGGGAGGTCGACGAAGATCTCGCCGAGGAAGAACCACGAGCCACCGTTGCGGTCGATCAGGCAGGTGTTCTTGCCGATCCAGCCGAGCCCGGCGTTGCGCGCCAGTGCGCGTTCCAGCACCGGCGCCGAATCGACGAACGCGCGATGACCGAACGGACCGATCTCGGCGGCGACGCGGTCGGCCAGCTTCTGCAGCCGGTTGCGCATCAGCTTGTGGTAATCGCGGCCGAGTGCGTAGCGCGCGACGTACGCGCGTTCGCCGTCGTCCAGCGTGGCCCAGGCCTCGTCCGGATTGCGTCCGTAATCGAGGCCGACCGAAATCACCCGCACCGTGCCCGGCACCAGCGCCTGCGGGCGCGCGCGCAGGTCACCGTGGCGCGCCATCCATTCCATCGATCCGTACAGGCCCTGCTCGAGCCAGTCGCGCAGGCGCGCCTCGTCCTCGCCGAGCTCGACACCGGCGATGCCGACGCGCTGGAAGCCGTGCTCACGGGCGAGCTCACGGATGCGCTGCGCGAGCGCGTGCAGGTCGGGCGGGGAGGGCGTCACGGTAGGCCAAGTATAGAATCCGCCGATGCCCGACCCTGCGCTGCTTCCCGCGCGAAACCTGTACGACATCGCCGCGTTGCGCGCGCTGGAGGCACGCGCGGCCGATGCGCTCGGCGATCCGTTCGAGCTGATGCGCCGCGCCGGCCGGGCGGCCTGGCGCGAGCTGCTCGCGCGCTGGCCGCAGGCGCGCCGCGTGCTGGTGGTGTGCGGGCCGGGACACAACGGCGGCGACGGCTGCGTGCTCGCCGCGCATGCGCTGCGCAGCGGACGCGAGGTCGCGGTCGTGCGCCTGCCGGCCCACGCGCCACGCGGGCTCGCGATGCCGGCCGAGGCGATGCTGCGCGAGGCCGGCGGCCATGTGCAGGCGTTCGAGGGCGGCTTGCCGGACGCGGACGTGGCCGTCGACGCGCTGTTCGGCATCGGTCTCGCGCGCGCGCCCGACGCGGACACCGCACAGCTGATCGCCGCGATCAATACGCATCCGGCACCGGTGCTGGCGCTCGACGTGCCGAGCGGCGTCGATGCGGCCACCGGTGCGGTGCCCGGCGCTGCGGTCGAAGCCGACTGCACGCTGGAGTTCCTGCTGCCGAAGGCGGGCCTGCGCAGCGGGCGCGCGCTCGATCACGTCGGTGCGCTCGCGCTCGCAATGCTCGACCACCGCCCTGCGTGGTGCGAAACCGCGCCGGCCGCTTACGGCTTGCAGGCCGAGGCGCTGGCGCACTGGCTGGCGCCGCGTCGGCGCGACAGCCACAAGGGCCGGCACGGTCGCGTGCTGTGCGTGGGCGGCGACCACGGCAGCGGCGGCGCGCTGCTGCTGTGCGCCGAGGCCGCGCTGCGTTGCGGCGCGGGCTGGGTGGAGCTCGCCACTCGCGAGGCGCACGTCGTCGCCGCACTCGCACGGCTGCCGGAGGCGATGTCGAATACGGTTGAATCGGGCGAAGCGCTTGTTGCACGCCTGCCGGCGGCGGATGCGCTCGCGCTCGGTCCCGGCCTGGGCCAGCAGGCGTGGGGGCGCGGGTTGCTGCGCGCGGCCGCGCACGCGCCGGTGCCGGCGGTGTGGGACGCCGATGCGCTCAACCTGCTTGCTGCGGGTGCGGTGGAGCCGCCGCACGGCGCGGCGGTGCTCACGCCCCATCCGGGGGAGGCCGCGCGGCTATTGAAGTGCGACGCCGCGGCGGTCCAGCGCGATCGCTTCGCCGCCGCGCATGCGCTGGCGCAGCGGTTCGGCGCGGTCGTCGTGCTCAAGGGCGCGGGCACCGTCGTGACGGCGCCGGAGCGGACGCCATGCGTGATCGAGGCGGGCAACCCGGGCATGGCGGTGGCCGGCATGGGCGATGTGCTGACCGGGGTGATCGCCGCGCTGCTCGCGCAAGGGCTGTCGCCGTTCGACGCCGCCTGCGCAGGTGCCCTGCTGCATGCCGACGCAGGCGACGCCGCCGCCCGCGACGGCGAACGCGGCCTGCTGCCGACCGACCTGATGCCGTGGCTGCGGCGGCAGGCGAATCCGGAGCCGCGCGCATGACCGACACGCTGCATCTCGCCGACGCGGTGGCGACAGAGCGCCTCGGCGCGGCGCTCGCCGCGACCCGGCCGGCGCGCGCGGTGGTGTTCCTGCGCGGCGACCTCGGCGCGGGCAAGTCGACGCTCGCGCGCGCGCTGCTGCGTGCGCTCGGCGTCACCGGGGCGATCCGCAGCCCCACCTACACGCTGGTCGAGCGCCACCCGCTGCCCGCGGGGGGCGAAGCCTGGCATCTGGACCTGTACCGCATCGCCGATCCCGGCGAGCTGGAGTTCCTCGGTCTGGACGGCGACGAGGCGGTGCTGTGGCTGGTGGAGTGGCCCGAACGCGGCGCAGGCGGGCTGCCGCCGGCGGATCTCGAGATCGAGCTGGCGATCGACGGCGACGGACGGCAGGTGCGGCTGCACCCGCGCTCGCAGGCGGGGCTGGCGTGGTGCCGGAGAGCAACCGAAGGGCAGGGGCTTGCTGACCTTTCCTGAAGCCTTCCTGAGAAAAATGCGACAGGTGCCCGTTCTGTAAGGAAAAACCGCTTGCAAAGGTGATGCGCCGGTGATTGACTACCGGCCATGCGCGCGTGGGGGGCTACCGTCCAGAGGCTGATGCTGGGAGCGGCGTTACTCGCCGGCCTGGCGTGGAACCTCGCGCATGCGGCGGAGGTGAGGGGCCTCCACCTGGCCACCGGCCCGACCGGTACCCGCGCGGAGATCGCGCTCGACGCCAGCGTCCGCTACACCCTGCTCAGCCTGTCCAACCCAGACCGCCTGGTGGTCGATCTGCCCGCGTCGGCGCTCGGTCGCAACGTCCGTCTGCCGGCCCCATCGGGCGTGGTCCGGGCGATCCGCACCGGCCAGCCGGCCGACGGCACGCTGCGCCTGGTTTTCGACTTGGCCCAGCCGGTGGCGGCGCTCAACCCGCGTCTGGAGCCGGCCGTGGATGGGCCGCGGCTGGTGGTCGAGTGGCCGGGAGACGGCGAGACGACGACGCCCGCGACGGCGACCGCCGCTGCCGCGGCCGTTCCGGCGCAGGCCAGCGTACACGCCGCCACAACCGTCTCCGATGCGGGCGCGGTGGCTGCGTCCAATGCCGCCACCAGCCGACTGATCACCGAAATCATCGCCGACGCCGCGCCGGTGCCGACCGCACCCGCCGCAGCGGCAAGTCCGCCGCCGCCGGTCACGCCGCCGGTCGCACGCACCGAGCCGCCGGCGCCCGCCGCCAGCAACTCGTCCGCGCCGCTGCAGGCGCCGATCAGGTCGACCAGCCCGCTGCGGCCCCTGGTGATCGCGATCGACCCTGGGCACGGCGGCCAGGATCCGGGCGCGATCGGGCCGAGCGGCAAGCGCGAGAAGGACATCACGCTCGCCATCGCGCGCGAGCTCGCACGCCAGATCAACGCGACTCCTGGCCTAAAGGCTTACCTCACCCGCGACACCGACGTGTTCCTGCCCCTGCACCGGCGTACCCAGCTGGCGCGGCAGGCGCGCGCGGACATGTTCATTTCGATCCACGCGGACGCGGCGGAGAACCGCAGCGCGCGCGGCTCGTCCGTGTACGTACTGTCGCTGAAGGGCGCCTCGTCGCAGCGCGCCCGCTGGCTCGCCGACAAGGAGAACGCCGCTGACCTGATCGGCGGCGTCAAGGTCAAGCATGCCGATGCCACGCTGACCTCGGTGCTGATCGATCTCACCCAGAGCGGCCAGATGCGCGCGTCGGAAGATGCCGCGCAGCAGGTGCTCGGCGGCCTGGCGCGCGTCGGCCGCAATCACAAGCCGCGGATCGAGCGCGCCAACTTCGCCGTGCTGCGCACGTCGGACATGCCGGCGATGCTGGTGGAAACCGCGTTCATCTCCAATCCCGACGAGGAGCGGCTGCTGTCCGATGCCGCGCACCAGCGCCGGCTCGCTGCCGCCGTGCTCGATGGCATCAACGGCTATTTCACCCGCCAGCCGCCGCCGGGCACGCTGTTCGCCGCGCGCGCGCAGCAGCTGCAGGCGACCGCGTCGGCGTCCGCCGGCGCCGCCGGCGCACCCTGAGCGAACCGCTTCGTTATCATCGCGGCCTGAACCGGCACCGCGTGCCGCCACTGCCGTGACGATGCCGAGTCCGCGTTCCGTTGCTGTCACCCTCGATCTGTATCGCAGCGCCTGCGGCGCATCCGCATGAGCATCCGCCCGCTGCCCGACGTGCTGATCAACCAGATCGCCGCAGGCGAGGTGGTCGAACGCCCGGCGTCGGTGGTCAAGGAACTGGTCGAGAACGCGCTCGATGCCGGCGCCAGCCGCGTCGATGTCGAGCTCGAGGAAGGCGGCGTGCGCCTGATCCGCATCCGCGACAACGGCGGCGGTATCCCGGCCGACGAACTGCCGCTCGCGGTGTCGCGGCACGCCACCAGCAAGATCGCATCGCTGGACGATCTCGAGGCGGTAGCCACGCTCGGCTTCCGGGGCGAGGCGTTGCCGTCGATCGCGTCCGTCAGTCGTTTTCTGATCGCGTCGCGTACCGCGGATGCGGCGCACGGCGCCTGCCTCGACGTCGACGGCGGTCGCGTCGGCACGGTGGTGCCGAAGCCGCATCCGACCGGTACCACGGTCGAGGTGCGTGACCTGTTCTACAACGTGCCGGCGCGCCGCAAGTTCCTGAAGGCGGAGCGCACCGAGCTCGCCCACATCGAGGATTGGCTGCGCCAGCTCGCGCTGGCGCGACCGGACGTCGAGCTGCGCCTGTCGCACAACGGCAAGCCGTCGCGGCGCTGGAAAGGCGAGGGCACGCTGCTCGCGGAGCCGCGCCTGCACGAAGCGCTGGGCGAGGAGTTCGTGCGCCACGCGCTGCGAGTGGATCACGCCGTGCATCCGGGCGACGGCCGCAGCGAGCTGCGTCTGCACGGCTGGATCGCGCAGCCGGTCTACAACCGCGCCAGCGCCGACCAGCAGTTCGTCTTCGTGAACGGCCGCGCGGTGCGGGACCGCAGCATCGCGCACGCGGTGAAGCAGGCGTATGCCGACGTGCTGTTCCACGGACGCCAGCCGGCGTACGTGCTGTTCCTCGAACTCGATCCGCGCCGGGTCGACGTCAACGTGCATCCGGCCAAGCACGAGGTGCGCTTCCGCGACGCGCGGCTGATCCACGATTTCGTCTACCGCACGCTGCAGGACGCGCTGGCGCAGACCCGCGCGGGCGTGGCCACCGTCGCGGGATCCGTCGAAGCGGATACGGCGCCGTTTGCCGTGGCCGCATCTGCCATGCCGGCGCCGCGCTGGGCCGTCGCGCAGCCCGCGCTCGGACTGAAGGTGGAGGACACGCGTGCCGCCTACCAGGCGCTGTACGCGGTGCCGGGCGAAACCGCGGGCGCCGATCGCGCCGAGCCGCAGGCCGGCGGAGACACGATGCCGCCGCTCGGCTACGCGATCGCGCAGTTGCACGGCATCTATATCCTCGCCGAAAGCCGCGAGGGGCTGATCGTGGTCGACATGCACGCCGCGCACGAGCGCATCGTCTACGAGAAGCTCAAGCTCGGGCACGACGGCGAAGGCCTGCGCATGCAGCCGCTCCTGGTGCCGCAGACGCTGGCGGTGTCCGAGCGCGAAGCGGACGCCGCCGAACGCGAGGCGGCCACGCTGGCGCAGCTCGGGTTCGAGATCACGCGCACCGGCCCGCAGTCGCTGCTGCTGCGCGGCGTTCCCGCGTTGCTGGCGCACGGCGACGTCGAAGCGCTGATCCGCGACGTGCTGGGCGATCTGGTCGAACACGGCCAGAGCCGGCGCATCGCCGCCGCACGCGACGAACTGCTCGCCACGATGGCCTGTCACGGTGCCGTGCGCGCGCATCGCCGGCTGACGCTGCCGGAGATGAACGCGTTGCTGCGCGAGATGGAAGCGACCGAGCGCTCGGGGCAGTGCAACCACGGCCGCCCGACCTGGGCGCGCTTCTCGCTGGCCGAAATCGACCGCTGGTTCCTGCGCGGCCGCTGAGGCTTGTGTGCTCGGCAGGCTGCACACGCCTGCGGCGAGAGTACGGAGGCACCGCCTGTACCCCACGTGCTCGAGTGTGATGCCAATCGCGCTACGCCCGACGGACGGTCGCTTCGAACCCCACTGCAGGGCACTCGCTCATGCGATGGACATCACGCAATCGCCCGGCTCGGGCGCTGCGAATGCGACGTGCGTCCAACAACGTGAACATGCCGTGATGGCGCGCTAAAGGCGACATCAACACGGCCGATGACGAGTGTGAGCGGCAGGTGAAACGCCAGCTCATCCATACGAAGTCGCCGCGTAACGCATGTTCCCGAGGACGCCGATGAAAACCCGCAACCCGTTTCCCTGGGTCGTGCTTGCAGCGGGACTGGTGTGCTTCACGCTCCTGTTCCCCGAGCGCGCGCGTGCCGAACCGAGCACGCTGCCGGTCGTCACGCCGGCGCGCGACGCGATCGCCGCGCCGGTGCCAACGCCGCCGCGTCCGCTGCTGTGGAAGGTGAGCGATGGCGACAACGTGCTCTATCTGCTGGGTTCGTTCCATCTGCTCAGCAAGCAGGACTATCCGCTGTCGCAGGACGTCGAATCCGCGTTCGCCGACGCCGAGCTCGTGTACTTCGAGATCTCGCCCGAAGAGATGGCGCGGGTGAATGCGTCCAACGCGCTGCCGGCTCGCAGCGAGCGCCGCCTCAGCGACGTGCTGCCGCCGGCGGTGCGCGAGAAGCTGGCGATCGCGCTGCTTGAGACCGGGCGTCGTGTGGATGACGTCGAATCGATGCAGCCGTGGGCGGTGAACATGGCCGTGCTGACCGGCATCACCGATTCGCTCGGGCTGAGCGCATCGCGCGGGCTCGACCAGCATCTGATGGGGCGTGCGCTGACCGCCGGCAAGCGGACCGGCGGCCTGGAGACGGCCGGCGACCAACGCGCGGCGCTTGAGAGCGTGTCGCTGGCGGTGCAGATCAAGGCGCTTGACGAGCTGCTCGAGCACCGCACGCTGATGGCGCGCACGATCGCCGACCTATACCGCGCGTGGCGCAACGGCGACGTCGATCTGCTCGACAAGCTGGCGCGCCGCAGCATGCAGGAGAACAACCCAGAGAGCTACGAGCTGATCAACGTTGCCCGCAACGCGCGGTGGCTGCCGATCATCCAGTCGATGCTCGACGGTTCGCGCAGCGACGACGCGCTGGTGGTGGTCGGCTCGCTGCACCTGCTCGGCGAGGACGGGCTGGTGCACGCGCTGCAGCGCCGCGGCTACCAGGTCGAGCGCGTGTGCTCGGATTGCGCCGCGCCGGCGGCGCGCTGATCGCTCAGGCCACGTCCGCCAGCGGCGGCACCAGCACGATGCAGTCGACCGGGCACACCGGTACGCACAGCTCGCATCCGGTGCACAGCGGCTCGATCACCGTATGCATGTGCTTGGCGCCGCCGACGATGGCGTCGACCGGACAGGCCTGGATGCACTTGGTGCAGCCGATGCAGTCCTCCTCCACGACCAGCGCAACCTGCGGCGGCTTGGGCGCGCCGAGCGCGCGCTCGTAGGGTACCGGCGGCACGCCGAGCACCTTCGCCAGCGCACGCGCGCCGGCATCGCCGCCGGGCGGGCAGCATTCCGGACCGGCTTCGCCGCGTGCCATCGCCTCGGCATACGGACGGCAGCCGCCGAAGCCGCATTGCCCGCACTGGGTCTGCGGCAGCAGGCGGTCGAGCCGTTCGGCGAGATCGGTCACGGGGTGGCGGTCACTTCACCGGCATGCCGGGTTCGGCGCCCGCGTCGACGTCGAGCAGCCGCAGCGGCCCCTGGTCGAAACCGGCCGAGAGGATCATTCCTTCGCTGACGCCGAAGCGCATCTTGCGCGGCGCAAGGTTGGCGATGAACACCACGTGGCGGCCGACCAGCGCCTGCGGGTCAGGATAGCTCGCGCGGATGCCGGAGAAGATCTGGCGCTTGCCGAGTTCGCCGGCATCCAGCTCGAAGCGCAGCAGCTTGTCGGAGCCTTCGACCGTTTCGCACGCCAGCACCTTGCCGATCCGCAGGTCGAGCTTCGCGAAGTCGTCGATGCCGATGGTCGGGGCCGCGTTGCTTCCCGCGTCCGCTTTCGGCGTGTTCGCCGTGGCGGGCGCCGCGGGTGCAGAGGGTGCGGTCGGCTTCAGGTCGTCCTTCGAGGCGTCGATCATGGCGTCGATCTGTTTTGGGTCGATGCGGGTGAATAGCGGCACGTATGGCGCGATGCGGTGCGCGAGCAGCGGCGCGCGCACGTCCTGCCAGCGCGTGGTCGGCGCCTGCAGAAACGCCTCGGCGCGCGCGGTCAGGTTCGGCAGCACCGGCTTGAGCGCGGTATTGAGCACGCGGAACAGGTTGACGCCCTGCGTGCACACCGCCTGGAGTTCCGCGTCGGCGCCGTCCTGCTTGGCCAGCACCCACGGCTTGAGCTCGTCGATGTACTTGTTGGCCTCGTCGGCCAGCTGCATGGTCAGCCGCACCGCGGTCGCGGCCTCGTTGCGCGCATAGGCTTCCGTGATCGGCGCGAGCTGCGCGACGAAGCGCTCGTACAGCGCCGGCTGCGGCAGCGCGTCGGCCAGCCGACCGTCGAAGCGCTTGTCGATGAAGCCGGCGCAGCGGCTCGCGAGGTTGACGAACTTGCCGACCAGGTCCGCATTCACGCGCGCCACGAAGTCGGCCAGATTGAGGTCGAGATCGTCGACGCCGCCGCTGGTCTTGGTGGCGTAGTAGTAGCGAAGCGCCTCCGGGTCGAGGCCGGCGTCGAGATACGTGCGCGCCATGATGAACGTGCCGCGCGACTTCGACATCTTCTCGCCGTTCACCGTCAGGTAGCCGTTGACGTGCAGCCGGGTCGGCGCGCGGTGGCCGGAACCGTGCAGCACCGCCGGCCAGAACAGTCCGTGGAAGTTGACGATGTCCTTGCCGATGAAGTGGTGCAGCTCGGCGTCGCTGCCCGGCGCCACGTACGACGCGAAATCGAGACCGGTGCGCGCGCACAGCGCCTGGAAGCTCGACAGGTAACCGATCGGCGCGTCGAGCCACACGTACAGGTACTTGCCCGGATGGCCGGGGATCTCGAAGCCGAAGTAGGGTGCGTCGCGCGAGATGTCCCACGCGCGCAGCCCGCCTTCCGCGTCGAGCCATTCCTGCAGCTTGGCCTTGACCGGCCCGATCGCGACGTCGCCGGCCAGCCACTCGCGCAGGAAGCGTTCGAAATGGCCAACCTCGAAGAAGAAGTGTTCGGATTCGCGCAGCTCCGGCGTCGCACCGCTCAGCGCCGAGCGCGGATCTTTGAGCTCGGTGGGCGCGTAGGTGGCGCCGCAGTTCTCGCAGTTGTCGCCGTACTGGTCCGGCGTCCCGCAGTTCGGGCAGATGCCCTTCACGTAGCGGTCGGGCAGGAACATCGAGCGGACCGGGTCGAACAGCTGCGCGACTGCGCGCCGGCTGATGTGCCCGCCGCGTTCGAGCGCGACATAGATCGCCTCGGTCAGCGCGCGGTTGCGTGCGGAATGGGTGGAGTCGTAGTGGTCGAACGCGACGCCGAAGTCGGCGAAGTCGCGTTCGTGGCTGGCCTGGATGCCGGCGATGAACTGCTCCGGCGTCGTGCCGGCCTTCTCGGCCGCCAGCATGATCGGCGTGCCGTGGGTGTCGTCGGCGCACACGAAATGCGCGCGGTCGCCGGCCATGCGCCGTGCGCGCACCCAGACGTCGGCCTGGATGTAACCCACCAGATGGCCCAGGTGTAGCGGGCCGTTGGCGTAAGGCAGGGCGCAGGAGACGACGAGCTCGCGGGGCATGGCGAAGGGCGGGCGAAACGGAGCCCGCGATTATCGCATGCGCCCGCACGGCGCCCCGAAACGACGCGACCCGGCGCAGGGCCGGGTCGCAGAAACGCGCGGTAGGTATGGCCGGTTACGGGTCGCGGCGCTGCCAGGTCTGGGTGCGTCCGAGCAGCGAGAAGCCCATGAAGCCGCGCACTTCCAGCCTGCGGCCGCCGTCGACCGGAGTGATCTTCACCGAATACACCTTGCCGGACGCCGGGTCGAGGATCTGCCCGCCTTCCCAGACGTTGCCCTTCTTGCGCACGCCCCACAGGATCACCATGCCCTTCACCGGCTTGCCCTTGAGCTCGCCCGGGCACTTGTCGCACACCGGGTTGGGGCCGCGCTCGGACTGCAGGATCTCGCTCACGCGGCCGGACAGCGTGCCGTCGCGCGCTTCGAAGATCTCCACCACCGACTTCGGCTTCTTGGTCTTGTCGTCGATCGTGGTCCAGGTGCCTACCGGCGACTGCGCGAAAGCGGTCAGCGGCAGCAGGAGCAGCAGCAGGGCGATCAGTTTGGTGCGCATGGTCCCTCCCTAGGACTCGTGGTGGCGTTCGCAGCGGGTGCGTTGCGGCTTTATACCGCATCCACCGGCGTATGGAAGTCGCGGTGTGCCAAGGGTTCAGGCAAAAAGAAGCCCGGCGTGTGCCGGGCTTCGAAGGGTGGAACATGTCGATCAGAACTTGTACTGGATCTCCGCGCCGATCTCGCGGCCGATCGGGCTGTACGCCCGCCAGAAGTACGGGTAGCTGTTGAAGCCCTCGTCGCGCGGATGCAGCTTGTCGAACACGTTGTTGACCTGAACGCTGACGCTGAGGTTCTGCGTGAGCTTCTTGCCGACACCGACGTTCCACACGAAGTACGGCGCGATGCGACCGGTTTCCTGCCAGTTCGGCAGGCTGCCGTAGCGGAGCATGAACACCGCCGCCTCCCAGTCGCCCTTCTCCCAGGTCCACGTGCTGCGCACGCGGCTGCGGAAGTCGAAGTTGGTCAGCAGATCGCGATAGCTCAGCACCGGGTCGGTGCTGAACTCCTGGCTGGTCTGTTCGAGCGTGTGCGACCAGCCCAGCACCCAGCGGAAGTTGCCCCAGCGGTCGGTGTCCAGCCGGTAGTCGAGGCTGGCGTCGACGCCCTTGGTGCCGAGGAACGCCCGGTTGATCGGACCGCGCCGGATCTCGGAGATCTGCCCGTCCTGCGTGGTGTTCGGCGCGTTGATGCGGCTGACGCGCGACAGGATGTCCTGGCAGAACGCGGAACCGGACGCGTACTGGAACGGCGTGCGGTTGCGGGTCAGGCCGGTGACGCAGCCCGCTTCCGAATCGAGGATGAAGGTGGTGGAGATGTCCGCCACCACGCCTTCCAGCTCGATCTCGTAGTAGTCCGCGGTGAACGACAGTCCGTCGGTGATGTCCCACACCAGACCCGCGGTCCACGACTTGCCGGTTTCCTCTTCGAGGCCGGTCGAGCCCTGGCGCACGCTGAACGCGGTGTAGCTGTAGGTCGGGTCGGTGGTGCCGCACTGGGCGGCGGTGCGACCCGTCTGCAGGCAGCGCCGGGTGTCGAAGATCGTGCTGAACGCGCCGCTGCGCTGGGCGAACACGTAGTGCATGTCCGGTGCGCGGAAGCTGGTCGAATACGAACCGCGGATCAGCAGGTTGTCGATCGGGCGCCACTCGAGGCCGGCGTTCCACGTCTTGGCGTCGTCGACCGCGGTGACGTCCTCGTACTTGTCGTAGCGGCCGGCGAGGCTGGCCTTCAGCGACTGCAGGATCGGGATCGAGAACTCCACGCCCACCGCGTAGCGGTCGCGCTCGCCGCCACCGCCGGTGCCGGTGAGGTTGTAAATCTCGCGGCGGTCCGGAAGGATGCGCGGATCGGCCTGCAGGTCGTACTCCTGCGACGCCGCTTCGACCACGCCGGCGAAGCCGAGCGGGCCGGCCGGCAGTTGGAACAGGTCGCCGGTCAGCACGAAGCTCGCCTGGTTGACGTGCGAGTCGGCCTTGGTCTTCACCTGCGTCGAGAGCGCGGCGAACTCCGCGGGCGTCAGGCCGCGGTAGTAGCGGTCGAGGTTGAGGCTATAGACCGGGAAACCGCTGCGGGTTCCCTGCTGGGCGCCGAGGAACCAGCTGTTGACCGCAGAGGCGACGAAGCGCGGCTGGCTCACCTCGATGTCGTACTCGGCGCGGCTCAGCGTCACGTCCCAGTCGAAACGGTCGGCGATCGTGCCGCGCAGGCCGAACGCGAAGTCGTACGAGCGCTCGTCGTAGCGCGACATCAGGTTTTCCACACCGCCGGACTCCTGCGGGGTGAACACGCGCTGCGCGTCGACGAAGGTATTGAACTGCGGATCGAACCAGATCTGGCCGACGGTCGGGCCGGCCCAGAACTGGGTGCCGGCGCCCGACGCCGAATCCGACGTCCACGCCTGCAGGCTGGCCCACGCCTGCATGCCGTTGTCGAAGTCGAACGTGCCGTGCACGTAGCCCGACAGGTCGTCGTTCTTGTTGGCGATGGTCTGGTAGCCCACGTCCTTGAACGTGCCGCACGACTGGCCAAGCGTCGCGCCGGTGATCGAGCTCACGTAGTTCCAGCGTACCCACTCGTCGCCGAACTGCTCGCACGCGCCGGCCGGCGGTGCGATGTAGTTGTTGGTGGTGCGGGTGCGGTTGCGCAGCCGCATGGTGCCGATCGGCTGGTTGCCGCCGAAGGCAGGCGGAAGGGGGTTGTCCTGGATCGAATCCATGAACTCGCGCTGGTATGCGAACAGCGGCTCCGAGTAGTAGTACTCGAACGCGTAGGTCAGGCTCCAGTTGTCGCCGGTCTTGCCGCCGATCCACTGCAGGTCGACGAGGTCGCGGCCGCCGCGCGTGCTGGTCTGTCCACGCAGCTTGACGACGTCGCCCTCGTAGTTGGTCTTCAGCACCACGTTGACCACGCCTGCGACCGCGTCGGAGCCGTAGATCGCCGAGGCGCCGCCGGCGAGGATCTCGATGCGCTCGACCGCCGCGGCCGGGATGTTGCCGAAGTTCTGGAAGTTGCTCTGGCCGTTGTACGGCAGCGGGTAATCCGCGGCGCGACGGCCGTTGATCAGCAGCAGCGTGCGGCCGGGGCCGAGGCCGCGCAGGTTGATGACGCTGGCGTTCGGCGTGAAGCCGTTCTGGAAGATCTCGTTCTGGACCGAGCCGCTGGCCTGGGTCAGCGTGGTCAGCGCGTCGTACACGGTATTGAAGCCCTCGCGCTCGATCTGCTGGGCCGAGATGATGGTGACCGGCGACGGGCCTTCGACCTCGGCGCGCTTGATGCGCGAACCGGTGACGGTGACCTTGTCGATCTCGGTCGGGTCGTCCTGGTCGCTCGCGGGCTGGGCGGCCTGCTGGGCAAGCGCGGCGCCGGGAAGTACGAGTGCAGCGAGAAGCGCTGCCGCAAGCGCATGGCGCTTGGGCATCCGGATTGTGCTCGACATTGTTCCCCCAAAAATAAAAATTAACGACTGCGGATCGCCTTTCTTTGTTTGTCGTCCATGACGATTTGGTGTCCTTGCCCCATCGGGAAATTAACACACAGTTAACGCGCCGTGCGTGCCCGGTAGACGCGTGTGTCGCAACGTCGAGCGACCCTCAATTGGTCAGTCACCCGCGCCGCGCTCTATCCTGCGTCGCCTCAGTAACGTGAGCAGTACCCCATGTCCCCCCGTCTCCCGTCCCACGCCGTCCAGCCGGGCCTGAATCCGCTGCCCAACGTCCGCAATCTCGTCGCCGTGGCGTCCGGCAAGGGCGGGGTGGGGAAGTCCACCACCGCGGTGAACCTGGCGCTGGCGCTGATGCAGGAGGGGCTGCGCGTCGGCGTACTCGACGCGGACATCTACGGACCGAGCATCCCGACCCTGCTCGGCCTCAGCGGACGACCGGACAGCCCGGACGGCAAAACCATCGAGCCGATGCGCGCGCACGGGCTGCAGGCGATGTCGATCGGCCTGCTGGTCGATCCGGATACGCCGATGATCTGGCGTGGTCCGATGGCGACCTCGGCGCTCACCCAGTTGCTCGACAGCCGCTGGGACGACCTCGACGTGCTGGTGGTCGACCTGCCGCCCGGCACCGGCGACATCCAGCTGACCTTGGCGCAGAAGATCCCGGTCGCCGGCGCGGTGATCGTCACCACGCCGCAGGACGTGGCGACGCTGGATGCGCGCAAGGCGCTGAAGATGTTCGAGAAGGTGCAGGTGCCGGTGCTCGGCTTGATCGAGAACATGGCGGTGCACGTGTGCGCGAACTGCGGCCACGCCGAGCACGTGTTCGGTGCGGGCGGCGGCGAGCGGATGGCGGCGCAGTACGGCGTGCCGCTGCTCGGAAGCCTGCCGCTGCAACTTGCGATCCGCGAGCAGTCCGATGCCGGCGTGCCGATCGTCGGCGCGCAGCCGCAGTCGGACGCGGCGCAGGCGTACCGCCATGCGGCGCGGCGCCTGCTGGAGGAGCTGGGGAAGCGTCCGCGGGTGGCGCGGCCGATCCCGACCAACCTGCTCTGACCGCACTCCTTCGCGCGCGCACGACGAAGCCGAACGCGTTCATGCCGCTGCTGCGCTGCAGCGGGCATGGTGGCGCTGCGTGCCCGTACAGTCGGCGTGCTGGGCGTGCAAGGGGCGACGCGCGGCGTCCTCTCAAATCGGAGCATCCACCCATGTCGCATCCGTTCCGCGCCACCGTGCTGTCCTGCGCCGTCTTCGCCGCGCTGGGCCTGTCGTCCGTGGCCAACGCTGCCGGTCGTCCCGACCTCGTCATGAATGCCTTGAATGCCGGCCGTCCGCACCAGGCCGGCGAATTGCTGGTGAAGTTCCGCGACGGCGCGAGCAGCGCCGACCAGGCCGCGCTCGCACGCGGACTCGGCGCGCAGAAGCTCGAGACCGTGCGCGCCGGCGGCCGTGGCCGCGGCGAGCTCGCGCTGTTGAAGCTGCCCGCCGGTCTCGATGTGCGCGCTGCCGTGCAGCGGCTGGCGGTCAATCCGGCGGTGGAATACGCCGAGCCCAACTGGATATACCAGCATCAGGCGACCTCGAACGACACCTACTACGCGAACGGCTCGCTGTGGGGCATGTACGGCGACGCGTCCGCACCGGCCAACGCGTTCGGCTCGCAGGCGGCCGAGGCATGGGCCGCGGGCCGCACCAGCTGCAGCAACGTGCTGGTCGGCGTGATCGACGAGGGCATCTACTACCAGCACGAGGATCTGGCCGGCAACCTATGGACCAATCCGTACGACCCGGTCGACGGCGTCGACAACGACGGCAACGGCTACGTCGACGACCACCGCGGCTGGGATTTCGACGGCGGCAGCAACAACATCAATTCCGGCGGCGTCAGCGACGACCACGGCACGCACGTCGCCGGCACGATCGGCGCGGCCGGCGGCAACGGCAAGGGCGTGGCCGGTGTGTGCTGGAGCGGGATCAAGATGATCAGCGCCAAGTTCCTCGGCCGTCGCGGCGGGACCACCGCGAACGCGATCAAGGCCGTCGACTACATCACCGACCTCAAGACCCGCCACGGGCTCAACATCGTCGCCACCAACAATTCGTGGGGCGGCGGCGGGTTCTCGCAGGGCCTGCAGGACGCGATCGAACGCGCCAATCGCGCCGGTATTTTGTTCGTCGCCGCGGCCGGCAACGACGCCTACAACTGCGACAGTGGCTCGAGCTGCTATCCGTCCGAATACCCGAACAGCAACGTGATCGCGGTGGCCTCGATCACCAGCAGCGGCGCGATGAGCTCGTTCTCCAGCTACGGCGCCAGCACGGTGGACATCTGCGCGCCGGGTTCGGCGGTGTATTCGACCGTACCGAAGAACGTCAAGGGGGTGCTGAGCTCGGGCTACGCCAGTT
Organism: Lysobacter sp.; assembly: GCA_035645555.1. Taxonomy (GTDB): domain Bacteria; phylum Pseudomonadota; class Gammaproteobacteria; order Xanthomonadales; family Xanthomonadaceae; genus Lysobacter_F. The sequence goes on along the minus strand of DASQMI010000098.1, from coordinate 24,190 downwards.
ACAGCGGCACGTCGATGGCAACCCCGCACGTGACCGGCGCGGCGGCGCTGTACGCGGCCACCCGTCCGGGCGCGGGCGCGGCCGACATCAAGGCTGCAATTCTCGGCAGCGCGGTGCCGACCGCGTCGTGCAACGGCAAGGTCGCCACCAACGGCCGGCTCAACGCCAGCGGCTTCTGAGCCGGCAGGCGGCGGTCCGCGAAGGCCCGGCCCCGTGCCGGGCCTTCGTCGTTACCGCTGCTTTACAATCTGCCGCTTCCGGCCCGTCGGCCGCAGGAACCGAGCATGACCATCAAGAGCGACCGCTGGATCCGCCGCATGGCCGAGCAGCACGGGATGATCGAGCCGTTCGAGCCCGGCCAGGTCAAGCGCGCCGCCGACGGGCACCCGATAGTCAGCTACGGCACCTCGAGCTACGGCTACGACGTGCGCTGCTCGCGCGAGTTCAAGGTCTTCACCAACATCAATTCGACGATCGTCGACCCGAAGAACTTCGATCCGAAGAGCTTCGTCGACGTCGAGTCGGACATCTGCATCATCCCGCCCAACTCGTTCGCGCTGGCCCGCACGGTCGAATACTTCCGGATCCCGCGAGACGTGCTGGTGGTGTGCCTGGGCAAGAGCACCTACGCGCGCTGCGGCATCATCGTCAACGTCACGCCGCTCGAACCGGAGTGGGAAGGCCATGTGACGCTGGAGTTCAGCAACACCACGCCGCTGCCCGCGAAGATCTACGCCGGCGAGGGCGTCGCGCAGATGCTGTTCTACCAGTCCGACGAGGTCTGCGAGACGTCCTACAGGGACCGCGGCGGCAAGTACCAGGGGCAGCGCGGGGTCACGCTGCCGAAGACCTGAGTCGCCTCAGGGCTTCTGGTAGGTGACGAAGAAGCCCTGCAGGTCGCCGTTCTCGATGTACGGCGCCACGTCCACCACCTTGTAGCCGTGGCGGGCGAACACCTGGTGCGCGTGGCTGAGCGCGTTGGCGGCGCCCTGGTTGCGGAAGCCCCACGAGGAATCGACCCAGATGGTCACCGCGGGCAGGCCGGCGCGCGCGGCTTCCTCAGCGGAGACCTCCGGCTTCTTGTCGAACAGGCCGGCCTGCGCCGGCACGGCGGCGAGCAGGGCGAGGGTGAGCAGGGCAGGGGCAAGGACGCGCATGGGAATCTCCGGATCAGTGTTCGGCGCCGGCGGCAAGGCGCAGGTCGTTACCGGTGGTCAGCGCCACCAGCACGGCGATGCGCAGCGCGTCGACGACGGTGTCGAGCGCCATGCTCGGCGCCCCCGGATGATACGCAGCCTGTTCGGGACAAAACGGAATGTGGACGAAACCGCCGCGCACGTGCGCAGGCAGCGCCTGCATCAGTCCGTAGAACACGTGGTTGCAGACGAACGTGCCGGCGGTCTGGGAGATCTCCGCCGGTATGCCGGCCTCGCGCAGCGCCGCGAGCATCGCCTTCAGCGGCAGGCGGGCGAAATGTGCGGTCGGGCCGCGCGGATCGACCGGTTCGTCGACCGGTTGCCGACCGGCGTTGTCGGGAATGCGCGCGTCGTCGAGGTTGATTGCCACCCGCTCCAGCGACAGCGCGGCACGCCCGCCGGCCTGGCCGACGCACAGCACCAGCCGCGGCCCCAGCGCATCGAGCGCCTCGCGCAGCACCGCGAGCGAGCGGTCGAACTCCACCGGCAGGCAACGCGCGGCGACGACGTGGCCCGCGACGATCTCGCCGTCGAGACGGCGCACCGCCTGCCAGCTCGGGTTGATCGTCTCGCCGCCGAATGGCTCGAAGCCGGTCAGCAGCACGGTGGCGGCGGTATCGCTCATCGGAACGCGATCAGGTACATCAGCACCACGTTGCAGGCCAGCAGCAGCGCGCCGGTGGCCCACTGCGCCCGGATCACGCCGTACGGGTCCTTCAGCTCCAGCAACGCGGCGGGAACGATGTTGAAGTTGGCGGCCATCGGCGTCATCAGCGTGCCGCAGTAACCGGACAGCATGCCGATCGCGGCCAGCGACGCCGGTTCCGCGCCGTGCTGCTGCACCAGCAGCGGCAGCGCGATGCCGGCGGTCATCACCGGGAACGCCGCGAACGCGTTGCCCATGATGACGGTGAACGCGGCCATGCCGAGCGCGTAGGCCAGCACCACCACGAACGGGTTGTCGACCGGGATCACCGCGCGCGCCACGCCGGCGACCGCGTCGCCGACGCCGCCGGCCTCGAACACGCTGCCGAGCGTGGCCAGCAGCAGCGGCAGCAGCGCGGCCCAACCGATCGCATCGACCAGCCGGCGCGATGCCTCCACCGCGCGCCACGGCGTCTGCCGGGTCATCAGGCAGGCCGCCGCGAGCGCGACCACGCAGGCGATGCCGAGCGCCACCAGGGTGACGTTGGCGGTTTCCAGCAGCGGCGCATCGCCCACGCGCACGTGCGCGAGCAGCTTCACGCCCGCCAGGGTGACCAGCGGGATCAGCAGCACCGGGCCGAATAGCCGGTTGCCGAGGCGGGCGGCGTCGGCGCGTTTCTGCTCCGGCGCGCTTTCCGCGTAGCGCCCCGTGCGCAGGCCGCCGAGGCCCGCGAGCAGCGCGAGCACCACCACCGCGATGCCCACCGCGCGCGGCGGCATATGCTCCGCGGCGAGCAGCAGCAGTGCCACCAGTCCCCAGAACAGCGCGGTGGTGTAGCGGCGCGGATTGCCGGCATCGCGCAGGGTGCGCCAGGCGGTCAGCGCGAGGTAGCTGCCGAGCAGCCAGTAGACGTGGGTCAGCGTGATCACCGGCGTGCTCCCAGCCGGCGCTCGAGCCTGCGCTGGAAGCGCAGCACGCGCACGGTGTGGATGGCGAATGCGCAGATCGCGGTGGGAATGCCCCACAGCGCGATCTGGATCGGCTCCAGTTTGATCCCGTGCTCGGCGAAGAAGCCCTGGATCAGCAGCACCGCACCGAACGCGATGAAGATGTCCTCGCCGAAGAACAGGCCGACGTTATCGGTGCCGGCGGCCATCGCGCGCACTTGGTCGCGCTCCGCGTCCGGCAGCGGGCCGTGGCGCGCCTCGACCGCACCTTCGGCCATCGGCGCCAGCAGCGGGCGTACGGTCTGCGGATGTCCGCCGAGGCTGGTCAGGCCGAGCGCGGCGGTCAGCTGCCGCCCGAACAGGTACAGGATCAGCAGCCAGCCCAAGGTCAGCCCGCGCATGCGCGCAATCCACGCCTGCGCATGCTCCTTGAGGCCATGCCGTTCCAGCAGGCCGATCACCGGCAGGGTCAGCAGCACCAGCAGCAGGTACCGCTTCTCGGTGAATGCGCGGCCGAGGATGTCGATCACCTCCAGCGGCGACAGCCGGGCCGCGAGCCCGGTGACGAAGCCGGACGCCACCACCACCAGCGCGGGATTGAGCCGCAGCGCGAAGCCGATCACCACAGTGAGCACGCCGAGCAGCGGCCAGTAGTTCATGCGTCGTCTCCGAATGCGCGCAGCCGCACGCCGTCGGCGCGCAGTGCCTGGTGCAGTGCGCGTGCGAACGCGGCCGCATCCGCGCGGTCGCCGTGCAGGCACAGGGTGTCGGCGCGCACGGTGAGCGGCGCGCCATGGCGCGCGCGCAGGCGGCCGGCGACCAGCGCGCGTGCCTGTGCGACCGCGGCGTCCACCGTCTCCAGCACCGCGCCGGGCGTGCCGCGCGGGAGCAGATGGCCGTCGGCGCCGTAACCGCGCTCGACGAACGCCTCGTGCGCGACGCGCAGCCCGGCGTGGGCGCCCCGTTCGGCCAGCACCGAACCCGACAGCGCGAACAGCGCGAGCGCCGGATCGACCGCGCGCACGGCCTCCACGATCACGTCGGCCACCGCGGCATCGCGCGCGGCGCGGTTGTACAGCGCACCGTGCGGTTTGACGTGCGCCAGCCGCACGCCTTCGGCATCGGCGATCGCGCGCAGGCGTTGGATTTGCGCCTGCAGCGAATGCCGCAGCGCGTCCGGGGCCGGCTCCAGTTCGCGGCGTCCGAAGTGCTCGCGGTCCTCGTAGGCGGGATGCGCGCCCGCCGCCACGCCATGCCGACGGCACAGCCGCAGGGTCGCGCGCATGGTGTGTTCGTCGCCGGCATGGCCACCGCAGGCGATGCTGGCCGAGGTGATCCACGGCACGATCGCGGCATCGTCGCCGCAGCCTTCGCCGAGATCGCAGTTGAGGTCGATCGACCGCATCGCGCCGCGAGCCTAGGCAATCGCCCGGAGCGCGGCAACGGCCGGACGCCATGGGCGACGTTGCCTCATCGGGCGGCAACGCGGGCGTCGATGGCGAGCATCAGCCGCGCCAGTCGTGCGCGGCGTTCCTGCCAGGCCGCCTGCGCGGTTGCCTCGTCCACCGCGGCTAGCCGCAGCGGCGTGCCCGGACGCAGGCGCGCCAGCCGTGGGAGGTCGGCGGCGATCACGTAGCCGAGGCGCGGATAGCCGCCGGTGGTCTGCGCATCGGCCAGCAGCACGATCGGCCGGCCGTCGGGCGGCAATTGGATGAGTCCCGGCGCCACCGCTGCCGAGATCTGCTCGGCGGCCTCCAACGCCAGCGGCGCGCCGTCGAGGCGCACGCCCTGGCGGTTGCTGCGCGCGTCCACGCGCCAGGTGGGAGGTTCGAGCGCGGCCGCGGCCGGATCGGTCGGCACGAAGCGCAGCGGCGCATCGGCCGGCACGCCGTCCTCGAAGTCGATCCACCAGTGCGGCGCGCGCGGCAGTGCGACGTCGTCGCACGCCGCTTCGCCGAGCGGCAGTTCGTCGTCGCGCTGCAGCGCGCGTCCGTGGAGCCCGCCGAAACCACCGCGCAGGTCGGTGCTGCGGCTGCCCAGCACCGCAGGCACCGCGACGCCACCGGCGATCGCGAGCCATGCGCGTGCGCCGCCCCGTAGCGCACCGACGTGCAGCACGCCGCGCGGCAGCGTTACCGGCCGACCGCAGGGCAGCGCGGTGACGATGCCGTCCTCGTCCTCGAAGCGCAGCTCGGCCTGCGCGCCGCACAGCGCGATCCGTGTCGGTCGATCGAACGCGAGGCTCGGCCCGCGCAGCGTGCATTCCAGCAGCGCGGCCTCGGTCGGGTTGCCGACCAGATGGTTGGCGAGCGCCGCGGCATCCGGATCGAGCGCGCCTGCCAGCCCGACGCCGAGATGCCGCCAGCCGCGCCGGCCGAGATCCTGCACCGTGGTCAGCGGCCCCGGCGCGAGCACGCGCGCGCGTGCTGCGTGGTGCTGGATCGCTCGCGGCGGTGCGGGTTCGTCCGGCGCGGGCGGAGCGTCGTCGACCGGGCGGAAACGCATGCGGTCGCCGGGTGCGAGCAGTGCCGGCGGATCGCGCTGCGGATCGAACAGTGTCAGCGGCGTGCGGCCGAGCAGGCGCCAGCCACCGGGGCTGTCGCGCGGATAGATGCCGGTCTGCGCGCCGCCGATCGCCACGCTGCCCGCCGGCACGCGGGTACGCGGCGTGGCCAGGCGCGGCAGCGCGAGCGCGGGATCGAGCCCGAGCAGGTACGGGAACCCCGGCGCGAAGCCGATCATCGCCACGGTGTACGTGCCCGCCGCATGGCGGCTCACCAGCGTGGCGGCATCCAGGCCCAGTTCGCGCGCGGCGTCCTCGAGATCCGGACCGTACGCGCCGCCGTAGCGGACCGGCACCTCGACCTCGCGGCCGGCGTGCGGTGCAGGCGATGCCGGCGCCGAGGCCAGCGCGTCCTCGAGCTGCCGGCGCACGGCCTCGGCGGGGGCCCGTTCCGGGTCGAAGAACACGCCGAGGCTGGCGTATGCCGGCACGAGGTCGAGCAGCCACGGCGGTGCGGCGGCACGCAGCCACGCGGCCAAGGCATGCACGCGCGCGCTGAGCGCGGCATCGACCGCGTCGCCCAGCCGCACCTGCCAGGCGTGGTCGTTCAAGCGTTCGAGCGGGGCGTCGATCACGCCAGTGCGTCGCGCAGCCGTTGCAGCGTCGCGGCGAGCGCGGCGGCCTCGTACGGACGCGCCGGAACGGCGCCCCACACCGGCCGCGGCCATGCCGGGTCGTCGCGAAAACGCGCGATCACGTGCACGTGCAGCTGCGGCACCACGTTGCCGAGCGCAGCGACGTTGAGCTTGTGCGGCGCATACAGCCGCTGCAACGCGCGACAGGCGCGATCGATCTCGGCCAGCAGCGCGGCCTGCGCCGTGCCATCGAGGTCGGTGAGCTCGCTGGCGCCGGCCACCCGCGGCACCAGGATCAGCCACGGATACTGGGCGTCGTCCATCAGCCGCACGTCGCTCAGCGGCAGTGAATGCACGGCGTGCGTGTCGGCGGCGAGCTGCGGATGCAGGGTCCAGACGTTCATCGCACGTGCGCATCCAGAAAGGCGAGCGTGCGCTCCCAGGCCAGCGTCGCGCTGTCGGCGTGGTAATCGCCGCGGCGGTCGCAGTTGAAGCCGTGGCCGGCCGGGTATACGTGGATCGTCGCCTGAGGTTGCTTGGCGCGATGCAACTCGACGTGCTCGGGCGGGATGATCGGATCGCGTTCGCCGAAGTGGAACAGCATCGGTGCGCGCGTGGCTTCGTCGAGGAACGGCACGCTGCGCCCGCCGTAGTAGCTCACCGCCGGCAGCCCGAGCCGGGTGTTGGCGAGGAACGCGACCGTGCCGCCCCAGCAGAAGCCCACCGCGCCGACCGCCGCGCCTTCGTTCCGCAGCACCGTCGCGGCAGCCCCGACGATGTCGACCGCGCGATCGAAGCCGAGCTCGGCGACCAGCGCCCGGCCGTGCTGCACGCCGCTTTCGTCGTAGTCGAGCTCCACGTCCGCCTCGACCGGATCCAGCACCGCCGGCGCCAGGGCGCGCCAGCCGGCGGCGGCAAAGCGCTGGGCCACGTCGCGGATGTGCGCGTTGACGCCGAAAATTTCCTGCACCACCACCACGGCGCCGCGCGGCGCCGTGGCCGGTTCCGCGCGCCAGGCGCGCACGGTGCCGTGCGGAGTGTCGAGTGCGATCCAGCGCCCCATGCGGCCTCCCGGGTTCAGCTGCGCGGAGTGTAGCCGGCGCCTGAGTGCGTGCACTGGCAGGCGCCGGTGTCCGGTTGAACCCGGCAAGCCCAAAAAAGCCAAAGGCCCCACGAGGGGGCCTTCGGCTTATTTGGCGGAGAGGGCGGGATTCGAACCCGCGAAGCGGTGTTTAGCCGCTTACACACTTTCCAGGCGTGCTCCTTCAACCACTCGGACACCTCTCCGGAACCTGGATTCGGTGTCGCGAAGCGGCACCTGAAGGGGCCAGCAGTCTACCGGCCGGGGGGGCTGCGGACAAGGTGAACGGCCGCGCCGGCCGGGTCTCCGGGCGGCATGGCAGAATGCCTGAATGTCCTATCTCGTCCTCGCGCGCAAATGGCGCCCGAAGCGCTTCGCCGAACTGGTGGGGCAGGAGCACGTGGTCCGCGCGCTGACCAATGCGCTCGATTCCGGGCGGGTGCACCACGCGTTCCTGTTCACCGGCACGCGCGGCGTGGGCAAGACCACGATCGCCCGCATCTTCGCCAAGTCGCTGAATTGCGAGCGCGGCACCTCGGCCGAGCCGTGCGGTGAATGCAACGCCTGCCGCGACATCGACAGCGGCCGCTTCATCGACCTGCTGGAAATCGACGCCGCCAGTAACACCGGCGTGGACGACGTGCGCGAGGTGATCGACAACGCGCAGTACATGCCCAGCCGCGGGCGGGTGAAGGTGTACCTCATCGACGAGGTGCACATGCTGTCGAAGTCGGCGTTCAACGCGTTGCTGAAGACGCTCGAGGAACCGCCGGGGCACGTGAAGTTCCTGCTTGCGACCACCGACCCGCAGAAGCTGCCGGTGACCGTGCTGTCGCGCTGCCTGCAGTTCAACCTGAAGCGTCTGGACGAGCAGCAGATCGCCGGCCAGATGCGCCGCATCCTCCAGGCCGAGGGCATCGCCGCCGACGATGGCGCAATCCGTCAGCTCGCGCGCGCCGCCGACGGCAGCCTCCGCGACGGCCTGTCCCTGCTCGACCAGGCGATCGCCTACACCGGTGGCACGCTCGAGGACGGCCCGGTCGCCGCGATGCTCGGCACGGTCGACCGCACCCGCGTTGGCGCGCTGCTGCAGGCGCTGGCCGACGGCGACGGCGCCCGCCTGCTGGGCGAGGTGGCGGCGCTCGCCGAGTTCGCGCCCGACTGGGGTGGCGTGCTCGATGCGCTGGCCGATGCGCTGCATCGGGTGCAGGTGCGCCAGCTGGTGCCGGACGCGGCAGTGGAGGCCGATGCCGTCGAGGTCGAGGCGATCGCCTCGCGCCTGCGACCGGAGCTGGTGCAGCTGTGGTACCAGATGGCCCTGCAAGGCCGTCGCGAGCTGCCGTTCGCGCCGAGTCCGCGCGCCGGCTTCGAGATGAGCGTGCTGCGCATGCTGGCGTTCCGCCCGGCCGGCGGCGAGGAGCGGACGCCCGCACCGGCCGCACCGCGCGGAACCTCCGCGAACGCGGGCGTCGGCAGCGGCGCGCGGGGCGCGTCGTCGACTGCGGTTTCCAATGCGCTGCCGGCGATCGAACGCGCGCCGGTGGTGCGCGAGACGGCTGGCGCGGACGGACGGTTCGCACCGGCACGCGCGCCCGTCGTGCCGCCACCGGATGCAGCGTCGCCCGCGCCGACGACAATCGCCTCGTCGGCCGCGATCGACGGCGTCGACGGCTGGCAGGCGCTGGTGGCGCGCAGCGGGCTGAAGGGCCCGCCGCTGCAGCTCGCGCAGCTGGCCGGTTTCGTGTCCTGCCAGGATGGGGTGCTCACCCTGGCGGTGGACGAGGTGCTGTGCACGCCGCGCGCGGTGAAGGCGCTCGGCGACGCCTTGTGCGAGGCGCTCGGCGCGCCCATCCAGTTGAAGTTCGTCGCGCCCGACGCGGTGCAGGCCGATTCGCTGCACGCGCGTCAGCAGCGTGATCGCGACGCGCGCCAGGCCGCCGCCGAGCAGGCGTTCCTGTCCGATCCCCAGGTGCGCCGGCTGATGAGCGAGCAGGGCGCCACGGTGGTGCCCAATTCCATCCGACCTCTCGACGAGTGACCCCATGCGCGGAAACATCGCCCAACTCATGCAGCAGGCGCAGCGGATGCAGGAGAACCTGCAGCGCGCCCAGGAAGAACTGGCCAAGATCGAAGTCACCGGCAGCAGCGGCGCCGGCATGGTCAGCGTGACGCTTACCGGCCGCATGGAGTGCCGCAAGGTGCGCGTCGACCCCAGCGTGCTGGCCGATCCGGAAATGGCCGAGGACCTGATCGCCGCGGCGTTCAACGACGCGGTCAACAAGGTCAACGCCGAGTCGCAGGCACGGATGTCCGCCGCCACCGCCGGCATGCCGATCCCGCCGGGCATGAAGTTCCCGTTCTGAGCTCGCTTGCGCGCGCGGCGGCGGGCGAGCGTCGGCGCGCGGATCGACCATGTCCAGTTCCCTGCTCGAACAGCTGATCGAGGCGCTGCGGGTGCTGCCGGGCGTAGGCGCGAAGTCCGCGCAGCGCATGGCCTACCACCTGCTGGAGCGCGAGCGTGCCGGCGGACGCCGGCTGGCCGAGGTGCTGGCCGAGGCGATGGAGCGCATCGGCCATTGCGAACGCTGCCGCGATTTCAGCGAGACGCCGCTGTGCGCGACCTGCGCCAGCGCGTCGCGCGATGCGCACCTGCTGTGCGTGGTGGAGACGCCGGCGGACCGGCTGGCGATCGAGCAGGCCACCGGTTACCGCGGGCTGTATTTCGTGCTGCAGGGGCGGCTGAGCCCGCTCGACGGCATCGGCCCGCGCGAACTCGGCCTCGATCGGCTGGCGGCGCGGCTGGCCGAGGGCGAGGTGCAGGAACTGATCGTCGCGACCAACCCCACCGTCGAGGGCGAGGCGACCGCGCACTACCTGGCCCAGCTGGCACGCCAGCACGGCGTGCGGCCGAGCCGGCCCGCGCACGGGGTGCCGCTCGGCGGCGAGCTCGAATATGTCGACCGCGGCACGCTGTCGCACGCGTTCGGCAGCCGCTCGGAGATGGGCTGAGCCGTCGTCGCCGCGCGCTGCAGTACGCTAGCGCGCGTCCCCGCCATGCCGGCCACGTCCATGTCCGACACCATCTTCCACAAGATCATCCGCCGCGAGATCCCCGCCGACATCGTGTTCGAGGACGAACACATGGTCGCGTTCCGCGACATCGCGCCGCAGGCGCCGGTGCACGTGCTGTTCGTGCCGAAGGCGACGATCGCGACGCTCGATGCGGCCAAGCCCGAGCATGCGGAACTGCTCGGCCGGCTGATGCTCGCCGCGGCCGACTACGCACGGACGCAGGGCTTCGCCCAGGACGGCTACCGGGTGGTGATGAACTGCAACCGCGACGGCGGCCAGACGGTGTTCCAGGTCCACCTGCACCTGCTCGCCGGCGCGCCGCTGGGGCATTTCGGCACCGGCGGCTGAGGGCGGCGGTGCGCAGCACCGATCCCGCGGGTCGCGGCTGAAGCCGCTCCTACCGCCGCACAGCCGCGGCCACGTATCGGACTACGCGCGCTCGATCACCACCAGCCCCACCACGGCCACGGCGCCGGGTAGTGCACGACGTTGACCCGCTCGCGCACCGGCCACAGGTACACCACCTCGGCGTCGACGCGCGGGAAGCGATAGTCGTAGCCGCCGATCTTGCGGGTCTCGTAGCCGCCGATGCGACCGGTGAAGGTGACCTCGCGGTTCTTCTCGAACACCGCCGGGTCGTAGAAGCCGGTCCGACATGCGATGAAGCGACCGCCGATGTCGTCGTTCGCGTGGCGCGGGCGGCCGTAGCTGTCCAGCGGCATCGACAGCATCTCGAAGCAGGTGCTGTTCGGCTGCGGCTCGACCGCGACGATACGGCCGCCCCAGCGCACCGTCGTGCCGCTGGCGTCGCGCGCGACCGCCTCGTGCGGCGTGATCGCGGCGTACTCGCCCTGCAGCGGGCTCGGCAGGGTGGAACAGGCCGCCAGCAGGACCGAGGCCGCGGCGGCGAAGGCAAGACGGGTATTCATCGACGGTCTCCGAGGGAGCGGGGGCGATGCGCCTGCAGCCGGCGCACCAGGTCGCGTTGCTCGCGGGCAGCGGACGGCCCGGAGGTGCGGGCAGCGTAGCGCCATTGGACGAAACGCCGACTGAGCGCCTCCAGTGCGGGCGCCAGGTCGGGGCGTGCGGCGGCGACGCGGGCGACCCAGGCGCCGGCCGGTTCGTGCGGGGCACGCCCGAGGCCGAGGCGGCGGTAGCGGCGTTCCAGGCGGTGCCAGGCACGCAGCACCGGATCGGCTTCGCGCACGCCGCGCGCGGTCAGCCACACCATCCACGCCAGCGCGAGCCCGGCGCTAAGTGCGAACAGCGCGATCAGCGCGCCGCTGTCGAGCCGCTCGATGCCGAGCGGCTGCAACAGGCGCTGCTGGCGTTCGGCGTTGAAGCCGAGCACGAGGTCGTTCCACTGCAGGCGAACCCAGTCGCCGACGTTGAACAGCGGCGCCGCGCCCGCGCCGAGCAGGCCGCCGGCGCCAGGGACGCGGTCGTCCAGGGTGTCGTAGATGCGTTCCGGTGCCACCGCCGCGGTCGGGTCCACGCGCACCCAGCCGCGCCGCGGCAGCCAGACCTCGGCCCAGGCGTGCGCATCGGAGCGGCGCACCAGCCAGTAGCCGCCGAGCGGGTTGCGGTAGCCGCCGACGTAGCCGGTGACCACCCGCGCGGGCACGCCGGCGGCGCGCATCAGGAACACGAACGCGGCTGCGTAGTGCTCGCAGTAGCCCTCGCGGGTATCGAACAGGAATTCGTCGATCGCGTTGCGGCCGAGCGGCGGTGCCGAAATCGAGTAGGCGAAGTCGCGCCGGATCCACTCCAGGGTGCGCCGCATGAGAGCCGCGTCGTCGTCGCCGACCTGCGCGCGCCACTGCCGCGCCAGCGCGAGCGTGCGCGGGTTGTAGCCCGCCGGCAGCTGCAGCGCCATTCGCCGCAGTAGCGGTGATAGCTCCGGCTCGTGACGCGCAGGGGCCGCCGCCTGCAGGCGCCAGCGGGTCAACGCGCTCAGCGGACGGACCGCGCTCAGCGTGTGTCCCAGCGTCAGGAGGGTGCCGCGCGGCGTATCGATCGGCAGCTCGAGCGCCGGCACTTCGCGGCGGTCGGTGGGCTCGACCTCGAGCTCGTAGTCCCAGCGCGGGCGGCCCGGCTCGGCGGCCGCGACCGGCAGCGCGGCAAGCCACTGCGGCCGCGTCCACGTGCGGCCGTCGTAGTGCCACAGCACCGGCCCGCGCCAGTACATCTGCGACGTCGGCGGCGTGGCGCCGAAGAAGCGCACGCGCAGCGCCGGCGCGTCGTCGGCGAGCAGATCGATCCAGTCGCCGGGCGACATGCGGTCCGACAGCCCGGTGCGGGCGAGCGCGCGTTCCGGCACGCCCCACAGTGGCGAGCCGAAGCGCGGGAACAGCCAGAACGCCGCCAGCGCCAGCGGCAGCCCCACCGCGACGATCCGCCCGACCTGGGCGTAGCGCTGCAACGGCGGGCGCGGCGCCGCATCGCCGGATTCCAGCTCGGCAAGCCGCTGCAGCGCGGCCAGTGCGGTCAGCGCCGCCACCAGGCCCAGGCCGAGCGACAGCGGACCCTGGTCGAGCAGGAACGTGGCGAACGGCGCGAACAGCGCGAAGCCGACGTAGCTGCGCGCATCGCGCAGCCCGGCGACCTCGGCCGGCTTGAGCGCCAGCATCGCGGCCAGCAGCGCCGCCCCGGTGTCGCGACCGAGCGCCATCCGGCTCTGGGTCAGGATCAGCGCGACGATCGCCAGCGCCAGCAGCGCCCGCAGCCCGGTGGGCAGGGTTGCCTTCCAGCTCAACAGGGCGACCAGCACCGCGCCGGTGGCGATGGTGGCGGCCAGCGTGCCCGGCAGCGCCAGCAGCAGCGGCAGCAGGCACAACGCGCCCGCCGCCAGTGCCCAGCGGCGGCTGACCGGATCGAGCGCGAGCGTCGGCGTGCGGTCAGCCATGAGGCATCAGCGCGAGCGCGCGCAGGCAGGCGTGACGGTGCGCATCGCCGCGGTCCGGGCCGAGTTCGGGCTGGCCGGGCAGGTGCAGGCGGTAGCGCCGGCCGTCGCGCTCGGCCTCGTCGACCCAGCGCGCCAGCCGCGACACCCGCGCCTCGACGTCGAGCCCGGCGAGCGCGTTCCAGTCGAGCACCACTTCCATTCCCAGCGGCTGCTCGAACTCGCGCACCAGCAGGCTGTCGCGCCGCGCTGAGGCCTTCCACGCGATCGCCCGGCGCGCATCGCCGGCGCGGTAGGCGCGCAGGTGATGCACGTCGTCGCCGGCCGGATGCAGCCGGCTCTGCGCGATCTCGCCGGCGCCTTCCGGCAGCGGCGGACCCTCGGTCTCGGGACGCGGGTAGACCAGCAGCGGCAGCTCCGGCCACACGTAGCTCCACGCGCGGGCGAGCCCGAGCGGACGCGTCGTCCACAGCCGCAGCCGCGGCACGTCGTACAGGCCGCGGCGTTCGGTCGGCAGCGGCCAGACCGCTTCGCCGTGGCCCTGCTCCAGATGCAGCACGGCGGCGCGGCGCTCGCTGCGGCCGTCGTCGTCGACGCGCAGGCCGCGGCGGATGCGGTCGGGCGCGGCGCTGACGTGCACGCGCACCTGCAACGGCGTGCCGGCCGGCACCGGCTCGGCGTCGATCGCGGTCACCCGCAGCCCGGACAGCTGCAGTTGCGCGGCGATCAGGCTGGCCAGCGCGGCGCCGGCCAGCAGCAGCGCGAGCAGCAGCGCCGGGTTGTTGTTGTAGTTGAGCGCGCCCGCGCCCATCGCCAGCAGCAGCACGGCGTAGAACAGCCCGAAGCGGGTCGGCAGCACGTAGATCCGCCGGCGGTCGAACTCCACCGGCAACGACTCCGGGCCGCGTGGGCGCGCCCAGCCGCGGAAGGTATCCGGCAGCGCTCGCAGCGCGGCGATCACGCGGCGGAGCCTGCCTCAGTCCACCGGCACGGCATGCAGAATCGCCTTGGCGAGCTGCACGTCGCTGCCGGCATCGGCATCCACCGTTAGACGGTGGGCGGCGACCGGCAGGAACAGCGTCTGCACGTCCTCCGGCACCACGTGCGCGCGGCCGAGCAGCATCGCGTAGGCGCGCGCGGCGCGCAGCAGCGCGAGCCCCGCGCGCGGCGACAGCCCGACCCGCACGCCCGGATGCTTGCGGCTGCGCGCCAGCAGCGCCTGCACGTAGGCGATCAGCGCGTCGCTCGCGTGCACCGTGTCGACCGCGGTGCGCGCGGCGCGCACGTCCTCGGCGCGCAGCGCAGGCTGCATCCGCGCGATCAGCGCGCGGCGGTCGACGCCCGCGAGCAGCTCGCGTTCGGCCTGTTCGTGCGGGTAGCCGAGCGCCAGCCGCAGCAGGAAGCGATCGAGTTGCGAGTCCGGCAGCGGATAGGTGCCGGACAGGTCGACCGGATTCTGCGTGGCGATCACGAAGAACGGGTCCGGCAGGGGGTGGGTGACGCCGTCCACCGTCACCTGGTGTTCGGCCATCGCTTCCAGCAGCGCGCTCTGGGTGCGCGGCGGCGCGCGGTTGATCTCGTCGGCCAGCAGCACCTGCGCGAATACCGGGCCGGGGTGGAACTCGAACCTACGCGCCTGCGGATCGAACACCGAGACGCCGACCACGTCGGCCGGCAGCAGGTCGGAAGTGAACTGCACGCGCTGGAACTCCAGCCCGAGCGTGGCCGCCAGCGCATGCGCGAGCGTGGTCTTGCCGAGGCCGGGCAGGTCCTCGATCAGCACGTGGCCGCCTGCCAGCAGCGCGACGAACGTCAGCCGGACCTCGTGCGCCTTGCCGAGCACCGCGCCGTTGACCTGCGCGAGCGCACGGTCGAGGGATGCGCGCAGGCCGTCGGTTAGCATGGCCGTCGCGGTGGGGATTGCCGCCATCGTGATCTCCCTGAGGAGCGCCGGCCCGTCGGCCGTCGCGACCGCACGCGGCGTGCGGTAGCCAGAGTGTAACGAGGACGCGAGCCGATGCAGGACGAAGCCCAACGCGTGCGCCGGTGGTTCTGGGGCCTTTGGGCACTGGTCCTGGCGTTCAAGCTGGCGATCGCCGCGCGGCTGCCGCTGTTCGTCGACGAGGCGTTCTACTGGCAGGAAGGCCGCCATCTCGCGCTCGCGTACTCCGATCTGCCGGGCCTGACCGCGTGGCTGGCGCGGCTCGGCACTGCGGTCGGAGGCGAGCACGCGTTGGCGCTGCGCGCGCCGTTCCTGCTGCTCGCCGCGGCGGTGCCGTGGCTGGTGGCGCGGCTGGCCGCGCGCGAGTTCGGTGCGCGCACCGGCTGGCAGGCCGGTGTGCTGGCGCTACTGCTGCCGCTGCTGGGCACGCTCGGCCTGCTCGCGCTGCCGGACGTGCCGATGGCACTCGCGACCGTGCTATGCATCGACGCCGGCGCGCGCCTGCTGCGCCGGGTGAGCGCGGCGGCGGCACTGGAGCTGGCGCTCGGGCTCGCGATCGGCGCGCTCAGCCATTACCGCTTCCTCGGCGTGATCGCGGTCGGCCTCGCCGCGCTGCCGCTGGTGCCCGAAGGACGGCGCGCACTGCGCAACGCGTGGGTGTGGGCCGCGGTGGCGGTCGGCGCGGCGGCGTGGGCGCCGCTGGTGCTGTGGAACCTGCGCAACGCCGACGCGGGGTTGCGCTTCCAGCTGGTCGACCGCCATCCGTGGGCGTTCCATGCCGACGGGCTGTGGTTCGTGGCGATCCAGGCGCTGGTGGTGACCCCGCTGCTGCTCGCGGCTCTGCTGCTGGCGGCACGACGCGGCTGGCGCGGCGCGCTGCCGGTCGAACGCTATCTGGCCGCCCTCGGCGGGCTGACCGTGCTCGGTTTCTTCGCGCTCGGCTTCTTCGCCGACAACGAGCGTGTCAGCTTCCACTGGCCGCTGCCGGGCTATCTGGCGCTGCTGCCGCTGGCGCCGCGGGTGCTGGCCGCGTGGCCGCGCGGGTGGCGCGTGGCGACGCTGGGCGTGGCCGGCGCCGGCCTGCTGCTCGCGCTCGGCGGGTATGCCGCGGTGGCGTCGCCGACGCTGCGCGCGCGGATGGCCGCGCACAAGTTCTATCCGTACAACTTCGCCGGCTGGGCGCCGCTGGCCGAGGCGACCCGCGCGACGCTCGCGCGGCTGCCGCCAGGCACGCGCGTGGTCGCGGACAACTTCAAGGTCGGCGCGCAGCTCGGGTTCGCGCTCGGTGATCCGGACATCGCGGTGCTCGACCACCCGCTCAACCACAAGCACGGGCGCGCGCCGCAGCTGAAGCTGTGGGGCCTGCACGCCACCGGCGCGCGCGACTGGACGCCGCCGGTGCTGCTGGTGGCGGGAATCTCCGACGTCCGCCTGAAGGACCTGCCGGCCTACTACCACGCGCTGTGCGCAAAGGTCGGCCCGCTGCCGGCGGCGCGCTTCGTCGACGTCGACCACGGCCGCCAGCGGTTCGCGCTGTTCGTGATCGAACGTGAACGGCGCGGTGCCTGCGCGTCGCCGGCGATGGCGTGGATCGACGCGCCGGCCGCGCGCGAGCGCGTCCCTCGCCGGTTCGTGGTGCGCGGCTGGGCGTTCAAGGACGGCGCCGGAATCGCCCGCATCGAGGTGACGCTGGACGGCCGCACCGTCGCCACCGCGCGCTACGGGCTGCGCCACGACGGGCCGCGCGCGCGCTGGCCGTTCTCCAACGACCCGGCGCAGCCGGATGTCGGCTTCGAGGCGGCGGTCGATGCGCGCGGCCGGGGCCCGGGCCGGCACTGGCTCGGCCTCCGCCTGCACGGCCGCGACGGCAGTATCGAGGCGTGGCCGGAGCAGCCGGTGACGTTCGACTGAGCGCGGCTAGGGCAGGGCGAAGCCGGCCGCGCGCAGCAGCGCCGCGGTCGCGATCAGCGGCAGGCCGACCAGCGCGGTCGGATCCCGGCTTTCGATCGCCTCGAACAGCACGATGCCGAACCCTTCCGACTTGAAGCTGCCGGCGCAGTCGAACGGCTGCTCGGCGTCGACGTAGCGCGCGATCGCCGCCGCGTCGAGTTGACGGAACCGCACGGTGGTGGTGTCCAGCGCCGTGCCGACCGCCTCGCCGCCGCGCGCCAGGCACACCGCGGTATGGAACGCCACCGCGCGGCCGCTCATCGACGCCAGCTGAGCGATCGCGGCGTCGCGCCCGCCCGGCTTGCCGAGCGCGCGTTCGCCGAGGGCGGCGACCTGGTCGGAGCCGATCACCCAGGCATCCGGGTGGCGCGCGCTCACCGCCAGCGCCTTGGCCCGCGCCAGCCGCTGCGCCAGCGCCAGCGGCGCCTCGCCCTCGAGCGGGGCTTCGTCGACGTGCGGGCGTTCGACATCGAACGGCAGGCGCAGGCGCGCGAGCAGTTCGCGGCGGTAGACGGAAGTGGAGGCGAGGATCAGCGCGGCCATCCGGCGGATTATCGCCGGGCGGAGACGGAGCCGGCCGGTTCAGCCGTTCAGGTCAGCGGCGCGCGGGCGCGCTCGATCTGGTCGAGCTGGTCGTCGATGCGACCGCGCGCGTGGTCGATGGTGGCGCGCACCCGGTCGAGCTGTTCGATGCTGGCGCTGGCGCCGTGGTCGCGCAGCCACAGCCGCTGCCGAAGCATCTCGCGCAGCGCGTCGCCGACCGGGTCGCGGTCGCGCTCGCCCACCACCGCCTCGATCTCGGCGCGCGCCACCCGCAGCCGGTCTTCCAGCGCATCGGCGGCATCCAGCACCTGCCGCAGCGCGCGTTCGCGCCGGGTCGGTCGGTAGGCGCGGACCAGCAGCAGACCCGCGGCGGCGACCGCGAGCAGACCGAGCAGCACGAGCAGGGATGTGACCAGGGCGGCGGGGATGGTGGTGGAGGGAGGAAGTCTGCGTGACCGCCCGCATTCTCCGCAAATGATGTGTCGGCGGGGTCAAGCGCGAGCGCCCGCGTGAACGTCCGGTTTGACACATTCGGGGGCGGTCCCTACCATTTCGCGCCTTATGTCAGCGGGAACTCCGGCAGGGCGCTTGCCCGACGCGTTGGACGCCTGGCGCATGGTGTCGGCCCGGCGTGGCGTCGAAGGACAGCTGCCGCTGTCCGCGCTGTCGCGGCTGGGCGATCTTCTGCTCGACGGCGAAGGCATGGTGCGCTATTCGCTGCAGTTCGATCGCGACGCGCTGCAGGTGGCGTACGTCGAGCTGCAGGCGGAAGCCGAGTTGCCGCTGGCGTGCCAGCGCAGCCTGGAGCGCTTCCTGCTGCCGGTGCGGATCGTGCAGCGGTTGGGGCTGATCCGCGACGAGGCCGAGGAGGCCTCGCTGCCGGCCGGTTACGAACCGCTGCTGGTGCCGGAGGACGGCATGCTCAGCCCGGCGGAACTGGTCGAGGACGAGCTGATCCTGGCGGTGCCGGCGGTGCCGGTGGCGCCGGGCAGCGAAGCGGTCGAGCGCGAGTGGTCTCCGTCCGAGGACGAGGCGCCGCGCGCCAACCCCTTCGCCGCGCTGGAAGCGCTGAAGAAGAAACCGAGTTAGTCGCGCCGCGCGCGCGAGCCCACATCCGAGCGCGAGCCCGCGCGACACAACGATTCACCTGGAGCAAGACCATGGCCGTTCAGAAGTCCCGCGTCACCCCGTCCAAGCGTGGCATGCGCCGCTCGCACGACGCGCTCAAGAGCAAGCAGCTCGCCACCGATCCGACCAGCGGCGAGACGCACCTGCGCCACCACGTGACCGCCGACGGTTACTACCGCGGCCGTCGCGTGGTCGAGCCGAAGACCAAGATCGTCGACGAGGAATGAGCGCCGGCGCCGTGTCCGCACGGCGCGCGCCATCCGCCTTCGTGATCTGACCGGAAGAGGGGACGGTCAGACGTCCGGCCGGCGACGCCGGTCCACAAGCGTCACTCCCCTGCGCCGCGCAAGCGCCCCGACGCGCTTGGCGGCGGCGTCGCTGGAGCGGTGATGAGCGAACGTATCTATTCCCGCATCGCGGGGACCGGCAGCTACCTGCCGGAGAAAGTGCTGACCAACGACGACCTTGCGCGTTTCGTCGAGACCAGCGACGAATGGATCACCGCGCGCACCGGCATCCGCGAGCGCCACGTCGCCGCCGACGGCGAAACCACCTGCGACCTCGCGTTCCAGGCCGCCACCCGCGCGATGGAGGCGGCCGGCGTCAGCGCCGCCGACCTCGACCTGATCATCGTCGGCACCACCACGCCGGATCTGATCTTTCCGTCCACCGCCTGCCTGCTGCAGGCGCGGCTGGGTGCGAGCGGCTGCGGTGCGTTCGACGTCAACGCCGCCTGCTCCGGCTTCATCTACGCGCTCACCGTCGCCGACCAGTTCATTCGCGCCGGCACGGTGAAGACCGCGCTGGTGGTCGGCGCCGAGACGCTGACCCGCATGCTCGACTGGGAGGACCGCTCCACCTGCGTGCTGTTCGGCGATGGCGCCGGCGCAGTGGTGCTCAAGGCCGATCGTGAGACCGGCATCCTCAGCACCCACCTGCACGCCGACGGCGCGAAGAAGGAGCTGCTGTGGAATCCGGTCGGCGTCTCGGTCGGCTTCAAGCCCGGCGAGAAGAACGCCGGCGTGCGCGTGCTGATGACCGGCAACGAAGTCTTCAAGTACGCGGTCAAGGCGCTCGATTCCGTGGTCGAGGAAACGCTGGAGGCCAACGGCCTCGACCGCCACGACATCGACTGGCTGATTCCGCACCAGGCGAACCTGCGCATCATCGAGGCCACCGCCAAGCGGCTGGACATGCCGATGGACCGCGTGGTCGTCACCGTCGACAAGCACGGCAACACGTCGGCCGGCTCGGTTCCGCTCGCGCTCGACGCGGCGATCCGCTCCGGCCGCGTGCAGCGCGGCCAGCTGCTGCTGCTGGAGGCGTTCGGCGGCGGCTTCACCTGGGGCGCCGCGCTGCTGCGCTACTGAGCCCGTCTGCGGCATGCCCGCGCCGCGGGCATGCAACGTACGCAGCGGTACAGACAATCCCGCGCACCAGCCCGTATCATCGCGCTCCGTTTTTTCGCCGGAACCGCGCGTGACCGCAACGCAACTCGCCTTCGTGTTTCCCGGGCAGGGCTCGCAATCGCTCGGCATGCTGGCCGAGCTGGCCGAGCGCGACGCGATCGTGCGCGACAGCTTCGCCGAGGCCAGCGACGGGGCCGGCGTGGACCTGTGGGCGCTGGCCCAGCAGGGGCCGGAGGACCAGCTCAACCGCACCGAGTTCACCCAGCCGGCGCTGCTCGCCGCCGGGATCGCGGTGTGGCGCCTGTGGCAGGCACGAGACGGCGCGCAGCCGGCGCAGCTCGCGGGGCACAGCCTCGGCGAATACACCGCGCTGGTCGCCGCCGGAGCACTCACGCTCGCCGACGGCGCACGGCTGGTGCGCCTGCGCGGCCAGCTGATGCAGGACGCAGCACCGGCTGGCACCGGCGCGATGGCGGCCGTGCTGGGGGCGGACGACGCGCTGGTGCAGGAGGTCTGCGCTGCGGCGTCCGGCGACGAAGTGGTGGTGCCGGCCAATTTCAATTCGCCCGGACAGATCGTCATCGGCGGCCATGCCGCCGCGGTCGACCGCGCGCTCGCGCTGCTCGCCGAGCGCGGCGTGCGCAAGGCGGTCAAGCTCGCGGTCAGCGTGCCCTCGCATACGCCGCTGATGCGCGAGGCGGCCAACCGCCTGAGCGATGCGATGAGCGGGTTGGCGTGGCGCGCGCCGCAGCTGCCGATCGTGCAGAACGTCGACGCGCAGGTGCGCGACAACGTCGAGTCGATCCGCGACGCGCTGGTGCGCCAGCTCTACCTGCCGGTGCGCTGGACCGACTGCGTGCAGGCGCTGGTCGCCAGCGGCGCGACCCGCATCGCCGAGTGCGGTCCGGGCAAAGTGCTCACCGGCCTGGTGAAGCGCATCGACAAGGCGGTGGACGCGCGTGCGCTGGGGACGCCAGCGGAATTCGACGCCGCGTTCGCCGAGTGGGCCGCCGCCTGATCTTCCACGCGCCGCCCCAGGGCGGTGCATTCCACCGGAGTTGCCATGACCCTATCGTTGCAAGGCGAGATCGCGCTCGTCACCGGCGCCAGCCGCGGCATCGGCGCCGCGATCGCCGATGAACTGGCGGCGCAGGGCGCCACCGTGATCGGCACGGCCACCAGCGAAAGCGGCGCCGCCGCGATCGGCGAGCGGCTGGGCGCGCGCGGCGGGCAGGGCCGCGTGCTGAACGTCACCGACGCGGCCGCGGTCGATGCGCTGATCGAGTCGATCTCCAAGGACGTCGGTCCGATCAGCATCCTGGTCAACAACGCCGGCATCACCCGCGACAACCTGCTGATGCGGATGAAGGACGAGGACTGGCAGGCCATCCTCGATACCAACCTGACCAGCGTCTATCGCACCTGCAAGGCGGTGATGCGCGGGATGATGAAGGCGCGCAAGGGCCGCATCATCAACATCGCCTCGGTGATCGGCGTGACCGGCAACGCCGGCCAGTCGAACTACGCCGCGGCAAAAGCCGGCATCATCGCGTTCAGCAAGTCGCTCGCGCGCGAGATCGGCAGCCGCAACGTCACCGTCAACGTGGTCGCGCCGGGTTTCATCGACACCGACATGACCCGCACGCTGCCGGAGGACGCGAAGAACGCGATGCTCGGCCAGATCGCGCTCGGCCGGTTCGGCGAGCCGGCCGACATCGCACGCGCGGTGGCGTTCCTCGCCGGTCCGGCCGCGGCCTACATCACCGGCGAGACGCTGCACGTCAACGGCGGCATGTACATGCCGTAGCCGGGCGGGCCACCCCGGCCGTTGCGGTGGCCGGCCCCGGTTTCCACTACACTATCCCTTTGATTCAACCCTCCCGAGAGGAGCCACCAATGAGCAGCATCGAAGAGCGCGTCAAGAAGATCGTCGTTGAACAGCTTGGCGTTAAGGAAGAGGAAGTCACCAACAACGCTTCGTTCGTCGACGACCTCGGCGCGGACTCGCTCGACACCGTCGAGCTCGTGATGGCCCTCGAGGAAGAGTTCGAGTGCGAGATCCCGGACGAGGAAGCGGAAAAGATCACCACCGTCCAGCAGGCGATCGACTACATCAAGGCGCACGTCAAGGCCTGAGTCGAACGCCGGCGGGTGCCGCGTCCGACGCGTGCCTGCCGCCGCCCGGGGCCGCGTTTACGCGGCCCCGCGCATTTGCGGGGCCACGTACGGCCCCGTACCCCATGAGCCGCAGCCGCGGCCCGTGGACAGTTGCCGGTGCCGTGCCCCGCACGGACCGTGGGATGCGCCGGTGACGCACCGGCGAGGTCACGACACACTCTGGAGTCCGTCATGTCGAAACGACGCGTTGTGGTCACCGGGATGGGCATCGTCTCCCCGCTCGGCAACGACCTCGCCACCACCTGGGACGGCATCGTCAACGGCCGCTCGGGCATCGGTCCGGTGACGCATTTCGACGCCACCGGCTTCGCCACCCGCATCGCCGGCGAAATCCGCGACTTCGACGTCACCCGCTGGGTGAGCTCGAAGGACGCGAAGAAGATGGATCCGTTCATCCACTACGGCGTGGCCGCGTCGCTGATGGCGATCGAGGACGCTGGACTGACCGTTGACGAATCCAATGCCGAACGCACCGGCGCACTGATCGGTTCCGGCATCGGCGGCATCCTGGGCATCGAGGAACAGACCGTGCGCTACCACGAGGGTGGGCCGCGCAAGGTGTCGCCGTTCTACGTGCCGAGCACGATCATCAACATGCTGCCTGGCCAGGTGTCGCTGCTGACCGGCATCAAGGGGCCGAACTTCTCCGCGGTGTCGGCGTGCGCGACGTCGAACCACTCGATCGGCATGGCGATGCGCATGATCCAGTACGGCGACGCCGACGTGATGCTCGCCGGCGGCGCCGAGCGCGGCTCCTCGCCGACCTCGATGGGCGGCTTCTGCGCGATGAAGGCGATGTCCACCCGCAACGACGAGCCGGCGCGCGCGTCGCGTCCGTGGGACAAGGACCGCGACGGTTTCGTGCTGGGCGACGGCGCCGGCGTGCTCGTGCTCGAGGAGTACGAGCACGCGAAGAAGCGCGGCGCGCGCATCTACTGCGAGCTCGCCGGTTTCGGCGCCAGCTCCGACGCCTACCACATGACCGCGCCGAGCGAGGACGGCGAGGGCGCGGCGCGCTGCATGGTCGCCGCGCTGAAGGATGCCGGGCTCAACCCCGACCAGGTGGGCTATCTCAACGCGCACGGCACCTCGACGCCGCTCGGCGACGTCGCCGAGACGCTGGCGATCAAGCGTGCGCTCGGTGACCACGCGTACCGCACGATGGTCAGCTCCACCAAGTCGATGATCGGCCACCTGCTCGGTGCGGCCGGCGGCGCGGAGGCGATCTTCTCGGTGATGGCGCTGCACTCCGGCATCATCCCGCCGACCATCAACCTCGACGAGCCGGGCGAGGGCTGCGATCTCGACTACGTGCCGAACGTGGCGCGCGAGGCGAAGATCGACGTGGCAATGTCGAACGGCTTCGGCTTCGGCGGCACCAACGGCACGCTGGTGTTCCGGCGGCTTTGACAAGCAGGGATTGGGGATTCGGCATTCGGGATGAGCGCATTGCCGCTTCGTTCTCCCCAATCCCGAATCTCCAATCCCGAATCCCACCCATGATCGTCACCCGCGCGCTGCCCGGCGGCCCCGACCTGCTGGCGCTGCACCGGCTGCACCCCGCGCGTTATCCGGTGCTGCTGGAGTCCAGCGCGCATGGCACCGCGCAGGGGCGCTGGGACCTGCTGCTGGTCGCCAGCGGCGAGTTGCTGCGCCGCGATCGTGACGGCGTCACCCGCGACGGCAGCGGCCGCGCGCTCGGCACCGGCTTCCTTCAGGCGCTCGATGACGCGTGGCGCGCGTCGCGTATACCGCGCGAAGCGTCGCGCTGGCCGTTCCGCGGCGGCTGGGCGCTGTTGCTCGCCTACGAACTGGCGGGCGAGGTGGAACCGGTGCTGCGTCTGCCCGGCGCACCCGGCGCGGTGCCGGTCGCGCTGGCGCTGCGCTGTCCGGCCGCGGTGCTGCGCGACCGGGTCAGCGGCGAGTGCGTGGCGGTTGCGGAAACCGAACACGCCGCGTGGCTGGAAGCGATCGTCGCCGACGCGGCGCGGGTCGGCGAGGCGACGCGGCTGCCGTGGCGCAGCCCCGACGAACTGCACGAGGATGCGCCGGAACGCT
>DASQMI010000097.1:0-156279 GCA_035645555.1 Lysobacter sp. | reverse complement strand
ATCCCGTTCCACACGGGCGCGGTGGTTGCGCACCCGCGAGCGGCCCAGCCAGGAGAGCGAGATGGCGATGAGCGCGACCCAGAACCGCCAACTGCGGGCCCTGCGCGGCCTGCTGGCCTCGGCCCTGCTGGCCCTGCCGTTGCTGGCCCTATCCACGCCGGCCGCGCGCGCAGCATCGCCGCTCACACCGGAGGCCGTCGAACGGGCCAGCGACCAGGCGGCGGATCAGTGGCTCGAAAAAGGCATCGCCGGCTTCTCGGTAGCGATCCTGCAGGACGGCAAGCTGGTTCTGGAAAAGTCGTACGGCAAGGGCTACATCGAGCTCGACACGGCCACCCCGCGTGATGCGGTCTACGAGATCGCCTCAGACGCCAAGCCGTTCACCGCGGCGGCGATCCTGCGGCTGGCCGGCGAAGGCAGGCTCGCGCTCGATGATCCGCTGGCGAAGCATCTGCCGGATGCGCTGCCGATCCAGGTGGGCCAGCGGATCACGCTGCGGCAGATGCTGACGCATACCTCCGGCGTGCCCGAGTTCACGGTGGTGCCCGCGTTCGACGCGCTGGCCTCGCAGAACGTGCAGCCCGAGGCGGTGCTGGCGCTCGTCAGGGACCAGCCGCTCGCGTTCGAACCCGGCGCCGCGCAGGCGTATTCCAACACCGGCTACCTGCTGCTCGCCATGCTGGTGAAGAAGCTCACCGGGCAGGCGTGGGGCGACTACATCGAGCGCGAGATCTTTGCACCGCTGGGCATGCGTGGCTCGCGCGCCAGCCTCAACCAGGAGATCGTGCCGGGGCTGGTGATGCCGTACGAGCTCAACGAGGGCAAGCTCGTGCGCGCGCCGTATCACGCCTACGAACTGATCCACGGCAATGCCGGGCTGCGCTCCACCGCGCGCGACATGGCGACCTGGGTGAACGCGCTGCACACCGGCAAGGTGCTGGACCGCGCGCTCTACCGCGAGATGACCACGCCCGGACGGCTCGCCGACGGCACGCCGCTGCGCTACGGACTCGGGCTGGTGGTCGCCGACCGCGTCGCCGGCCACCGCGCGTATTTCCACGGCGGCACGTTCCCCGGCTACATGTCCTACTCGGCCTATCTGCCCGAGCAACGCATCGCGATCGCGGTGCTCACCAACACCACCGGCCCGTTCAGCGAGGACGCAATCGCGAGCGACATCCTGGTCCGCCTCATCGGCGACGCGCGCACGCCGGTCAAGCCGCATCCGCTGCCGCTCGCGGAGTACGTGGGCGAATACGTCGCCAACGTCCGCAGTCGGCGCACGATGCAGGTCACGCTGAAGGACGGCCGCCTGTTCGCGATCGTGGAACCATGGGACACCGGCCCGCGCGAGTTCGTACCGATTGCACCGGACCGCTTCACCTCGGACTGGATCGACCTGCGCTTCCTGCGCCGCGACGGCCGCATCGTCGGCGTGGTGCGTTCGAGCCAGGTGTCGGTGGTGGCGTTCGAACGCAAGTGATTGCCGGTGGCCGCCCCGATCACCCGCGTTGCCGATAGCGTGCGCGCGCGATGACGAACCACACGACGCCGATCACGACCAGCGCCAGCGGGAGCGCGCCCGGCTCGCCTTCGGTCAGCACCATCGCGCACACCAGCAGGCCACCGGTGCCGGCAATGCCGAGCGACAGCGCGGTATGCAGCTTGCGTTTCCCGGCCGAGGTCATCGCGGTGTCCCCACCACACCGGCCGCGCGCTGCCCGCGTTCCGCGGCCTTGCCGAACAGGTACGCCGAGGTGAGCCACAGCGGCACGAAGATCGCGGCCGCGAGCAAGCCGTCCTCGCCCTGCCCCATCCACAGCGCGAACAGCGCGGCCAGCCCCTGCGCGATCGCCACCGCCACCATCCCCCGCGCCATGCCGTGCGGGCGGAAGCGCGCGATCAGCGCGCCCACCAGCCCGACGCCGAGCACGCCGCCGAACACCAGGTTGGCGGGATCGTCTTCCGAATTGATGATGCCGACCGCCAGGTTGATCCAGACCAGCAGGAACGCCGCGACCACCGCGACGCCCACGCCCGCCCGGTAGAACCCGTCGCGCATCGTCCGCGCCGCCAGCTCGTAGGTGCCGCAGGCCGCGAACAGCAGCGCGCCCATCACGATGAAGTCGGTCTCGTCCCAGTTCACCTCGTCGGTGAACTGCATCGCCACCGCCGGCAGCAGCAGGATCAGCGCGGCGGTGCCCCACACCGCCCAGCTCGCGCGATGCCTGCGCCGCCCGCTTCCGTGTTGCATATCGCTGGCCATGGCCGGTCTCCGTGCATGAGTGAGGTGTCGTGCCTGCTTCGTGACCGGGGACACCCGCCCGGTCGCCGCCGAAGCTTCCACCGCACCGATGAAGGCGCGAAGGGCGCTATGTGAAGCGAACACGAAGTCGTCCACCCGCCATCTCACCCCTTTGCCCACGGCCACCGTCCGGCTAGGCTCGCGCATCCGAGGGCGCGAACCCGGTACCCCCGCCATGACCACCATCCAGCCGCGCCATCCCGTTCTCGGCATCGTCCGCCTGCTCGCGCTGGGATGGACGCTGCTGTCGCTGCTGGGGTTGGTGGGCGGTGCGCTCGCGCTGGTCTACGCCGGCGGGTGGGGCTGCATCGGCCACCACCTCGGCTGGTTCGGCTGCACGTTCGGCATCGCAATGATCCCGTTCGCGTCGCTGTTCTCGCTGGTGGTCGCGGTGGTCGTGCTGTTCTTCGCCCACGTGTTCTACGTGGCGGGCGCGCGCGCCGAGCGCGCGCAACTGCGCAAGCCTTCGCTTCGTGGGCTGGTCGGCGACGTGGTCGCCGACATCCTCGACTAGCCGCGCCGCACCAGCACCACGCCGACCACCACCAGCAGCGCGCCGGCGATGCGCGCCGGGCTGATCGGCATGCGCGGCATGCCGAGCGCGCCGAAGTGGTCCAGCCACAGCGCCATCAGGATCTGACCGGCGATGCCGATGGTGATGAGCGCGGCCAGTCCAATCCGCGGCGCAGCGAACGCGGCCACGGCCACGAAGATCGCGCCGTACACGCCGCCGATCCACGCGTACCAGGGCAACGCCGCGAACGGCGCCAGCCCCGGCCGGTTTCCGCTCGCCAGCCACACCACCAGCAGCGTGGCCGTGCCCACCGCGAAGGAGATCAGCGCGGCCAGCACCGGCGAGCCGCCCGCCTTGGCGAGCATCACGTTGGTCGGCGCCTGCAGCGCGACCATCCCGCCCGCGATCAGCACCAGCAGGATGGTCAGCAGGAGGGCCGGATTCATCGTCGTACCTTTGTCGGGATGCGCGGGGAGCCGCTAGCGTACCGGAGCGCGCGCAGCCTGCTGCCTGATCGCCTCATCGAGCACCAGCTCGAACAGCTGCATCCGCAGGCGCATCAGCGACACCGTGGTGGCGAGCAACCAGAGGATGAGAAGGCCGGATGCCAGCGCCGCCTGCCAGAACGGCATCGCGGTGAGATCGTCGGTGTTGCGCAGGTACAGGAACACCGACAGCAGGACCGGCAGGATGCCGATCTTCTCCACGCTGCCCACCAGGAAGCCCTGTTTCGCCGTGAGCCGCTGCTGCGCGGTCTGCAGGAATGCATGCCGCTCGCGAAGCTCGCGTTCCGGCAGTTCGGCCAGCTCGCCGATCAACGCGCGAAACTGCGCGAAGTCGTAATCCAGCTGCTCGATCATCTCCGGACGCCACCGCCGCAGGCCGCGAACGATCAGCCGCAAACCGCGAACCATGCCGGGGCCGAAGCCGACCAGCGCCAACACGCCACCGGCCCGTGGAACCCAAACCATCCACTCGCGCGGTGCGATGAACTCGATCAGCAGGGACGGCAGCAGACCAAGCAGCAGCCCTGCGGCGCCCACCATCGCGAACGGCGTCACGAGGGCTGACGGTGCGTACTCAGCCGCTGGCCCCTCAGGCATCGCCCGAATGCGCCGCTCGAGCTCGGCGTAAGAGAACTGCGCTGGGGAATTGCCGTCCATGACACCTCCGCAATGGCCCGTGGCCCTGCCCTCGACGTATCGGGCCCGCGGCGGAATCGTACTCCGCTCCGCCCACGCGACGTCACCGCGCGCTCGGCTCACAGCCACCCCTGCCGGCGCGCGATCGCCGTGCCGATCACGAGCGCGATGGCCGTGAGGATCATCCAGCCGTTGCGGTGCCGCCACGGAATCGGATCGCCACCCAGCACCGCCTCCGCGGATCGCCGCTCGACGACCCAGCCGTGCTGGCACACCGGGCACACCAGCTGGTACCGGCGCTCGGTGACGCAGACCGGCAGGTAGAACAGCGAGCCCCATTCGTAAAGCAGCCGCAGCTGGAAGTCGCGCGCTTCGCCGCACGTTGCGCAGTGGTGCGGCTCGCCGGCATCGAACGTCAGTTGCCTGCCGGCACGACCGATCGGAATCAGCAGCATGCGATCAGCGGTCGAACTGGCACGGCGAGCGTGGCGCGCTCAGTGGCGCAGCGACGCCGGATCGCTGGCGTCGCTATCCCGCTCGGCGCGTTCCTGTTCGAGCAGCGCCAGATGCGCCTCCAGCGTGTGACCGTGCGCCTCCGCTTCGGCGGTCGCCGCGTTCAGCAGCTCGGGCGAGACTTCCAGCTTCAGCGCGCGCTCGTCGCGCAGCACCGCCTGGGTGTGCCGCAGCATCGCCAGCAGCAACGCCGGGCTTTCGGTCGCGGTCACCACCCGCCCGCCGAGCAGCAGCTGCCACTCGCGGTCGCGCAGTCCACCGCCGCCAACCACATGGCCCGCGTCGTCCACCAGCTTGGCGTGCGGCTGCAGCGGCGCACCGAGCCGACGGATCGGGCGGCCGCCCTCGCGCTTGAGGCGTGCCTGGCGCTTGATCTTGGAGTGGCGGGACATACGAGGACCGGCGACGTGGGGGCGACAGTGTCGCCGATCAGCGGCGGCGGCGGCGCGAAGGCGGGGCCCGCCTCGCGCCTGCCGGACGGTCAGCGCTTCCGGGCCGGTCGAAGCGGGAGCGCGATCGGGCGCATCGGCGCACCGGATGCGCCGCGAAGCTTCAGGCTGGCCCCGATGAAGGCGAATTCGTAGACGCGGTCGCGCGACAACGCCTCGAGGTCCACGGCTTCCATCATCGCCACGCCGCGCTCCGCTTCGAGGTAGGTGTGGACCGGCACCCAGTTGTCGGCCGTCTCGACGGGGAACACCTCGATGCTGAGGTTGTCGCTGCCGACCAGCATCACCCTGCTCTCTTCGGCGAGCCAGCGCGCGGCTTCAAGCCCGATCCCCGGCTCGTTGCGCATGTAGGCGTCCGGGTCGCCGATCATCCGCATGCGTCCGGTGCGGATGAACACGGCGTCGCCTGGCTGCAAGGACAGCCCCTGCTTGCGGAGGGCGTCCTGGAGATCGCGCGCCGTGATCAGGTAACTGTCGGGCAGCACGTCGACGCCCTTGCTGGCGGCCACGTCGATCAGCACGCCGCGCGCCACGATCGGCGGAATCTGTTCCGCTCCGCCCTTCTTCCAGCCCACGTCGCCCTGGTGTTCGGCATGGTGGAAGCCGTTCCAGATGCGACCGTTCAGGCCGAAGTGCGAGAGCGAGTCGATGTGCGTGCCGGTGTGGGTGTACATCAGCACCGCATCGCCGGAGTAGGACACCTTCTGGTGCATCGCCTTGCCCAAGCCGAGCACGTCGTCGACCACCGTCCCCTGCGGGGTGTGGGTCATCCAGATCTGGTAGGTCGGGTCGCCGAGCAGCGACCAGCTGGGCATGTCCTTGTGGTACTCGGTGCCGAGGTCGTACACGCGTCCGCCGGCGATGCGCAGTAGAACGGCCGCGCGCGATTCGTCGGTCATCATGTTGAGGGTGCCGATCTGGTCGTCCTTGCCCCACGGGCTCACGCCCACTTCGGGGGCCGCGTTACCCGACAGCGGGAACAGGACGGCAGCGAGCACGGTGGAAGCCAGGCCGGCTTTGAGGCTGAGTTTCATGGCGGTTTCTCGTTGGCGTTGGGTGGAGGCGCCGGATCCGGCGCCGGGGTCCAGAAGCGTCGGCATCCGTCATCCGCCGCCGTGCGCCGCATGGAGCGAAGGCACGGGACAGCACCGGGGGCACGGAGGGCTGCGCGTCAGCGCAAGGCTTTGGCCGTGGGCGAAGGCGATCAGCACCGCCGCCGCGCCGGCCCGGTCCAGAGCAACCCGGCGGGCCCCGGAAGGGCAGATCCGCTTGCTCGGGACTGACGACATACCAAGCCTCCGACTGACAGACGGAACGCTAGGGCAGCCCGGACTGTTTGATAATCCGGCCCAACGCGGAAATATTGTTTGCCGTTATGGACAATAGACGCCTGGCGGCCGGCCTCGACGACATGGTCGTGTTCGCGGCTGTCGCCGATTCGCTCGGCTTCTCCGCGGCCGCGCGGAGGCTGGGCGTCTCCAAGACGATGGTGAGCGCGGCGGTCGCGCGCCTGGAACGGCGCCTGGGCGTCAAGCTGTTCCACCGCACCACGCGGCGGCTGTCGCTGACCGAATCCGGAAGTGCCGCGCTTCCGCATGCGATGGCGGCGTGGTCGGCACTGCAGGAAGCCGAAGACGCCGCCACCTCGCTTCGCGCCGCGCCGCGCGGCACGTTGCGGATCAACGCGCCGATGTCGTTCGGCATCGTCCACCTCGCGCCGAAGATCCACGCGTTCTGCGAGGCGTTCCCCGAGGTGCAGGTCGACCTGGTGCTCGACGATCGCGTCGTCGACCTCATCGGCGGCGCATTCGACGTCGCCATCCGCATCGGGCAATTGCAGGATTCGTCGTTGTCGGCATCGCTCATCGGCCGCAACCGCAACGTGGTGGTCGCAAGCCCCGCCTATCTCGCGACCGCCGCTCCGATCCGCCGCCCCGCCGACCTGAGCGAGCACCCGTGCGTGCTGTATTCGCTGTCGAGCACCGGCGATCAGTGGGACTTCACCAAGGGCGACACGGTCGAGCGCGTCCCCGTGGCCGGTCGCGTGCGCGTCAACAGCAGCCTGGCGATGTTGAACATGGTGCGCTGTGGGGCCGGTGTCGCGCGGATGCCGCTGTTCGCCGCGGCCGAAGCCCTGCGGCAGCGGGAAGTGGTCGCGCTTCTGCCGGAATGGGAGATCCCCAGCCATGGCATCTATGCGATGACCACCGCACGCGTCCACCAGCCGCGCAAGACCGGCGCCTTCATCGACTTCCTGCGTGCGCAGTTCGGCGATACGCCGTACTGGGAGCATGTGCTCCGCGACTAGCTCTACCGGCTGGCACGGCAGCGTGTGGGCACGCACGCTGTCGCTGCGCAGTTGTCGTAGCCCGGGTAAGGGCGCAGCCCGCACCCGGGGCTGCGCGGCAGAAGTACGGGCACGCACGCCGTCGCTGCGCGTTGTCGTAGCCCCGGTAAGGGCGAAGCCCGCACCCGGGGCCACGTCCGCCTACCCGTTCAAAGCCCCGGGTGCGCTTCGCTTACCGGGCTACGTGGATTGACGCATGATTTCGGCGATGTGCGCCGGGAGGATCTCGGTAGCTCCCGCGCCGATCCTACGCTCAAGCCGATTTGTGCGAACCAGGACGTCGGCAACCTTTAGCAGGATTGCAGCGTTGGCATCGAACACATCAGGAAACGCGGGCTTCGTCCTATGACTCAGACCAAGAGTGCCCAGTGTCTCTTTGCTGATCGAAAATCGATGGAGCTGGCCTTCGTGCCGGACGTCGAAGTAGACGCCCCAGCCCTTCTCGTAAAAGACCCCTTCAATAGCCGCGCCGCTCATGACCGACACCTAGGACCTTCAACATAGGTTCGCCATTCCTGCTTGCGGAGAGTCGCCCGCTTACCAAAGCGCTCTCGTCGTAACGGGCTCGTCAGAGTACTGCTCCAAGCCCCGGTGCTTCGCTTACCCGGGCTACGCTGGCTGCCCGGAGGCGGGTCATGACCCGCCGCACGACCTTGATTATTCGGTTACCCGCTCATGCCGGGCGATCAAATGATCGGGCGCATGGTGCTCGAGGGCGCCATCGTCGGTAAGAACGTAGTACTCGCCGTTCTCGCCTTCGACGTCATCGAATCGCCGAGAGTCGTTTTTGTGAGGCTGAAGCGGATCCACCATATGCGGCCCGGGCTTATCGCCGCCAACAGCAAGAGTGCGCTCGATCGTGACCCCCGAGGGGCGCTTCACCAGCTGCACCCACCCCGCAAACATCGGGTTGGTATCTCGCCAGGTACCCAAGAGCTCGCCATCTGTCACCCTTGGCGGTTGGCTTTTCGCCAATTGCTCGGCGGTGGCGCCAAAGAGCTGGATCTTTGTCCCCTCCGGCCCAATCTGCGCGACTGCCCAAGCCCCTTGATCCAACGCATGCTCGGGCAGATAGAACCCTATGAGAGCGTGCTTCGTCGACACCCCCTCGCGCTTGTGCAGTTGCCGGGCTAGCTGCTCCAGTTCAGCCTCGCTTAGCGCGGTCTTAAGGCGAACATCGATGTGAGTGTCCTGTCGCGATGTATCCACCTTCAGCACAGTTGCGTGCTCGATGAGAGACTCAGCGCCCGTCGATGCTGGCGCCGGTGTTGATGGGTTTCCCCCACCGCAAGAGGCGAGAGCAAAGGCAACGCCCAGCACTAAAGCGGCGTGTAAATTGCTTCGTGCGTTTTTCACCATGCCGTCCGGAACGCGATTACGTCGATAGCGCATCATCCCTGTGCATCTCCCTTTACGTGTGTTTCGCGTAGCCAGGGCAAGGGCAAAGCCCGCCCCCGGGTCGCGCCAGCCTATCCGCCCGAAAGCCCGGGTGCGCTTCGCTTACCCGGGCTACGCTGGCCGGCGTCCGTCACTCCCAGTAGCGATGCCGTCTCCGCCAGCGCCGATACGACCAGCTGTTCAGAAAGCGGTAGGCCGCAAAAAAATACAGGATAGTGGCCACAATAAAGATGCCCGCATTAAGTGGCGACGAGAGCATTCGTCTTACCCCATCGAAAATCGTAGGCCTCGCCTCTCTCTTAGCCTCCGCAAGCTCCCTTGAGTGAGCCTCTACAAGTCGCTTGAGGCCAGTTAATGCTTCGGCTGATTGACCACGCTGAATACTTATGGCGATGTCGTTAACAATAGCCGCATTGCTCACTGAGGCTGGAAAGGCCTTAAACGCGCGACTACGTTGTTCAGCATAGAACGCATCAAAAATTGGCTTGATCTGATCTTTGCGCTCGATAGAGAGGTGATGGCTGCTTGCAATGTTGAACTCCGCTTTCTCGACCACGTCCGACACCGAAATCGGGATCGATATACGCTCATCCCGCCGCCTCTTCTCTATCAGCCTCACGAGTCGATCACCATCCACCGGCCGCCCGTGTAGGACATGTTCTTCTACGATCGCGACAGCGCTTTGGATCACAGCCTTGGATCGTTCTTGTTCGGCAGCTGCTACTTCTTTGTCGGCAGAGTACGACTGGTACGAAGCAATACCCGCCGATATCAACAGACCAATTGCCGTGGTGAACACATAGCCAAACCAATCACGCCTTGGCCTCTCTACATCCTCGTGCCCCTCGCTGCTAATCGCAACGGAAGTAGACATCGTGCCGCCCTCCCTGACAGTCAATGTTGTTTTTCAACGCCGTTGCGGCGGGCGTCAGTAAGCATCACCCGCACTTGCTGTAACCGCAGTTCAAGCACGTCGCACAGCCGTCCATGATCACCACCGCCTTGGTGCTGCATTTGTGGCACATGGTGGCGCTGGGCGGGAACGTGGCGCCTTCGCCGGTGACCTGGATGGCCTCGGCCGCGCTGACGTCACTGTTTTTTTTTGCGCGGGATTCGAACGCGGCGCGCTTCTCGGCGATCAGCGCGCGCTGGGCCTCGCTCATCTCCGGGTCGTGGATCAGGCCGATCGACTTGAGGTGCTGCTCGACGATGCTGCCCAGCTCGGCCACCAGCGACGGCATGTAGACGCCGCCCGGCTTCCAGTAGCCGCCGCGCGGGTCGAACACCGCCTTCATTTCCTCCACCAGGAAGGTGACGTCGCCGCCCTTGCGGAACACCGCCGACATGATGCGGGTGAGCGCGACGATCCACTGGAAGTGGTCCATGTTCTTCGAGTTGATGAAGATCTCGAAGGGACGGCGCAGCTCGTGCTCGGTGCCGGCGTTGAGCACGATGTCGTTGATCGTGACGTAGAGCGCGTGCTCGAACAGCGGCGACTTGATCTTGTAGGTGGCGCCGACCAGCACTTCCGGGCGCTCGATGCGCTCGTGCATCTGGATGACGTTGTCCACCGGCGCGGCGGCTTCGGCCTGCGGGCGCGCGGCGGCCTCGGCCTGCGCCTGCTCTTTGGCGCGGTCTTCCGGGGTGACGACGCTGTAGCCCTTGATTTTCTTGTCGATCTTGACGGCCATCGGCCTTGCTCCTGGTGCTGCTCGTGTTCTTGGTAATGGGGTGAGGGCGCTGCCGCCCTTGCCCTCCCCCGCGAACGGGGGAGGGATGTTGTGGATCAGCGGCGCGCGGCCTTCTTCGCCGACTTCTTCGCGGCCTTCTTGGCCGGCGACTTCAGTGCGGTCTTCTTCGCGGTCGCCTTCTTCAGCGGGGCCTTGCCGGCGGCCTTGCGGGCCACCGGCTTCTTGGTCACGGTCTTCTTCAGCGCGGTTTTCTTGCCGGCGGCCTTCTTTGCGAGCGGCTTCTTGGCGGTGGCCTTCTTCGCTGCCGCCTTCTTCGCCGCGGGCTTGGCCGCCTTCGTCGCCGTCTTGCGCGCTTCCTTGCGGCGGCGCAGTTCGTCCGCCTCGGCGCGCGCGGTCTTCGACACCGTCGCCAGCTTCTTCTTGACCTTGCTCACCGCCTTGCGCGCGCCGGCCTTGGCCTTGCGCACGGTGCCACGCGCCTTTTCCGCCGTGGTCCGCGCGGTATGCACCGCGCCGTCGGCGTGCTGGGCCAGCGTGGCGCCGAGCTCGCCGGCGGTCTCTTTCACCGTGACGACGACCTGTGAAAGCGTGGCCGTCGCACCGTTGCCGTTACCCATGACTGCTGCCTCCTCGAGAGGTGGTGATGCACGACGCGCGGCGGTGGCCGCGTGGGGCCGGGAAAGCGCGCGGAACCGGCCCGTGTTCCGCGCGGGGCGTCAGGCACGCCCGGCCGTGTCGCACTTTCTGTACTGCTGTCGGGGCATCAGAACTTGCCGTAATAGCCTTCCTTCAGGGCATCGAACAGGTTGGCGGCGGTGTGCACTTCGCCGTCGTACTCGATCTCCTCGTTGCCCTTCACCTCGACGACGCGGCCGTCTTCGAGTTCGAAGCGGTAGGTCGTGTTCTCCAGGTCCTTCTCCTTGACCAGCACGCCCTGGAACGCGGCCGGGTTGAAGCGGAACGTGGTGCAGCCCTTCAGGCCCTGCTGGTGGGCGTAACGGTAGATGTCCTTGAAGTCCTCGTACGGGTAATCGGTCGGGACGTTCGCGGTCTTGGAGATCGAGCTGTCCACCCACTTCTGTGCCGCGGCCTGCACGTCGACGTGTTCCTTCGGCGTGATGTCGTCGGCGGCGATGAAGTATTCCGGCAGCTTCGCCTCCGGCTCCTCGGCGAACGGCATCGCCTTCGGGTTGACCAGGTGGCGGTAGGCCAGCAGCTCGTAGCTGTAGACGTCCACCTTCTCCTTGGTCTTCTTGCCTTCGCGGATGACGTTGCGGCTGTAGTGGTGGGCGAACGACGGCTCGATGCCGTTGGAGGCGTTGTTGGCGAGCGACAGCGAGATGGTGCCGGTCGGCGCGATCGAGCTGTGGTGGGTGAAGCGCGCGCCCTTTTCGGCGAGCTTCTCCACCAGCTCCGGGGCGACGCTGGCAACGCGCTGCATGTAGCGGCTGTAGCGCGCGTGCAGCAGCTTGCCCTTGATCTTCTGGCCGACCTTCCAGCCGTCCTTCTTCATCTCCGGACGCTTGCGCAGCATCTCGGCGG
This sequence comes from Lysobacter sp., assembly GCA_035645555.1. GTDB lineage: Bacteria > Pseudomonadota > Gammaproteobacteria > Xanthomonadales > Xanthomonadaceae > Lysobacter_F. Next base: position 144,378 of record DASQMI010000097.1, on the reverse strand, counting down.
TGACTTCGAACTCCTCCTCCATGATCGGCGCCGGGCCCTTCTCGTCGGACAGCGCCAGGCCCATCTCCCAGCCGGCCACCGCCATCTCGCGCGAGACCTGCTCGGTGAACTCGAGCGACGCCTTGGAGCCGTACTTCATCCGCAGCATGGTCATCGCGCTGCCGAGACCGAGGAAGCCCATGCCGTGGCGGCGCTTGCGCATGATCTCGTTGCGCTGCTGCTCCAGCGGCAGGCCGTTCACCTCGACCACGTTGTCGAGCATGCGGGTGAACACGCGCACGACTTCCTTGTATTCCTCCCAGTCGAAGTACGCCTCGTCGGTGAACGGCTTGCGCACGAACTTGGTGAGGTTGACCGAGCCGAGCAGGCAGGCGCCGTACGGCGGCAGCGGCTGCTCGCCGCACGGGTTGGTGGCGCGGATGTTCTCGCACCACCAGTTGTTGTTCATCTCGTTGACGCGGTCGATCAGGATGAAGCCCGGCTCGGCGTAGTCGTACGTCGAGACCATGATCATGTCCCACAGGTGCCGCGCGCGGACGTGGCCGTAGATGCGGCAGGCGACCAGGCCGTCGTCGCGGACGACGTAGTTCTTCTTGGTCGGCCACTCGCGCCAGACCACCTTGGCCGGATCGCCGAGGTCGACGTCGTCCTGCTCCTTGACGTGCACCGGGAACACCAGCGGCCAGTCGGCGTCGGCCTCGACCGCCTTCATGAAGTCGTCGGTGATCAGCAGGCTGAGGTTGAACTGGCGCAGCCGGCCGTCCTCGCGCTTGGCGCGGATGAAGTCGCGCACGTCGGGATGGCTGACGTCGAACGTGCCCATCTGCGCGCCGCGGCGGCCGCCGGCGGAGGACACGGTGAAGCACATCTTGTCGTAGATGTCCATGAAGGACAGCGGGCCGGACGTGTACGCGCCGGCGCCGGCGACGAACGCGCCGCGCGGGCGCAGCGTCGAGAACTCGTAGCCGATGCCGCAGCCGGCCTTCAGCGTGAGGCCGGCCTCATGCACCTTCTCGAGGATGCCGTCCATCGAGTCCTCGATGGTGCCGGAGACGGTGCAGTTGATCGTGCTGGTGGCCGGCTTGTGTTCCTGCGCGCCGGCGTTGGAGGTGATGCGGCCGGCGGGAATGGCCCCGCGGCGCAGCGCCCATACGAAACGGTCGTACCAGTACGCCTGCTTCTCCGCGGTGGGTTCCGCTTCGGCCAGCGCCTTGGCGACACGGCGGTAGGTGGCGTCCATGTCGGCATCGAGGGGCTCGCCGCTCTTGGTCTTCAGCCGGTACTTCTTGTCCCAGATGTCCAGGGACGCCGGCTGCATGGGGATCTCCACCTCCGTTGCTCCTGCGGTCCGAACCGCCTCGAGGCGCACCGTGCTCATTGACTGTCGTTCTCCTCTCTTCGGCCCGCCCGTGGGCAGCGCCTGTGTTGTTCTTGTCCGATCCGGGCCCGGGACCCGCCATCGCGGCATGCGCCGACGACGACGCGCGCGACGCGCCGAACGCGCCACGTACGACCCCGTTGTGGAAGGCTTTCGCCCGTGTCCCGCATGCGTCCCGGCCCTCCGCAAGCGTCCCACTTCCTGCCCAAGCCACCCCTAAGCTTGGGCTTTCCCCGTCAACTCAACCACAAGATGTTGTGATCGGCGACGGGTGTCCAACGTACGCCGCGCTCGGTGGGGAAGTCAACGGCTTGCGGGTGACGATTTCATGTTTCCCGACGGACTGTCGTCACGCCGCTTTCATGTCGCATTCGGTTGCCGGCACGAAGACTGCAACCACCCGCGCGCGCCTTGACATCGCCGGCGCGCGCCCCGATTCCGCGAGTCCACGGCCCGGCTGTAGCCGGCCCCGCACACGGAGCAGCGATGCGTCGCCATTCGACCCTTTTCGCCCTGACCCTGGCCGCCGCGTTCGGCGGCTTTGCCGCCACCGCGATGCGCGAGGCGTTGCACGCACCGGCGCAGGCGGCCACCGCGGCGGCCGCCACCACCAGCGCCGCGGCGCTGCCGAGCGCGGTCGGCGGGCAGCCGCTGCCGTCGCTGGCGCCGATGCTGGCGAAAGTGATGCCGGCGGTGGTGAGCGTGCATGCCACCCAGCGCGTGGCGGTGCGCAATCCGTTCTTCGACGACCCGATCTTCCGCCGCCTGTTCCCGCAGGAGCGCATCGCGCGCTCGCTCGGCTCCGGGGTGATCGTCGACGCGCAGCGCGGCTACGTGATCACCAACCACCACGTGATCGAGAACGCCAACGAGGTGTCGGTGACCTTGGCCGACGGGCGCACGTTCCCGGCCGAGTTCATCGGCTCCGACCCGGACACCGACGTGGCGGTGATGCGCATCCCGGCGAAGGATCTGACCGCGCTGGCGCTGGCCGACTCCGAGAAGCTGCGGGTGGGCGACTTCGTGGTGGCGGTGGGCAATCCGTTCGGCATCGGCCAGACGGTGACCTCGGGCATCGTCTCCGCGGTCGGCCGCAGCGGCCTGCCGGGCGTGGGCTACCAGAACTTCATCCAGACCGACGCGTCGATCAATCCGGGCAATTCCGGCGGCGCGCTGGTGAACCTGGAAGGCCAGCTGGTCGGCATCAACACCGCGAGCTTCAACCCGCGCGGCAGCATGGCCGGCAACATCGGCCTCGGCTTCGCGATCCCGTCCAACCTCGCGCGCGGCATCGCCGAGCAGCTGATCGGCAGCGGCGTGGTGCAGCGCGGCACGCTCGGCATCGAGGCGATCGACGTCGACGAGGCGATCGCGCGCCAGCTCGGTCTGGGCGAGGCGCGCGGCGCGGCGGTCACCCGCGTGTACGCCGGCAGCGCGGCGGCGGCGGCGGGGCTGAAGCCGGGCGACGTGGTGGTGGGCTTCAACGGCCAGCGCGTCGATGGCTACGGCGCGCTGCGCAACTACGAGGGCCTGCAGAAGGTCGGCGCGCGCGTCACGCTGGACGTGCGCCGCGACGGCAAGCCGCTGCAGCTCACCGCCACGCTGCGCGAACAGCCGCGCTCGCTGGCCGGCGGCGAACTCGATCCGCGGCTGGACGGCGCGACGTTCGCCGACCTGCCCGAGCGCCTGCGCCGCCAGGGCGGCGCCGGGATCCTCGTCGAATCGGTCGCGCGCGGCAGCCGTGCGGCACGCAACGGCCTGCGCGAGGGCGACATCATCGTGCAGTCGAGCAGCGGCGAGTTCCTCGACCTGATGGGCTTCCGCGCCAGCTTCACGCGGGCGCCGGCACAGTTGGTCCTGCAAGTGAATCGCGGCGGCGCGCAAGGCCTGCTGCAGATGCAATGACCCTTCAGGAGACTGTGCGATGACCCCCACCACGCCCGACAACTCCAACGGCTCGATCACCCCCAGCGGTGGCACCAACAACCTGTCCGCCTCGCTCGGCAACAACGGCTCGACCGGGATGCAGGGTGAAACGGGCGTCAGCGGCACGACCGGCACCGGCAGCCGCGGCGGCACGTCGGGCATGTCCGCCGGCGCCGGCAGCAGCGGCGGCACCGACGACTTCGGCACCACCACCACCGGCAGCACCGGCACGAGCGGCACCCGCTCGCACCTCGGCGCCGCCGGCAGCCGCCTGGCGCAGGCCGCGCGCGATGCCGGTACCACCCTGCGCGGCGCCGCCAGCGCCGCCGGCGAAGAGCTGAAGATCGGCGGCAAGGCGGTCAAGGCCGACCTCGCCGACGGCGCGCTCGAGGGCATCGCCGCCGCCGAGCAGGCCGCCGAAGTGGCGCGTCAGCAGATGGACGTGCTGATGGACAAGGGTCGCGATCTGATGGACAGCGCCGCCGAGATGATCCGCGCGCGTCCGCTGGCCTCGTTCGGCGTCGCGTTCGCCGCCGGCTGGCTGATCGCGAAGATGGCGCGCGGCGGCAGCGACCGCTGAGCCGACCGGCCATGGACGCCGCCGCCCGCGGTCCCGAGATGGCGGGCGAACCGCCGGGCGAGGACCGCAACGCCAACGCCGAACCGCCGCGCGATCTGCCGCCGCCCGACCTGATGGAGGCGCTGCGGCAGATCGCCGACACCGGCCGCGCCAGCATGGATGCGACCTGGAATGCCACCAAGGCGTTCCGCACCCTGCTCGCGGCCGACCTGTCGCTGGCGCGCAACGCCGCCGGCCGCGCGGCCGGGTTCGCCGCGCTCGCGGTGATCTTCGGCGGCACCGCGTGGATGCTGCTGATGGCGATGATCATCGTCCTGCTCAGCCGCGGCGCGGGCTGGCCGTGGTGGGTGGCGTTCCTGGTATGCGCGGCGGTCAGCGTGGTGCTGGCCGGCATCGGCGCCTGGCGTGCGATCTACTACTTCGACCTCACCCGCATGAAGGCCACGCGCCGGCAGCTGGCGCGGCTGGGCTTCGGCGAGCTCGCTGACTTCACGCCCAAACCGGGCTCCCCGGCACCGACGCGCGCGGCCGTGCAGGCGCCGGAAACGCCGGACGGCCGCCCGCTGAAGGACGAACATGGCGTCGAACTCACTCCGCCCTGAAGACCCGGCCTCGGTCGCCGGCCGCCTGCATCCGCGTGCGCTGAGCTTCAAGCACATGATCGCGAAGGTGCAGCAGGCCGAGGACGCGCTGGAGGCGCACGAACGCCAGGCCGCGGCGGACTGGCGGCAGATGAAGCGCTCCTGGCGCGCGGCGTGGACCGCACCGCGCATCGTGCTGGCAGGACTCGCCAGCGGCTTCGCGGTCGGCATCACGCGCCCGCTCGGCACCGCCAGCAAGGTCGGCGGCGCGACCCAGATCCTGCACCTGGTGTCCGCGGTGGCCGGGCTGTTCGCCGGCGGCCAGGCGCAGGCCGCGGCCGACCAGGCCGAGGAGGCCGCGGCGCGCAGCGGCGGCATGGGCGCGCCGATGCCGCCGATCGACGAACACACCGAGCGCATCGCCGAGGCCGTCGGTACGTGACCGCAGCGGTCGAACTGTCCCCTCCCGCCCCGGACGCCCCTGCCGCGCCACGCCCGCCGCCGCCGCGCCCGCGCGCGCCGGTGGCGGTGGTGGTGCTGGCGGTGCTGGCGAGCGCGTTCATGCTGTGGGCCGCGCAGGCGCTGATCCTGCCGATCCTGCTGGCGATGTTCTTCGCGCTGGTCGGCAACCCGATCATCCGCGCGCTGCAGCGGCTGTGGCTGCCGCGCTTCCTCGCATCGCTGCTGGTGGTGGTGGGCGGGCTGGCCGGCGCGGTCGCGCTCGGCAACCAGCTGGTGGAACCGGCCGGCGAATGGGTGCGGCAGATGCCGCAGCAGATGCGCGAGATCGCGCCGAAGCTGCGCGATCTGACCAAGCCGGTGCAGGACGCCAACCGCGCCGCGCAGAACATCGCGCGCGCCGCCGGCGGCCAGACGTCGCGCCCGGTGCAGGTGGTCAGCACGCCCAGCGATCCGTACCGCTGGCTGCTCACCACGCCGAAGGTGGTCGCCTCGGTGGTGGCGGTGATCCTGCTGACGTTCTTCTTCATGGTCTACGGCGGCCAGCTGCTGCGCCACGCGTTGTCGCTGCTGCCGAGCCGCCAGCAGCAGAAGCTGACGGTGGAGATCCTGCAGTCGATCGAGCACGAGATCTCCCGCTATGTGCTCACCATCAGCGTGATCAACGCGATGCTCGGGCTGGCGCTCGCCGGCGCGCTGTCGCTGCTGGACGTGCCGCTGCCGGAGGCGCTGCTGTGGGGCACGATGGCGGCGCTGCTGAACTTCGCGCCCTACGTGGGGCCGCTGATCGGCATCCTGGTGATGCTCGGCATGGGTCTGCTGGCGTTCGACGAGCTGTGGCGCTCGCTGCTGCCGGCGTCGATCTACCTCACCCTGCACACGCTGGAGGGGCAGCTGCTGACGCCGATCGTGCTGGGCCGGCGGATGGCGCTGTCGCCGCTGGTGCTGATCCTGGCGCTGATGGTGTTCGGCTGGCTGTGGGGCATCATCGGGTTGCTGCTCGCGGTGCCGCTGCTGGTCTGCGTCAAGCTGGTGCTGACCCGGCTGGACGGCATGAGCGGCTGGGCGCGGCTGCTGGAATAGCGTGCGCGCACCGCGCCGTTCCGCGGGCATGCGGGCACGGCACGGTAGACTTGCACGGTGAGCTTTCCCGTCCGCGCCATCACCCTCGATCTCGACGACACGCTGTGGCCGATCGCGCCGGTAATCGTGCGCGCCGAGCGCGCGCTGCACGACTGGTTCGCGCGCCACGCGCCGCGCGTGCTGGAGCGCCATACCATTGAGTCGATGCGCGCGGTGCGCGACGCGGTCGCGGCCGAGTTTCCCGAACTCGCGCACGACTTCACCGCGCAGCGGCGCATCGCGCTGGAGCGCCTGCTGCGCGACGCCGGTGAGGACGTCGGGCTGGTCGAGGCGGCGTTCGAGGCGTTCTTCGCCGCGCGCTGCGAGGTCGAGCATTACGAGGACACCGTCGAAGCGCTCGAGCGGCTGAGCCGCCGTGTGCCGCTGGCCGCGCTCAGCAACGGCAACGCCTGCTTGGTCCGGATCGGGCTGATGCCGCTGTTCGCGTTCCAGCTCGGCGCGCGCGAGCACGGCCGCGCCAAACCCGACCCCAGCATCTTCCTCGCCGCGTGCGCGCGCCTGGGCTGCGCGCCGCACGAGGTGCTGCATGTCGGCGACGACGTCGAGATGGACGTGGTCGGCGCGCATCGCGCCGGGCTGCGCACCGTCTGGCTCAACCGCGAAGGCCGCGCCTGGCCGCACGCCGACCTGCGCCCGGACCTCGAACTGCCTACGCTCGCCGCGCTGGCCGACTGGCTGGACGCGCACTCCCCTCCGCACGCGAAGACCGCATGAACCTGCCGACCGGATTCACCGCCACGCGCGATGGCGCGCTGCCGCTGTTCCTGCTCAACCGCACGAGTTATCCCGCCTGGCGCGCCGCGCAGCCGCCGGCGCTGCAGGCCTGGCTCGACGGCCACGGTTTCGACGCCGCACCCGGCAGCGCGCTGCTGCTGCCCGGCGAACGCGGGCTGAGCGGCGCGGCGCTCGGCATCGGCGATCCGCTCGACCCGTTCTGCTACGCGCACGCACCGCTGGCGCTGCCGCCGCGCGCGTTCCACGCGGTCGGCGCGCAGCCGGCCGAGGAGCGCGCCGCGCTGCAGCTCGGCTGGGGCCTCGGCAGCTACCGCTTCGCGCGCTACCGCACGCCGCCGCGCATGCCGGCGCAGCTGGTGATCGAGGACGGCGACCCGGACGCGTTCGCGCAGCTCGCCGCGTGCACGCGCGTGCGCGAACTGGTCAACACGCCGACCGAGCACATGGGGCCGGACGAACTGGAGGCGGTCGCGCGCGCGATCGCGCAGGCGCACTGCGCGCAGGTCGAGGTGATCGCCGGCGATGCGCTGCTCGCGCAGAACTTCCCCGCCATCCATGCCGTCGGCCGCGCCTCGCACCGCGCGCCGCGGCTGATCGCGCTGCAGTGGGGCGATGCATCGCATCCGCACGTGGCGCTGGTCGGCAAGGGCGTGTGCTTCGACACCGGCGGGCTCGACATCAAGCCGGCCGACGGCATGCGCAACATGAAGAAGGACATGGGCGGTGCCGCGCACGCGCTCGCGCTGGCCGAACTGGTGATGGCGCGCCGCCTGCCGCTGCGGCTGACCGTGCTGGTGCCGGCGGTGGAGAACGCGATCGGCCCGAACGCGATGCGCCCGGGCGAGGTGATCGCCACCCGCGCCGGCATCAGCGTGGAGATCGACAACACCGACGCCGAGGGCCGGGTGATCCTGTGCGATGCGCTCGCCTACGCGAGCGAGCAGTCGCCGGCATTCGTGCTCGATTTCGCCACGCTCACCGGTGCCGCGCGCATCGCGCTCGGCCCCGACCTGCCGGCGCTGTACGCCAACGACGAGACGCTCGCCGCCGACTGGCTCGCCGCCGCCGAGCGCACTCGCGATCCGCTGTGGCGCATGCCGCTGTGGCGGCCGTACTGGCGCTACCTCACCAGCACGGTGGCCGACATCGCCAACGCCGGGCCGTCGAAAATGGCCGGCAGCGTGACCGCCGCGCTGTATCTCGAGCGCTTCGTGCGCGCCGGTCTGCCCTGGGCGCACCTGGACGTGTACTGCTGGAACGACAACGACCGTCCGGGTCGCCCCGCCGGCGGCGAGGCGCAGGGCCTGCGCGCGGCGTACGCGCTGTTGAAGCAGCGCGCCGGCGTGGCGTGAGCGCACACCCGCCGCACCAACACGTCGTGAAGGAGCGGCTTCAGCCGCGACGGTCGGCAACGCACGTTCGACAACATGCGCGTTCCCTGTAGGAGCGGCTTTAGCCGCGACGATGCCGAGGCGGTTCCCACCGCGCGCGTGCTGCACCTGTAGGAGCGGCTTCAGCCGCGACGGTCGGCAACGCACGTTCCAGACATGCGCGTCCGCTGTAGGAGCGGCTTCAGTCGCGACGGTCGCGCCATTCGATCCAACGTGCGTGCCGCACCTGTAGGGGCGGCTTTAGCCGCGATCCGAGCTCGCCGAGCACCGGCGTGTAGGAGCGGCTTCAGCCGCGACCGATGCGCCACGGGTGCAGGTCGCGGCTGAAGCCGCTCCTACAGGCCCTGCGATGCCCAGTGTTCATCGCGGCTGAAGCCGCTCCTATACAGCGTAGGCGACGGCGTCAGAGCCAGCCCTTCTGCCGCGCAAGACGGTACGCCTCGACGCGGTTGGAAACGCCGAGCTTGCCAATCGCCTCCGACAGGTAATTGCGTACGGTGCCGGCGGACAGATGCAGGCGTGCGGCGATGTCACCCGCGCTCAGGCCCTCGCCGGCCAGGCGCAGCACCTGGCGCTCGCGGTCGTTGAGCGGATCGGCCTCGCCCCAGGCATCCACCGCCAGCTGCGGATCGATCGCGCGGCCGCCGCGGTGCACCTGCCGGATCGCATCCGCCAGCTGTTCGGCCGGCGCGTCCTTGAGCACGTAGCCCGACACGCCGGCATCGAGCGCGCGGCGCAGGAAGCCCGCGCGCGCGAACGTGGTGGCGATCACCACGCGCACCGGCAGGCCGTGGCGCTGGATGCGCTGGGCAAGTTCGAGCCCGGTGAGCCCCGGCATTTCGATGTCGGTCACCAGCACGTCCGGCCCGACGCGCTGCAACTCGCGCCACGCGGCTTCGCCGTCGGCGGCAGCGGCGACCACCTCGATGTCGGATTCCAGGTTGAGCAGCGCGGTCAGCGCGCCGCGCACCATCGCCTGGTCCTCCGCCAGCAGCACCCGGATCATCGCGTCCTCCCGCGTTCGCGCGGGCAAGGTAGCAGACCGCCTATGCCGCAGCCGCCTCCACCGCGGACGCGTCCGGCGCCGGCAGCGGCAGGCGCGCTTCCAGCCGGGTGCCGCGCCCCGGCGCGGAGTCGACCCGCAGGCGCCCGCCGAGCGCCTCGATGCGCTCGCGCATGCCGCTCAGCCCGTTGCCCGGCGTGATCGCGCCGCCGCGGCCATCGTCGCTGACGGTCAGCACCAGCTCGCGCGGCAATGCCGACAGCGTTACCTCGGCATGGTGTGCGCGCGCGTGGCGCTGGATGTTGGTGACCGCCTCGCGCACGGTCAGCGCGAGCACGGTCTCCTGTTCGGCCGGAAGCCGCACCGGATCGAGCGTGTAGCGCAACTCGATGCGGTCGGCCTCGAGCAGCAGCCGCGCGGACGCAAGCTCGGCGGCGAGTCCGGCGGCGCGGATCCCGGTCACTGCGCTGCGCACCTGGGTCAGCGCCTCGCGCGCCACGCGCGCGACCTCCTCCAGCTCGCGGCGCGCGGCCTTCGGGTCGCGTTCGACCAGCTTGCCCGCGAGCTCGGCCTTGAGCGCGACCAGCGACAGCGTGTGGCCGAGCAGGTCGTGGAGGTCGCGGCCGATGCGCTCGCGCTCGGCGAGCGCGGCCAGCCGGCGCACTTCCTCGTGGCTGAGCGTCAGCGCCGCATCGGCCTGCTTGCGGCGCACGAACTGGATGTTCATCAGCCCGACCACCAGGCCGACCACCACCGCGTTGAGCAGATAGATCCACGGAAAGCCGATGGCGAGCCAGTAGGCGCTGTAGACCGCGATCAGCGCCAGCATGCCGAGGAACGCGGTGCGCGGGCGCATACAGAACGGCAGGTAGGCGCAGGCGTAGATGATGTAACCCTGCGCGCCGGCATTCCACGGCGTGACCGCGAAGCCGAGTGCGGCGACCGCGATCGAGCAGGCCAGCACGTGGCGCCGGTGGCCGAAGTGCACCACGTAGAACAGCCATAGGAACACCGCGTAGCTGGCCAACGTCGGCACGATCCACCGCGGGAACGCCTCGCGCTCCATCAGCGGCACGAGGAAGATCCAGATCGACCACACCAGGTTGAGCCAGGAATGCCAGCTGCGGTCGGGTTGGCGCAGCGCGACCAGCGCGTCCGCACGGGGGTCGGGGATGCCGCTCATGGCCAAGTTCCTCCGCTTCGCATCATCCGCCCGCGTGCGCGGCCGCTCAAGCCCGCGCCAGCCGGCGCTGCGCCAGCAGGAAGAACGCGGCGGTGTATGCCAGCAGGACCGCGACGTGCAGCGCGACGCGGCCGTCGTGCGGCGCGCCGATCGCGGCCAGCGCGATCTGCAACACATGGTGCGACGGCCACAGCGGCGCCAGGGTGGCGAGCACGTCCGGCAGCATCGCGAGCGGAATCCACAGCCCTGACAGGAACGCCATCGGCAGGTAGATCAGGTTCACCACCGCCGGCGCGCCCTGCCCGCCGACCAGGCTGCCCACGTATAGCCCGAGCGCGCAGAACGGCAGCACGCCGATCAGCTCGACCGCGAACAGCAGCGCCGCCTGCCTCGCGCCCAGCACGACCCCGCCGAGCGTGAGCCCCAGCGTCAGCAGCACCAGCGCGATCGCCGCGGCGAACAGCATCGCCATCACCATGCGCGAGCCGACGATCGCGCCCGGCGGCACCGGCAGCGCGCGCTTCAGGGTGAGGAAACCGCGTTCGCGATCGAGCGCGATGCCCACGCCGAAACCGAACAGCCCTGGCGCCATCACCCCGAACACGCCATACGACGCCAGCAGGTAGCTCGCCACTTCCGGCCCGCCACGGCGGTTCAGCACCACCGCGAACAGCAGGTAGAACATCGGCGGGAACAGCAGCGTCGGAATCGCGAACGACGGCGAGCGCAGCAGGCGCAGGAATTCGTTGCGCGCTTCCAGCCGGTAGCAGCGCCAGCGCGACGGTGTGGGCACAGTGAGCGCGTTCATGCGGCCTCCCGGGTGATTTCGACGAATGCATCGGCCAGTCCCGCGCGCTGCACCTCGAGCTCGTGCAGCGCCGGATCGGCGTCGAGCAGGCGGCGCACCACCGGCTCGGCGGCATCGCACACGATCTCCAGCCGGCCGCGCTCGCATCGCGCTTCCAGCACGTGCGGCCAGTCGGCGAGCGCTTCCGGCGCCAGCACGCTGACGCAGCGCACATGGCGCCGCGCCACCCGCGCGCGGATCTCGCCGACGCTGCCCTGCGCGACCACGCGTCCGGCCGCCAGCACCACCACGCGATCGGCGAGCGCCTCGGCCTCCTCCAGGTAATGCGTGGTCAGCACCACGCCGGTGCCGTCGGCGACCAGCTCGCGGATTGCCGCCCACAGCCGCTGGCGCGCATCGATGTCGAGCCCGGTGGTCGGCTCGTCGAGGAACAGCACGCGCGGACGGCCGCACACCGCCATCGCAAACTGCACGCGCCGCTGCTGGCCACCGGACAGCCGACCGTAGCGGCGCTCCAGCAGGCCGTCGAGGCCGGCCAGTGCGACGCAGTCGGCGATGCTGCGCGGCTGCGGGTAGTAGCTGCGGGTGAGCTCGAGCAGCTCGCGCACGCGCAAGGTGTCGGCGATGCCGGCGCTCTGCAGCATCACGCCGATGCCGCGGCGCGCCTGCAGCCGCTGCGGCGGCTGTCCGAACAGCTCGACCGTGCCGGCGTCCGCCTGCAGCAGGCCGAGCATCAGATGCACCGCCGTGCTCTTGCCCGCGCCGTTCGGACCCAGCAGCGCGAGCAGCTCGCCCGCGCGCACGTCGAGGTCGACACCGTCCAGTGCGATCACCGCACCGTAGCGCTTGCGCACCGTGCGCAGTCGCGCAAGCGGCGCGGCGCCATTTGCGGAACCCGTCATCGGCATACCTCCTGGCTGCGATGGCGCCACGATGCGCGCGCATCGCCCGCGGCGGCAGTCGGAGTTGTCAGGCGAAGCGGATGACAAGCGTCAGGTGACGCAGGCCCGGGCCGGGGCTAACCTGCCCTCCGTCACCGCACCGGCATGGGGCTGCCGCGCTGCGGTCCACCTGCCCGATGGAACGCGATGAAGACGTCTGCCGAACTGCTCAAGGAACTCCGGATCGACCGCGACGCGCCCGCCCCGCGCTCGCCGCGCCGCGGCCTGTGGATCGGGCTCGCGATCGCCGCGGTGGTGCTTGCCGTGCTCGCGGGATGGCTGCTGTTGGGCCGCGAACGCGCGCTCGAGGTCGAGACCGCGCAGGCGGTGGCGATCGGCGGCAGCGGCGGCCCGGCCTCGGTGCTGGACGCCAGCGGCTACGTGGTCGCGCGGCGCATGGCGACCGTCTCGGCCAAGATCACCGGCCGCGTGCGCGAGGTGCTGATCGAGGAAGGTCAGCGCGTCGAGGCCGGCCAGGTGATGGCCACGCTCGATCCGATCGACGCCGCCGCCGAGCGTTCGCTCGCCGCCGCGCAAGCCGGCGCCGCGCGCAGCCAGATCGACAGCGTGCGCGCGCGGCTCAGCGAGGCGGAGGCCAACGCGCGCCGGCTGTCCACATTGGTCGACCAGCGCCTGGTGTCGCGCGCCCAGTACGACGAGGCGATCGCCGCGCGCGACGCGCTGCGCGCCGAGCTGCTGACCACCCAGCGCAACGCCGAGGTGGCGCGCGACCGTCTGCACATCGCCGACATCGGCGTCGACAACACGGTGGTGCGCGCGCCGTTCGCCGGCGTGGTCACCGCCAAGGCGGCGCAGCCGGGCGAGATCGTCTCGCCGCTGTCCGCCGGCGGCGGCTTCACCCGCACCGGCATCGGCACCATCGTCGACATGGATTCGCTGGAGATCGAGGTCGACGTCGGCGAGGCGTTCATCGGCCGGGTGCAGCCGGGCATGCCAGTCCAGGCCACGCTCAACGCCTATCCCGACTGGAAGATCCCGGCCGAGGTGATCGCGATCATTCCGGCCGCCGACCGCGGCAAGGCCACGGTGAAGGTTCGCATCGCGCTCAAGCTGAAGGATCCGCGCATCGTGCCCGACATGGGCGTGCGCGTGAGCTTCCTGGAGAAAGCTGCGCCGGCGCAGCCGAGCGCGCCGCGCGGCGTGCTGGTGCCGGACGCCGCACTGGTGGAGCGCGATGGACGCACGCTCGCGTTCGTGGTCGACGGCGACGTCGTGCGCGCCCGCGCGGTGAAGCCGGGCCGCACGCTCGGCGAGGACCGCGAGGTGCTCGACGGCCTGTCCGGCGGCGACACCGTGGTGGTGAACCCGCCCGACGCGCTGCGCGACGGCGCCAAGGTGCGCGTGCGCGCCGACGGCGAAGGCGACGACACCGACGCCTGACGGCACGGCAGCACGGCCGGCGGCGCCTCCCGACGCCTGCCGGTGCGACGTTCCGCTCGGGAGCAACCGCGCACCCGCGCAACGGCAGGAGTCCGGCATGAGCACGCTCGTCAGCATCCGCAACCTCCACAAGACCTACCAGCGCGGCCCGGAAAAGGTCGACGTGCTGCACGGCATCGATCTGGACATCGAGCGCGGCGACTTCGTCGCACTGATGGGCCCGTCCGGCTCCGGCAAGTCGACGCTGCTCAACCTGATCGGCGGACTCGACTCGCCGACCCAGGGCGAGATCGTCGTCGACGGCCAGCGCATCGACCGCATGTCGGGCGGCGAACTGTCGCAGTGGCGCAGCCGCAACGTCGGCTTCGTGTTCCAGTTCTACAACCTGATGCCGACGCTCAGCGCGCAGAAGAACGTCGAGCTGCCGCTGCTGCTGACCCGGCTGTCGGCGGCGCAGCGGCGGCGCAACGCGGCGATCGCGCTGGAACTGGTCGGGCTGAAGGACCGCGCGGCGCATCGCCCGGCGGAGCTGTCCGGCGGCCAGCAGCAGCGCGTGGCGATCGCGCGCGCGATCGTCTCCGACCCGACCCTGCTGATCTGCGACGAGCCTACCGGCGACCTCGACCGCCAGTCGGCCGAGGAGATCCTCAGCCTGCTGCAGGCGCTCAACCGCGAGCACGGCAAGACCATCGTGATGGTCACCCACGATCCGAAGGCAGCCGAGTACGCCACCCACACCCTGCATCTGGACAAGGGCACGCTGGTCGAACAGGCGCGCAACGCGGCGTAGCCCGCACGCCGCGCCCGTCCCGCCCGCACCTCCGGAGGCCCCATGAAATACCTGCACCTGATCTGGGCGGCGCTGTTCCGCAGCACGACCCGCACGCTGCTGACCCTGCTGTCGGTGGTCGCGGCGTTCCTGCTGTTCGGCATGCTCGATGCCGTGCGCGTGGCGTTCAACTCCAGCGCCGACCTCGCCGGCTACGACCGTCTGGTGGTCGCTTCGCGTCTGTCGATCACCCAGATGCTGCCGCTGCGGCTGGAAAGCGAGATCGAGCGCGTCCCCGGCGTCGAGCGCGTGGTGCGCATGGCCTGGTTCGGCGGCATCTACCAGGACCAGCGCAACTTCTTCCCGAACATGTCCACCGGCCCGGGGTTCTTCGACGCCTATCCGGAATACGAAATTTCCGCCGCGCACCGCAAGGCGTTCGAGTCGACCCGCAACGGCGCGGTGGTCGGCGAGGCGCTCGCCCAGCGTTACGGCTGGAAGGTCGGCGACATCGTGCCCATGCAGGCGACGATCTTCCCGACCCGCGGCAGCAACAACTGGGAATTCAAGCTGGTCGGCACGTTCCGGGTGAAGGATCCGAAGCGCCGCGGCGAGGAGAACGCGCTGTACTTCCGCTGGGACTACTTCAACGAGTCCAACGACTTCGTCAAGGACCGGGTCGGCTGGTGGATGGTCAAACTGTCCGACCCCGACCAGGCCGACCGCGTCGCGCAGGCGATCGACAAGCTCAGCGAGAACTCCGACCACGAGACCAAGACGCAGACCGAGCAGGCGTTCAACCAGGCGTTCGTCAAGCAGTTCGCCGACGTCGGGATGATCGTCACCGCGATCATGGCGGCGGTGTTCTTCACGCTCGTGCTGCTGACCGGCAACACGATGGCGCAGGCAGTCCGCGAACGGATTCCGGAGCTGGCGGTGCTGAAGACGATCGGCTTTTCCAATCGCAGCGTACTGTGGCTGGTGCTGGCCGAGGCGGTGCTGCTGGTCGTGATCGGCGGCGCGATCGGATTGGGCATCGCCTCGGTACTGATCGCCGGCGTCTCGGCATCGAGCAACGGAATCATCCAGCTCGACACCGTGCCGCCGGAAACCTGGGCGATGGGCGTTGCGCTGATGCTCGGCATCGGCGTTGCGGTCGGCCTGCTGCCGGCCCTGCGCGCGATGCGGCTGAACATCGTCGACGCGCTCGCCGGCCGCTGAGCGCAGAATCCCAAGGAGTCCGACATGAAGCGGATTAAACGTTGGCTCGCCAACCTCGGTGTGGTGCTCGCGCTGCTCGCCGGGCTGGCGATATGGATCGCGCTGCCGTGGTACGGCGTGCTTGGCGTCGCGGTGCTGCTGGCGGTGTGGCTGGTGGCCACGCGGCGCGGGAAGCAGACGCTGGCGGTGGCGAGCGTGGGCGTGTCGAGCCTGCCACGGCGCTGGGGCGCCTCCAGCGTGATCGTGGTCGGCATCGCCGGCGTGGTCGGCGTCCTGGTGGCGATGCTCGCCATGGGCGAAGGCTTCAAGGCCACGCTCAACCGCACCGGCAACGAGACCACCGCGATCATCCTGCGCGGCGGCTCGCAGGCGGAAACCAACTCGGTGATCGTCCGCGACCAGGTGCCGCTGATCGGCCAGCTCGACGGCATCGCGCGCAGCCGCGATGGCCGGCCGCTGGCGTCGCCGGAGTTGTCGCAGGTGGTCAGTCTGGTCACCCAGGCCGACGGCACCGACGCCAACGCGCAGCTGCGCGGCGTCGGCGCGATGGCGTGGGAACTGCGGCCGCAGGTGCGGATCATCGAGGGACGTCGCTTCGAGCCGGGCCGCCGCGAGCTGGTGGTCGGCAAGCGTGCGCGCGAGCAGTACGTGGGGCTGGAGGTCGGCAAGCAGCTCGAGCTCGCCAACCAGCCGTGGACCGTGGTCGGCGTGTTCGAATCCGGCGACTCGCACGAGTCCGAGCTGTGGGCGGACGCCGACGTGCTCGGCCCGACCTACCAGCGCACCTCGTTCCAGTCGGTGACCGTGAAGCTCGACGGCAAGGGTGCGCTGGCGCGGCTGAAGGCGGCGATGGCGGCGGATCCGCGGCTGAAGCTCGACGCCGAAACCACGCGCCACTACTACGGCAAGCAGTCGGAAGGGCTGACCAAGGTGATCCAGATCCTCGGCACCGTGGTCGGCGCGATCATGGCGATCGGCGCGGTGTTCGGTGCGCTCAACACGATGTACGCCGCGGTGTCCGGGCGTGCGCGCGAAATCGCCACGCTGCGCGCGATCGGCTTCCGCGGGTTGCCGGTGGTGGTGGCGGTGATGCTGGAGACGATGCTGCTGGCGCTGGTCGGCGGCGTGCTCGGCGCGCTGCTGGCGTGGCTGATCTTCAACGGCTACACCGCGTCCACGCTGAGCGGCAATTTCAGCCAGGTGGTGTTCCAGTTCGCGGTCGGCCCGGAGCTGATCTGGACCGGGCTCAAGTGGGCGCTCGGCATCGGCCTGGTCGGCGGCCTGTTCCCGGCGTTGCGCGCCGCGCGCCTGCCGATCACCGAAGCGCTGCGCGCGGCCTGACCGCGCGCGGGCCGGACGTTACGCCGGCGGTTCGCTCGACGCCGGCGGCGCGGCGCTCGCGCTGGCCGGGCGCGTACGCGCCTTCGCCAGCGTGATGATCACCACGCCGACCAGGATCACCGCCATCGCGCCGAGGTCGTGCACGGTGAACGTCTCGCCGCCGAGCAACGCACCGAACAGCACCGCGAGCGGCGGATTGACGTAGGCGTAGCTGGTGGCGAGCGCCGGGCGCACGTGGTTGAGTAGCCAGATGTAGGCGGTGAAGCCGAAAATGGAACCCGCCACGACGAGGTACAGCATCGCCGCGGTCGCATGCATCGACGGCACGGCGGTGAAGCGCTCGCCATGAATCAGCGCGGCGAGCAGCATCCACACGCTGCCGGTGAGCATCTGCCCGCTGGCCGACATGAACGGCTCCGGCAGGTTCTGGTCGCGGCTCCAGATCGAGCCCCACGCCCACGCGATCGGCGCGATGATCAGGCACACCAGCCCGAGCGTCGAACCCGACAGCTCGCCGCGCGCGTTGAGCCAGATCACGCCGAGGAAGCCGACCACCAGCCCGACCCATTCGATGCGCGTCGGATGGCGCCCGCGCAGCATCGCGAACACGCCGGCGAACAGCGGCATCGACGCCACGCCGATCGCCGCCAGGCCGGAGCCGACCTCGGTTTCGGCAAGGTTCACCAGGCCGTTCGACAGCAGCACCATGAAGATCGACAGCACCCACAGCACCTTCCACTGCGCGCGCGTCGGCGGCGCGACGCCGCGCCAGCGCAGCACGGCGTACATCAGCGCGCCGGCGATGCCCATCCGGATCGCGCCGAGCAGGAACGGCGGATAACCCTCCAGCGCGAAGCGGATCGCGAGATAGGTGGAGCCCCACAGCACGTACAGCGCGGCGAGCGCCAGCGCGATCGCAAGCGGGGTGGCACGGGAGGCAGACAGCGAGGCGGTGCTCATGCGAAGGCCCCATCGGCAGGCGCGCCGGTCGCGGCGGCAGCCGGCGCCGGCGGCGTGTGGCGGATGACCACGCCAGCGTAGCGGGCCGAACCGCGCGCGGTTTGAATATTCGTGCGCCTTCGCGCAAAAATATTGCGTGCCGCGCCCGCCCCCGCTCGACGACTTCGACCACCGCCTGCTCGAGCTGCTGCAGCGCGACGCGCGCCAGACGCTCGCCGAACTCGGCGAGAAGGTCGGGCTGTCGGCGAGCGCGGTGCAGCGCCGGATCAAGCGTTACCGCGCGCAGGAGCTGTTGCGCGAGGTCGCCGTGCTCGACCCCGCGCACTTCCCCACCACGCTGGCGGTCGTGGTGGTTGCGCTCGAGCGCGAGTCCGCACGGCTCCACGCGGCGCTGCGCGCGCGCCTGCGCGCGGCGCCCGAGGTGCAGCAGTGCTTCGTGCTGGCCGGCGACTGGGATTACCTGCTGGTGCTCGCCACGCGCGACGTTGCGCACTGCCGCGAGGTCGCCGACCGCCTGTTCCGCGACCAGGACTACATCAAGCGCTACGAGACGCGGATGGTGTTCGAGGTGGTCAAGCAGGGCCTGCAGCTGCCGACCCGCGCCGGGCCGCGCCGGCGGCGCTGAAGCGGCCGGCGCCGCCGCAAACGCGGCGGGCGCCCGCAGGCGCCCGCCGATCCGGTCCCGTTCTGGCGCGTTAGGACGTCAGTGCGCCCACTGCTGCGGCGTGCTGCCACGCGGCAACACCTGCGCGGACAGCTGGCGATCGGCATTGAGCAGCCGGATCGCGTCGGCGAGGATCGCCGCGGACTCGCGCAGCAGCGGGTCCGGACGCTTCTCGGCGAGCTTCTCGCGCTCGGCGTCCTTGGCGATGTCGCGCTCGTTCGCCGCCAGGCCGTCGTCGTAGAGCTCCTCGGCGAGCGGATCCAACGCCAGCCCCAGCGCCTTGCGTTCGGCCTGGCGCTGCTTGCGCTTGGCCTCGTCGCGGTCGCGCTCGGCGCGGCGCTCGGCCTCGTTGAGCGAGACCCATTTCTTCTCGCTCTCGGCGCGGAACTCGGCCACGTCCTCCTTCCACCACTGGAATTCCTTGTCCTGGGCGACGCGCTGCTTGTGCAGCGTGTCCAGGCGCGACACCAGCGGCGCGAAGTTGCCGTAGCGGATGTGCGGCACGGCGGCGATGCGCGTCCACGGCAGCGCGTTGTCGTAGGTGCTCTCGCCGTACTCGCTGGCGTCCACCGAGGCCGGGAACGCGATGTCCGGTTCGATGCCCTTGTTCTGGGTGGAGCCGCCGCTGACGCGGAAGAACTGCGCGATGGTCAGCTTGACCTGGCCGAAGCGCGGCGATTCGTTCGCCGGCCAGCGGTCGAGGTCGACGAGGTTCTGCACCGTGCCCTTGCCGAACGTCGTCTCGCCGATCACGAGGCCGCGGCCGTAATCCTGGATCGCACCGGCGAAGATCTCCGACGCCGAAGCCGAGCCACGGTTGATCAGCACCGCGAGCGGACCGTCCCAGACCACGCCGGGATCGTCGTCGCCGTTGACCACCACGCGGCCGCCGGATTCGCGCACCTGCACCACCGGGCCGCGGTCGATGAACAGGCCGGTCAGCTCGATCGCCTCGGCGAGCGAGCCGCCGCCGTTGTTGCGCAGGTCGAGCACGACGCCGTCGACCTTCTCCGCGCGCAGCTTGCCGAGCAGGCGGGCGACGTCGCGGGTGGCCGAAGCGTAGTCGGCGCTGTTCTTCCGCCGACCCTCGAAGTCCTGGTAGAAGCCCGGCAGCTTGATCACGCCGATCCGCAGCGCCGGCTCGCCGTTCTCACCCGGCACGGTGTGGATTTCCGACTTCGCCGCCTGGTCCTCCAGGCGCACGCGGTCGCGCACCAGCACGATACGGGTCGGCTTGCTGTCCAGGCCCATCTCGGCCGGGATCACGTCCAGCCGCACGCGCGTGCCCTTGGCGCCGCGGATCTTGGCGACCACATCGTCGATGCGCCAGCCGATCACGTCCTCCATCGGCCCGCTGTCGCCCTGCCCGACCGCGACCACGCGGTCGCCGGGCTTGAGCTTGCCGGACGTGCTCGCCGGGCCGCCGGGGACGATCTCGCGGATCGCCACCACGTCGTCCTGGCGCTGCAGCACCGCGCCGATGCCTTCCAGCGACAGCGACATCGACATGTTGAAGTTGTCGGCCGTGCGCGGGGTGAAGTAGTCGGTGTGCGGGTCGATCGCGTTGGCGTAGCTGTTGAGGAAGGTCTGGAACACGTCTTCGCCCTTCAGCTCGGCGACGCTGCGGCCGAGGTTGGCGTAGCGCTTGTCGAGCGTCTTGGCGATGTCCTCGGGCTTCTTGCCGGCGAGCTTCAGCCGCAGCCAGTCGTTGCGCACCGACTGCGTCCACAGCGCGTCCAGCGCGGCCTGATCGGCCGGCCACGGCGCATCCTCGCGGTCGTATTCGAAGCGGTCGTCCTTGTCGAACTGGAAGATGTCGCGCTTCAGCAGCGCGCGCGCGAACGCGACGCGCTCGTCCACCCGCTGCTTGAACAGGGTGAAGATGGTGTACGCGGGCTCCAGCTCGCCGCCCTTGATGGCATCGTCGAGCCGCCCGCGGTACGCGTCGAGCTTGGCGATGTCGGCGGCGGTGAAGAACTGCTTGGACGGATCCAGCGCCTCGAGGTAGCGCTTGTACACGTCCTGCGACAGCGTGTCGTCGAGCGCACGCGGGCGGTAGGCGTACTGCGAATCCGACAGCAGGCCGTGCACCAGCCGTGCGGCGGTGGCCTGGTCGGTGGTGGGGCCTGAGGGCAGCTCGGTCGCGGTCGCGCGCGCGGCGTCGTCGCGCGCCAGCAGCGCCAGCGGAGCGGCCAGCAGCAGCGCAAGCAGGGAAGTCTTCAGTTTCATCGGCACGGACCGGTGGGGCGCCACGCCTGGCGGGGAGGAATGCGGCATCAGCATGGTGCGGGTTTGGACCGCCCCACAGTGCCGGAAGTTGCAGGGGCTGTCATCCACCCCGGCGCGCGTGCGGACGGCCGGTCGCGAAAGCGTTCAGAGAGCTGGACGGCGCGCCAAGACCGGCGCGTTCAGCCGGCGAAGCCGGCCTCCGCCGCCTGGCGGTCGGCGTGGTAGGACGAGCGCACCAACGGGCCGGAGGCGACGTGGGTGAAGCCGATCGCGTGGCCGTAGTCGGCGAGCTCGGCGAACTCCTCCGGCGTCCAGTAGCGCAGCACCGGGTGGTGGTGCGGCGTGGGCTGCAGGTACTGGCCGATCGTGACCATGTCGACGTCGTGCGCGCGCAAATCGCGCAGGGTGGCCTGCACCTGCTCCAGCGTCTCGCCCAGGCCGAGCATGATCCCGGACTTGGTCGGCACGTGCGGGTGCTGCGCCTTGAACTTCTGCAGCAGGGTCAGCGACCACTGGTAATCCGCGCCCGGACGCACGTTCGGGTACAGGTCCGGCACCGTCTCGACGTTATGGTTGAACACGTCCGGCGGATTCGTCGCGAGGATCTCCAGCGCGCGCTCCATGCGGCCGCGACCGCGGAAGTCGGGCGTGAGGATCTCGATCTTCGTGGCGGGGCTGTGCGCGCGGATCGCCGCGATGCAATCGACGAAATGCTGGGCACCGCCGTCCCGCAGGTCGTCGCGGTCGACGCTGGTCACCACCACGTAGCGCAGGCCCATGTCGGCGACCGTGCGCGCGAGGTTTTCCGGCTCCTGCGGATCCGGCGGCTTCGGCCGGCCGTGGGCGACGTCGCAGAACGAGCAGCGGCGGGTGCAGACCTCGCCCAGGATCATGAACGTGGCGGTGCCATGGCCGAAGCACTCGTGGATGTTCGGGCAGCTGGCCTCCTCGCAGACCGTCACCAGCCGGTTCTCGCGCAGCTTGGCCTTGAGCCGGGCCACCGAGTTGTCGTTCGGCAGCCGCACCCGGATCCACGACGGCTTGCGCAGCACCGGCGCATCGGCGAACTGCACCGGCGAGCGCGCGATCTTGTCGCCGCCGAGCTGCTTCGCGCCGGGCTGCAGCGTGCCGGCGGGCTCGCTGATGACCGTGAGCGGGATGGTCTTGCTGGCGGTGTCGGTCATGGCGTGGGGACTCGGGCGCGCGGCGCGGCGTCGATCAGGGCGAAACGGCGAGGACAGCGGCGCGCTCGGGATCGGGCGCGGGCTCGATCGACAGGCCGAACTGGCGCGCCACGTGCGCGAGCAGCACCGGCTTCACCGCGTCCAACCCGGACGGGCCGCCCAAGTCTAGCACCGAGGTCACCCGCAGCCCGGCGTAGCCGCAGGGGTTGATGCGGCCGAACGGCTCCAGGTCCATCGCCACGTTGAACGCCAGCCCGTGGAACGTGCAGCCGCGGCGCACGCGGATGCCCAGCGCCATCACCTTGGCGCCGGCGACGTACACGCCAGGCGCGCCCTCGCGGCGCTCGCCGTGGATGTTCCATTCGGCCAGCGTGTCGATCGTGGCCTGCTCGAGCTTCTCGACGTACTCGCGCACGCCGATCCCGAGCCGGCGCAGGTCGAGCAGCGGGTACAGCACGATCTGGCCGGGCCCGTGGTAGGTCACCTGGCCGCCGCGATCGACGTGCAGCACCGGGATGTCGCCGGGCATCAGCACGTGCTCGGGGCGGCCGGCCTGGCCGAGGGTGAACACCGGGTCGTGCTCGACCAGCCAGAGTTCGTCGGTCGTGTCGGCGTCGCGCGCGTCGGTGAACGCCTGCATCGCGCGCCACACCGGCTCGTAGGCGCGGCGGCCGAGGTCGCGCAGCAGCGCCGGACGGCTCACAGCGTCCACTTCACTGCCGGGTGGTCGCGCAGCAGCTGGTGGGCCTGCTCGTACTGGCTGCGGCTTTCGGCATGGAAGCGGATCCGCACCGAGACGTAGCGGCCGTTGCTCGAATGCCGCGTGTTGACACTGCCGGCGACCACGCGGATGCCAGCCTCGGCCAGCCGCTGCGGCAGCTGGCGCTCGAGGTCGGCGTCGGCCGCCCCCATCGCGCTCAGCTCGAACGTGCCAGGAAACTGGAAGCCGTGCTCGGGGTTGTCGGAGCGGATCATGTCCGGATTATCGGGCCGCGGCCGGGCGAACCCAAGCCGGGCCGCGCGCGACAGTGTTCCGCCCACGAAAAAGGGCGCGGTCGCCCGCGCCCTTCGTCGCATCGGTACGGACTTACTTGGACAGTTCGAGCAGGGTCGAGGACACCCAGCCCTTGTTGCCGAACTCGTCCTCGACTTCCCACATCACGCCCTGCTTGTTGCCAGTCGGGTACAGCATCATGCCGACCTCGAGCGAGCGCACCACCTTGCCGCTGCCGCTGGCATTGGCGAACAGGCGCGCCGGCTTGACCACGGTCACCGCCTGGGTGGCGTTGGCCGCGCTGGCATTGTCCGGCAGGCCGCCGAGCTGGGCGACGATGTCGGTGTAGGCCTGCAGGTAGGCCAGCGTGATGACCTGCCCGATCTCGGTGTTGGCGTAGCCGCTGGCGCCGGCGGCGCCGAAGCCGCTGCCGGAGAACAGGCCGCCGCCCGCGCCCCAGCCGAGGTCGGTCTTGTTGGCGTGGCCCTCGGACATCGCCACCTGCTCGGAGGAGCGCACGTCGGTCACGGTCAGCAGCACGTCCGCGGTCTTGCGCCGCAGGTTGATGCCGCCGAGCACCGCGCCCGCCTTGCCGCCGACCAGGCCGCCGAGCAGGCCGCCGACCGAGTTGCCGCTGGCGTCGTTGTTGGCCGAGATCAGGTCCGGGATCATCACGTAATCGGCCGCCTTCACCTGGCCCTTGCCGATGTTGGAACGGCCGCGCAGCTGGCCGTCGGAGGCGAGCGCGCGCTCGCGCATGGCCGCGTCCATGCCGGCGCCGCGGTCGACCAGGGTGAAGCAGCGCGAGCGCTGCACGAAGTACTTGATGAGCTTGCTCGGGGCCGGCAGCTGGTGGCCGGTCCACCAGTGCGTGCCGTGCTCCGGCTCGATCACCGACAGCGTGCCGAGCGGCTTGGCGCAGGTGGGAATCTGGGCGGTCTTCTCGGCGCGGATCTGCTGGGCGCTGGCGCGCTGGGCCTGCGCGGGGAGCGCGGCGAGCGCGACCAGGCCGGCGGTGGCGAGAAGCGTGAGCGTGCGGGTCATGTAAAGGTCCTGAAGTCGGGGGAACGGCGGCCGGGTCGCGTCCTGCGGATCCGGCCGTGGCGGTGCCGGCGCCAGCATAGCGCCTGTCACGGGCAGGTGGAGGCAGGCCCGCGGCGGGCACCTAAACGAAGGAGCCGGCGTGCGCCGGCTCCGTTGCGATCACACCGATTCCCACCACATCAGCAGGTCGTGCCAGAGGCGCTTGAAGAAGCCGGCCTCCTCGATCGCCTGGGTGGCCACCAGCGGGCGCTGCGCGATCACCTTGCCGCCCAGCATCACCTTGACGGTGCCGATCGCCTGGCCCTTGCGGATCGGCGCCACCAGCGTCTTCGGCACGTCCATGACCGGCCTCAGCTCGCGGTAGCGGCCGCGCGGCACGGTCACCATCAGCGGCTCGGCCACGCCCAGCAGCACCTCGTCGGCGGCACCCTTCCAGACCGCGTGGCGGGCGATCGTCTTGCCGGCGTCGTACAGGCGATGGGTCTCGAAAAAGCGGAAGCCCCAGTTCAGCAGCGCCTGGCTGTCGGTGGTGCGCTGGTCGTCGGAGCTCGACCCCATCACCACCGAGACCAGCCGCTGGTCGCCGCGCTGCGCGGAGGCCATCAGGCAGTAGCCGGCGCCGGAGTGGTGGCCGGTCTTGATGCCGTCCACCGACGGGTCGCGCCACAGCAGGCGGTTGCGGTTGGTCTGGGTGATCGGACCGACCGTGAACTCCTTGATCTTGTTGTAGGCGTACGCGCGCGGGAAATCGCGGATCAGCGCGCGGCCGAGCAGCGCCAGGTCACGCGCGGTCGAATAATGGCCTTCCTCGGAGAGCCCGGTGGCGTTGCGGAACCGGGTGTTCTTCAGACCGATGCGCTGCGCGTACTGGTTCATCAGCGCGGCGAACGCCTCCTCGCTGCCGGCGACGTGCTCGGCGAGCGCGATCGCCGCGTCGTTGCCGGACTGCACCACCATGCCCTTCTCCATCTGCTCCAGCGGCGCGGTCTTGTTGACCTCGAAGCCGGAGTAGCTGCCGTCGGTGCCGGCGCCGCCCTTGCGCCACGCGTTCTCGCTCATCATCACCGGATCGGTCGGCTTGAGCCGGCCGGCAGCGATCTCCGCGGCGATCACGTAGCTGGTCATCACCTTGGTGATGCTGGCCGGCTCCACCCGCGCATCGATGTTGTGCCCGGCCAGGATGTTGCCGCTGGCGAAATCCATCAGCACCCACGCGCTGCCCTGCACCTGCGGCGCCGGCGGAACCGGCAGCGGCAGCGCGGCGGGCGCGGCCGCGCGCGGCGCGGGCGCCTGCTGCGCCAGCGCGAGCCCGAAGGAGGACACCGCCAGGGCGGCGGCGGCGAAGACGGCGAAGGTGAAGCGCGATTTCATCGTGGGACTGCTCCGCATCCGGCGTGGGCCGGGTGGAAAGGGGATACGGTACGCCCGCACGCGGGCGCGCGACATAGACCTAGGTGAGACGCGACGGCGCTCATTCGCGCACGCGCTGCGGCGGGCCGAAGCCGAGCCCGGCGATGCGCTGCGCCAGCGCCGGCGCGGCGTCGGCATCGAGCGGACCGACCCGCAGGCGCCAGACCTGCTGGCCGTTGACCTGGGCATCGGACACCCGGCCGTCGATGCCGGCCTCGCGCAGCAGCGCCAGCGCACGGTCGGCGTTGCCGCGCGCGGCGAAGCTCGCCACCTGCAGGGTGACCGCGTCGGCGGCGGAAGGTTCCGCGCGCGGCAGCGGCACCGCAGGCGCCGGCGCGGGCGGCGAAGCCGCGGGCGTACCCGGCCGACCGGTGGCGATGCGCACCTGCCGCGCCTTGAGCCAGGCGTCGAACTCGTCGGCCGTCATCGGCCGGCCGTCCTGGCGCATGTCGAAGCGGTAGTCGCCCGACGCCGGCGCCGCACGCGGCGCCGGTTCGGCCGCCTGCGCGCTCGCGACCGGCATCGCCTGCACCAGCCGGTCGAGCGCACTGTCGGCGGGCGGCGCGGCCGACGTCGGAGCGCGCGCGGTGACGTTGCCGACGTCCTCCGGCGTCAGCGCGCGCACCTCGACCCGGCCGGTGCCGGCGGGATAGATGCCGATCTTTACCGCCGCGGCGAAGCTGAGGTCGATCAGCCGGCCGTCGTGGAACGGGCCGCGGTCGTTGACCCGCACGATCACCGACTTGCCGTTGTCGAGGTTGGTGACGCGTGCATAGCTCGGCAGCGGCAGGGTGCGGTGCGCGGCGGTGAACGCGTACATGTCGTACACCTCCAGATTGGAGGTGCGGCGGCCGTGGAACTTCGCGCCGTAGTACGAGGCGAGGCCGCGTTCGACGTAGCCGCGCGGCGTGTCGAGCACGTGGTAGCTGCGGCCGAGCACCTGGTACGGCGAGCGGTTGCCGTAGCGCGAGCGCGGCTCGTCGACCACGTCCGGCTCGGGGATGCGCTCCACGTCCGGCAGCTCGCTCGGCACCGAATCCTTCTGCTCCGGCGCGTACAGCCCGCCAGCGCGGTAGTTGCCGCGCTTGGCCGGATCCTCCTGCGCGGGCGCATACGGCGACACCTTGCGCGCCGGCGCTTCCGACGTCGACGAGGACGCGGGTGCGGGGGCCGGCGGCGGCGCGGTGGTCGGCGACGGCGGCGCCGGCTTCGGCGCGCTCGCGCAGCCGATCAGCAGCAGCGGCGACAGGGCGACGGCCAGCGCTCTCATGGCGCCGCGGCGGTCGGCGTGTCGGCGCGGCCGGCGACCGCCTCGGCGAGCTGGTACACCGCCATCGCGTAATGCGCGGAGATGTTGTAGCGGGTGATCGCGTAGAAGTTCTGGAACCCGAGCCAGTACTCCGGCCCGTTCGCGCCGTCCAGCTTCAGCACGGTGGCGAGCGCGTCGGCCGGCACGTCGTGCGCCGGGCGGTACCCGCGTGCGGCGAGTTCGGCGAGCGGATACACCGGCTCCAGGCCGGGCGCGGCCAGCTCCACCGCATCCGGGTTCAGCACCGCCGGCACCGCGACCACGCCGCCGCGCACCCAGCCGCCCTTGCGCACGAAGTAGTTGGCGACCGAGGCGAACACGTCGTCCAGGCTGTTGAACAGGTCGCGGCGGCCGTCACCGTTGCCGTCGACCGCGAACTCGCGGTAGCTCGACGGCATGAACTGGCCCCAGCCCATCGCGCCGGCGTAGGAGCCGGTGAGCGTGGTGATGTCGAACCCGGTTTCCTTGCCGAGCGCGAACAGTTCGCCGAGCTCCTTGCGGAAGAACGCTTCGCGGCGCGCCTCGCGCTCGGCCTTGGCCGGGTCGCCGCTGCGCGGATAGGCAAACGCCAGCGTGTACAGCGCATCCAGCACGCGGTACTTGCCGGTGTTGCCGCCGTAGCTGGTTTCGATGCCGAGGATGGCGACGATCACCTCGCCCGGCACGCCGGTCTGCGCCTCCACCCGCGCCAGCGCCTCGCGGTGCGTGGCCAGGAACGCGCGCCCGGCGTCGATGCGCGCCGGCGTCACCAGCAGCGGCCGGTAGTCGCGCCACGGTTTCGCTTCCGCCGGACGCGACATCGCCGCGATGATGCTGTCGCGCATCTGCGCGCCGGCGAGCACGCCCTCGATGTAGCCGGGATCGATGCCGTACTTCGCCGCGGTGTCGCGCACGAATTCCGCGCGCGCCACGTCGAGCGGCTTGGCTTCCACCGGCGGCGGCAGGTGCGCGTCCGGCGCGCTCGGCGCACGCACTGGCGTCGGTGCGGCGACGACCGTCTGCGGCGGCGGTTCGGGCGCCTTGGTGGCGCAGGCGGCGAGCGTGAGCGCGAGGGCGCCGATGCAGGCGCGGCGTGCGGTGCGTTCGATCATCGGGCGCGAGCGTAGCACGCAGGTTGGCGCGTCAGAACCGCGCGCGTGCACGTCTCGCACACGCGGGTCAGCTTCGTGAGAACGCGCGCTCAATGGCCGTGCATCGGACGGTGCGCGCGCACCGCCATCACCACGCCGAGGCCGGCGAGCAGCGACACCGCCGAGGTGCCGCCGTAGCTCAGCAGTGGCATCGGCACGCCGACCACCGGCAGCAGGCCGGAGATCATCCCGCCGTTGACGATCACGTACACGCAGAACGCAAGCCCGAGCGCGCCGGCGAGCAGGCGCGAATAGCCGTCGCGCGCGCCGGCGGCGATCCACAGGCAGCGGCCGATCACGAACAGGTACAGCGCCAGCACGACCACCACGCCGATCCAGCCGAACTCCTCGGCCAGCACCGCGAAGATGAAATCGGTGGTGTGCTCGGGGATGTAGTTGAGATGCGACTGCGTGCCCTGCAGGTAGCCCTTGCCGGTGAGGCCGCCGCCGCCGATGGCGATCTTCGACTGGATGATGTTCCAGCCGGTGCCGAGCGGATCGGATTCCGGATCGAGGAAGGTGCGGATGCGGTCCTTCTGGTACGGCCGCAGCAGGAAAAACCACGCCACCGGCGCGGCGGCGGCGGCGCCGGCGAACGCGGCGGCGAACCACCACCACGACAGCCCGGCCAGATAGAGCGCGAACGCGCCGCTGGACGCGACCAGCATCGCGGTGCCGAAATCCGGCTGCAGCAGGATCAGCAGGGTCGGCGCGCCGATCAGCGCGGCGGCGGCGAGCACGGTGCCCAGCCGCGGCGGCAGGATCTCGCGGTTGAGGTACCACGCGACCATCATCGGCAGGGTCAGCTTGAGCAGCTCCGACGGCTGGAAATAGAACACGCCGAGATTGATCCAGTGGTTGCCGTGCTTGCCCTCGCCGACCACCAGCACCAGCAGCAGCGGCACCAGCGACAGCGCGAACGCCCACGGCGTCCAGTAGCGCAGCTGCGCTGGCGGCAGCCGCGACAGCAGCCACATCGCGCCGAGCCCGACCGCGAAGCGTGCGCCCTGCGCGACCACCAAGTGGCTCGACTTGTCGCCGGCGCTGTACAGCACGAACAGGCCGATCGTCATCAGCGCCAGCAGCGCGCCGAGCATCGGCAGATCGAGCGTACGCGCGAAGCGCGCGACGCGGTCGGCGAACCAGTGCAGCAGGACGTTCATCGCGGCGGGCTCCCGGTCGCAGGCACCACCGCGGCCTGCGCAGCGGCGGCCGCGGCGGGCGCCGGCGCACCCGGCGGCGGCGGTGGCGGCTCCGGCATCTTGCCGAGCAGCCAGGCGTCGAAGATCTTGCGCGCGATCGGCGCAGCGGTGCTGGCGCCGTAGCCGCCACCCTCGACCACCACCGCGACCGCGATGGTCGGGTTCTCCGCCGGGGCGAAGCCGACGAACAGCGCGCGGTGGCGCAGGTGCATCGGCAGGCTGCGCGGATCCAGGCTGGCGCTGCCGCGGCGGCTGATCACCTGCGCGGTGCCGGTCTTGCCGGCCATCCGGTACGGCGCGCCGATCGCCTGCGCCCAGCCGGTGCCGCCCGGGCCCATCGTCATCGCCATGCCCTCGCGCACCACGCCGATGTGGTCCGCGCGGTCGCTGATGCGACGTGGCTGCGGCTGCGGCAGCGGACGCCACGGCGCGGCAAAGCCGCGGCGCACGTCGCGCACCAGGTGCGGCCGGCGCAATGCGCCGCCGTTGGCGAGCGCGGCGGTGGCCTGCACGAGCTGCAGCGGCGTCACCTTCCAGAAGCCCTGGCCGATCGAGCTGATCACCGTGTCGCCCGGATACCAGCGCTCCTTGCGATTGGCCTGCTTCCACTCCGGCGACGGGAGGATGCCGCCGATCTCACCGGTGAGGTCGATGCCGGTCGGCTCGCCGAAACCGTAGCGGCGCAGGTAGTCGTCGAAACGCTCGATGCCCATGTCGAGCGCGAGCTTGTAGTAGTAGGTGTTGACCGATTCGGCGATCGACTTGCGCAGATCGGTCCAGCCGTGGCCGTGCAGGTGCGAGTCGCGATAGCCGCGGCGCTGGCCGGGGATGCGGAACTCGCCGGTGGACAGCACCTTGTCGTCGGGCGTGCGCAGCCCGCTGTCGAGCCCGGCGAGCGCGATCAGCGGCTTCAGCGTCGAACCCGGGGCCACGCCGCCGAGCACGTTGCGGTTGAACAGCGGCCGCGCCGGATCGGTGATCAGCGGCTTGTAGTCCTTGCTCGCGATGCCGTTGACGAACAGGTTCGGGTCGTACGCCGGCAGGCTGACCATGCCGAGCACCTCGCCGGTGCGCGGATCGACCGCGACCGCCGAGCCCTGCAGCTCGCCGAACGCCAGCACCATCGCGCGCTGCAGGTCGAGATCGATGCTCAGGCGCAGGTCCGTGCCGGGCACCGCCGGCACCCGCCCGGCCTCGCCCATCGCGCGGCCTTCGACGTTGGTCTCGACCTTGACGTAGCCGAGCCGGCCGCGCAGCGCTTCCTCGTAATGACGCTCCAGGCCGGTCTTGCCGATGTGGGAGAACGCGGCGTTGCCCTCACCCAGCATCGCGAGGTCCTTCTCGTCGACGCGGGCGACGTAGCCGATCACGTGCGCGAACAGCGGCCCATGCGGATAGCGCCGGGTCAGGTACGACACCAGCTCCACGCCCGGGAAGCGCCAGCGGTCGACCGCGAAGCGCGCCGCCTCCTCCTCGCTCAGGCGCAGCTTGAGCGTGATCGGCCGGAAGCCGGGCGTGGCGCGGCGCGCGGCCTCGAAGCGCGCGAGGTCCTCCGGCGTCAGCGCGATCACCCGCGCGAGCTGCGGCAGCCACGCTTCCGGATCGCCGGCCTCGTCCATCACCACGTCGATGCGGTATGCCGGGACGTTATCGGCGAGCACGCGGCCCTTGCGGTCGAAGATCAGCCCGCGTCCGGGCACCACCGGCACCAGCTTGACCCGGTTGGCTTCCGACCGCGTCGCGTAGTCGGCGTGCTGCAGCACCTGCAGGCGGAAATACCAGAACCCCAGCCCGGCCAGCGCCAGCAGCACGCCGAGGAAGGCGAGCGCGGCGCGGCGGCGGAACTGCTCGGCCTCCTGCAGGCCGTTCTTCAGCACCCGACGCGGGCGCATGCGCATCTCAGCGCCTCCGCCACGCGCCCAGACGCAACGCGTCGAGCGCGAGGAACACCGGCGGCCACAGCAGCATGCCCACCACCGGCGCGACCCAGTACGCCGCCGGCAGCGTCGGCTCGCCGATCGCCAGATGCACCGCGGCGCCGACGATGCGGTCGTTGAGCAGCAGCGCGCCGACCGCCAGCGCCTGCTGCCACAGCGGGAAGAAGCGCAGCCGCGCGCGGAAGCGCTGCACGATGAAGGTGAGCACCACCAGCCGCAGCGCCTGCTCGCCGAGCAGCGTGCCGAGCACCAGGTCGGCGATCAGCCCGACCACGAACGCGAAGCCGAGCCCGACCCGCTCGTGGTCCTCGATCACCCAGTACGCCAGCGCCAGCGCCAGCCAGTACGGACGCAGCGGCTGCAGCGACGCCGGCAGCGGCAGCAGGCCGAGCAGCAGCGCGCCGAGCAGGCTCAGCGGCAGGATCCAGTGCGGATACGCACGGCTCATGGTGCACGCACCGGGTCGGTGGACGCAGGCGCCGGCGTGGTCGCCGGTGCCTCGCCCGCGGCGTTCGGCGCGGGCAGCACGGGTGCCGGCGTCGCGGTGGCTGCGTCCGTGGCGGCCGGCAGCGCCGGCGGCGGTGTCTCGAAGCGCAGCGCCGGCGGCCGGCGCGGCACCGACAGCTGCACCAGCACGTCGCGGCCGCGATCGAGCTGCGCGGCCGGGCGCACGTCACCGATCAGGAACGCGCGGCTCTCGTCCGGGCGCAGCGCCGTAACCGTGCCGACCGGAAAGCCGGGTGCGAAGCGGTTGCCGAGGCCGGACGTCACCAGCACGTCGCCGACCTTGATGTCGCTGGACATCGGCACGTCGCGCAGCGCGAGGCCGTCGCTGCGGCCGGTCCCGTAGGCGACCAGGCGCACGCCGTTGCGCACCACCACCACCGGCACCGCATGCGCCGGATCGGTCACCAGCAGCACCTGGGCGTGGGTCGGCGTGGTGCCGACCACCTGGCCGAGCAGGCCGCCGGCGTCGATCACGCTCTGCCCGACCTGCAGGCCGGCGTTGCGGCCGGCATCGAGCACGATGCGGTGGCGCGCGGGATCGAGGTCGATGTCGAGGATCGGCACCAGCAGCACGTCGAGGTTGCCGCGGCGGGCAGCGTCGAGCAGCCCGCGCAGGCGCGCGTTGTCGGCGGCGAGCGCCTGCAGCCGTGCCATCCGCGCCTGGTTAAGCAGCAGCTGGCGGCGCAGTTCGCGGTTGCGTGCGGTGAGCTGGGCGATCGTGCCGGCGTCCTCGTTGAGGCGCTCCACCAGCCGGCCCGGCAGGCCGGCCGCCGCCCACAGCGGCTGCACCAGCGCATCGGCCTGGCGGCGTGCCTGCGCCAGCCAGCCGCCGCGGTGGTCCATCGCGATCAGCACCAGCGCCAGCGCCATGTACCCCAGCAGCCGCAGGGTGCCGACGACGTCGCCGGTGCGGGCTGCGGAAGGTCCGGGGTAGGACGGCACGTGAGGCGCGGGATTGGAGATTCGAGATTCGGGATAGGTGGCGGCGGTGCACCACAGCGACGGCGGGATCGCGGGAACCGGGCATCACGAATCCCGAATCCCGAATCCCCGTCATTCGGGAGCGAAGAACTCGTTGCCGTGCATGTCGACCAGCTCCAGCGCACGGCCGCCGCCGCGCGCCACGCAGGTCAGCGGATCGTCGGCGATCTGCACGTGCAGGCCGGTCTCCTCCGACAGCAGGCGGTCGAGGTCACGCAGCAGCGCGCCGCCGCCGGTCAGCACGATGCCGCGCTCGGCGACGTCGGCGCACAGCTCCGGCGGGGTCTGCTCCAGCGCCTGCTTGACCGCGGCGACGATGCCGGACAGCGGCTCGCGCAGCGCCTCCAGCACCTCGTTGGAGTTGATGCCGATCATCTTCGGCACGCCTTCGGCGAGGTGGCGGCCGGAGACGTCGATGCTGCGCACTTCCTTCTGCGGGTAGGCGCAGCCGATCTCGAGCTTGATCCGCTCCGCGGTGGCATCGCCGATCAGCATGCCGTGGGTACGGCGGACGTAATTGATGATCGCCTCGTCGAAACGGTCGCCGCCGATGCGCACCGACTGCGAGTAGACGATGCCGTTGAGCGCGATCACCGCCACCTCGGTGGTGCCGCCGCCGATGTCCACCACCATCGAGCCGCGCGCCTCGGTCACCGGCATGCCGGCGCCGATCGCCGCGGCCATCGGTTCCTCGATCAGGTAGACCTCGCGGGCGCCGGCCTCCTCGGCCGACTCCTTGATCGCGCGGCGCTCGACCTGGGTCGAGCCGCACGGCACGCACACCAGCACGCGCGGGCTCGGGCGCAGGAAGCGCGAGCGGTGCACCTTGCGGATGAAGTGCTTGAGCATCTCCTCCGTGTAGGTGAAATCGGCGATCACCCCGTCCTTCATCGGGCGGATGGTGGTGATGTGGCCGGGGGTGCGGCCCAGCATCTGCTTGGCCTCAGTGCCGACCGCGGCGACCGAGCGGCTGCCGCCGACCAGGCGGTCCTGGCGCACCGCCACCACCGACGGTTCGTTCAGCACGATGCCCTGTCCGCGCACGTAGATGAGGGTGTTCGCCGTGCCCAGGTCGATGGACAGGTCGTTGGAGAACATGCCGCGGAACTTCTTGAACATCAGGGGATGACCGTCAGGAATGGGCGTGCCACAGGCACGCGGAACGAATGAGCTAGCCTAGCAACCGCCACCGCCGCGCGGCAAGGAAAAAACCCGCGCCAGACAAGGGCTTGGATCGAAAACCGGGGGCGCCGTCGCGCTTCCCCGCCGCCCTCCGGCGCGCCGCCGGCTGGCCCCCTCCAGACGCAACCGCTACCCTTACGCGCCCGCGCGGCACCCCGCCGCACTTACCGGATGACTCGATCGATGTCTGCGCTGATCTGCGGTTCGCTGGCTTACGACACCATCATGGTGTTTCCCGACCAGTTCAAGAACCACATCCTGCCGGACAAGGTCCACATTCTGAACGTGTCATTCCTGGTGCCGCGCATGCGCCGCGAATTCGGCGGCTGCGCCGGCAACATCGCCTACAACCTCAAGCTGCTCGGCGGCGATCCGATCCCGATGGCGACCGTCGGTCAGGACTTCGGTCCGTACCGCGAGCACTTCGAGGCCTGCGGCATCCGCCTCGACCACGTCAAGGTGATCGAGGAGCTGTTCACCCCGCAGGCGTTCATCACCACCGACCTCGACAACAACCAGATCACCGCGTTCCACCCGGGCGCGATGATGCGCTCCTACGAGAACCACGTGCGCGACGTCGCCGGCGTGACGTTCGGCATCGTCAGCCCGGACGGTCGCGAGGCGATGCTGCAGAACGCGAAGGAATTCCACGAGCTCGGCATCCCCTTCATCTTCGATCCGGGCCAGGCGATGCCGCTGTTCAACGGCGAGGAGCTGCGCGACTTCATCGAGCTGGCCGACTACGTCACCGTCAACGACTACGAGTCGAACCTGCTGCAGGAGCGCACCGGCTGGAGCGAGGCGGACATCGTCAAGAAGGTGAAGGCCTACATCACCACGCGCGGCCCGCACGGCTCGCAGATCCACACGCCGGGCAAGACCTACGAAGTGCCGCCGGCGCACGAGCGCCGCGTCACCGACCCGACCGGCTGCGGCGACGCGTTCCGCGCCGGGCTGATCTTCGGCATCCAGCGCGGCTACGACTGGATGACGATCGGGCGCATCGGCAACCTGATGGGCGCGCTGAAGGTCGAACACCCCGGCACGCAGAACCAGCGCTTCGACTACGACGAGTTCGCCGAGCAGTTCAAGCAGCAGTTCGGCTACGCGCTTTGATCGCGTCGCCGCCGGCAGGCGGCGTCAGCCCAGATCCGAAAGCCTGTAGGAGCGGCTTCAGCCGCGACCCGAAAGTGTGTAGGAGCGGCTTTAGCCGCGACGATCGTTTGATCGCGGCTAAAGCCGCTCCTACCGCGCGATTCCCACACCTGCCGATCGCGGCTAAAGCCGCTCCTACACGGTGGTCGCCATCGCGGCCGCTTCAGTTCCAGGCCGGCAGCTTCTGCGGATCCAGCCCGCCGACCTCGAACACCGCGGTACGCGTGCCGCCGGCCTTGACCGGAAATTCGATCGCGATCGTCTTCGCCGACTTGGCCGTCCGCCACAGCGCGCGCTCGTCCTCGATGAACATCGCGATCGCCTCGTCGGTCTTCGGTCGCGACGCCGCCATCGGCTTGGCCGCCCCGTCGTCGACGCTCACTTTGACTTTGCAGCCGCCGTAGCAGTCGAAATCGCCGCCCTCGAGCGTGAGGTAGCTGCTGCGGCCCCATTCCGGATGGTCGCGGAAGATCAGCCGCACCGGCGCCGCGCGCTCGCCGCCGGTGTCGACCGCGTCCTTCGAATAGATCGCGGCCGACAGCTGGGTACCTTTCGCCACCGGCTCGGCGCCGTACGCCCACAGGCCGGCGAGCCGGCGCTGCTCGCGCGCGGCCTGCGCCTTCGCCTTGATCTCGTCGAAGCGCGGCTTGATGCGCGCGGCGGCGGCGCTGCCAGGATGATCGGCGAACAGCACCGTGCCGTGCGCGGCGGCGAGTTCCCAGTTCTGCCTGGCGGCCTCGGCCTCGAACTGCTTGGCCATCGCCTCGGCTTCCTGCTCGGCGGCCGCCGCCTGCGCGGCGGCGCGGTCCTGTCCTGGCTGGCATGCAGTGAGCATCGCCAGCGCCAGGCCCAGCACGAATGCGGTTCGGGTCATGCCACGCTCCTGTCCGGCGCCCCCGCGCGGACGGGGGCGCGTGCGGCCTCAGCCCTGCTTGCCTTCGGCCTTGGCGATCGTCGCCTCGACCGACGCGGTGGTGATCGGGTGGTAGCCCGGGCGCGCCTTCGCGAACACCTCCTTGGCGAGCTTCAGGCCTTCCGGCGTGCGCACCAGCGCCTCGTAGGTGGGCATGATCAGCTTGCGACGGCCGATCTTCTGCAAGAACGCGGCGATTGCCGCATTCGCCTGGGTGTAGCCGCTGCGCACGGCGAGCGGATACCAGCGCTGCGCGATCTCGCCGTTCGGCGTGCCGGTGAAGCGGTAGGCGGCGTCGAGCGCGGCCAGCTTCTCCGCCGGCAGCGTCTCCGGCATGCCCTCGATGAAGTGCACCCACTCCTGGGTGGTCCACTTCGCGGTGACGTCCTTCGCCGGCAGCGTGCCGGTGTCCAGCCAGGCCTTGCGCGCGGCGTCGACCGCGTCCATCCGCGGCGAGACCACCTGCGGCGCATCGTCGGGAATGCCGGGCTCGTGCACCCACTGCTCCAGCTCCGCCTCCGTGACCTTGCCCGGATGCTTGGCGAGCAGGTTGGCCTTGGCGTAGGCGAGGAAGTCCTGGGTGGTGATGCTCTTGAACGCGAAGTGGTCGAAGTAACCGCGCAGGAACGGATCGAACACCTCGCGGCCGAAGCGCTGCTCGAGGAACTGCAGCATCCACGCACCCTTGGTGTAGACCGTCGCGCGGCTGCTGTCGTCCGGATCCTTCAGCGTGCCCGGCTTGAGCGCCATGATCTGCAGCGCCGGCTCGATCGTCTTGTATTCCTCGCGCAGCTCGTTGCGCTCGATCAGCGATTCCATGTCGGCGCGCTCCTTGCCGAACAGCGCTTCGACCAGGCGGTTCTCGACGTAGCTGGTAAAGCCCTCGTTGAGCCAGGCATCGTTCGGGGTGGCGAACGTCACCAGGTTGCCCGACCAGCTGTGCGCGAGCTCGTGCGCGATCAGCGCGACCAGCGAGCGGTCGCCGGTGATCACGGTCGGCGTGGCGAACGTCAGGCGCGGGTTCTCCATGCCGCCGTACGGGAACGACGGCGGCAGCACCAGGATGTCGTAGCGCTCCCAGCGGTACGGGCCGTACAGCTGTTCGGCCGTCTGCATCATCTTCTCGGTGTCAACGAACTCGTTGGCGGCGAGCTTTGCGGTACCCGGCTCGGCCCAGACGCCGCTGCGCGCGGAGATCGGCTGGAACACCAGGTCGCCAGCGGCGATCGCCATCAGGTACGACGGGATCGGTTGCGGCATCTTGAAGTCGTAGTCGCCGTCGCGCGCCGCTTTGGGATCGTTGTCGGCGCTCATCAGCACCATCACGTCCTTCGGCGCGGTCACCTTGGCGGTGTAGGTGAAGCGCACCTGCGGCGTGTCCTGCAGCGGCACCCACGAGCGTGCGTGGATCTGCTGCGACTGGCTGAACATGAACGGCGTCTTCTTGCCCTGCGTCATTTCCGGCGACAGCCATTGCAGGCCCGACGCCTCCGGCGAGGTGCGATAGGTGACGCGGATGCGCTTGAACGGCTCCGGCGCCATGATCGTCAGCTTGCTGCCCAGCACGGCGTCCTCGGCGGCGAGCTGGAACGGAAGGTCGAGCCAGCGCTGGTTGTCGCGCTCGCCGACCACCTTCTCGATGGTCAGGTCACGGGTGTCGAGCACCAGCCGGCCGGCCTTCGGGTCGCGCCAGTCGAGCGTGTAGGTGGCGCTGCCGGCGAGCTGCTTCTTCTCGAAGTCGACGTTGAGATGCAACGCCACGTCGGTGACGCGCACCTTGTCCGGCTCGGCGTAGCTGTAGGGGTCGAGCGGCGTGGCCGGCTGCGCCGGCGTGGCGGCAGGGGTCGCGGGCATGTCGGGCTTGGCGGCGGTGGTCGCGGCGTCGCGCTGGCAGCCGAGCACCAGCGCGGTGGCGACACAGAGGGAAGCGAGGGGCAGACGCATGGGCGGCAACCGGTCGTGGGAAAGGACCGGAGTGTAAGCGAGCGCGCGCCGCCGCCGCAGGTGCCGGAGGCTAGACCTTGTAGCCGGTGTGGATGGCGACGATGCCGGCGGACAGGTTGCGGTAGCCGCAGCGCTCGAAGCCGGCGGCTTCCATCATCGCCTTCAGCGCGTCCTGCGGCGGATGCTTGCGGATGCTCTCGGCCAGGTAGCGGTAGCTGCCCTCATCGTCGGCGAACAGCTTGCCCAGCCGCGGCAGCACCTGGAACGAGTGGAAGTCGTACAACGGCTTGAACCACTCCGCGGTGACCTCCGAGAACTCCAGCACCCGCGCCTGGCCGCCGACCTTGAGCACGCGGTGCATCTCGCGCAGCGCGGCGTCCTTGTCGGTGACGTTGCGCAGGCCGAACGCGATGGTGACGAGGTCGAAGCTGTGGTCGGGAAACGGCAGCGCCTCGGCATTGCACTGCACGTATTCGAGCCCGGCCACGCGGCCGAGGTCGGTGAGCCGGTCGCGACCCACGCGCAGCATGTCGCCGTTGATGTCGCCGAGCACGATGCCGCCATCGCGGCCGACGCGCTCGTGCAGCAGCAGCGCGATGTCGCCGGTGCCGCCGGCGAGGTCGAGCACGCGGTCGCCGCGCTTCACCTGCGAAGTGGCGACGAAGTAGCGCTTCCACACCCGGTGGATGCCGAGCGACATCAGGTCGTTCATCAGGTCGTAGCGGCGCGCGACCGAGCTGAACACCTCGCCGACCAGCTTCTGCTTCTCGGCCGCCGGCACCTCGCGGAAACCGAAATGGGTGGTGCCGGACTTGGGGGAAGACTCGCTCATGGCGCGATTATCGCCCAAGCGCCGCGCCGGCGCCCGCACGCGCCGGCGCGCTCAGGCGAGTACGGTCACCGGATCGCCCAGCCGCAGTGTGCCGGTGCCGCGCGGGATCAGGTTCTGACCGAAGGTGACGCCCTTCGGCGTGCGCCGGTAGGTCAGCAGCGTGCGCAGCGGCTCGCCGGACGCATCGCGCTCGCCGCGCTCGGGGTCGACGGTGGTGAACACGCAGCGTGTGCAGGGCTTCACCACGTCGAACTCGACGGCACCGATGCGGATGCGCCGCCAGCCGTCCTCGGCGTGCGCGGCGGTGCCGTCGACCACGAGGTTGGGCCGGAACCGCGTCATCGCCACCGGCCGCGGCAGCTTGGCGTTGAGATGGTCGAGTGCGGCCTGCGAGATCAGCAGCAGCGGAAAGCCGTCGGCGAAGCTGACCTCGTCGCCGGGCTGCGCGTACTTTTCACTGACCGCACGCCGCGCGCCGCCGTCCATGTGCACGAGTCGCACAGCGCGGCCGAGCACCCCGCTCAGCCAGGCATCGGCCGCGGCGCCGGCGGGACGCGCGTCGACTGTGCTGTCCCAGACCGTCACCGATATACGCTCGCCGGCGCCGGGCACCGGCACGTGCAGCGGTGTGCCTGCATCCGCGGCGAGCACCAAGCCGCCGTCCGGTGCCGGTCGCGCCTGGATCCGCACCATCGTCGCGAGCTGGCGGCCGGTCAGGAAACGGCCGTCGTCGTCGACCACCATCCAGCGGCGGTCGTGCGCCAGCCCGCGCGGCTCGACCGCCGCCTCGGTGCACGGCAGGGGCGCGCACGACTTCATCGGATACAGGTACAGCGAGGACAGGCGCATGGACGAAGGCCGCAACGAACGGCAGGCAGCATGCCGGAGCCGGCGGTACCGCGCTAGCCGAGCGGCTTGACCACCATCAGCCAGAAGATCGCCGCCACCCCGGCGAACGCCGGCCACGCCAGCGCGTACCACGCGCGCATCGCCCGGTGGTATGCAGCCGGCAGCGGCGTGCCGTGCGCGGCCGCCGCCTGCGCCAGCCGCCGCGCCTTCACCTGCAGCCACAGCACCGGCAGCCAGCACGCGCCGACCGCGAAGAACAGCACCAGCGCCCACTTCAGCCAGAACACCGAGTACGGCATGCCGAGCCGGTGCGCGAGCCACAGGCCTGTGGCGAACTGCACCAGCACCGCCGGCGCGGTGAAGCAGGCATCGGCGAGCACCACGGTGCGTGCGGTCGCCGCGATCACCCGCGCATCGCCGGTGCGGTGCGCCTTCCACATGAAGAACGCGATGCCGAGCCCGGTGCCGAACAGCAGCGTCGAGCTCATCACGTGCAGCCACTTCACCCACAGGTAGCTCATCAGGCCTCCGCCGGGCGGTCGATGCTGCGGGCGGCGGCACGCTAGGATGCCCGCCATGGGTCCGGTGCCGTGCTACGAAACGCGCCACGCGAGGCAGACGTCGCTGCCCACGCATCGGCACCTCCACGCCTATGCTGCGCTGGTGGTGGATGGAAGCCATGTCGAGGCCGGCATCGAAGGGCCGCACGGCTGCGAGCCCGGCACGCTGATCCTGCATCCGCCGTTCCACGTGCACGGCAACCGCTTCGGGCGCACCGGCGCGCGGGTGGTCAACCTGCCGTGGCCGGCGCTGCCGCCCGGGCGTAGCCGGGTGCTGCGCGTCCCGCATCTGGGCGAGGCGCTGGCGGTGTTCCGGCGCGCGCCGGAGCGACTGCCCGAGCTGGTCGCCGAATGCCGCGATGTCGCCGAGCGCGGCGTGGCGCTGCCGGACTGGCAGGCCGCGCTGGTCGCCGAGCTCGTCGGCGGCGACGAGGAGATCGGCACGATCGCGCGCCGCCTCGGCGTCTCGCCGGCGCATGCCGCGCGCGCGGTCGCGGCCAGCCACGGCATGTCGCCGCAACGCCTGCGCGCCGAGGCGCGCTGGCAGCGCGCGCTGTGCCTGCTCGCCGACGATGCCGCGCTCGCCGAGGTCGCCGCGCGTGCCGGCTTCGCCGACCAGAGTCACCTCACCCGCGCGTGCCGCCGCGCGACCGGCTTGACCCCGACCTCGCTGCGCCGGCACATCAAATCCGTTCAAGACGGCAGCGCCACCGGCGGGGTCTGCTGATCGGGTCGCGCCGACCGGCGCCTACCGAATCGATCCCATGCACACCGCCGTTCCCCTCGCCATCCTGCTGGGCCTGCTGGCGAGTCTGCCGGCGCCGGCGCGCAGCCCCGCCCCGTCCAGCACGCCAGCGGCGCGGGCAGCGATCGATGCCTCGACCAGCAGCATCCTGCAGGGCGACGCTCGCGCCGCCTTGGATGCGCTCGACGTCGTGCCGGCGAGCGAATTCGCCGGTGTCGATCTCGATTACCGCCGCTGCCTGTTCGGCCGCTTCGACCGGAGCGCGCCGCCCGTCCTGAGCGGCCACGTGACCGACCCGCTGGCGCGCGATGTGCTGCATGCCTATCAGGCCTACTGGTGGTATGCGCTGAACGCGCCGGCCACCCGTGCGCACTGGGAGGCGTGGCTGCTGCAGCGGCTGAAAGCGCAGCTCGGCCCGCGCGCGGCGGACGCCGGGAGCCTCGATGCGCTGGAGCCGGTTCTGATCGCCGCGCTGCGCGATCGCGGCTACCACGCGCTGCTCGGCGTGACCCCACCACTGCGCGAACTGATGCTGTGGCGCGAGCAGGAAACGCGTACGTTCGACGTCGTGCTGCCGGAAGGCGTGCAGCGCGTCGAGGTCGATCTGCTGGACGGTTTCGCTGCGCGAGGCTGGTCGGCGTACGGCCGCTGCGAGCGGGGTTCGAACGGCGGCTGGGCGACCGCCGAAAAGCTGTTCGCGGTGCGCAGTGTCTATCCCGGCGGACTGGACGGCGAGGCGTTCCGCGTGGTGTTCCTCGCCCACGAAGCGCAGCACCTCGCCGACAAGCGGCGCTATCCCGGAATCGCCTCGTGGGAACTCGAGTTCCGCGCCAAGCTGACCGAGCTGGCGCTGGCGGAAACGGTCAGCGAGAAGCGGCTGCGTTACATCACCACCGCGCAAAGCGAAAACCCGGAGTCGCCGCACACCTACGCGAACAAGCGCGTGGTCGCGGCGCTGACCGCACGGCTGGGCCGCGCGCCGGAGCAGGTGTCGCGGGCCGAACTGCAGCAGGCTGCGCGCAGCGAGCTCGCCGCCGATACCGCGCGCCGCACGGCACCGTGATCGCTACAGGATGTAACGGCTGAGGTCGGGGTCCTGCACCAGCTCGCCGAGCTGCGCATCGACGTAGGCGCGATCGATGGTGACCGCCTGGCCGTCGCGATCCGGTGCCTCGTAGCTCAGCGCGTCGAGCAGCTTCTCCAGCACCGTATGCAGCCGGCGCGCGCCGATGTTCTCCTGGCGCTCGTTGACGAACGCGGCGATCTCGGCGATGCGTTCGATCGCGTCCTCGGTGAAGCGCAGCGCCACCCCTTCGGTGCGCAGCAGCTCCACGTACTGGGTGGTGAGCGCCGCCTTCGGCTCGGTGAGGATGCGCACGAAGTCCTGCTTGCTCAGCGCCGACAGCTCAACACGGATCGGGAAGCGGCCCTGCAGCTCCGGGATCAGGTCGCTGGGCTTGGCGAGGTGGAACGCGCCGGAGGCAATGAACAAGATGTGGTCGGTCTTCACCGGGCCGTACTTGGTGCTGACCGTGGAGCCTTCCACCAGCGGCAGCAGATCGCGCTGCACGCCCTCGCGGCTGACGTCGCCGCCCACCAGCGTGTCGCTGCGGCGCGCGACCTTGTCGATCTCGTCGATGAACACGATGCCGTGCTGCTCGCAGGCCTCGATCGCCGCCTGCCGCACCTCGTCCTCGTTGACCAGCTTGGCCGCCTCTTCCTCGATCAGCAGCGTGCGCGCGGCCTTGATTGCCAGCGTGCGCTTGTGGGTCTTGCTGCCGGCGAACTGCGAGAACATCTGCCGCAGCTGCTGACCCATCTCCTCCATGCCGGGCGGCGCCATGATGTCCACGCCCACGTTGACCGCGGTTTCGATCTCGATCTCGCGCTCGTCGAGTGCGCCGCTGCGAAGCTGTTTGCGCAGCTTGGCGCGGGTCTCCTGCGCCTCCGGCGAGTTCTCGTAGGCCGACGGCTCGTCCTGCGCGACGTCGCGCGGATTGAAGCCGAACAGCGGCGCACTCGGCGCGCGCCGCGGCAGCAGCGCATCGAGGATACGCTCCTCGGCGCGGTCCTCGGCCTGGGTGCGCACCCGCTGCTTGGCCTGCTCACGGTACATCTTGACCGCGGTATCGGCGAGGTCGCGGATGATCTGCTCGACGTCCTTGCCGACGTAGCCGACTTCGGTGAAGCGCGTGGCCTCCACCTTGACGAACGGCGCGTTGGCGAGCGTGGCCAGCCGGCGCGCGATCTCGGTCTTGCCGACGCCGGTCGGACCGATCATCAGGATGTTCTTCGGCATCACCTCGTTGCGCAGCTCGGGCGCAAGCTGCATGCGCCGCCAGCGATTGCGCAGCGCGATCGCGACCGCGCGCTTGGCGGCGGCCTGGCCGACGATGTGGCGGTCGAGCTCCTGCACGATCTCGCGCGGAGTCATGGTGGCGCTGGTGTTCTCGATCTTGTGCATGGACGCGTTCCGTGGGGAGATGCGGCCGCGTGGCGCGGCGGGATGCCGCGCCGGGCGCTCAGAGTTCTTCGACGACGATGTTGCGGTTGGTGTAGATGCACACGTCGCCGGCGATATTGAGCGCCTCGACCGCGATCGCGCGCGCGTCGAGCGCGGTGTGCGCGGCCAGCGCGCGTGCCGCCGACAGCGCGTACGGGCCGCCGGAACCGATCGCGATCAGGCCGTCCTCGGGCTCGATCACGTCGCCGGTGCCGCCGATGATCAGCGAGGTTTCCTTGTCGGCCACCGCGAGCAGCGCTTCGAGCTTTCCGAGCCGGCGCTCGGTACGCCAGTCCTTGGCCAATTCCACCGCCGCGCGGGTCAGCTGGCCGTGCTTCTCCAGCTTGGCCTCGAACAACTCGAACAGGGTGAACGCATCGGCGGCGGCCCCGGCGAAACCGGCCAGCACCTGGCCGTCACGACCGAGCCTGCGCACCTTGCGCGCGTTGGACTTCATCACCGTGTGGCCCAGCGTCACCTGACCGTCGCCCGCGACCGCAACGCGGCCGTTGCGGCGCACCGAGACGATGGTGGTGGCGTGGAAGACAGGCGGCTGGCGGTGCGAATCCATGGCAGGCTCCAGGCGATGTCCTGCCTAGGTGGGGCCGCGGAAAGCGGCTTCAAGGTGAGCTTTCGGCACCCGTCTAGCGAGTGGGTTCCGCCCGCTGCCGCGCGGCTGATTCCGGTTGACAACCGGAGACCCGGAGGGCGGCCGACAGGATGTCGGCCGTTTTCGGACGCGACAGGGATGTCGCGTACGAAAATCCCGAGACAGGTGAACCGCCAACGGTTGTCGTGTCGGGGAAGCGCCTTTCTTTTGACTACTTTTCTTTGGCAAGACAAAGAAAAGTAGTCCGGCCCGCGCCGCGGGCCGGAACCACCCTCGCTTTCGAGGTTGACCGCGATAAAGTCGCCGGGTCCGCAGAGGCGACTGGAACTGTCGCCAGCCCTCGGGTCGCCGGATGTCAATGCATCGCCCGCTACGGCAGTGGGCAGAACGCTTGCCCTGCCCGCGAAGACCATCGTTTCCCCGCTACCGCTTGCGCTTCGCGCGCGGATGCGCCGCGTCGTACACCTTGGCGAGGTGCTGGAAGTCGAGGTGGGTGTAGATCTGCGTGGTGCTGATGTCGGCGTGCCCGAGCAGTTCCTGCACCGCGCGCAGGTCGCCGGACGACTCCAGGATGTGGCTGGCGAACGAATGCCGCAGCAGGTGCGGATGCACACGCTTGAACAGGCCCTGCCGGCGCGCGATCTGCTGCAGCCGCAACTGCACCGCGCGCGGCGTGATTGGTCCGCCGCCGCGGCCGGGAAACACCGGCGCTTCGGCCGCGGCGCCGGTCGACGCGCGCCATTCGGTCAGCGCCCGGCGCGCGTGCGAGCCGAGCGGGACGCTGCGCTGCTTGCGGCCCTTGCCGGTCACCGTCACCAGACCATCGTCGAGATCGAGGTCGCGCCA
Organism: Lysobacter sp.; assembly: GCA_035645555.1. GTDB lineage: Bacteria > Pseudomonadota > Gammaproteobacteria > Xanthomonadales > Xanthomonadaceae > Lysobacter_F. The sequence continues at coordinate 99,828 of DASQMI010000097.1, read as the reverse complement.
CCGCAGCGCGCAGAGTTCCGACAGGCGCAGGCCCGAGGAATAGAACAGCTCCAGCAGCGCGCGGTCGCGCAGCCCGAGCGGCGCGTCGGTCGGCACTTCCACCAGCGCGTTCGCTTCGTCCGGATCGAGCACCTGCGGCAGCTTGCGTGGGGCCTTCGGTCCCCGCACCGCGGCGGCCGGATTGGCCGGCAGCCGGCCCTGCTTCACCAGCCAGCCGAAGAAGCTGCGGCACGCCGACAGGCGCCGCTGTACGGTCTTCGGCGATTGCCCGCGGCGGTGCTCGGCGGCGACGAACGCACGCAACCGTTCCGGATCGAGCGCGAGCACGTCGCCGCCGTACGTCGCATTCCACTCGGCGAGCACGGTCAGGTCGCGGCGGTACGCGTCGAGCGTGTGTGCGGACATGCCGCGCTCGACACGCAGGTAATCGAGGAACTCGCCGACCGGGGCCGGCAACGGGGTCGCCTGCTGCTCGGGCGCCGCGTTCATCGTCGCGCCGTCAGGCGTACCTCGCCAGCGCGGTGGCGAGCGCTTCGCCCATCATGCGCAGGAACAGCGTGCCCATGCCGGGATAGAACCGGTTCGGGTCGTGGCTGCCGACCGCGAGCAGGCCCACGTCAGGCAGCGGCAGCAGCACCGAGGACTGCACCTCCTCCACGCGTGTGCCGTACAGCAGCGCGTTCTTGTCCGGATGCAGGCGGCCGCAGATCGGCTCACCCGCGGCGATCGCGTCGCGGAACGGCACCAGCCGCGGATCGTGCGGCGCGATCACCTGCAGCCAGTCGGCATCGTCGAGACCGTCGACCGGCGCGAACAGCACGAAGCGCACCCAATCGCCGTGGAAATCCTCGGCGAGCGATGCCGCCATCGCACGCAAGGTGTCGGCCGCGTTGCCCTGGCGCATCAGCGCCAACGTCAGCTGATGCGTGCGCACGGCTAGCCGCTCGTTGTCCTGCGCGTTGGCGAACAGCTCCTGCAGCCTGCGGCTCAGCTCGCGGTTCTTGTCGCGCAGCACGTCGAGCTGGTAGCTCGCTAGCGACGCCGCCGGGCCTTCGTCGCGCGGCACCACCAGGCTGAGCGCGAGATCGGGGAATTGCTGCAGAAAGCGCGGATGGCGGCGCAGCCACGCGGCTACTTCGTGCGCGCCGAGCTTCTCGTTCTTGTCGAGGGAATCGGTCATCGGGGTGCAGACTCCAGCGGCCAAGCGCCTTCGAATACGAAGACCGCCGGGCCGGCCATGGTGATCGGGGAATCCGGCTGCGGCCACGCGACGCGCAACGTGCCGCCGGGCAGTTCGATGTCGACCTCGCCGGCGATGCGGCCACGGCGCATCAGCACCGCGGCGGCCGCACACGCGCCGCTACCGCAGGCGAGCGTCTCGCCGACGCCGCGCTCGTACACGCGCAGGCGGATGCGCTCGGGCGCGAGCACCTGCGCGAAGCCGACGTTGACCGAATCGGGAAACGCCGGATGTCGCTGCAGCGCCGCGCCGAGCTGCGCCACCGGCGCGGCGTCGGCGTCGGCGACCTCGATCACCGCGTGCGGATTGCCCATCGACGCGGCGCCGAACTCGACCCGCGCGCCGTCGAGCTCGAGCGCGTAGGTCGCCGCTTCTTCGAAACCACGCAGCGGGATCGCCGCCGGCGCGAACCGCGGCACACCCATGGCGATGCGGTAGCGGCCGTCCGGCAGCACGTCGACCGCGTGGGTGCCGCTCGGGCTGTCGACAACGAAGCGCGGACCGCGCGCGGCGCCGTCGCGCACCAGCCACGCGGCGACGCAGCGCGCGCCGTTGCCGCACTGCTGCGCGGCGCTGCCGTCGGCATTCCAGATGCCGTACGCCGCCACCGCTCCAGGGCTGCGCGGCGGTTCGATCGTCAGCACCTGGTCGCAGCCGACGCCGAAGTGGCGGTCGGCCAGCGCGCGGCACAGCGCCGGACCGGGCGGCGGCGCGCCGTGGCGCAGGTCGAGCACGACGAAGTCGTTGCCCGCGCCGTGCATCTTGGAGAACGCCAGCGTGGGCGCGGCCTCACTCATCCCCGTCTTCGTCGGCGGGCGGCGTGGTGTCGTCTTCCGCCGGCGCCCCGTCCTCGTCGGCCGCGTCGTCGGCCGGCGCGTCCGGCGTCTCCTCCTGCGGCGGCGTCGGCAGCACCAGCGGACCCTTGTTGCCGCAGCCGGCGAGCACCAGCGCCAGCGCGAGCGTTGCGAAAGCGAGCGAACGGTTCATGCGCGCAGTGTAACGCGGCTCAGCGCGCCGGCGGCTCGGGACGCCGCCACAGCCACAGCGCGACCACCGCCATGACCGCGGTGCCGGTGGCGGCCATCCACGCACGCGGCGCGGTCAGGAACATCAGCAGCGCGCACGCCGCCATCATCGTCACCGCCAGCCGCTTGGCACGGCGGCTGACCGCGCCGTGCGCCTGCCAGTCGCGGATGATCGGGCCGAACTGCCGGTGCGCGAGCAGCCACGCATGCAGGCGCTGCGAGCCGCGCGCGGCGGCGAACGCGGCCAGCAGCACGAACGGCACCGTCGGCAGGCCCGGCAGCACCACCCCGACCAGGCCGAGGCCCAGGCTGGCGTAGGCCAGCAGCCACCACGCCCAGCGCAGGCGGGTGCGGGGTTCGGGCGCGGCGGGCTCGGGCACGGGCGGAATTCGGGCAGCGGCAGGCCATCCTGCCACGAGCGCGTGCGCTGCGGTCATCCCGAAACGGCGCGCCCCGGCCAAGGCCGGAGCGCAGGCAATCCGCACGGCAGGCGCCACGCCCGCCGCGCGCGGTTCACTTGGCTGGGGCGGCGGCCGCCGGCTCGGCCACGCCGAGCTGGTCGAGCGCGAACGCGTACATCTCCGCAAGCTCGCGGTAGCGGCGGAAACGGCCGGACTTGCCGCCGTGGCCGGCGTCCATGTTGGTGCGGAACACCACCGGCCGCTCGGACGTGTTGACGTCGCGCAGCCGCGCCACGTACTTCGCCGGCTCCCAGTACTGCACCTGCGAATCCCACAGGCCGGTGCCGACGAACATCGCCGGGTACGCCTTCTTCTGCAGGTTGTCGTACGGCGAGTACGACAGCATGTACTCGTAGTACTCCTTCTTCTCCGGGTTGCCCCACTCGTCGTACTCGTTGGTGGTGAGCGGGATCGTCGGGTCGAGCATGGTGGTCACCACGTCGACGAACGGCACCTGCGACAGGATCACCCGGTACTTCTCCGGCGCCATGTTCGAGATCGCGCCCATCAGCAGGCCGCCGGCGGAACCGCCGTAGGCGGCGACGCGATCGGGAGCGGCGTAGCCCTCCTTGACCAGGTAGTCGGTGACGTCGATGAAGTCGGTGAACGTGTTCTTCTTCTTGAACAGCTTGCCGTTTTCGTACCAGTGCCGGCCCATCTCCTGGCCGCCGCGGATGTGCGCGATCGCGTACACCACACCGCGGTCGAGCAGGCTCACCACCGGCAGGTTGAACGCCGGGTCCATGGTGGCGCCGTAGCTGCCGTAGCCGTACTGCAGCAGCGCGGCGGTGCCGTCCTTGCGGTAGCCCTTGCGATAGACCAGCGACACGGGGATCCGGGTGCCGTCGCGCGCCACCGCCCACACGCGCTCGGTGACGTACTTCGACGGGTCGTAGCCGATCACCGGCTGCTGCTTGAGCAGGCGACGCTCGCCAGTCCTGGTGTTGACCTCGTAGGTGGTCGCCGGCGTGGTCAGCGAGGTATAGGTGTAGCGCAGCCACTCGGTGTCCGGCTCGGGATTGGCGGCCAGGCCCATGCTGTAGGCCGGCTCGTCGGCGCGGACGTGCTCCTCGCCGCCGTCCTTGAGCACACGCAGGCGCTCCAGGCCGTCGGAGCGCTCGGCGATCACGGCGAAATCGCGGAACAGCTCGAAGCCGTCGATGAACACGTCCTCGCGGTGCGCGATCCAGTCCTTCCAATCCTTGCGCGAGGTGGAGCCGCTCGGCGCGGTCACCAGCTTGAAGTTCTTCGCGCCATCGGCGTTGGTGCGGATCACCCAGCGCCCGGCGTAGTGGTCGGCGTCGTACTCGATGTCGCGCTCGCGCGGGGCGAGCACGGTGAACGCGTCGGGATTCGACGCCGGCGCGCAGCGCAGCTCGTCCGACACCGTGCTGCTGACGCCGATGCAGATGAACTTCTCGTCGCGCGTGCGCGAGATACCCATGTAGAAGCTGTCGTCTTCTTCCTCGTACACCAGCACGTCGGCCGAGGCCGGCGTGCCGAGCACGTGCTTCTTGACCCGCTTGGTCAGCAGCGTCTCGGGATCGTTCTCGACGTAGAAGACCGTGCGGTTGTCGTCGGCCCAGACCAGGTTGGGCGACACGCCACGGATCTCGTCCGGATACAGCTCGCCGGTCTCGAGGTTCTTGATGCGGATGACGTACTGCCGGCGGCCGACAGTGTCCTCCGCGTAGGCGAGCAGGCGGTTGTCCTGGCTCACCACCCAGTCGCCGACGTTGTAGTAGTCCTTGCCCGCGGCGAGCTGGTTGACGTCGAGCATTACCTGCTCGCCGTCGAAGTCGCCGGCGTCGTTGGCGTTCTGGATGGCCGCGGCGCCCAGCCCGGCGCGATCGGCGCGGCGCGCGTAGATCGGATAGTCCTTGCCGGTCTCGAAGCGCGAGTAGTACCAGAAGCCGCGCTCGCGGTACGGCACCGAGCTGTCGTCCTGCTTGATGCGGCCGACGATCTCGTCGTAGAGCCGGTCGTGCACCGGCTTCAGGCGCGCCATCACCGCATCCGTGTAGGCGTTCTCGGCCTGCAGGTAGGCCAGCATCTCGGGATTCTTGCGGCTATCGTCGCGCAGCCAGTAGTACTCGTCCTGGCGCTGGGCGCCGTGCGGCGCGCGCACCACGTGCGGTTTCTTGGCCGCATCCGGCGGCGTGGGCGACTGGGCGGCAGGCGACGTCGTGCTCATCAGTGACATGGCGAACAGGAAGGCGATCACGGCAGGGCGCATGGTGCGGGCTCCGGCGCGAGGGTGAGGTGCAAGGCGGCGGTGCCGCCCGGACAGTGTAGGCGAGGCCACCGGAGCGCTCCGGCCGCGTCGGACGCGGTCGGAGACGACACTGGCGTCACCGGCTCAGCTGCTTCCACAGGAACGTGTAGGCCAGCGCCGACATGCGCGCGGCCTGCGCGTTGTTCGCCGCGCCGCCGTGGCCGCCTTCGATGTTCTCGTAGTAGCGCACGTCGAAGCCCCACTCCTTCATCCGCGCCATCATCTTGCGCGCATGGCCAGGGTGGACGCGGTCGTCGCGGGTGGAGGTCATGAACAGCACCGGCGGGTACTTCGCGTCCTGGCGCACCAGGTGGTACGGCGAGAACGTGCGGATGAACGCCCACTCCTCCGGCTTGTCGGGGTTGCCGTACTCGGCCATCCAGGACGCGCCGGCGAGCAGCTTGTGGTAGCGCTGCATGTCGAGCAGCGGCACCTGCACCACCACCGCGCCGAACAGCTCCGGATAGCGGGCCAGCATGTTGCCCATCAGCAGGCCGCCGTTGCTGCCGCCCTGGATGCCGAGGTGCTGCGGCGAGGTGACCTTGCGCGCGATCAGGTCCTGCGCGACCGCGGCGAAGTCCTCGTACGCCTTGTGGCGGTTCGCCTTCAGCGCCGCCTGGTGCCAGCGCGGGCCGTACTCGCCGCCGCCGCGGATGTTGGCGACCACGTACACGCCGCCCTTCGCCAGCCAGCCCTTGCCGACGCCGCCGGAGTACGCCGGGGTGAGCGAGATCTCGAAGCCGCCGTAGCCGTACAGCAGGGTGGGCGCGGTGCCGTCGTACTGCAGCGCCTTCGGCCGCACGATGAAGTACGGCACCTTGGTGCCGTCCTGGCTGGTGGCGAAGTGCTGTTCGATGACGTGCTTGGAGGCATCGAAGAACGTCGGCATGCGCTTGAGGACTTCCGGCGCCTGGCCGATCTCGGCGAGCGACAGCGTGGTCGGCGTCAGGTAGTCGGTCGCCGTGACCCACACCGCATCGCTCTCGTCAGCATCCACCGCGGACACGCCGATGGTGCCCATCGTCGGCGCGCCGGCGAACGCGCTGCGGGTCCAGCCGGCCTTGCCGGGGGTGAGCACGCTGAGTCGGTTCTTGACGTCCTCGAGCACGTTCAGCACGAGGTGGTTCCGCGTCCACACGTAGCCGGCCAGCGACGTGCGCTCGGTCGGCTCGAACAGCACCTCGAACGCGCGCTTGCCGGCGACGAAATCGTCGAGCCGCGCGGCGATCAGGCTGCCGGCCGCATACGTGCGGCCGCCGGCCTGGTACGGCTCGCGCAGCTCCAGCAGCAGCCATTCCTTGCGCACCGACTTGCTGGCCGAGTTCGGCGCGTCGATCTTGGTCAGCCGGCCGTCGGCGCCGCGTAGGTACAGCTCGTCGTTGTAGAACGCGATGGTGCGGCTGACAAAGTCGCGCTGGTAGCCCGGCGTATGGTCGCGGTAGGCGGCGATGTACATGTCGTCCGCCTTGCCCTCGTACACCACCCGCGCCGACTCCAGCGGCGTGCCGCGCGTCCACTCCTTGACCACGCGCGGATACCCCGACTCAGTCATCGAACCGGCGCCGAAGTCGGTGTAGACGTAGACGCGGTTCTCGTCGATCCACTGCAGGCCGCCCTTCGCCTCGGGACGGAAGAAGCCCTCCTGCACCCAGCTCTTGCGGGTGAGATCGAATTCGCGGGTGACGTCGGCGTCGGCGCCGCCGCGCGACAGCGCGATCAGGCAGCGCTCGTACTTCGGCTTCAGGCATTCGGCGCCGTGCCAGACCCAGTTCTCGCCTTCGGCGCGGTTGAGCGCGTCGAGGTCGAGCACGGTTTCCCACTTCGGGTTGGGCTTGCGGTATTCCTCGAGCGTGGTGCGGCGCCACACGCCGCGCTCGTGGTTACGGTCCTTCCAGAAGTTGTAGTAGTACGGACCGATCTTCTCGACCGCGGGAATCTTCGCATCCGAATCGAGGATCGCGCGGATGTCGGCTTCCAGGCGCTTGAACTCCGGCGTCGCGGCGAGCTCGGCTTCGGATTCGGCGTTGCGCGCCTTCACCCAGTCGAGCGCACGCGCGCCGGTGACGTCTTCCAGCCAGAGGTAAGGATCGGACTGCTGCATGGGGGCCTCCTGGGCGCCAAGGGCGCCCGGGGCGGCGGCCAGCACGGCCGCGAGCAGCAGGGTGCGGGACTGCGAAGGCATGAGCGCTCCATGGCAAACGCGACAAGAGCCGGAACGCTAGCACAGGGCCTTCGCCCCCTGCGCCTGCCTCAGGCCGCGCGCGGCTGCGCCCCGGCGATGCGATGCGCGCGCGCCACGCGACGCGCCTGGCGGATGCGCCGTGGCCGCGCGGATACCACCGGCCTGCCGCCCGCATCGCGTCGCGGCAGGCGGAACCCGTGCAACGCCCACCACGCCGCCAGCGGCATCGCCGCCAGCCACAACGGCAGCCAGCCGAACACGGGGTGCACCGCGCGCGCGGCGGGCAGCAGGGTCACCAGCAGCAGGCCGAGTGCGCAGGCGTAGCGCAGCGCGGCATCGAGACGGGGATCGAGGGGATCGACGGTCGGGTGCATCGCGGCTCTCCGGGTGGCGTGGGTGCCCACCATCGGCCCACCGCTTCTCACCGGCTGCGACGGTTCAGTACCCGGCCGCGTCGAGCGCCTTGTCGGCCTGCGCACGGCCCAGCTCGATCAGTTCGCGCACGCGCCAGAACTCGTAGAACTGGCAGGCGTCGCGCGGAATGCGGATCAGCAGCTCGGGCGGATCGAGCGCCATCTGCACGCGCGCGATCTGCGCCTGCATGGTGTCGAGCGAACGCGCCATCAGCTCGGTGAAGCCGATCGCGCGCGGGTCGCCGACCTCGGACGCGCCGAACCGGCGCAGCCAGCGGGTCAGCAGCGAGGCCGGCAGCGCCTCGGCGTCCGCCGGCAGGTCGGCCGCGCCCGGTTGCGCCAGCCGTCCGGGCGGCGCGCTCGGCCAGCCGTGCATGTCCACCGCGATCAGCCGGTGCGCACCGGACAGGCGGGTGGCGGTGATCGGCAGCGGCGCGAGGATGCCGCCGTCGACCAGCTCGCGGCCGCGCACCACGTGCGGGGTGAACAGGCCCGGGATCGCGATCGACGCGCGGATCGCATCCCACAGGTCGCCGTCCCGCAGCCAGACCTCGCGCTGCCGCATCAGGTCCACCGCGACCGCGGTGAAGCCGATCGGCAGGTCCTCGATCCGTGGCGAACCGGCCAGCGCGCGCAGCGTCTGGATCAGCCGATCGCCGCGGAACAGCGCGGGCGTGCCGAACGCCGGATCGAGCAGGCGCAGGATGTCCGAACGGCTCTTGGCGAGCAGCCAGTCGCGGTAGACCTCCAGCTTGCCGGCGGCAAACAGCCCGCCGACCAGCGCGCCCATCGAGGAGCCCGCGACCGTGGCGATGCGGAACCCGCGCGCCTGCAGCGCCTCGATCACTCCGATCTGCGCCAGTCCGCGCGCACCGCCGGCGCCGAGCACCAGCGCCGCCGGCTCGCCGCCGCGGGGCGCGGTGTCGTTCATCAGCGCTCGTAGTTGGACAGCGCGAGCGCGAGCAACGCGCGCGCCTGCTCGCGCAGCGGCGGCGGATCCACGATCTCGGCGTCGCCGCCGTAGTGCATCACGTCCATCAGCAGCTCGCGGCCGTTGCTGAACGGCACTTTCAGTTCGTAACGGCCGTCCGGCAGGAAGCGGCCCTGCTGCTGCGAATGCCAGTGCTCGTCGGCCACCCAGCGCGCGGCCTTGGCGCTGAACACGATCGTGGCCCAACCCTTCGGCGGGCCGGAGAAGATCCCGTAGCTCGACGCCAGCTGGCGGTCGAGCTCCTCGTCGGGAATATCGCGCGCGGCGTCCTCGCCGATGCGCGCGGCACTGATGCGGTCCACCGAGAAGCTGCGCAGCGCGTCGCGCTCGTGGTCCCAGGCATCGAGGTACCAGTTGTCGCGATAGTGGGTGAGCCGCTGCGGCGACACCGTGCGGCGGGTCTTTTCGTCGGTGGAGCGCGCGCGGTATTCGAACGCTAGCTGCCTGCGGTCGAGCACCGCGGTGGCGACGGTGCGGAACGCCGCCTCGTCGAGCCGGCGGGTGCGGTGCGGGATCACCCGCACGCGCTCCACCGGCACCCGACGGCCGCCCGCATGCTGGTCGAGCAGCTTCTCGATGCGCTGCTGCAGCGGCGCCAGCGCGCTCGACAGCACGCCGCCGCCGCTGCGCACCAGCAGCTGCTGCGCGGCGAGGAGCGAATAGAGCTCTTCGGAGGTGAGCCACAGCCCCGGCAATTCGAAGCGCTGCGCCTCGTTCGGGTCGTAGCGGAAGCCGGCCTCGCCGTTGCCGACCACCGGCGCCATCAGGTAGTCGCGCAGGTAGGCGAGGTCCCGGTACACCGTCGCCCGCGAGCACTCCAGCTCCTCCATCAGCCGCTGCACGGTCACCGGATAACGCGCGGCGGACAGGATGCGGTGGAGGGCGTGGATGCGTTCGATGCGTTCCATGGCGTGGCCTGGGAGGCGGGTCCTGCCGTTTAGGATGGCATCGGCCCGTGAGCCCCGCCACTGCCGGCCCGCCCTGCGGTTACGGTCGCGTCAGGCACCGCGCGCCCGGCGGTCGCGCCACCGCCGCTCGGACAGGTTGCCGTGCGGACGCCGCTCGCCGGGGGTACGCCGCGCGGGCACAATGCGCGGATGCGCGCACCGAACGAGCCCGTGATCGACACCTCGCCCTCGCCGGGCGACGAGGTGAAAACCACCACGTGCTACATGTGCGCGTGCCGCTGCGGCATCAAAGTCTGGCTGCAGGACGGCCAGATCCGCTATATCCAGGGTAATCCCGAGCACCCGGTCAACCGCGGCGTGCTGTGCGCGAAAGGCTCGGCCGGGATCATGCAGCACTACTCGCCGGCGCGGCTGCGCAAGCCGTTGCTGCGCGTAGGCGAACGCGGCGCGGGCGAGTTCCGCGAGATCGAATGGGACGAGGCGCTCGATATCGCGGTGTCGTGGCTGAAGCCCATTCGCGAGCGCGATCCGAATGAACTGGCGTTCTTCACCGGCCGAGACCAGTCGCAGGCGCTCACCGGCTGGTGGGCGCAGCAGTTCGGCACGGTGAACTACGCCGCGCACGGCGGCTTCTGCTCGGTGAACATGGCCGCGGGCGGGCTGTACACGCTCGGCGGCAGCTTCTGGGAATTCGGCGAGCCGGACTGGGAGCACACGCGCTACCTGATGCTGTGGGGCGTGGCCGAGGACCACGACAGCAACCCGATCAAGCTCGGGCTCGGCCGGCTCAAGCAGCGCGGCGCGAAGATCGTTTCGATCAATCCGGTGCGCACCGGCTACGGCGCGATCGCCGACGAATGGATCGGCATCCGTCCGGGCACCGACGGACTGCTCGCGTTCGCCCTGATCCACGAGCTGCTGCGGAATGACCGCATCGATCTCGAGTACTTGGTGCGCTATACCAACGCGCACTGGCTGGTGCTCCGCGAGCCGGGCGGCGCGCAGGACGGCTTGTTCGCGCGCGATGCGGACGGACAGCCGCTCGCCTGGAACCGCACCACCGGCGCGGGCGTGCGCGCGGATGCCACCGGCATCGCGCCGGCCATCGTCGGCGAGTACACGCTGGCCGACGGCCGCCGCGCGGTGCCGGTGTTCCAGCTGCTCGCAGAGCGCTATCTCGATCCGCAATACGCGCCCGAGGCCGTCGCGGAACGCTGCGGGATCCCCGCCGACACCATCCGCCGTATCGCGCGCGAGCTGGCCGAGGCCGCTTTCGAGCATCCGGTGCGGCTGCCGATCGCGTGGACCGACGCCTGGGGCCGCGAACACGCGGAGATGGTGGGCCGCCCGGTGGCGATGCACGCGATGCGCGGCATCAGCGCCCACAGCAACGGCTTCCACACCTGCCGCGCCCTGCACCTGCTGCAGCTGCTGCTCGGCGCGGTCGACACACCGGGCTCGTTCCGCTTCCAGCCGCCGTTCCCGAAGCCGGTGCCGCCGGCGAACCGTCCAGGCAAGACGCGCCGCGCCGACGGCACACTGGACACAGCGCCGCTCGGGTTCGTACACGGGCCGGAGGATCTGGTCGTCGACGAGGCGGGCCAGCCGCGCCGCATCGACCATGCGTACTCGTGGGGCTACCCGCTCGCCGCGCACGGGATGATGCACACGGTGATCCGCAACGCATGGGCGCGCGATCCGTACAAGATCGACACCCTGCTCATGTTCATGGCGAACATGAGCTGGAACTCGGCGATGAACACCGCCGAGACGATCCGCTGGCTCACCGACAGGGACGAGCGCGGCGACTACCGCATCCCGCGCATCATCTACGCCGACGCCTACGCGAGCGAGATGGTCGCCTACGCCGATCTCGTGCTGCCGGACACGACGTACCTGGAGCGCTTCGACGCGATCAGCCTGCTCGACCGGCCGATCTCCGACGCCGACGGCGCCGCCGATGCGATCCGCCATCCGCTGTTCGATCCGGCCACGCAGGCGGAAGGCCGCGACGTGCGCGGCTTCCAGTCGGTGCTGATCGAGCTCGGCGCGCGACTCGGGTTGCCGGGCCTGGTCAATGAGGACGGCACGCCGAAATATCGCGACTACGCGGACTACATCGTGCGCCACGAGCGCGCACCGGGCGTGGGCCTGCTCGCCGGATGGCGCGGACCGGACGGCACGCAGCACGGCAAGGGCGCGCCCAATCCGCAGCAGCTCGAGCGCTACATCGAACACGGCGGTTTCTGGCGCGAGGAGATCCCCGAGCACGCGCGCTACTTCAAGATGGCCAACCGCGGCTATCTCGACTGGGCGCAGCGCATGGGCTTCACCGCGAGCAACCAGCCGATCGTGCTGCAGCTGTATTCGGAGACGCTGCAGAAATTCCGCCTCGCCGCGCAGGGGCACGGCGCCCACGTGCCGCCCGAGCAACACCGCGAGCGCGTGGCAACCTATTTCGACCCGCTGCCGATCTGGTACCCACCGTTCGAGCATGCGCAGCTCGCGCAGCAGGCGGCCGACTTCCCGCTGCATGCGATCACCCAGCGCCCGATGTTCATGTACCACGCGTGGCACGCGCAGAACGCCTGGCTGCGGCAGATCGCCGCGCGCAACTGGCTGTACCTGCATCCGGACACCGCGCAGCGCCACGGCATCGGCGACGAGGACTGGGTCGTGGTCGAGTCGCACAACGGCGCGATCACCGTGCAGGCGAAGCTCGCCGCCAACGTGCAGCCGGACACGGTGTGGACGTGGAACGCGATCGGCAAGCGCCGCGGCGCGTGGCGGCTGGCGAAGGACGCGCCGGAGGGTACGCGCGGCTTTTTGCTCAACCACCTGATTTCCGACATCACCCCGCGCGGTGACTATGCCAACGCCGATCCGGTCACCGGGCAGGCGGCGTGGTTCGACCTGCGCGTGCGTCTGCGCAAGGCCACGGAGGACGAACTGTCACCGGCGTTCGTACCGCTGCGACTCGGAACGGCCGATGACGCACCGCTGCGCTACGGCGCCGACCAGCGCGCTGCGCGCGCTTCGCGCAGGAGCACCCCATGAGATCGCAACGGCAATTCGCGGGCCTGGTGATGATCGCGCTCGCGTTCGCGGTGATCGGCCTGCCCGCGCTGGGACTGGTCGACCCGCTCGGCGGACGCGAATTGCGCTCCGCCGCGGATCTGTGGCGTGCGCTCGCGCCCTACGCGCTCGGCGCGGCGGTGCTGTTCTTCGCGGGCCTGTGGCTGGCGAACTCGAAGCGATGACCGACCTGCCCCCGCCCTCGAAGAAGAAGCTCGGCCTGGTGATCGACCTCGACACCTGCGTCGGCTGCCACGCCTGCGCGGTGAGCTGCAAGGAATGGAACGCCGCGGGCCATGCCGCGCCGCTGACCGACGAGCAGCCGTACGGCAAGGAACCCACCGGAGTGTGGTTCAACCGCGTGCACAGCTACGAGGTCGAACCCACCGCCACGCAGCCGGCGATGACGCTGCACTTCCCGCGCTCGTGCCTGCATTGCGAGCAACCGGCGTGCGTGACCGTGTGCCCCACGGGCGCGAGCTTCAAGCGCGCCGAGGACGGCATCGTGCTGGTCGACGAGGACAAGTGCATCGGCTGCAAGCTGTGTTCGTGGGCCTGCCCGTACGGCGCGCGCGAGTACAGCGCGGTCGAGGGCGTGATGAAGAAATGCACGCTGTGCGTCGACCGCATCTACAACGAGAACCTGCCGGAGGCGGAGCGCCAGCCGGCCTGCGTGCAGGCCTGTCCGACCCGCGCGCGCCACTTCGGCGATCTGGGCGATCCGGAGTCGGCGGTGTCGAAGCTGGTGGCCGAGCGCGGCGGCGTCGACCTGATGCCGCAGCTCGGCTACAAGCCGACCAACCAGTACCTGCCGCCGCGTCCGCGTCGCACCGGTAGCGCCGCGCCCGCGACGCCCACGGAAACGCTCGACACGCAGGCGCTTCCGCCGCTGCTGCGCTGGCTGGATCGCGTGCTGAGCCGCTAGGGCGGTTCCCCGCCGCCAAGGCAGAATGTCGCCTTTCGCAGATCGGCTGCCGTATGCACCCCGCCTTCTCGGTCATCTTCTTCACCACGCTCTCCGGCGCCGGCTACGGCCTGTGGTGCTGGGCGGGGTTCGGTGCGATCGCCGCGATGCCGGCGCGGGTGCTGCTCGTCGCGCTCGGGCTCGGCGCGCTGCTGGTGACGGCGGGCCTGCTCAGCTCGCTGGCGCACCTCGGCAAGCCCGCGCGCGCGTGGCGCGCGTTCTCGCAGTGGCGCACGTCGTGGCTGTCGCGCGAAGGCGTGATGGCGGTGCTGTGCTACCTACCCGCAGTCGCGCTGGCGCTGGCGCTGCTGCCGGGGATGCTGGACGGCAGCGGCAACGGACGCGCGTCGCTAGGCACGGCCGGCATCGCGGCCGCCGCGCTGCTCGTGGCGTGCGCGCTGCTGACGGTCGCGTGCACCGCGATGATCTACGCGTCGCTGCCGCCGATTCCCGCTTGGCGGCACCGGCTGGTGGTGCCGGCCTACCTGCTGTTCGCGCTGATGACCGGCGGCGTGCTGTTCGCCACGCTCGCCGGCGCGCTCGGCGGGCTGTCCAACCTGGCCGGGCTTGGGATCCTCGTTGGCGCGCTGGCGCTGTACCTGCTGAAGCGCCGCTACTGGCGTGACATCGACCGCGGCGAACTGCCGGCCACGCGCGGCGATGCGGTCGGCCTGCCGGAGCGCACGTTGCGGGTGTTCGAACGTCCGCACACCGAAGCGAACTTCGTTACCCGCGAGATGGGCTACGTGCTGGCGCGCAAACATTCGAAGCGGCTGCGCGCAGTGGCGTCGCTGCTGTTCGCGCTGGTGCCGGCGCTGTGCGCGCTGCCGGTGTGGGTGTTCGTGCACCTCGATGCGGAGATGGTGCTGCTGCCGGCGGCGATCAGCGTGCTGCTCGGCGCGCTGGTGGAGCGCTGGCTGTTCTTCGCCGAGGCGCGGCACGTGGTGATGCTGTATTACTGATGCAGTCGCGGCTGAAGCCGCTCCCTCCACCACTGGATATGAGTCGCGGCTGGATATGAGTCGCGGCTAAAGCCGCTCCTACAGAGGTTGTCGTGGGATAGCGGCTGATGCCGCGCCTGCAACGGAAGCGGAGAGGCGAGGTCGCGGCTGAAGCCGCTCCTACAACGGCAGCGGAGACGCAAGGTCGCAGCGAAACCGCTCCTACATCGCAGCGCGCAGTGCCGTCAGGAGGTGTACGGGCCGGTGTCGGGTTCACCGGAATCGGCAATCAGCCGGTCCGCGCCCTGGGCCAGCAGACGCGCCGCGACTTCGCGCCCAAGCGCATCGGCATCGTCGCGCGAGGCCGCACCGTCGGCGCGCACCTGCGCACCGTCGTGGACGGAGCCGACCAGGCCGTGCAGCTGCACGCGTTCGCCGTCGAGCCGCGCCAGAGCGGCCACCGGCACGTGGCAGCTGCCGTGCAGCGCGCGGTTCATCGCGCGCTCGGCCTCGACGCAGGTGCGGGTGTCGGCATCGTCGAGCGCCGCGCACAGCGCCTGCGTGGCGGCATCGTCGCTGCGGCATTCGATCGCGATCGCGCCCTGCGCCGGTGCCGGCAGCCAGTGCGGCGCGTCGAGGCGGGCGCGGATGCGCGCGTGCAGGCCGAGCCGCTCCAGCCCGGCGCACGCCAGCACGATGGCGTCGTATTCGCCGGCGTCGAGCCTGGCCAGCCGCGTGTTGACGTTGCCGCGCAGGTCGCGCAGCACCAGATCCGGCCGCAGCGCGCGCAGCTGCGCCTGCCGCCGCAGCGACGACGTGCCGACCACCGCGCCTTGCGGCAGCGCGGCGATGCCATCGAAGCGCGCGCTGACGAACGCATCGGCATGGTCGGCACGGGCGAGGATCGCCGGCAGCGCGAAGCCCGGCTCCAGCTCCATCGGTACGTCCTTGAGCGAATGCACCGCGCAGTCGGCCTCACCGCGCAGCATGGCCAGCTCGAGTTCCTTGAGGAACAGCCCCTTGCCGCCGATCGCGGCGAGCGAGCGGTCGAGCACCTCGTCGCCGCGCGTGCTCATCGGCACCAGCTCGACGCGCAGGCCTGGATGCGCCGCGCGCAGGCGTTCGGCCACGTGTTCGGTCTGCCACAGCGCGAGCGGGCTCTTGCGGGTGGCGATGCGGAGCGTGTGCATCGCGCCATTCTACGGGCGCGTGCCCGCGCCGTCAGAGCATGCGCACGGTCTCGCGCAGGTGGGCCACGCAGCGCCGGCTGACCTCGAGCGGCTCCTTGGCGTGGCGCAACACCGCCTGCACGTGGCCGTCCGGACGGCGCTTCAGCTCCACCAGCTCGTGCCGCGCCACCAGGCAGTTGCGGTGGATGCGCACGAAGCGGTCGCCGAACTCGTCCTCCAGCGACTTCAGCGACTCCTCGATCAGGTCCTCGCCGCGCGCGTGGTGCACCACCACGTACTTCTCCTCGGCGTGGAAGTAGTGCACGTCCTCGATCGGAATCAGCCGGAGATTGCCGCGCAGGCGCGCGCACAGGTGCGTGCGGCGCGGGCGCGGCGCGCCCTCCTGGCCGCGCTGGCGACCGGCGGCGAACGTGCGCACCCGCTCCAGCGCGGCCGCGAGCCGTTCCGGGCGCACCGGTTTGACCAGGTAGTCGATGGCCTCGGCCTCGAACGCGGACAGCGCGTGCGCGTCGTAGGCGGTGCAGAACACCACCGCCGGGCGCGGTTCGAACGCGGCGAGATGGCGAGCCGCCTCCAGCCCGTCCATGCCGGGCATGGCGATGTCCAGCAGGATCAGGTCGGGCACGTGGTCGGCACAGGCCTGCAGCGCCTGCTGGCCGTCGCCGGCCTCGGCCACGATTTCGACGTCCCCCATGCCGCCCAGCAGCGAACGCAGCCGCTCGCGCGCGGGCGGCTCGTCGTCGGCAATAACCACTTTCAACGCCGCATTCATCGGCGCACGCCCCCCTGCTCCCCACAGTAGGCCGACCGTGACAGCCCGCCGCCCCCAGCGGCCCGCCCCGGCGCGTATCGCTCCGGCAGAAGCCGGGCACCACCCGATAGTAGCCAGCCCGCGCGCCGCCTGTCAGCCGCTGCCGTCCGGTTTTCTCACGTGGCGGCGAACCGGCGGCCCAGCCACGCCATCAGGTCGGCTATCTGCTCGGCGCACACCTGGTGCGCCATCGGGTAGGCGTGCCACTCGACCTCGATGCCGAGCTGGCGCAGCACGCCGGCGCTCTGCAGTCCGGCCTGGAACGGCACCACCGGATCGTAGCTGCCGTGGGCGAGGAACACCGGCTGCCGCTTCGCCGCCGCGGTCGCGCCGGCCAACGCCTGCTGCGGCGACGGCAGGTAGGTCGACAGCGCGACCAGCCCCGCCAGCGGCGTCGCGCGGCGCAGGCCGGCCGCCAGGGTGATCGCGCCGCCCTGCGAGAAGCCGGCCAGCACGATGCGCTCGGCCGGCACCCCGCGCTCGTGTTCGCGAGCGATCAGCGCCTCGATCTGGGCGACCGACTCGTTGACCCCGTCCATGTCGGCGCGGTTGGCGAGGTCGAAATCGCGGATGTCGTACCAGGCGCGCATGCGCACGCCGTTGTTGATCGTCACCGCGCGCACCGGCGCATGCGGAAACACGAACCGCAGCGCCGGCCAGTCCGGGCGCACCAGCTCGGGCACGATCGGCATGAAGTCGTGGCCGTCGGCGCCGAGGCCGTGCAGCCAGAGGATGCTCCACTGCGGCGCGGAGCCGGTTTCGTGTTCGACGGCGTCCAGAAGGGCGGCGGTATCCATCGCGCCATTCTGCCCGATCGCACGCCTCGCCCCCTGAAGCAGAACGGCCAGGGCCCCTGGGAGGGGTGCCCTGGCCGCGGGGCTTGCTTGGGGATGTGTGTGTTCCGGTGGCTCTCACCTCCGTCGCATGCGCGCCGACAGCACGCTTCGCGGACGGCGGCACCTTGGCTCAACCGTGGCGGCGGCGGGATCGGGAGTTTCCGCGGCCGCTGTCGGGCCCCGCCCGACAGCGGTCGACGGTGGTCGCAGCGGCAGCGGACCCACGTCGCAAAGCGCTGGCGTGAAGGCCGTGTGGACGGGAACACACGCTCCTGCGACCGTTCGTCGGCTCGTCGCCAATCACACGCCCGCCGTGCTCGATTTGGCACTTGCGCAAGAGTAGCGTGCTCGGTCCGGACAGGGGCTGTTCAGGAAGCGCTGCCATGGACGAAATGAATCGGGAGTGCATGCGACGCGCACTGCCGCACGAGGCCGAGGAACTGGCCGCCTTGTACGGCGCGGAAGCGCGCCGGCTGTACAGCGAACACACGTGGGAGCAGCTCGAGCCGACGCTCGCCGACGGCTGGACCCGCGTACGCGGCCGCTACGCGCTCGACTGGCCGCAGGTCCGCATGCACGTGCATGCGGCGTGGCTGTCCGCGCAGCTGTACCGCCGCCTGCGCTTCTGACAGCGGATCAGCCCACCCGCGCGCCGAGCGCGTCCTGGATCTCCTCGAGCCGCTGGCCGCGGGTTTCGATGCCTGCGCGCAGCAGCATGACCGCGGAGATCGCCATCGGCACCGCGATCAGCAGCGCGGACAGGGTGAAATGGCCGAAGAAGCCCAGCACGCCCAGGCCGGCGCCGATGATGCCGCCCGCCTTGGACGCGGCGGCGACCACGCCGGAGCCGGTGCCGCGCAGGTGCACCGGATAGATCTCGGCCGCGTACGGAATCAGCATCGCGATCACGCCGCTGACGCTGATCAGCAGCGACGCGGTCGCCATCACCACCACCGCTTCGGCGCGTAGCGCGGTCAGGTCGATGGCGACGAATGCCAGCAGCGACAGCGTGGTGAGCACGATGAACAGCACCAGCGCCTTGATGCTGCTCCAGCGGTGGTACAGCCAGATCACCACCGCGATGCCGGGCAACGCATAGATCGCCGAGCGCGCGAGCAGCGCACTGGCCGCGTCGGCGGCGACGCCGAGCTTGGTCAGGTTGACCGGCAACCACAGCAGCACGCCGAAGTTGACCAGGCCCCACGCCAGCCCGCACACCAGCAGGCCCCAGGTGATCGAGGCATGGCGGCCGCGCAGCAGCTGGCGCACGCCCACCCGCGGCGCCGCTCCCGCACCGGCGGCGCCGGGCACGGCCTCGGCCTCGACGTTGGCGGCGTTGCCGGCGAACTTGCGCAGCACCGCGCGCGCCTCCTGTTCGAGCCCGGCATTGGCGAGGAAGCGCGGCGACTCCGGGATGTAGCGGTCGAGGAAGATGATCAGCGCACCGGTCGGCAGCCCCAGCAGCCACAGCACCCGCCAGCTGAACAGCGGTTCCAGCGTGGCTGCCGCGCCGGCGGCGAGCAGGTAGCCGGCCGAGGTGCCGATGCCGCCCAGCGCCACCAACAGCCAGCCGCGGTGCGCGGCCGGCACCGTCTCGGCCATCAGGGTGAACGTGATCGGCAGCAGGCCGCCGGCCGAGGCGCCCATCAGGAAGCACATCACCAGATTCCACTCGAACGCCGGCATCGCCCCGCAGATCGCGGTGCCGATGAACATCAGCGCCGACAGCAGGATCGCCGCGCGCCGGCCGAACGCGTCGCCGACCCAGCCCCACACCACCGAACCCACGGTGGTGCCGGTCAGTGCGAACAGCGCCAGCATGCTCGCGGTCGGCTTGCTGATCGCGTACTCCGCGCTCATGCCCGGCATCACGAAGCCCAGCGTGGCCGGCTTCATCACATCCACCGCCAGCGCGATCACCAGCACGATCACCAGCTTCCAGTGCTCGGCGTTGAGCGGCACGCCGTCGGCGACGTGGAAGTGCAGCGCCGCGCCCTGCGCGTTGCGCCGCTGCGACAGCCGCGGCATCAGCCCGTAGCCCGACAGCAGCAGGCCGACCGGGATCGCCGCCATCCCGGCGAGCATCCAGCCGTCCATCGGCATGCCGACCATCTGCCAGTGGGTGTGCTGGCCCATCATGAACATCGGCATGTGCGCGAACACGCCGGCGGCGATCAGCGCGCAGCCGACCCAGAACGCGACCGGATGGTGGAACGACAGCCCGGTGCTCTTCATGCGCCCACCCGCCGGCGTACGGCGTCGAGATCGCGCACCGGCCGCACCTCGATGCAGCCGTACCGCGCCCAGGGGAATTCCTGCGCGATCCGCATCGCCTCGTCGAGGCTGTCGGCCTCCAGCAGGTTGAAGCCGGCCAGCACTTCCTTGGTCTCGGCGAACGGGCCGTCGGTAATCGTGCTGCGGCCGTCGCGCACGCGCAGCGAGCGCCCGCTGCGCGGCGGCTCGAGCTGCTGCGAGGCGAGCAGGCGCCCCTGCGTGCGCAGTTCGTCGGCGTGCTGCAGGCAGCCGCGCATCAGGCGGTCGTACTCGACCTCGGGCAGCGCCTCGAGCAGCGCTTCGTCCGTGTAGACCAGCATCAGGAATTTCATCGCGAGCGGCGGCGGCGCATGGGAACGGCAAGCATAGCCGTGCGCGCCCGCGCGCGGCAGACCGCCGCCCGGTTCAGCGCCAACCGGTCAGGACGAGGCTTCCGGCTGCGGCAGCCGGTAGTAGGGCTCGACCGTGCCCTTGATCTTGATCGTCATCGGCTGGCCGCGGCGGTCGAGCGCGCGGCCGGCTTGCACGCGGACCCAGCCCTCGCTGACGCAGTACTCCTCGACGTTGTGGCGCTCCTGGCCGTTGAAGCGCACGCCGACGCCGCGCGCGAGCGCATCGGCATCGTGGTACGGGCTGCGCGGGTCGACCGCGAGGCGATCGGGAGGCGTGTCGGACATGGCGGGACGGTGGCGTCGGAAAACCGGCGCACAGCATACGCGCAGCGCGACCGCGCGGCGACGCGGACGGCTTCACCGCGCCTGCGCCCGCGCTTCACGGACGGGCGACCGCGCGCGGCCGTCTACTGCACGCGTCCCTTGCGGAGTTCGCCATGAAGCCCGCCCTGAAGCCGCTGCACGAACAGGTCATGGTGATCACCGGCGCGTCCAGCGGCATCGGCCTGTGTACCGCGCTGCTGGCCGCCGAGCACGGCGCGAAGGTCGCGCTGGTGGCGCGCAGCGACGACGTGCTGGAGATGATCGCCGCGGAGATCCGCGAGGCCGGCGGTGACGCGCTGCCGCTGCCGGCCGACGTCGCCGACCGCGAGCAGCTGGAGGCGGTCGCCGCCGACACCGTGGCGACGTTCGGGCGCATCGACAGCTGGGTCAACAACGCCGGCGTCAGCGTTTACGGCCGGCTCGACCAGGTCAGCGACGCCGACCACCGCCGGCTGTTCGAAACCAACTTCTGGGGCGTGGTGTACGGCTCGTTGGTCGCGCTGCCGTACCTGCGCCGGCAGGGCGGCGCGCTGATCAACATGGGCAGCGAGGCGTCCGACGCGTTCGTGCCGCTCCAGGGCATGTACGTCGCGTCCAAGCACGCGGTGAAGGGCTTCACCGACGCGCTGCGCACCGAGGTCGAGCAAGTCGATGGCGCGCCGGTCAGCATCACCCTGATCCAGCCGACCGCGGTCAACACGCCTTACCCGCAGCACGCGCGCAACTATCTCGAGCACGAGCCCAAGCTGCCGGGACCGCAGATCGACCCGCATCGCGTAGCGCAGGCGATCCTCGATGCGGCCACGCTCGGTGGCCGCGACGTGCGGGTCGGCGCGATGGCGGTGATGAACACCGCGCTGTCCAAGCTGCTGCCGCGGGTGATGGACCGCATCGCGCGCAGCTACGTCAGGCGCCAGCAGAGCGACCTGCCGCCGCAGAATCCGGAAGGCAGCCTGCACCGGCCGGGCCGCGACGCCGGCCGGGTCTACGGGCATCCGCCGGGCTGACCGGACACCGTCCGCTCATGGCGCACTGCGCGGCGGCACGCTCGCCTGCGCTTTCGCCTGGCGGATCACCGCCTTCACCAGCGCACGGTCGCGGTGGCGCGATATCGCGCGCGCGCCGAGTTCGACCGCGCGCGCATGCAGCTCTTCCGGCACGTCGTAATGCGCGCCGCTGCGCTTGTCCTGGAACGCGCGGCGCGGAATGCCGAGCCGGGCGGCGAACGCATGCAGCTCCTCGAGCGTGTCGGCCATCAGGTGCGCCCAGCGGCGTCCGCGCCACGGCCAGACCGGGTCGTCGATGTAGACCGTCATCGGGCGCCCCGGCAGGGCCGGCGACTGGAGCGGATCATGGCGTCGCGTGGGGGGAATGCAGGCAGCGGAACGCCAGCATAACCGGGCTGCGCGCGCCGCCGCCCCCACCACACCCGCATCACGGTGCGCTCCAAATACTCGAATCCTGTCCAGCCAGAACGCCCCACTGGAGGCGGCCATGGCCCGTCCCGTCTGGTCCGGAACCCTGTCGTTCGGCCTGCTCAACATCCCGGTCTCGCTGATGTCCGGCGAGCGCCGCACCGACATCTCGCTGCGCATGCTCGACGCGCGCAACAACGCGCCGATCCGCTACGAGCGCGTCAACGCCGAGACCGGCGAGGAAGTGCCGTGGAAGGACATCGTCAAGGCATACGAGTACGACAAGGGCAGCTACGTCGTGCTGGAGCCGGAGGACATCAAGTCGGCCGCGCCGGAAAGCCACGACGCGATCGAGGTCGAGGCGTTCGTCGATGCGCACGCGGTGGGCCCGCAGTATTTCGAGAAGCCCTACGTGCTGGTGCCGGCGAAGAAGGCCGAGAAGGGCTACGTGCTGCTGCGCGAGTCGCTCAAGGCGACCAACAAGATCGGCATCGCGCGGGTGGTGATCCGCACCCGCGAGCATCTGTGCGCGGTGATGCCGCAGGGCAACGCGCTGTTGCTGCTGATGATGCGCTACCCGCAGGAAGTGGTGGACATCGAGGAATACAACATCCCCGAGAAGGCGCAGGGCGAATACCGGATCACGGCGAAGGAGCTGGAGTTCTCGCAGCAGCTGATCGAGACCATGTCCACCGAGTGGGCGCCGGACGAGTACAAGGACGAGTTCCGCGAGCGCCTGCAGAAGGTCATCGAGGAGCGCGTGCGCGCCCACGGCGTGGTGCGCCACGACGAGGACACCAGCGACGTGCCGGAGACCGCGGCGACCAACGTGGTGGACTTCATGGCGCTGCTGCAGCAGAGCATCTCGCGCAAGCAGCGCACGCCCGCGAAGAAGATTCCCGACGCACCGCCGGCCGACGCCGATGCGGATGAAGGCGACGAGGACACGCCGCGCGCGGCGAAGAAGGCGGCCAAGAAGGGCGCACGCAAGGCGCCCGCCAAGAAGGCGCCGACCGCCAGGCGCAAACGGGCCTGAGCATGCGCCGCACGGGTGAGGCCGCCGGCCACGGGCACGCCATCGGCGCGACGCCATGAGCCTGCGCGAGTACACCCGCAAGCGCAGCTTCCGCGAGACTCCCGAGCCCGCGCCGGACGTGCTGCTGAAGGGGCACGGCACGCGGCCGATCTTCGTCGTCCAGCTGCACCACGCGCGCCGGCGCCATTACGACTTCCGGCTGGAGATCGACGGCGCGCTCAAGAGCTGGGCGGTGCCCAAAGGGCCGTCCTACCGCGCCGGCGAGAAGCGGCTGGCGGTGGAGGTCGAGGACCACCCGCTCAGCTATGCGACGTTCGAGGGCGACATCCCCGAAGGCCATTACGGCGCCGGCCACGTCGACATCTTCGACCACGGCGTGTGGAGCAGCGAGGGCGATCCGCTCGAGGCCGTCGCGCGCGGCAAGCTCGACTTCACCCTGCACGGGCGCAAGCTGCAGGGCGCGTGGAAGCTGGTGCGCACGGCGAAGGTCGAAGGCGGCAAGCCGCAGTGGCTGCTGATCAAGCGCGACGACGAATACGTGCGCGACCTGGAGGCCGACGACCTGCTGGACGCGCCCGACGCCCCGCCCCCGGCGCGCGCACGCAGGGCGAACGGCAACGGCACGGCAAAACCGCGTCCGGCTTCCGCCACCCGCAGCAGCACCAGAGCTCCGCGGATCGATTGGGCCAAACGCGCCGCCGCGCTGCCCGGCGCGCGCCCCGCGCGTTCGATCGAACCGATCAAGCCGCAGCTCGCCAGCCTGCGCGAGACGCCGCCGGTGGGCGACGGCTGGCTGCACGAGCTGAAGTGGGACGGCTACCGGATGCTCGCCGACGTGGCCGAAGGCCGGGCGCGGCTGCGCTCGCGCAACGATCTCGACTGGACCAACGAGCATCCCGACATCGCCGTCGCGCTGGAGCGGCTTGGCGTGCGCGATGCGGTGTTCGACGGCGAGCTGATCGCACTCGACGCTCGCGGCCGCGACGACTTCGCCGCGTTGCAGCGCACGCTCGAAGGCTCGGCCAACGCCAGCCTGCGCTACGTGCTGTTCGACCTGATGCGGCTGGAGGGCATCGACCTCACCGGCGTGCCGCTGGTCGAGCGCAAGCAGCTGCTGCAGGCGCTGCTCGAACGCGCGCCGGATCCGCTGCTCGCCTACAGCCAGCACATCGTCGGCCACGGCGCCGACGTGTTCGCCGCCAGCGCCAAACAGGGCATGGAAGGCATCATCAGCAAGGCGGTCGACTCGCGCTACAGCCCCGGTCGCACCACCTCGTGGGTGAAGGTGAAGCACGCGCAGACCGACGAGTTCGTCGTGGTCGGCTACACCGCGCCCAAGCGCAGCCGCCAGGGTTTCGGCGCGCTGCTGCTGGCCACCCGCGAGCACGGCCAGCTGCGCTACGTCGGCCGCGTCGGCACCGGCTACGACGACGTCACCCTGCGCCAGCTCGCGCAGCGGATGGCGCCGCTGAAGCGCGCCAAGCCGACCGTGGCGCTGCCCGCGCACATCGCGCAGCTACCGCGCGACGTGACCTGGATCGAGCCGAAGCTGGTCGCGGAAATCGAGTTCCGCGGCTGGGGCAAGGAAGGCCTGGTGCGCCAAGGCAGCTTCCAGCGGCTGCGCGAGGACAAGACCGTGGAGGACGTGATGCCGCAGACCCCCGGGCCCGTGATCAGCAGCCCCGACAAGCTGATCTACCCCGAGTCGAAGATCACCAAGCAGCAGGTGGCCGATTACTACCGCGCGATCGCCCACCTGCTGCTGCCCGAAGTGGCGCGCCGCCCGCTGTCGATGATCCGCTGCCCGGACGGCATCAAGGGCCCGTGCTTCTTCCAGAAGCACCATGCCGAGACGCTCGGCGCCAACGTGCGCTCGGTGGCGATCAAGGAGAAGGAAGGCGACCGCGAGAACTACGTCTACATCGACAGCGCCGATGGGCTGCTCGACCTGGTGCAGATGAACGTGCTGGAGCTGCATCCGTGGGGTAGCCGCATCGACGACGTCGAACGCCCGGATCGGCTGGTGTTCGACCTCGACCCCGGCGAAGGCGTCGACTGGAAGGCGGTGAGCACCGCCGCGCGCGACGTCCGCGACCGCCTCGCGGACATCGGCCTGAAGAGCTTCCTGCGCACGTCCGGCGGCAAGGGCCTGCACGTGGTGGTGCCGATCGCGCCGGAGCAGACCTGGCCCAAGGTCAAGGCGTTCTGCGAGGCGTTCGCCGACGCGATGGCCACCCAGGCGCCGCAGCGCTACGTCGCCACCGCGTCCAAGGCCAAGCGCAAGGGCGTGATCTTCATCGACTGGCTGCGCAACGGGCGCGGCGCCACCAGCGTGGCGAGCTGGTCGCTGCGCGCACGTGCGAATGCGCCGGTGGCAGTGCCGATCCGCTGGGATGAACTCGGGCGGGTGAAGTCAGGCGCCGAATACGACATGGCGCGCGCGCTGCGGCGCGCGGCCAACCAGCGCAAGGACCCGTGGGAAGGCTGGTCGGCGGCGACGCGGCAGAAGCTGCCGAAGCTGGGCTAGCGCCTCATGCCGGCGTAACGGCCGGCGTCGCGGCGGCCGCCCCGGCGAGCCACGCACGCAGCGTATCGGCCGGCATCGGCTGGGCGATGCCGTAGCCCTGCAGCGCGGTGCAGCCCATCCCGGCGAGCGTGCTGGCCTGGTCGTCGCGCTCGACGTATTCGGCCACGGTCGCCAGCCGCAGCTCGCGCGCCAGCTCGATGATCGCGCGGCAGATCCGCCCGCCATCGCCGTGCACGTCGCGCACGAAGCTGCCGTCGATCTTGATCGCGTCCGGATGCAGCGCCGCCAGCCGCCCCAGCGAGGACGCGCCGACGCCGAAGTCGTCGATGATCAGGTGCATGCCGCGTCCGCGCAGCCGGCGCAGCGCGTCCTCGAGCTGCTCGTGGTTGATGCTGAGGTCGGTCTCGGTGAGTTCGAGGGCGAGTGCGTCGTCCGGCACGCCGGAGCCTTCCACGCTGGCGATCAGGCGCGCGACGAAGCCGGCGTCGGCGAGGCTGCGTGCGGACACATTGACGTGCAGGCGCAGCTCCGGCGTCGCGCGCCGCAGCGGCGCGAATGCCGCCAGCGCGTTGGCGATCACCGCGAGATCGACTTCGGCGATCAGCCCGGTGCTCTCCGCGGCGGGAATGAAGCGCGCCGGCGACACCCAGCCCCAGCCGGGTTCGTGCCAGCGCGCCAGCGCCTCGAGCGCCTGCACGCGCCCGTCGGAGGCGGCGGTGATCGGCTGGAACCAGGCGTGCACGCGGCTGCCGTCGAGCGCGGCGCGCAGCGCGTTCGCCACTTCGACGCGCTCGCGCTGCTCGGCGCGCAGGGTCGGGCTGTAGCGGCGGAAGCCGCCGCGGCCGATGCGCTTGGCTTCGTACATCGCCACGTCGGCGCGGGTCAGCAGCTCCGATACCGCGGGCATTTCGTCGGTGCTGGCGAACGCGGTGCCGACGCTGGCGGTGACCACCAGCGCGGTGTCCGGTCCCTGGCGCACGAAGCGCAGCTGGCGCGCCATCCGCTCGGCAAGCGCGTCGACGTCGTCGCGCACGCGCACCGGCACCACCACCGCGAATTCGTCGCCACCCAGGCGGTAGGCGCGCGCGTCCTCCGGCAGCAGCGCCGACAGCCGGGTGGCGACCTCCTTCAGCAGCGCGTCGCCGCCGGGATGGCCGAGCGTGTCGTTAACCGCCTTGAAACCGTCGAGGTCGAGCAGCATCAGCGCGATGCACGACGACGGCGCTTCCATCCAGCGGTCGAGGTCGAGCATCAGACGCGCGCGGTTGCCGAGCCCGGTCAGCGAATCGCTCATCGCCGCGGCCTGCCAGCCGGCGCGCAGCGCATCCAGATGCTCGGCCAGTGCGGCGACGTCGTGCGCCAGCTTCTGCAGTTCGGCGAAGCCGGCGCGGCCGTCGGCGATGCGCCGCAGCTGGCTCTCCACCACCACCGGCCCGCCGATGCGGGTTGCACGCACCCAGTGCGACACGCGCTGGATGCGCCGCACCACCAGCGCCTCCAGCAGGATCAGCACCAGCAGCGGCGG
Organism: Lysobacter sp.; assembly: GCA_035645555.1. GTDB lineage: Bacteria > Pseudomonadota > Gammaproteobacteria > Xanthomonadales > Xanthomonadaceae > Lysobacter_F. The sequence continues at coordinate 73,023 of DASQMI010000097.1, read as the reverse complement.
CACCAGCACCGCGCTGCCGAGCACCAGCAGCGCGATGCGCGTCATGGTCACCCGCTGCGCACCGAGAACACGCGGCAGGTGCAGCTCGGCATCGAGCGCGACGTGGCCGTCCCAGTCGTGCACCGCGTGACGCACGTCGATCGCCTCCGGACCGAAGCGCAGCTGCACGTCGCCCGCGGCCAGCCGCGGCGGCGCCAGCTTGAACGCGAAACCGGCCAGCCGCATCAGCTCGGCGTGGCGGGTGCCGGACATCTGCACCACCCACAGCATCGCGCCGCTCGGGGTGGCGCCGGCGTGCTGCGCGAGCACCGGGCTGCACACCAGCAGGTACGGGCGGTCGTCGAGGAACGCGTAGCGGTACAGGGCCTGCGAGCGAAGCTGCGCGCGCTGGCACAGGTTGCGCTCGCGCACCAACGCCGGCAGCCGCGCCTGCATCGCCGGCTCGCCGCGCACGCCGACCGGGTCCAGCGTCGGGCTCACCACCGCCACCAGGCTGGCGCCGAAGTTCTCCAGCACGTCCGGCGTCAGCTGTTCGTCCAGCCAGCGCGGATGCGTGCCGGCGACGAACTGCGCGGTCTCGTCCCAGCGGCTGTAGTCGAGCGCGGTGCGACCGAGCGATTCGCCGGCGTGCCGCAGCAGCAGCTGCAGCCGTTCGGTCTCCTGCACCGCGTGCGCCTGCTCGAACGCCTGGAAGCTGCGGTCGATCAGCCGCTGCGCGAACGGCAGCAGCACCAGCGCGGCGATCACCGACGCGGCCGCCACCGCCACCACGATCTGGAAGCGGATCGAGCGCAGGCGTCGCGATGGCGGAGGGACGGCAGCGCGGGGCTGGGTCACGCTGGACACGGCGGAGGCGCCCCGTGGCAGGACAGGTCGCTACGGTATCGGCCGTGCCGCCACCGGCTTGAGCCGTGTCAGGCCAGGCTCCACAACGGGTCGGCGTTCCACGCGCGCAGCTCGACCAGTATCAGCTCCATCTCGTCGAGCAGGTAGCGGCGCACACTCTCGTTGCCGGCGCGCGCCAGCAGCGGCTGCCACAGCGCGTGGAACGCGGGCAGGAATTCGTTGAGATCGGGATGATCCTGCGCCAGGCGGGGGATGCTCGCCCGGATGTCCCCGAGCGCAGCGGCCGCCTGGTCGATGGTTTCGATCCCGTCCTGGGCGGACGTCATGGGCTGGTGCGTTCCCCTGAAGGACGCCCAGCATGGCAGCGGCGGCTGCGCTTGGCACTGAGGAAATACCCTCAGCCGGCCCACCGCCAGAGTGAACCGGTCAGGACGAACGCGCGGCCGGGCAGCAGCGGCGCGCGCAGTTGCGGCGGCGCGGCTTGCGGCGGCGCGGCGGCGCCAGGCTGGGGTCGGCGGCGTGGCGGATCTGCTCGAGCTCGAAGTAGGCGAACGACCACAGCTCGTCGTCGCCGGCGACCGACTGCAGGATCGGGCCCCACAGCCGCAGCAGGGCGGCGACCACCTCGTCCGGCCGCTCGTGGCGGCGCCGCAGTTCCGGCAGGTAGGCCCTCAGCCCGGTGAGCTGGATGATGAGCTGTTCGTAGCCCGGACGCGTTTCAAGCTCCACGACATCGACCCCAAAGACACGGGACAAAGCGTAGGAGCTAATACGGCAACTTGCGCTTCAGCACGGTGAACGGCGCTGACGCGTTCACGCATACGCATGAGCCAGGGGCGGGGGTGGCGGCGCTGCCGTCTGCGTGCCGGGTCAGGCGCCCTACTCCGCCTCCACGCCGGCCAGGTCGAGCACCCATTTCGGCACCAGCGGCTCGCCGGCATAGAACGCCGGCGGTTTCTTCTCCGCCATCGCCCAGCGGTGCAGCCAGCTCGGGCCGAAACGGCCGGTGTAGGCGTCCGGCCGCGCATACGCCGGGTCGCGCAACGCCTCCTCGAGCGTCACCACGCGGTAGCCACGCCGCTGCACCCCGGCCACCAGCTCGGCGAACGTGTCCGCGTTGAGCTCGTTGGCGTGCATCAGCCACACCTGCGGCACCACGTAGCCCAGCAGCGCCTGCGACTGCTGCTCGTAGTAGTCCACCTTGTTGAGCATGTACGGCAGATAGCCGCGGCGCAGGCGTTCCAGCGTCGCCGCGCGCTCCGGCGTGTCGGGGCCGTCGAGCACGCGCCGGTACGCCTGGGCCCAGATCCACTCGCTGTTGTCCACCGTCACCGGCGCGATGCGGTAGCCGTGCTCGGCAAGGAACGCGGTGAGCGCGGCCTTGTCCTCGGCGCTGCGTCCGGAACGCAGGTACGGATGCCGGAACCAGCGCGGCGCCTGCCCGCGCGCGGCCAGCAGCGGGCGCAGCTGGCGCTCGCCGCGCAGGATGTCGGCGCGATAGACGTCCAGGCCGACCGCATGCAGGTCGACGTGGCCGTGCGTGTGGTTGCCGAGTTCCCAGCCGGCGTCGAGCCAGTCGCGCAGCATCGCGAGCCGCTCCGGCTGCAGCTGCCCGTCGCGCTCGAGCCTGCCTTCGTTGACGAAGCCGACGCCCGTCACGCCGGCCTGCCGCAGCGCGCGCATCAGCTGCGCGTGGCGTGCGCGCAGCGTGTCCGGTGCCAGGCTGTCCGCCGACTGCCACGGCAGGTCGTCGATGGTGACGGCGATCCGCCGGTCCGGTTCGGCGGCGGAGACGGCCAGCGGAAACAGCAGGCCCAGCCATAGCAAGACGGAAGCAAGCCGCATCGTTCTGCCCGGTCGTGAGGGCGGATGAGCTTAACGGCGGACGCCGGCGTGATTGCGCGCACGGGTAAAACAAAAAAGCCCGGCAGTGCCGGGCTTTCCTGGGTCACACGCGAGCGTGTGATCAGCGGTTCAGAGCGCCTGGACCTGATCGGCCTGGAGGCCCTTCTGGCCACGCACGACGACGAAGCTGACCTTCTGACCTTCCTGCAGGCTCTTGAAACCCGAGCCCTGGATGGAACGGAAGTGCACGAAGACGTCGTCGCCGGACTCACGGCTGATGAAGCCGAAGCCCTTGGCATCGTTGAACCACTTGACGGTACCGATTTCGCGGTCGGACATGATGTTGCTCCTTGTAACGGATGAAATGCCGCACGGCGGCGGCGGTGACGCTGGTTGCAAGGAGCAAGCGAGGGGAACGATGTAGCGCGGATCGGAGATCTACGTCATCGGGCCACGGTTCACGGTGACCCTTGACCAACTCAGCCAGGCCACAGTACGCGTTGTCCCGCCACAAAGCAAATCGGGCCGATGGCCGGCATTCAGGGCATCGTGCACGTGGTGAGGATTCCGTAAGCACGCGGCGCTCGCCGTGAACCGTTCAAACCCGCGCATGCGGCGCGCGGTCCATGCAAGACGGTGGCGATTGCGTTCGCACCGCCGTACGACACCGGCGTGCATGCTCGGGCGCATCGCTCGATCGGCCGGTGCCGGTCGCCACCCTCTCCCGTGCAAGCCCGCCGCATGGCGGCGCTCGCGCGCTGACGGTCCGAAGGTGCCTGGCCTTCGCGCCAGGAGCCTCCATGACCCGCCTCTACTACTGCGTGTCGAAAGTCGAACGCCACTGGGAAGTGCACGCCGACGGCGACAGCCTGCGTTTCAGCTACAACAGCCGCGACGGCGCGATCGACGCAGCACGCGCCGCCGCGTTGCGCGCATTCAACCGCGGCACCAGCTCCGGCGTGCGCGTGGAGATCGGCGGACGCTGGTGGGACGAAGCGCGCTTCGGACGCGAAACGCACGCACCGCGCTAGCGCCGCACCGCCGGTTCGACGCGTTGGCTACGTCGGCCACGTTGCAATGGCAAGCCCCGTTGCAGCGGAGCACAACGATGAGCGAAATCCGCATCGCCGTCCTGGTCGGCAGCCTGCGCCGCGAATCGCACAACCAGAGGCTCGCGCGTGCGCTCGAACGGCTCGCACCGCCGCACGTGCACTTCCACCGCGTGGAGATCGGCGATCTGCCGCCGTACAACCAGGACGAGGAGAAGCGCCCGGCGCCGCCGGTGCAGCGCTTCAAGCGCGAGATCGCCGAAGCGCACGGCGTGCTGTTCGTCACCCCTGAATACAACCGCTCGGTGCCTGGCGTGCTGAAGAACGCGATCGACCACGGTTCGCGCCCGTACGGCGAGAGCGTGTGGGCCGGCAAGCCGGCGGCAGTGATCGGCGTGTCGATCGGCGCGATCGGCACTGCGGTCGCGCAGCAGCACCTGCGCAGCATGCTCGCCTACCTCGACATGCCCGCGCTCGCCCAGCCGGAAGTGTTCCTGCATTACAAGGACGGGCTGTTCACCCACGACGGGCAGATCGGCGACGCCAGCCGCGAGTTCCTGCAGGGCTGGATGGACCGGTTCGTCGAGTGGGTGTCGCTGCATGCGCGCGACACGCACGCGCCGGCGGCATTGTCGCGCCGCGACATGGACGCCCCGCGCGCGCGGCCGAGCTGACCGCCTGCGGCTTGCCGCCCGTACGGCCGCCGTCGATGATGCGGACGCGGCGCCGTGCCGCGGCGCGGAGGCGATCATGGAGCGATGGACACGTGCGGTCGGCGCGCTGGCGCTGCTGGTGCTGGCGCCGCTGGCGCGCGCCGCCGAGTGCGGCTGCGAGCAGCTGCGCTGCATCGAAGGGCTGATCGAGCAGAAGACCGCACTCGCCGCCGGCTACGACGCGCTGGCCACCAAATGGGGCCGTTTCATCAAGGTCGAAGGCCAGCCCGCCGACATCGTCAACTTCAACGAGGTCACCGATCCGGCACGGCGGGCGCAGTTCTACCGCGACATGCTGAAGCTGCACGAGGTGTTCAACCGCGAGGAGGACGCGATGGCGGGCAAGGTCGGTCCGCCGACCGGTTGCGACTTCACTCCTGGCCTCGCCGCCGAAACCGACAACTACGCCACCTGCAAGGTCAACGACGCCGCGTTGCGCAACGCGCAGGCGCAGGCGCCGTGCCGGCAGATCGGCGAGCTGCTGGCGCGTCACGAGCACATGCACCGCGACCGCTGCCTCGCGCGCCAGCAGGATCGCGCCGGGCGCTGGACCTACAGCGTCGAAGGCGCCGGCGGCCAGACCGCGTCGCGCAGCTTCCCGGCGTTGATGCTGACCCCGGCCGGGCGCGCGCGCGAGGAAGCCGCCGCGTACCGGATGGAGATCGCCGCGCTCAAGCAGCTGGCGGCGAAGATCGAACCGAAGTGCGCGATCGCGTTCACCGGCGCCACCATCGCCTGCAAGATGCCGGGCGTGACGATGGGCCAGGACATCTCCGGCAAGGTCTGCGGCGATCCGACCACCGGCACCTGGACCATCAACACGGTCTCGTGGGCGCGCCCCGGCGGGCGCAACGTCGATCCGCCGTGGGAGAGCGACTGCGTCGCCAAGGGCAGCGCCGAGGAGGCGCGGCAGGCGGCGATCTACCGCAACGCCAACAGCTCGCGCGGCGGTGGCTGGATGTGCGTGTACGAGGACGGTCCGCAGCCGACGGTGATCATCCGCAGCTTCTATCCGCCGCCGTGCAGCCCGTCCGGCGAACAGGCGCCGGTGCGCGTGCGCGCGGTGCGCACCGAATGCGATGCGCCGTGGCCGCCGAAGAGGCCGGCGCCCCCGCCGCCGCGTGAGCCGCGGCCGCCGGTGAGCTGACCGTCGCGCCTACGCCGCGCGCGCCGACAGCGCGGCGACCACCGCGTCGCTGTCGACCACCTCGGCGAACTCCGCGCGCAGCGTCGCCAGGTGCGCGCGCTGCAGCACGTCGGCATCGATCACCCGGCCATCGGCGTCGGGCAGATCGAAGCAGGCGCAGGCATCGCCGATCACGCTGACCCGGTAGCCGAGATTGTTGCCCACGCGCGCGGTGGTCGACACGCACATGTCGGTGCTGATGCCGAACAGCACGATGTGGCTCACCCCAAGCCGGCGCAGGCGCAGGTCGAGGTCGGTGCCGATGAACGCCGCGTGCACCGACTTGGACACCAGCGGCTCGCCCTCGCGCGGCGCGAACCCGGCGCGGAACGCGTTGCCGGGGTGCTCCGGGCGCAGCGGCGAGCCGGGCTCGACGGAATCGTGGCGCACGTGGATCAGCGGCCGTCCGCTCGCGCGCCACGCCGCCAGCACGCGCAGCGCGTTGGCCTCCATGTGCGGATTGCCGCGCCGCGGCCACGGCGGAAAGTCGAAGCCCTGCTGGACATCGATCGGGATCAGCGCGGCGCGGGCATCCAGACGCATGCGGGTCGGCTCCGTTCGGGACCGTCACTGTCGTGCGCCTGCGGCGCCGGTCGCAACCCGGCAAATCGCCGGTTGTTACCGGCCGCCGGATGGCGGGCGTGCGTCAGCTGCCGTGGCGCTCGCGCGCGGCGTGCGCCGGTTCGCGGCGCGCGGCGAGCTCGTGCACGGCGGCGCCGACCCGGCGCACGTCGCGCATCACGAAGCCACTCGCCGGCCGGCTGGGCACGCGGTCGACGCGGTAGCGCAGGTCCTGCGGCGGCACCTCGTAGCGCAGGCGCGTGGCCAGCCCGTCGATGGCGATCATCAGCAGCGCGATCGCCGGGTTCTCGCCCGGACAGCGGTGACCGCGCGCGACGTCGCCCGCGCCCTGCGGGATCAGGTCGAACAGCCCGCCGCGCCAGTCGCGGAACCGGTCGGGATCGAAGCGCTCGGGATGCGCCCACAGGCGCGGATCGTGGTCGGTGCCGTGCAGGTCGAGCATCACCCGATCGCCGCGGCGGAAGCGCCGGCCGCGCCATTCGAACGGCACCCGCACGCGGCCGCCGATCGCCGGAAACAGCGGATAGAACCGCCGCACCTCCTGCGCCATGTTCTGCAGCAGGCGCGGCTCGCGCGCGCGCAGGCGCGGCAGCAGGTGGCGGTGGTCGTGCAGCGCCAACGCAGCGAACGTCACCCAGCGCGCGACCGCGACGGTCGGCCGCAGCAGGTTGATCAGCTCGACCGCGGCGGTGAGCTCGTCCAGCAGCGCGCCGTGACGGTCGCGGTGGCGGGCGATCGCCGCCGCCGGCGAATCCACGCACGGATCGCCCGCACGCAGCGCGCGGACGTGGTCGCGGATCCAGCGTTCGACCCGTGCGCGTGCGCGCATGCCGTGCACGAGGCGCGCACCGGTCGCACCGGCACCGTCGAGCATCGCGCCGAATTCGCCCGCGCGCTGCGCGGCCTCGGCGTCGTCCAGCGGCACGCCGGCCCAGCGGCACACCGCACGGCACAGGATCAGCTCGACCTCGGCCTGCAGCACGATCGCGTCGCGGCGCTCCCAGTCGGCGGCCTGGCGGTCCCATTCCTCGCGGAACAGCAGCGCCAGCCGGGTGGTGGCCTGCACGTCGAGCAGGCGCAGGAACAGCGCCTTGCGGTGGCGATGGTCCTCGTCGTCGAGCTGCTGCATGCTGCCGAAGTCCTGCAGCAGCACCAGCGTGGTCGGCGGCACCGCGCCGCGGCGGGTGAAGCGGCCGGGGTGGTAGAACATCGCCGCCGCTTCCGCGCCGCGCGCGAACACCACGCGGCCCAGGCCGATGCGGGTTTCGAACGCATCGCAGCCGAGGCGTTCGAAGCGGTGGATCCCGAACGCGTAGCCCTCGCGCCGCAGGGCCAGCGTACTGTCGAATTCCGGCGCGCGTGGCAGACCGGTGTTGAGGGTGACGCCCATGGCGGCCTCCGTCCTTGGCGGGTCGGAAGCGTGACGCGCCGCACGTGATGACGCCGCCATAACAGCCGGTGGTGTGCCCGGCGCCCAGCGGCCCGGCCGGGGGCGCTAGAGCGTCTCGACCGCCCAGGCGCGCACCAGCACCGCCTCCTGGGCAAAGCGCTGCTCCAGCGTGCGCCGGTAGCCGGTCCACCACGACCGGTCGAACGTCGGTGCCATCACCTCGAACAGCATCACGTCGTCGCGGCAGATCGCGCCGTCCTCGTTCTCCCAGGCGCCGACCGCCGGCGTGCGCACATACGCGGTGACGCCGCCGAAGCGGTCGGTCAGTTCAGCGCGGACCTCGTCGAAGCGCGCCTTGGTGAACGCGCGGCCGTCGTTGTCGTACACCGGCAGGAAGAACTGGATCAGGTGCATGGGCGTGCGTGGTTGGCCTGCGCGCTACATGCGCCGGCACGCATGAAGCGGCCGCGAAACCGCGCGCGGCTCAGTCGGCCGCACGACGCAGGCGCAGCGGCGGCGCGTCGGCCAGCCGCAGTTCCAGCGCGGCCACTGCGCCCGCACCGTCGCGCACGAACTCCAGCCGCCGCGCCGGCTCGCCGGTCTGCGCGAACACGTCGCGTGCCACCGGCGTCCACGTGCTCGGCGGACGCCGGCCGCGGCGCAGCTCGAGCGCGCCGTCCACCACCCGCACCTCGGCCTCGCCGTAGCGGCCGGCGTAGGCGGCGAGCGGCACGTCCGCCGGCGGCTGCTCGACGGCGCGCAGCGCCTCCAGCGTCCAGCGCGCCTCGGTGGCCACCGGCTCGCCCGGCGCGCCTTGCAGCACCGCGTCCAGCGCCATCCGGTGCGCGTGCTGCAGCGCGCGCGCGGCGGGCACCTCGACGTCGGGCAGCACGCCGGTGCCTTCCCAGTTGGTGCCGGTGACCGGGCTGACCGGCGAGCCGGTGGAGACGAACACGGTCATGTCGCCGGCCTGGACCGGGCCGCCCGGATTGGCCGCGCCGGCGGTGGTCTCGCCGACGATGCGCGCGCGCCGGGCGTTCTTCAGCGTGTAGGCGAACGCTTCCGCGGCCGAGCCGGTGCGTCCGCTGGTCAGCACGAACAACGGCACGTCCACGCGCGGGCGCGGATACGCCACCTCGGGGGCCTCGCGGCGCGTGCCCTGCCGCGAGTGGAACGTGTTGTAGATGTCCGCACCCGGCGCGGTGAACGCGCTGACCAGGTAGCCCACCATCGACGGCGCACCGCCGCCGTTCTCGCGCACGTCGACGATCACCGCATCGCTCGCGGCGAGCAGCTGCAGCGCCGCATCGATCGCGCGCCGGGTGGGGTCTTCGGGATCGCCGAACGTGATCGGCGCGAACTGGCGCAGGTCGAGATAGCCGACGTTGCCGGGCAGCAGCTCGACGCGGCGGATGCCGGCACTGGTCCGCCGCGGCGCATCGCCCGCCGCCGGGCCATTGCGCAGGCGGCGCACCGGGCCGGCCACCGGGCCGGCCACCGGGCCGGCCGCCGGGCCGCCGGGTGCGCGCCAGTCGACCCGGAAGTGGCGGTCGTGCGGCTGCAGGCGCCGGGTCAGCTCCGCGGCGAGGTCGCGCGGATCGGACAATGCGTCGAACTCGCCGTCGCCTGCGGCGCGGCGCAACTGCCCGGCAATCGCCCGTCCGCGTGCAGGGTCGAAATAGTCGCGCTCGATCGCCGCGGCCACCGCGTCGACGCGTTCGCGCGGCGTCTGCGAGCGCGCCGACGGCGCGGTCAGGCCGGCGAGCAGCAGGAGAAGCAGGACGAGCAGGTTCCGCAGGACTGGCAGCATGGGCGCGCACCGTGGGGACAGGTCCCACCGGAGATGCGCCAGGGCGCCGGGCCGTCGCAGGCGGCCTGCGCTACCAGGGCAGCGGCGCGCCGTTGGCGTGCCAGAACGTGCCGGTGTCCTCCAGCCCGAGCGTGTCGAGGCGTTCGACCAGTTGCGCGGCGGCCTGTTCGGGGCTGACGTCGCCGCGGTTGCCGACCATGTCGGTGGCGACGTAGCCCGGATGCAGCAGGAACACCGCGATGCCGCGCGGGCGCAGGTCGATGGCCAGCGAACGCCCGATCGCGTTCACCGCCGCCTTCGACGCGCGATAGCCGTAATGACCGCCGGAGCCGTTGTCGGCGATCGAGCCCATGCGGCTGGTGACGATGCCGATCTTCGCGTCCGGCGCGAGATGGCCAAGCAGCGCCTGCACCACCCGCAGCGGGCCGAGCGCGTTGACCTCGAACTGTTCGCGCATCGCGGCGAAGTCGACCGCGTCGAGGGCGCCGAGGCGCTCGCTGCGCAGGATGCCGGCGTTGAGCAGCAGGCGGTCGATGCGCGCATCGCCCAGCCGCCGCGCCAGCGTGGCCACCGCCGCATCGTCGGCGACGTCGACGCCGGCTTCGACCTGCGCGCCGGTCGCGTCGAGCGCGGCGCTGGGCTCGCGGCAGACCGCGATCACGTGGTCGCCGCGCCGGCGGTGGTGGCGGGTCAGCGCCAGGCCGATGCCGCGGTTGGCGCCGGTGACGAGGACGGTGGCCATGTGCACGCTCCGTTGCAGGGGAATCCCCGCAATGGCGGCCCGACCGCGCGCAATCAAGGCCGCGCCGCCGCGCACGCACGGCGCGCACACGACACGCCGACACGGCACAACCGTGGCTGAGCATCGCGGCGCGGGCGGCGCGGTTTACGCCGGGAACGTCACGGCACGCCTGCTAGCGTCGCCGCCGTTGGACAGGCTCATGACAGGAGATTCCCATGCCGCGACTCGACCGTTTCCGCCGCTTCGGCCTGGCCACCGCGCTCGTGCTGGCGATGAGCGCCGGTGCCGCCTGCGCCGACGACTCCAACAAGTGGCGTATCGAAGTCAGCAGCGACGCCGACACCACGGGCGTGCTGGTGTTCGAGCTGACGCCGGTCAGCGGCGCGCCGCTCAGCGTCACCGTGCAGGTGCCGGAAGGCACCGACGAGAACGATGTCGCCCAGCTCATCCACGATGCGATGGTGGCGCGCTTCGGCGACACCTACCGCGTCGAGGTGGACGATGGCGAGGACGTGCTGGTGAAGAAGCAAACCGGCGCGGCTGACTTCGACCTCAGGCTGGTGTCGCAGACCGTGCGCGGGGTGCGCATCGATCTCGACCGCGAGTAAGTGGCGCGTCAGGCGCGCGGCGGCGTGGCGGTGCGCCGGCGCCGCTTCGCCCGCACCGGCAGCGTGGCGATGCGGCGGGTACTGGCCACCACCACGCGGTCGCGGCCGGCGTCCTTCGCCGCGTACAGCGCGCCGTCGGCGCGACGCAGCACGTCGTCGAGCTGTTCGCGCGGGCCGAGCGTGGCGACGCCGATGCTGACGGTGAGCGGCATGCCCGCGCCCACGGTTTCCGAACGCGCGCGCAGGCCTGAGCGGATGCGGTCGGCGATCGCGCAGGCGCCGGAGGTGTCGGTGGCCATCAGCCCGACCACGAATTCCTCGCCACCGTATCGGCCGACCAGGTCCTGCTCGCGCAGCGCCTGCCGCAACACCTCGACGAACACCTGCAGCACGCGGTCGCCGCCTTCGTGGCCGAGGCGGTCGTTGACCCACTTGAAGTGGTCGATGTCGAGGAACAGCACCGTCAGCCCACGGTCGGCCCTGGCGGCGATCAGGGCGTGCATGTGCTCGCGCCACGCGCGCCGGTTCAGCACGCCGGTGAGCGGATCGAGTTCCGCCAGCAGCCGTGCCTGGTCGCGCTGCTGGCGCACGGCCGCGGCGCGTTCGGCCAGCCCGAGCGACAGCACCACCGCCTCGAACGCACCGGTCGCCAGCGCCGCGGTGCCGGTCCACGTCCAGCCGGGCAGCAGGCCGTACAGCTGCAGGCTGTAGGCGATGAAAAACCCCATCAGCGGCACCCAGCCCAGCAGGAACAGCGCCGCATAACGCGACCCGCGCCAGGCCGCCGTCACCGCGACCACCAGGATCAGCGGCACGCCGAGTGCCATCATCGGTGTAACCAATGCCACGCTGCGCAGCGCGGGCACATAGCCCACCGCCACCAGCAGCGCCATCAGCGCGCAATACCCCCACAGCCAACGCCGTACCCGCGGCAGCCATTGCTGCAGCTCGGCGAAGCGGTCCAGGAACAGCACGGCCGCGATCATCGACAGCGCGGTCACCGGACGCACCCACAGCGGCGTGGTGGACGCGAGCGCCTCCCAGCCGAGCGGATTGGCGACATAGCCGATCTGCACCGCCTGGATCAGCGCGTACGCCGCCACGTACACCGCGTAGTAGCCGAACGCGGCATCGCGCAGGCGCAGGCCGAAGAACAGCGCGATCGCCGCGGTCACCAGCATCGTCGCCAGGCACGCGGTGGCGAGCGCAAGCCAACGCGCTTCCGCACGCGCATGCGCGGCCGCACCGCGCAAGGCGAACGTCATCGGCGACGGCACCGCGCCGCGCGTATCCACGTGCAGGCGCAGCGGCGCCCCGTTGCGCGGCGGTGTGGCCACCTCGAACACCAACCCGCCGGCCCCGGCCCCGGCGCGTTCGCCGGCCGCGAGGATGTGCGCGCTCTGTGGCGGCGCATCCGGCAGCTGCAGCGTGAGCCGCTGCAGCCCGGGCGTTGCGACCGTCAGCACCAGCGGGCCGTCGGGCCATGCGCCGGCGCCTGGAAACAGCAGCACTTCCGCACCGGCCGGCGCACGCCCGAACCGCTGCAGCCGCTGCGGATCGAAACGCTGCCACGACGGCGCCGCATCCCGTGCGGAGGCGGCGGCGAGCGGACGCCATGCACCGATCAGCTCCACGCGCTCGAGGCCCGCGCCGCCGGCCGGCGCGGCCACCACCGCGAACGGCGCCAGCATCGCCAGCAGCAGCGCGCCCAGCCAATGCACGGCGAGCGACGGCCACGCACGCGCAGGGCCGGTGTAGGGAACGGTCAGCGGGGAACCGAGGGGCATCAGGGGGGCAGGAGGCGCGCGAAAGGGCGCGTATGCACCGTCATCGGCCGCTTGCGGGATTTCTGCAGCCGCCGCTACGCCCTATTCAGGCTCGCACGCGACGGACGGCACGTGCGCCGTCGCCACCCGGTGCTAGCGTCGCCCCATTCCACGGACGAAAGGGGCGTCCGATGCCGAAGGATTGGCGCATGGCGGCTTCGGCCGCGTTCCTGCTGTGGTCCTCATCCGCCGGCGCGCACGGCGGCGGGCTGAACGCCGAGGGCTGCCACAACGACCGCAAAAACGGCGGTTACCACTGCCACCGCGGCCCCGGAGCGTCCTCCGCCGCCCGCCTCGCCCCGGCACGCGCCAACGCGCGCGGAAGCGCCGACGACGGCGACGTCTATTACCCCAACTGCAGCGCGGCCCGCGCCGCCGGTGCCGCGCCCGTGCGGCGCGGCGAGCCCGGCTATGCCCCGCATCTGGATCGCGACGACGACGGCATCGGCTGCGAGTAAGGCCGCGCCAGCAGCGGTGTTCGCGCTTATTTCGTGGCCTCGCGACACACCGCCGCGACGATGGACCGCAGCCAGCGATGGGCCGGATCTGCCTCAAGGCGCGGATGCCAGAACAGCGAGATGGTGAACTCGGGGACCGGCAGTGGAAGTGCGAAATGGTGCAGATTGCGCCACAGGGCCCGCGTGTGTTTTTCGGGCACGGTGGCAATCATGTCGGACTCTCCGGCGAGAGCGATGGCCGGGCCGAACCCGCCCACGGTAACCGCAACGTGGCGAGCCAGGCCGCGCTGCTCGAGCGCCTGATCTACCGGCCCCATCTCGAGTCCGCGTCGCGACACAAGAACATGCGCGCCAGCGGCATATCGCTCCGGCGTGACTTTCCCCCGCGTGAGCGGATGACCCTTGCGCACCACACCGACGAACCGGTCGCGGAACAGTCCCTGCGTACGGATCTCGGGCCCCATCAACTTGCTGGTCACGCCCGTCTCCAAGTCCACGATTCCATCGCGCAGGAGCGTGCTGTCCTTGTCCAGCTTGGGCACGAAGCACAAGCGAACGTTCGGCGCTTCCGCCGCAATCCGCACCAGCAGGTCCGGCCCGAATGTCTCGACGAAGCCCTCGCTGCTGCGGAAGGTGAAGGTTCGTGAGAGCGAGGCGAGATCGAGCTTCATCGCTGGACGCAACACCGCCTCTGCATCGTCCACGACCTGACGGACCCGCTCGCGCAGCTCGAGCGCGCGGGGCGTTGGAACCAGGCCACGGCCCGCGCGTACGAGCAACGGATCGCCGGTCACATCGCGCAGCCGCGCGAGCGCCCGGCTCATTGCCGAGGCGCTGAGCTGAAGACGCTTCGCGGCGCGTACGACGCTGCCCTCGCTCAGCAGGACGTCCAAGGTCACAAGCAGGTTGAGGTCGGGTGTCGCCACGGCGCACAAGTACCACGAATCCGCCAGACATGGCGTCTCGTGCACGAATACTTTGCGATCCGCGCGCCTTCCGCCATCTAGCGCGCACTTCTAGGCTCGCCTCGGTCCCGCTGCCCTTTGCGCAGCGCACTTGGCGCAGAGCACTTCCGTGTCCCGTCCCGGTCACCCGACTCCCATGGCCACCGCAATGCCAGCAGCCAGCTCCTGGGCGCTGGCCTGCCTGGCTTCGGCGATGCTGCTGTCCTCGTTGGGGACCAGCATCGCGAACGTCGCGCTGCCGACGTTCGTCACGGCATTCGACACCTCGTTCAATGCGGTGCAGTGGATCGTGCTGGCCTACCTGCTGGCGGTGACCACCCTCGTGGTCAGCGTCGGCCGACTGGGTGATCTCTTCGGACGCCGCCGCCTGATGATGGCCGGCATCGCCCTGTTCACCCTCGCTTCGCTCGCGAGTGGCGTGTCTTCGGAACTGTGGATGCTCATCGCCTCACGAGCAGCCCAAGGCTTCGGTGCCGCGGTCATGACGGCGCTGGCGATGGCGCTGGTGGGAGATTCGGTTCCGAAGGCACGCGCCGGCCGTGCGATGGGTTTCCTCGGAACGATGTCGGCAGTCGGAACCGCGCTCGGCCCGTCTCTTGGTGGCGGGCTGATCGCATCGCTCGGCTGGCCGTCCATCTTCCTGGTGAACGTCCCGCTGGGCCTGCTGACCTTGGTCCTGGCGCACCGGTTCCTGCCACCGGATCCGCCACGCGGCAGCCGCCCCTCCTTCGATGTGCTGGGGTCGGCTCTGCTGGCACTGACGCTCGCGGCCTATGCGCTGGCCATGACGCTCAACCGCGGGTCCTTCGGCGCTATCAACGTCATGCTGCTGTGCGTCGCGCTTTCCGGCGCCGGCCTGTTCGTCGTCGTCGAGTCCCGGGTTTACGCGCCGCTGGTGCGTCCGGCGCTGTTCCTCGAACGAACCGTCGGCGCGGGTTTCATCCTGAGCGGGCTGGTCACCACCGTGGCGATGACCACGCTCGTGGTCGGCCCGTTTTACCTGTCAGGCGCGCTTGGCCTGAACCCGGCCGCGGTCGGCCTCGTCATGACGATGGGTCCCCTGGTCGCAGCGCTCGTGGGCGTGCCCGCAGGCCGTGGCGTCGACCGCTATGGCGCACGCTGCGTGATGATCGCGGGCCTGGTGTCCATGACGGTGGGCTGCGTCGCGCTTGCAGCGCTGCCTGTCGCCTCCGGCGTCATTGGCTACCTGTTGCCGCTCGTCGCGACGACCGGCGGGTTCGCCATCTTTCAAGCCGCCAACAACACCGCGGTTGTGACCGGGATCGACGCGAGCCAGCGTGGTGTCGTGTCGGGCCTGCTCAACCTGTCGCGCAACCTCGGACTGATCACCGGCGCGTCCGCCATGGGCGCGATCTTCGCCGCAGGCACCGGGGCGCTGGACATCGCCCGCGCCGATGTCGCCGCGATTGCGTCCGGCACGCATACCGCATTCGCGGTGGCGGCACTCCTGACCGGCATGGCGCTCGTGCTTGCGATTGGCGTTGCCAAGTCCGCGTCTCCTCATCCCTCCGCCTGAGAACGACCGTGCACACGCGCATGTTCCACGTACTCGCCGCCCCCCTGCTGGCAGCGCTTACTTCTGCAACCGCGTTTGCGGACGAGGTCGCCGGGTCCAAGCCGGCGCATGGCAAGTGCCTGGGCACGGCCCAAGCCGGCGCCACGAAGCCGGTCCCCGCCGATCCGTATCCGCTGATGGCGGCCGGCTGGGGCCCGGAACTCGGCAATGGGCTGATGGCCAGCCGCTGGGCTGAGGACTGGTCGGGCATGGCGGCGGCTGGCTCGGCGCCTCCACTGAAGGCGGTTGGCCTGGGCGAGACCGCGGAGCTAACCCTGAGCTCCGAGCTCCGGCTGCGACGCGTGGCATCGGACAACGCGCACCTCGCGCGTGGCAATGACTTCGCGCAGACCCAGCTGCGCGCGGTCATCGGCGCAGACCTGAGGATCAACCGGTACCTGCGCTTCTTCGGCGAAGTCGGAACCGGCCGAGTCGAGGGCCATCCGGCAACCGCGGGCGCCAACTTCCGCAACACCGCTTCGCTGCAGCAGCTCTTCGCCGATGTGCGTGGCCACGTGGGCTCAACGCTCGTGGGTGCCATGGTCGGACGTCAGGAGTTCTCCGACGGGCCTCGCCAGCTGATCAGCCTTAGCGATGGCCCCAACCTGCATCGGACCTGGAATGGCGTGCGACTGTACGTCCATGGAGCGCGCTACCGCTTCGGTGCTTTCGACCTGCGCGCGACCCGCTTGGGCCGCGGCGGGTTCGACGAAGAGGTCAATCACGGCGAAAAACTGCGTGGCATCAATGCGAGCTTCATCGTGTCCTCCGGCGAAGGCCCGAACACCTATCTCGAACCGTTCTGGATCCACAGCGAGAACGCCACCTACCGGGTGGCGGGCCGCACCGGCTTGGACGATCGGGACACGGTCGGTGCACGCCTGTGGGGGCGTCTTGGCAACGCGCGCTTCGACTGGACGGCTGTGCGCCAGAGCGGACGCACGGTCGGAGACCGTCCAATCGATGCCTGGGGTGTCTTTGCCGTCCAGAGCATTGCGTTGACGGAATCCGGCTGGAAGCCCCGCCTCACCGCTCGCATTGACATCGCTTCCGGCGGGGGCGCATACGGAGAAGGCGTCGTAAGGGGCTTCAACCCGCTCTACGCGAGCTCGAATTACCTCGGCGAGGGACAGTTCCTGGCCCTGAGCAACCTCCTGATGGTCGCACCGGGCATCACCGTGGCGCCGACCCCGCGTAGCACGCTGTCCCTCGAGTACGGGTACGCTCAGCGCCTGGACCACCACGACGCCGTGTATGCGGGTGGCCTGCGCCCGTATGCCGGAACGCAGGACGTGGGGGGTCGGCACATCGGTCGCCTTGCTCGCCTCGCAGGAAGCTGGTCTGTCTCAAGGACGCTCACGCTGTCCGCCAACGTCGAGCACCTCCAGCCCGGCGAGGTCCTGGAACGTGCCGGGTATGCCTCGGGCACGTACAGCTACCTGTCGGCGACCTACCGCTTCTAGGCCGCCCTGCAATAGCGGTTTCGATCCTGATGGAGTTCCACGTCACGGACGAGTCTTCCAACAAAGGCGTAGCACGCCGGCTTCCGCACTTGTCGACCTCAACCGGCCCAGAGCGCCGAACGCGATCAACCCGGCAGCGATCAACTCCGAAGCGCTGCAGCACTGTGGAGACCACCATGAAATGGGTAAAGCGAATTGCAGCGGTAACGGCGATCCTGGTCGTAGCGCTCGCCGCCTATGCGGTGAGCACGGCCTACCGCACTGAAAACCCGGTGGGGTTCCAGGTGGTCCGCGTGGTCAGTCCCAGTGGGCCGATCGCCGCGGCGCTGTGGTATCCGACCTCCGGCACGCCGCGACCGACGACGTTCATCGGCGGCAGCCTGCTCAACGTCGCCAGGGACGCGCCGGTGAACGGCAAGAACCTTCCGGTGGTGCTGATTTCCCACGGCAACGGCGGCAGCGCGGAGAGCCACCTAGATCTGGCAATGGATCTGGCAAGCGCCGGTTACGTCGTCGCTGCGCCAACCCACGCTGGCGACAATTACGCCGACCCGAGCCGCCAGAGCTCCCCGGAACTCTTCAGCCAGCGAGCAGGGCAAATGCGTGCGACTCTGGACTATGTCCTCAAGACATGGGCCGGTGCGGCACACGTCGATGGACGCCGCGTCGGAGCGTACGGCCTGTCGGCCGGCGGCTTCACCGTCCTCACCCTGGCTGGGGGCGTACCGAACATGGGCATCATCCCCGCGCATTGCGCGCGAACGCCCGAGTTCATCTGCAAAGTCCTCGCGCATGTGAAGTCGCCACTGCTCCGCACGGCCAGCGGCGCTGGAACCTTCGGCGCCGACGAACGTGTGCGCGCCGCCGTGGTCGCTGCTCCAGGCTTGGGGTTTACGTTCGCAAATGGCGGCCTCGCCAACGTCGGAATTCCGGTGCAGGTGTGGAGCGGCACTCTGGACGATAGCGTGCCGTTCGCGACCAACACCAAGGTCGTGCTGGAGGGCCTCGGCAGCCGTGCAGAGGGGCACGTGGTCCAGGGCGCTGCCCACCTGTCTTTTCTTGCACCGTGCGGGCTGCTCAAGCCGCCTGGCCCCTGCAGCGATCCTGCGGGCTTCGACCGGGCGGCAGCGCATGCGTCGATGAACGCGAAAGTCATCCGCTTCTTCAATCACCATTTGGCGGCCGCAGCCAACTGACGTGCCGTCTCAATGATCGATTGCTGCGGCTCGCTCGGGTCCCGGTCTCGCCGCGAAGGTGCTTGCTGATGGATTGCACCAACCTTCCGGCGTGGCCTCTCCCGCTCGTGGGGGTACGCATCAGGGTCCGTGCCCTGCGACCGAACGACATGGACGCGTTCCGCAGCTACCGCTCGGATCCCGAGGTGGCCCGCTACCAGGGCTGGTCGCCGATGGGCGAGCAGGAAGCGTGTGCGTTCATCGACGCCATGGCCGATGTCGAGGGGCCGCGTCTCGGCACCTGGGTCCAACTCGGGATTGCCTGTGTCGACGACGATCGGCTCATCGGCGACATTGGCCTGTATGTCAGCCCGGACGGCTCGAGCGCGCAGATCGGCTATTCGTGTGCCGTGCCATACCAGCGACAGGGGCTCACGACGGAAGCCCTGCGGCTCGTAATCAGCGAGATGTTCGCCCGCACGCAATGCCAGAGCATTCGCGCGGTGGTCGATCCCCGGAACATTCCCAGCAAACGCTTGCTCGCCCGCTTGGGGTTTGTCGTGATCGATGCATTCGCGGGTCAATCCGAAGTCTCGCGGCTCGCCGACGACACCTACGAACTGCCGCGCCCTGGGCGGCTGTAGTCAGACCCGCCATGCCCGCCGACCAACACCTAGATGACGCCCCGATCATGACCTCCAAAGTCCGCTTAGCCGCATGCTCCGCCGCAGCACTCCTTACTTTCGGCGTTGGGATGTCCGCAACGGCCTCGGCGAGTGAGCTCCCGACAGCCGCGTACGCCTCGAACCTGCGCCGGAAGGTGCTTCTCGATGGCATGGGCGACCAACGCTTCACGATCGAAGACCGGATGAAGCATTACGGCGTGCCTGGTGTCGGCGTCGCGGTGGTGGAAGGCTGCAAGGTGGTGGATGTCCGTGGCTTCGGACAGGCCACTCCAGATGGCAAGCCCGTGCACCCGGGCACGCGGTTCCAGGCCGGCTCGGTCAGCAAGGTCGTGGCGTCGGTGGGCGCACTGAAGCTCGTCGAAGACGGCACGCTCTCGCTGGATGAAGACGTGTCGCAGCGTCTGCGCACATGGGCGCTGCCGCGGCCGGAACCGTTCGGCCGGGATTCGGTGACGCTGCGCCGCTTGCTTTCGCACAGTGCGGGCCTGACCGTGGCCGGGTTCAAGGGCTACCCGATCGGTACGCCGCTTCCAAGCCTGGTGCAGATCCTCGATGGCGCGCCGCCTGCGAACACGGACCCGGTGCGCCTTACTGCGGTGCCGGGCGCAGCCTGGAGCTACTCCGGCGGCGGCTTCGTGCTGACGCAGTTGCTGATGGAGCAGGCGAGCCACACGTCGTTTCAGGACCTGATGCGGGATCGCGTGCTGCGCCCTGCCGGCATGCACCGCAGCACCTACCAAGCGCTGTCGGCGGGGGCCCAGGCGGAGGACGCGGCGACCGGCACGCTCGCCGATGGAACACCGATCCCCGGCGGCTGGCGCCTGTATCCCGAGCAGGCAGCGGCCGGACTCTGGTCGACGCCGGCCGACCTCGCGCGCTTCGGCATCGAGCTGGTGCGGTCGATGCGTGGCGAGCCCGGAGCTCTTCTGGCACGCGACACCGCCAACGAGATGATGCGGCGCCAAGTCGGCGCGTGGGGCTTGGGCGTGGAACTGTCCCCCGAGGGCGCTCCCCGCAAGTTCAGTCATACCGGCGCGCCGGTCGGTTACCGGACGCTTTGGCTGATGTTTCCCGACACCTGCCAGGGCGCCACCATCATGACCAACGCGGACGAAGGCATGACGCTCGCCTACGAGATCGCCCGCGCGGTTGCCGACCAGTACGGCTGGCCCGACCCCATGCCCTCGGAACACGCCTCCTCCGTCCCGGTAACGGACGAAATCGCGACCCGCTTCGTGGGCACGTACCAGCTGCGGGATTTCCCCACCGAACGTTTCGAGGTCGAACGACACCCGGACGGCGCCCTGACGTGGTCACGCCAAGGGCGCGGGCGCAGGGCTCTGGCAGCGTCCAGCCAGGACGAGTTGCTGTCACCGGATAGCGGGATGCGCCTGGTCGCCCGCGAATACGCGCCCGCTACCCACGCCGTCACCACCCTGGAGTTGCGGTTTCCGGGCGGCATCAACATTGCGCAGCGAGTCGAGCCGGCCAACGTGCAGTCTGGCCCCGGGCCATGATCAAAGGCTGATCGGCTTCTTCGCGTTGATCACGCACTGCTTGATCGCCCGCGCGACGCCGTTGGCCCTCAATCCTCGTCCTGCGCCTCGCGCCCCTGCTGGCGGATCAGCGCGAGCTCGCGTGCGTCGTTGATCGCGTCACGCACGCTGTCGAGATCGACGTCGCGCTCGTCGGGCGTGAACTCACCGGTGAGCTCGGTGTCCGGCTGCAGCGCGCCGGCCTCGAACAGCGCCCACATCTCCTCGCCGAACCACGTGTCGAGCAGGTCCGGCGCCCAGCGGCCGAGGCTGGCGGTGAGGTTATTGACGTCGCGCAGCAGCATCGTGCGCGCGGCGTTGTTGCCGGCGGCGCTCACCACCTGCGGAAAGTCGATCACCACTGGGCCGTCAGGGCCCACGAGCACGTTGTATTCCGACAGGTCGCCGTGGATGAGGCCGCAGCACAGCATCCGCACCACGTCGCGCACCAGCACGCGATGGAACGTGCGCGCCTGCGCCTCGGTGAGCTCGACTTCGCCCAGGCGCGGCGCGGAGTGGCCGTCCGCATCGGTGACCAGCTCCATCACCAGCACGCCGTGGAAGTAGCCGTACGGCTCCGGCACGCGCACGCCGGCAGCGCGCAGCTGGTACAGCGCGTCCACCTCGGTGTTCTTCCACTCGGCTTCCTGCTGCTTGCGGCCGTAGCGCGTGGCCTTGCCGATCGCGCGCGTCTCGCGGCTGCCGCGCACCTTGCGCCCTTCCTGGTACTGCACGCGCTGCTTGAAGCTGCGCTGCGCCATGTCCTTGTAGACCTTCGCACAGCGCACCTCATCGCCCGCGCGCACCACGTACACGGCCGCTTCCTTGCCGCTCTTGAGCGGGCGCACCACCGCGTCGATCACGCCGTCGTCGATCAGCGGCTGCAGGCTTTCGGGGGTCTTCACGGAATCCGGGCTGGCGCCAGCGAAGGCGCCGACGGGCGTGCAGTGTCGCAGGGAACGCAGCCCAAATGAAAATCAATCCGAGCGCGAAGTTCCGAGCGACTCCTTTGAGTCACGTAATCCGCCCTCATTCTCTTTGAGCCTCGTCGCGGCGGCGCTGCGCCTCAGCTAAATATCCGTCTGCAAGGTTTCTCAGCGACTCGGCGAAGCGACCGTAGCCGGCGGCCTCCAAATCCTCGGCCTTACGTGAATACTTTTCGGCTAGCACGCGCTCCTGATTGCCCGTTGGGTCCACCCAAAAGACCCCTCGCGAGTTGTAGGTGCCTAATTCGAAGCCACGCCGCATCTGCTCATTCTGCCTCTCGTTGAGAGTAGCGGCGATCGCCTTATGAATCCAAAGCCCGCTTTCATCCGCCGGACTATGGACGAGTACTCGTCCAATCGATTGCATGGCGACATCCAGATGCCCGCTCTCTTCGCATTGCTGCCGCACTGACGCAACCCACGCGACAAACGCCTCCGCGTCAAATGGCACAACCTGTGATCCCGGCACCATCTTCCACGTATCTAGCAAGCGATAAGCATTCGTCGCAATAGATTCGCGTTCCGCGGTGGGGGGAGTCGCTTCATCCCTTGTAGACTTGTAGATAGCTCCTATCAGCTCGCAGAAGAAGGAGGGAACCGTCGCGATTCGACGCTCAAGAAAGATTGGCCTTTTACCTGATTCGCGGCAGAGAATTGGCAAATAGGCCCACTCAACTCTCGTCATATCTTCTGGCTCCACATCTGCAGCCTCCTGCAAAAAAGCAATCACCTTTGCAATTTCATATTGAGCAAGCGACTCATCTACATCGCTTGATTTCACAGCGTCGAGCAGGGCGCGAATGGCCAAACGCGAATCGACAGTTCGTGACTCAAAAAGGCACGTGTAGATTCCCCGGACTGCCGCCCAAGGGCGTCCATACGCGAGCAATTTTTCAATACCCAACTCCGGGGTTAAACCTACGACAAAGAAATGAGCCTTAGCTGCACGCCAGTAGAGCTCTTCCTGGTCCCCAAGCAATCGGGTAACGAGTTCCCATGCTTCCTCGCTGAATGGCAACAGGGATAGAAGACGCGCCCGCTCATCGGGCGACCACTGCGCCGACACAGCAAGGTCAACCCACTGCCACCCCGCGAGCCTAACCTTGGCCCACGAATAGCCCGCCGCCACGCCGGACGCTATTTCGTCTTCTGAAGCTAGATACGCGCGAAGCGCCTCGCCACTCAGTTCTACGCCTGCCCGCACTAGAGCTTCGCCCACGTCAGTCACCTGACGAGCCTTGCGCGCGAGCGCGATTACTTGATCTAAGCCCTCTGCTTCGACAATCGACGCGACTGCCTTGGCTCGCTTTTGCAACAAACGCTCAACCTGTTCCACATAGTTGCCCTGGTCATCCAGCAACGACCACATGTCGCTTTGAAAGAGCCGTAGGTAGCTCTCCTCGCGAGGTGGCGGTGCGAAATGGGGAACAACCTCGACAATCTGAGCGAGTCGGTGTTTTGGCATCGCCCAGTGAGCGCCTGCGAACTTTTGGTGTTTAGCTACGACTGCTTCGAGCGCGGCCCACACCCCAGCCTTCGTGTCACTATCAAGTTGCGACGAAAGCGATATGAGCTGGCGGCAAAAATTTTCGAACGCTGGGCTAGGCAATGAGTCGACATTGGCAACCAACTCCATAGCGCGCTCAGCACTGTCGGCTGCCAACTCAACAGCGAAGTCGGCATAAGCACGGATCTGCGCCCAATACTCGTCTTCGCTAACACCCCGCTGCCATTCTTGCGGGATAAAATCGCGCCACGAGGGGCGCCGAGAACCGGTACTCGAATGCGTTTCGTTTGGCAGAAGCTTGATCAGCGCCTTCCATCCTACGGACGGGTATTCGCGTACGAGCGACTTCAAGCCGCCAACACGCTGTTCTACCGAAGCAGTCGTTTGCGGAAGCCATGGCAGCAGGATGGTCACTATCGAGTTTGCGGGTCTATTGGCGAACTGCCCCCCGGGATCACGCGATGCGAGGCCGCCAAGCGCGAGCAATGCTTTGCTGAGATAGCGAGCATCCCAGGCGAGCGTCTCAAGCGCCCATAGAACACCCGATATCAGAGATCCCCCGTAAAAACCATCGCCCTCTTCAGCGAAGAGCATAGGGAACGGAGATGTCTCAGCTTCTAGAGCTCGATCGAAGCACCTTAAGAAAGTGACAGGCGAGGCTTCCGCGAGCAGAGGCAGATACTGGTTGAGACTAGCCCATCGACGCCAATCATCCGATTGCAGAAGCTCCCTCACGGCTCCATCCACTAAGAATTGGACCCGGTCGTTTGGCACTAGAGACGCGGCCTCGGCATGTGACGCCATGAGCGCAAGGGCGTCCGCTAAGCCGCGGCGAAGGTTCGGCGAGAAGTCTCTCTTTTTCCCCTCGAGAGAGGCCATGAATCGCTTCTCGCGCTCCATATCAAATTGCGGGTCCAGCCACGAAAGTGCTCGCGACGCGGCGCTCGCAATCGCTTGCAGATCAGCCTCAAAGAGCCGCGGTGCAAGGGCGTACCAGCCTTCATAACGCAGTACGAACTTCCACTGCTTTGACCAATAGGAAAGGGGAGCGCCCGGTCGGACTAGCTCATCTTGAATCGACCGGATCCACTCCCCGTAAGCTTTTCCCGTGATCGTCTCGACCACTTGGATGTCACCACTCGTCTCCTCGGACCATTCGCCCAGCACGGCCGCGATGGCAAGATCGCCAGCAGTCGAACGTTCAGCCCAAGCAGGGAGTAACGAAAGATTTTGCACGCAGCGTAGTAGTGATCCAAGGTTGGCCCCACTCTTCTGGACTAGAGTCCGGGCCCGCTCTTCCCCATAACCTGATTCAACGAGCGCCTCTTCAAGCTGTTCAGGCCGCGCACTCGCTAAGGCGGCGGCACTCGGGTCCGGAATGCCGCCAGGAAGCGCGGGAAAGATGACTGCATGTCCCGCTTTCCTCGCGGCCTGAATCAGACGCGGCCCTTGGGGCCCGGTGAGGTCCAACGGCGGGTCGGCGATTAGTATGTTTCTTCGGGTACTCGCGACCAACGCCGACCAGGTTGCTGCGTCCGAAACAAGCAAACACCGCCCGAGAACTTCGACGCGGCGCTCGTCCGGCAGCTGAGCTACGTAAGCGGCTACAAAGTCCGGCACCTGCTCTGGGTGTCGTGTCTCGATACGTAGCTGGACTGTTGTATCGGAAAAGACCTGGTCCAGCTTCTCCGCCACCTCAGTCCTATTTGACGTGAAGACACGCGGAATTAGCGGAGGGGGTTCTCCGTAGGAGCGGATGAGTTCCCAGCGACTTTCCAATGTCTCGACTCCCCCCGTTGGCAATCGAAGCACATGTTGCGCCAGCCACAGCGTCACGGAAGGTATTTGCGCCAACCAATCGATCAGCTTCGTCCCGTCGATAACGCGGACATCTAGCCATTCTTGGCGCTGTCGACGGTCCTTCAACCACGTAGCTTGAGCTTCTTCCTTCCAAGAATGTTCCCAGTCACGCCTGCCCGATAACGGCGTGACAAAAATGAAAGTTGCACTGCGCCGCACTTCTTCCGGAGTCGCCTCCGTCAGCGTCCTGTAGTCCGAGGTCGCCTTGGCTCCAGAGTCGAGTCCTGTTCCAATTTCCCAGAACGACAGGCCCTCGGGTACGAAGGGCTCGAATGCGACGTCTGTCTGCAACCTGCCATCCGGGCCGTGCTGTCCAATGCTGTCGCCTAGTGGGAATCGCCGTTCCGTGGGCTGAGGCACTGAAGCTGCTACGAGCCTCCAAACGAGTTCAACGATGGTTCCCTGAGCGAGACGTGCGTTTGCACGCACCCACTCATCCAGCTGGTTTTCGTTGATGAGCTGTGTCAACTTCCCTCCAAGAAGAAAGGGCGGCCAGTTGGCCGCCCTTCACTTATACGGTGAGTGGATTCGGCTTATTCGCATCTAGCTTGTACTGCTTGATCGCCCTCGCCACATCCTTCGCCGTCATCTTGCCCTCCGCCGCCAGCGCCGATATGGCGGCGTGGGCGATGTGGTAGCGGTCCACCTCGAAGAAGCGGCGCAGGTTGGCGCGGGTGTCGGACCTTCCGAAGCCGTCGGTGCCGAGCACGGTGTAGCGCATCGGCACGAACTCGCGGATCTGGTTGGCGAACGCGCGCACGTAGTCGGTCGCGGCGATCGCCGGGCCCTGGCGGCCTTCCAGCAATTGCGTCACGTACGGCTTGCGCGGGGCCTCTTCCGGATGCAGGCGGTTCCAGCGCTCCGCGTCATGCCCGTCGCGCGCGAGTTCGGTGAAGCTGGGGCAGGACCAGATGTCGGCGGTGACGCCGAAGTCCTTGTCCAGCAGCTCGGCCGCGGCGATCGCTTCGCGCAGGATGGTGCCCGAGCCCATCAGCTGCACGCGCAGCTCGCCCTTCTTGGGCTTGCCGGGGCTGCTGAGCAGGTACATGCCCTTGATGATTCCCTCGGCCGCGCCTTCCGGCATGTCCGGGTGCGCGTAGTTCTCGTTCATCAGGGTGATGTAGTAGTACTCGTCGACCTGCTCTTCCAGCATGCGCTGCATGCCGTGCTGGACGATGGTGACAACCTCGTAGCCGAACGTCGGGTCGTAGGCGCGGCAGTTGGGAATGGCGCCGGCCAGCAGGTGGCTGTGGCCGTCCTCGTGCTGCAGGCCTTCGCCGTTGAGCGTGGTGCGGCCGGCGGTGGCGCCGAGCAGGAAGCCCCGCGCGCGCATGTCCGCGGCCTGCCAGGCCGAGTCGCCGATGCGCTGGAAGCCGAACATCGAATAGAAGATGTAGAACGGCAGCATCGGCAGGTCGTTGGTGCTGTAGCTGGTGGCACTGGCCATCCAGCTCGCGAACGCACCCGCCTCGGTGATGCCTTCCTCCAGCACCTGGCCGGCGGCGTCCTCGCGGTAGTACATCAGCTGGTCGCGGTCGACCGGCTTGTACTTCTGGCCGAACGGCGCGTAGATGCCGATCTGGCGGAACAGGCCTTCCATGCCGAACGTGCGCGCTTCGTCTGCGACGATCGGCACGCAGCGCGGGCCCACCTGCTTGTCGCGCAGGATGATGTTGAGCGCCTGCACGAACGACATGGTGGTGCTGATCTCGCGGTCGCCGGTGCTCTTGAGCAGTCGCTCGAACGCCTCGAGCTTGGGCACGGTGAGCGACTGGCTGCTCTTGCGGCGGCGCTGCGGCAGGAAGCCGCCGAGCGCGCGGCGGCGCTCGATCATGTATTCGACTTCCGGCGAGTCCTTGCCGGGGTGGAAGAACGGCACCTGGCCGTCCTTGAGCTGCTCGTCGCTGACCGGGATGTTGAAGCGGTCGCGGAACGCGCGCACCGCTTCGTCGTCGAGCTTCTTGGTCTGGTGCGTGGGGTTGAGCGATTCGCCGGCCGCGCCCATGCCGTAGCCCTTCACCGTCTTGGCGAGGATGACCGTCGGCATGCCCTTGGTGTTCACCGCGGCGTGGTAGGCCGCGTACACCTTGTGCGGATCGTGGCCGCCGCGGTTGAGGCGCCAGATGTCCTCGTCGGACAGGTTGGCCACCAGCGCGGCGGTCTCCGGGTACTTGCCGAAGAAGTTGTCGCGCGTGTACTTGCCGCCGAACGCCTTGCAGTTCTGGTACTCGCCGTCGACGGTTTCCATCATCAGCTGGCGCAGGCGGCCGGTGGTGTCGCGCGCCAGCAGCGGATCCCAGTAGCTGCCCCAGATCACCTTGAGCACGTTCCAGCCGGCGCCGCGGAACACGCCTTCCAGCTCCTGGATGATCTTGCCGTTGCCGCGCACCGGGCCGTCGAGGCGCTGCAGGTTGCAGTTGATGACAAACACCAGGTTGTCGAGGCCTTCGCGGCCGGCGACCGAAATCGCGCCCAGGCTCTCGGGTTCGTCGGTCTCGCCGTCGCCGAGGAAGCACCACACCTTGCGGTCGGTCTTCGGGATCAGGCCGCGCGCTTCGAGGTACTTCCAGTTGCGCGCCTGGTAGATGGCGGCGATCGGGCCGAGGCCCATCGACACGGTCGGCAGCTGCCAGTAGTCCGGCATCAGCCACGGATGCGGGTAGCTGCTGACGCCGAGGCCGTCGACTTCCATGCGGAAGTTGTCGATCTGCGATTCGCTGATGCGGCCTTCGAGGAAGCTGCGCGCGTAGACGCCCGGCGAGCTGTGGCCCTGGATGCCGATCATGTCGCCCGGGTGCTCGCCTTCCGGGCCGCGCCAGAAGTGGTTGAAGCCGACGTCGTACAGCGTCGCCGCGGAGGCGAAGCTGGAGATGTGGCCGCCGAGGTCGCCCGGCTTGCGGTTGGCGCGCACCACCATCGCCATCGCGTTCCAGCGGATGATCGAGCGGATGCGCCATTCCATCGCGGCGTCGCCCGGGCTCTTGGCCTCCAGGTGCGGCGGGATGGTGTTGATGTATTCGGTGGTGGGCGAGAACGGCAGGTGCGCGCCGGCGCGGCGGGTCAGTTCGACCATGCCCTCCAGCAGCTGATGCGCGCGGTCGGCGCCGTCACGCGAAATGACCGCCTGCAGCGATTCGATCCACTCGCGGGTCTCGGTGGGGTCGGGGTCGTTGTGCAGCAGGTCGTCCATCCAATTCATGCAGGGGGCTCCCGCGCCACATGGCGCGTCGTCGATTCGTCGCGGATAGGACCCCGGATTCTAGCAGCGGGGCGCGCGCGGCCCCGGGCGCTGCATTCGTAACCAGCGGAAGCGGCAATGGATACGCCGCGGTGTGGCACGCCCGTAGGAGCGGCTTCAGCCGCGATCAGACGCCCCGGACCTGTAGGAGCGGCTTTAGCCGCGATAGATGCCACAGACCCTGTAGGAGCGGCTTTAGCCGCGATAAATGCCCACGGACCTGTAGGAGCGGCTTTAGCCGCGATGGATGCCCTCCTGGCTCGGGTCGCGGCTGGAGGGTTGTAGGAGCGGCTTTAGCCGCGATCGGACACCGGCGCGGTTCGCCCGGTCGCGGCTAAAGCCGCTCCTACAGGGAATGGGTTGGGGCGACGTTCGGTCGCGGCTGAAGCCGCTCCTACAGGCTGATGGATGGCGACGGCGGCGGTCGCGGCTGAAGCCGCTCCTACAGCGGGCCAGATCGGCGATCAGGGAACGACGCGGCGTTGTCCGAGCTGCCGCAGGGGCGCCGTCCGGTGGGCGCCCGGATGCCGCCTGCGCCATCGTGCCGGAATGGGACATGCAGCGTTGCGCCGCGGGCGCTGGTCGCAGCCCGGGCAGCTCTACCTCGTCACCTTCGCCACCGCCGACCGCCGCCCGCTGTTCTTGGCAGGCGCACACGCGTTCGCCGCCTGCCGGGCGATGACGGCGCCGGCCCTCTGGTCGCACTCGAAGCTGCTGGCGTGGGTGCTGATGCCGGACCACTGGCACGGGCTGGTGGCGCTGGGCGAGGCCGACACGCTGCCGGCCTGCGTGCGCCGGCTGAAGGGCCGCAGCGCGCGCGAGCTGGCGCGGGCGCATCCGCAGCTGCGGCCGGTGTGGGCGCGCGCGTACCACGACCGTGCATTGCGGGCGGAGGACGACGTGCGCGCCGCGGCGCGTTACGTGGTAGCCAACCCGGTGCGCGCGGGCTTGGTGCGGCGGGTGGGCGATTACCCGTTCTGGGATTCGGTGTGGGTGGGTGGCAACGGCGCGCGGGGGGAACGCGGTCGCGGCTGAAGCGGCCCCTGTAAGGGACGGTTTTTGTAGGAGCGGCTTTAGCCGCGATCGGGTCGGCGGCGATTCGATCGCGGCTAAAGCCGCTCCTACAGCGTCGGAAAATCGCGGTCGGGCCGGGTCGATGGCGGCGATTCGATCGCGGCTAAAGCCGCTCCTACAGCGTCGCAAATCGTGGCGCCGGGTCGCGGCTGAAGCCGCTCCTACAGCGTCGGAAATCGCGGCGTCGGGCCGCGGCTGAAGCCGCTCCTACAGCGTCGGAATCGTGGCGCTGGGTCGCGGGTGAAGCCGCTCCTACAGCGTCGGAATCGTGGCGCTGGGTCGCGGCTGAAGCCGCTCCTACAGTGTCGTGGATTTGTAGGAGCGGCTTTAGCCGCGATCAATGTTCCGAAGCGGCGACCGTGCCGGGGTTACGACATCGCCGCGCGGATCTGCGCATCGACCGCGGCCAGCGCGGTCATGTTGACCACGCGCCGCGGCGTGGACGCCGGGGTCAGGATATGCGCCGGCTTGTCCAAGCCCATCAGGATCGGCCCGATCGCCACGCCGTCGGTCATCACCCGCAGCATGTTGTAGACGATGTTGGCAGCGTCGAGGTTCGGCATCACGAACAGGTTGGCGCGGCCGTGCAGGCCCGAATTCGGGAAGATGCGTCGGCGCAGCTCCTCGTCCCACGCGGTGTCGCCCTGCATCTCGCCTTCGACCTCGAGCTTGGGCACACGCGCCTTGAGGATCTCGCGCACGCGGCGCATCTTCGCCGCCGACGGGTTGTCATGGCTGCCGAAGTTGCTGTGCGACAGCAGCGCCACCTTCGGCTCGATGCCGAACAGCTTGAGCCGGTAGCTGGCCTGCAGCGTGGCCTCGGCAATCTGCTCGGCGCTCGGGTCGACCTGCACGTGGGTGTCGAGGAAGAACCACGCGCCGAGGTTGTTGATCACCGCACTCATCGCCGCGGTGCCGGTGACGCCGCGGTCGAAGTCGAACACGCTGCGCAGGTAGCCGAGCTTCTTGTGGTAGCGGCCGACCAGGCCGCAGATCATCGCGTCGGCCTCGCCACGCTCGACCATCAGCGCGGCGATCAGCGTCGGCCGCGAGCGGATCAGGTTCTTGGCCGCCGCCGGCGTCACGCCGCGACGCTCGGTCAGCGCGTGGTACTGCTGCCAGTAGTCGTTGAAGCGCGGGTCGTCGTGGATGTTGGTCAGCTCGAAATCGACGCCGGCGCGCATGCGCAGGCCGAGGCGCTGGATGCGCTTGTCTATGACCTCGGGGCGACCGATCAGGATCGGATGCGCCAGGCCCTCGTCGATCACCGTCTGCACGGCGCGCAGCACGGTCTCTTCCTCGCCCTCGGCGTACACCACGCGCTTGCGGTCGGCGCGCGCACGCTCGTACACCGGCTTCATCAACAGGCCGGTGCGGTAGATGAACTGGCCGAGCCGCTCGCGGTAGGCGTCCATGTTCTCGATCGGGCGGGTGGCGATGCCGGAGTCCATCGCCGCCTGCGCCACCGCCGGCGCCAGCATCATCAGCAGGCGCGGATCGAACGGACGCGGGATCAAATACTCCGGGCCGAACGTCGGCACTTCGCCGCCGTACGCGGCGGCGAGATCGCTCGCCTCCATCCGCGCGAGCTGGGCGATCGCGCGCACGCAGGCGAGCTTCATCGCCTCGTTGATGCCGGTGGCGCCGACGTCGAGCGCGCCGCGGAAGATGTACGGGAAGCAGAGCGCGTTGTTGACCTGGTTCGGATAGTCCGAACGGCCGGTGGCGATGATGCAGTCCGGGCGCACGCGCTTCGCGTCCTCCGGCAGGATCTCCGGATACGGATTGGCGAGCGCGAGGATGATCGGACGCTCGGCCATCGTCGCCACCATCTCCGGCTTGAGCACGCCGCCGGCGGACAGGCCGAGGAAGATGTCGGCGCCTTCGACGATGTCGGCGAGCGTGCGCTTGTCGGTGTCGCGCGCGTAACGCTGCTTGTCCGGGTCCATGTTCGGGCGGCCGGTGTAGAGCACGCCGTCGCGGTCGACCGCGAGGATGTTCTCCGGCTTCATGCCCAACGCCACCAGCATGTCCAGGCAGGCGATGCCGGCCGCGCCGGCGCCGGACGTGGCGAGCTTCACTTCGTCGATCTTCTTGCCGACGATCTCCAGCGCATTGAGCACCGCGGCGCCGACGATGATCGCGGTGCCGTGCTGGTCGTCGTGGAACACCGGGATCTTCATCCGCTCGCGCAGCTTGCGCTCGACGATGAAGCACTCCGGCGCCTTGATGTCCTCGAGGTTGATGCCGCCGAACGTGGGCTCGAGCGCGGCGATGATGTCGACCAGCTTGTCCGGATCGCGCTCGTTGATCTCGATGTCGAACACGTCGATGCCGGCGAACTTCTGGAACAGCACGCCCTTGCCTTCCATCACCGGCTTGCCGGCGAGCGGGCCGATGTCGCCCAGGCCGAGCACCGCGGTGCCGTTGGTGATCACCGCGACCAGGTTGCCGCGCGCGGTATAGTCGCGCGCAGTATTGGGGTCGGCGACGATCGCCTCGCAGGCGTAGGCCACGCCCGGCGAGTACGCCAGCGCGAGGTCGCGCTGCGTCACCAGCGCCTTGGTCGGGGTGACCTTGATCTTTCCGGGCGGGCTCGCGCGGTGATAGTCGAGCGCGGACTGCTTCAGATCGTCCTGTTTCGGATCGTGATCGGACATTGCGGGACGGCCGTCGGTGGGACGGTGATTCTAGCCGGGCGGGCCGGAACGGCCGAATCGAGCGCTCACAGCATCCGCGTGACGTCCTCGCTGTCGATGGTGTCCAGCCGGATCCGGTTGACGAACAACGAGAACGCCAGCATCCCGGCCAGCCCGTTGGCGCGCACGATCCACGGCGGCAGCCAGCGCGGCCGCTTGAGCACGCCGGCGTCGAACAGCGGCTCGAAGCGCTGGGCGTCGGTGAGCGTCATCTTGCCGGCGAACAGCCAGCGGCCGAGGTGCAGCTTCTGGTGGCGCAGCGCCCAGCGGAAGAACGTGTGCACCGCGACCAGCCCGCGCAGGTACACGGTGTCCTTGGTGAACGCCGCGCCGCCGGTCGGCGGCACGCCACGGAACACCCGCTGCGCGGAGGCGAAGCTGTCCTCCGGGGTCTGCCCGGCGTCGAGGAAGTAGCGGAACACCTCGATGAAGTCGGCGCCGCGCAGCGCCATCGCCACCGCCTCGATGCGCAGGCTCAGCCGCTTCATGCGGCCGATGTCGATGCTGCCGGTGATCTGCTCGGCGAACGTCGCCAGCCCCTCCTGGGTGGCGGTGCTGCGCGGCGAGGACAGCGACAGGCTGCCCAGCACCGGCTGCTCGCGGCCGTTGAGCGCGGTCAGCGAATGCACGAACGCCTCGTGCTGCAGCAGCTGCTGGCGGTCGTACTCGCTGAACGCGGCATTGGTGCGCAGGCGGATGCGGGTGGCGCCGGCGGCGGCCTTGGCGATCAGCTCCGGGTCGAGCTGCACCTCGATCACGCGCGCGTCGAAGTAGTTGTCGAGATCGCGCTGCAGCTGCAAACGCAGCGAGGTCGCCGAGATCTGGATCTGCTCGGACGGCGCCAGCAGCGCGTGGTCGAGCTCGTCGGCGATGCTGATGAAATGCCGCGCCGCTTCGCACGCGGTCGGCCCTTGGCCGGGCAGCGGATCGTCGGGCTTGCCGAACAGCGCCACCGACAGTGCGGTGACCTGCGGCGTGCCGAGCACTTCGCACAGCTCGGCGGCCGTGGCCCAGGTGCGCGCCGATTCGGCGATGTACTGGCCGAGCGGATGGTCGGGGTCGGCGGCAGTGGCGATCGCGTCGAGCTCGCGGCGCACGTCGCCGAAGTCGTGCTTCGGATACTCGATCCGCGGGATGCGCGCGCGGCCGCGGGCGAAGTCGGCGAGGAAGCGGTCCTCGTAGCCGGCCGGCCAGCTGGCGAGCGTCAGCAGCTTGATCCCGCGCGCGGCGCGCACCATGCGCGCGTCGAGCGCGGCATGGTGGGCGATGTCGGGCGGGAATGCGCCCTGCGGCGCCTGCGGCACCGGATCGACGCTGTCGTCGTGGACCGTCTCGATCATCGCCGCGGTGCGCCGCCCGCGGACGGCGCGGGCTCTCTCACGTTGGCGGCCGCGGCGGGCGTGGGCTTGAGCGCGACCGCACGCGCCTCAGTGCCGCCCATATTTCTCGTCCAGGCGCTTGTTGAGAGCGCGGTGCAGCGCCTTCTCCTCGCCCTTCTGCGCGCGACGCTGCGCCAAGGTGCGCGCCGCGCCCTCGACCTCGTCGCGCAGCTTGAGGTAATTGGCGTAGCGGTCGGCATCCAGCGCGCCGGATTCGATCGCCGCGCGCACCGCGCAGCCGGGCTCGCGCT
This sequence comes from Lysobacter sp., assembly GCA_035645555.1. Classification (GTDB taxonomy): domain Bacteria; phylum Pseudomonadota; class Gammaproteobacteria; order Xanthomonadales; family Xanthomonadaceae; genus Lysobacter_F. Next base: position 39,574 of record DASQMI010000097.1, on the reverse strand, counting down.
CGTGGGTGCAATCGCGGAAGCGGCACTGCGCCGCCAGCGCCTCGACGTCGGCGAACGTGTCGGCGACGTCCTCCTCGCCGGTGGGCTTGAGCTCGCGCATGCCCGGCGTGTCGATCAGGCAGGCGCCCGAGGGCAGCGGGATCAGCGCGCGATGGGTGGTGGTGTGGCGGCCACGCGAATCGTGCGCGCGCACCTCGCCGGTCTTCATCCGCTCCACGCCGAGCAGCGTGTTGGTGAGCGTGGACTTGCCGGCGCCGGAGGAGCCGACCAGCACTGCGGTGCGGCCCGGCTGCACCCAGCGGTCGAGCTGGGCGACGCTGGCGCGGTCCTTGGCGTTGACCGCGACCACCGCCACGCCCTCGGCGGCGAGGTGCGCGAGCGCGGCGAGCGCGCCGGGCACGTCGTCGTTCTGGTCGGCCTTGGTCAGCACCACCACCGGCTCGGCGCCGCCGCGCACGAGCAGCAGGTAGCGCTCGATCCGGCGCGGGTTGAAGTCGCGGTCCAGCCCGCACACCACGAACACGGTGTCGACGTTGGCGGCGATCAGCTGCTGGCGGTAATGCTCGCCGGCGGCGCCGCGTTTGATCGTGCTGCGCCGCTCCAGCAGCGCGACGATGCGCGTGCCCTCGACCAGCACCCAGTCGCCGACGCCGGCGCGCTGTTCGGGCGGGAACTTCGGCCGCTGCCAGTCCGGCAGCGACTCGACCTTGAAGTTGTGCTCGGGCCCGTCGGCGACCACGTAGCCGGTGCGGTGCTGTTCGACCACCCGTACCGGGCGCGCCTGCGGATGCGCCGCCAGCGCGTCGCGCCACGGCACGAATTCGGGCTGTCCATCGGCGCCCACGGGCCAGCCGATCGCCTGCAGGGCGGCGACGTCGGGGTTCAAGCGCGGACCGGGGCGTGGCGCATGCCCGGATTCTACCGCCGCGCGCCGCCGCGCGACGCGGCAGTGGCGCGCCTTTTCGGCTAGGCTCAGCGCACTTTTCCGCCTGCCCGCCGCACATGTCGCTGCCGCCGATCAAGACCCGCGAACGCCTGTCCGAAGTCCGTTACGAGATCCGCGGCGAGCTGGCCCGGCGTGCGCGCGAGCTGGAGGCGCAGGGGCGCCGGCTCATCAAGCTGAACATCGGCAACCCGGGCGCGTTCGGGTTCCGCGCGCCCGAGCACCTGCAGCGCGCGATCGCCGACCGCATCGCCGAGACCGATCCGTACACCCACCAGCAGGGCCTGCCCGCCGCGCGCGAGGCGATTGCCGCGTTCCACAAGCGCCGCGGCACGCCCAACGCCAGCCCGGAGCGGGTATTCGTCGGCAACGGCGTCAGCGAGCTGATCGACCTCAGCCTGCGCGCGCTGCTCAACCCCGGCGACGAGGTGCTGGTGCCCTCGCCCGACTACCCGCTGTGGTCGGCCGCGACCATCCTCAACGACGGCCGCCCGGTGTACTACCGCTGTGCCCCGGAAAACGGCTTCCTGCCCGATCCGGACGAGATCGACGCGCTGGTGTCGCCGCGCACGCGCGCGATCGTGCTGATCAACCCGAACAACCCGACCGGCGCGGTGTATCCGCGGGCGCTGCTCGAACGCATCGTCGCGGTGGCGGCGAAGCACCGCCTGCTGCTGCTGTGCGACGAGATCTACGACCACATCCTCTACGACGGCGCGCAGTTCCAGCCGATCGCTCCGCTCGCCGGCGACCTGCCATGCCTGAGCTTCGGCGGGCTGTCGAAGGTGCACCGCGCCTGCGGCTGGCGAGTGGGCTGGGCGGTGCTGTCGGGCGATCCGGTCGCGAGCGGCGATTTCCACCACGCGATGGACCTGCTAGGCGCGCTGCGGCTGTGCGCCAACGTGCCGGGGCAGTTCGCGATCGAGGCCGCGCTGGACGGCGCCGACACCATCGGTGCGTTGTGCGCGCCGGGCGGGCGGCTGTACGAGGCGCGCCGCGCGGTGAGCGACAGCGTCGAAGCGAGCGCGCACCTGCAGCTGGTCGCGCCGCACGGTGCGCTGTACGCGTTCCCGGCGGTGACGGGCGAGGCCGCGCTCGGCTTCGACGACCACCGCTTCGCGCTGGAACTGCTGGAGACCGAGGACGTGCTGGTGGTGCCCGGGTCGAGCTTCAACGTGCCGTACCGCCACCACTTCCGCGTCACCCTGCTGCCGCAGCCGGATGACGTGCGCGAGGTGTTCCGCCGCATCGATCGCCTGCTCGATCGCTGCGCCGAGCGCGCCCGCGCGCAGCGGATGGCGGTCGCTTGATGCTGCGCTACCTCGCGCTCGGCGACAGCTACACCATCGGCGAGGCGGTGGCCGAGGACGGCCGCTGGCCGGTGCAGCTGGCGCGCGCGCTGCAGGCCGACGGCATCGCGCTCGCCGAGCCGCGCATCATCGCCACCACCGGCTGGACCACCGACGAGCTCACCGCCGCGCTCGATGCCGCCGAACCGCTCGGCGAATGGGATTTCGTCTCGCTGCTGATCGGGGTCAACAACCAGTACCGCGGGCGCGGCGTGGACGAGTACCGCGGCGAATTCGCCGCGCTGCTGCGGCGTGCGCTCGGCTACGCGCGCGGCCGCCGCGATCGCGTGCTGGTGCTGTCGATTCCGGACTGGGGCGTGACCCCGTTCGCCGCGCGCGACGCGCGGGGACGCGAGCGGATCGGCGCCGAGCTCGACGCCTACAACGCCGCCGCGCGCGCGGTCTGCGCGGCGCACGGCGTCGCGTTCGTCGACATTACCCCGGTGTCGCGCGAGCGCGGCGCGGAGCCGGCGATGCTCGCCGACGACGGCCTACATCCCTCCGCGGCGATGTACGCGCTGTGGACCGCGGCGGCGCTGCCGGTAGCGCGCCGACTGCTCGGCAGCCCGGCATGAACGCGGCGTTCGTGCCCTACCCGCGCGCGCGCGCCGCCGAACTGGCGCGGGCGTTCGCCCCGGCGCATCCGCTCGGCAACCGCTGGGACTACCACTACACGCGCATCAAGCTCGGCAGCGATCCGTTGTATCCGGGCGTGTGCGACGCGCTGCGCGGCACCACCGCGCCGCTGCTCGACCTGGGCTGCGGGCTTGGCCTGCTCGCGCATGCGCTGCGCGCCGAGGGACTGACGCTGCCGTACCGCGGGGTCGACGTGGACGCGCCGAAGATCGCGCGGGCGCGGCGCGCGGCCGAGCGCGCGGGGCTGGCGGATGCCGCGTTCGACGTGGTCGATCTGCGCCGCGGTTATCCCGAGCATCGCGGCAGCGTCGCGATCCTCGACGTGCTGCAGTTCATTCCGCCGGACGCGCAGGCGCGCACGCTCGATGCCGCGGTGGCGATGCTCACGCCCGGCGCGCGGCTGGTGATCCGCACCGGCCTGGCCGACGGCAGCCGGCGCGCGCGCGTGACCCGCGCGGTCGACGTGGTCTCGCGCGTGGTCGGCTGGATGGTCTCGGGCCCGACCCGTTATCCCGATCCCGACGCGCTGCGCGCGCGCTTCGACGCGGCCGGCCTGCGCGCGACGTTCACTCCGCTGTACGGGCGCACGCCGTTCAACAACTGGCGGATCGTCGCCGAGCGGCTGTAGGAGCGGCTGTAGGAGCGGCTTTAGCCGCGATCATATCGACGCCAAATGCGGTCGCGGCTGAAGCCGCTCCTACAGAAGAGCAGCGCGGTGCGCCGCTCAGCGCGGCAGCACCGTGCGGTAGCCCAGCGCGTCGAGCCGTTGCAGCAGCCGCGCCAGCATCTCGACGTTGCGACCGTGGCCGGAGCCCTCATGCAGCAGCACGATCGCGCCCGGCGCGAGATCGCGCTCGATGCGCGCGACCGTGCGATCGGGATCGCTCAGCACCGCGTCGTAGCCGCGCGCCGACCACGCCACCCGCGCCAGCCCGTGTTCGCGCAGCGCCGCCGCCACGAACGGGTTGGTGTGCCCGGCCACCGCGCGGAACCAGCGCGGCGCACGGCCGGCGATCGCGGTCAGCGTGGCCTGCGCCTGCGCGATCTCCGCGCGCATGCGCCGCGGCGGCAACGCCCAGAACCACGCCGAGGGATGGCGGTGGCTGTGGTTGCCGATGTCGTGGCCGCGCTCGAGGATCGCCCGCACCCGCTCCGGATGCGCCTGCGCACGCGCACCGACCACGAAGAACGTCGCCTTCGCGCCGTGCGCGTCCAGCAGGTCGAGGATCGCCGCGGTGTCCTCGGACGGACCGTCGTCGATCGTCAGCCAGACCAGCTTGTCCTGGGTCGGCAGCCGGCGCAGCACCGGGCTGAACAGCGCGCAGTTCGGCGCCAGCGTGGCCCACCAGAACGGCACGTGCGAGGCGAGCATCGCCGGCACGCCCCAGCCGGCACCGTAGCGCCACCAGATCGCCACCACCGCCAGCTGCGACAGCAGCAGCGCCGGCAGCCAGGCATACGGGTGGCGCGGCGGACGGTGCGGGACGACGAGGTTCATCCGCGCATCCTAGCGTGGGCGTACACTGCGCGCCCCCATCCCGCGGGTTGCCCCATGTCGCTCGATCCGGCGCTGCGTTCGCGCATCGATTCCCTGCTCCAGTCCCACCGCGTCGTGCTGTTCATGAAGGGCTCGCCGGAGGCGCCGCAGTGCGGCTTCTCGGCGAAGGCGGTCGGCATCCTCGATGCGCTGGTGCCGGGCGCCTACGTCCACATCGACGTGCTCGCCGACCCCGAGATCCGCGAAGGCATCAAGGTCTACGGGCAGTGGCCGACCATTCCGCAGCTGTACGTCGACGGCGAGCTGGTCGGCGGTAGCGACATCGTCGAGCAGCTGGCCGGCAGCGGCGAGCTGCACGGCCTGCTCGGCCTGCCGGCGCCCGACCGCAGCCCGCCGAAGCTCACCATTACGCCGGCCGCCGCCGAGCAGCTGCGTGCGGCGATCGCCAATGCCGGCGGCGAGTACGCGGTACGGCTGGACGTCGATGCGCGCTACAACACGCGCCTGCAGCTGGCGCCGCACGACCCGGACGCGATCGCGGTGGAGATCGATGGCGTGCGCGTGCAGACCGACTGGATGAGCGCGCGTCGTGCCGACGGCGTCACGATCGAATGGGTCGACGATCACCGTGGGCGCGGGCTGATGGTGAACAACCCGAACGCGCCGGCGCCGGTGAAGCCGATCACGCCGGCCGAAACCGCCGAACGCGTGCGCCGCGGCGCGCTGCGGCTGGTCGACGTGCGCCCGCCGGCCGAACGCGCGCTGGCCAGCGCGCCGGTGCCGTTCGACACCCTCGATGCCGGCACCGAGGCGCTGGAAGCGCTGCCGAAGGACACGCCGCTGGCGTTCCTGTGCCACCACGGCACGCGCAGCGCGCAGGCGGCGGCGCATTTCCGCGCGCTCGGGTTTTCCGAGGTGTACAACATCGAAGGCGGGATCGATGCCTGGGCCGACGTCGACCCGGCGGTGGCGCGGTATTGAGCGTGGGTCGTGGCACGCGATCGCAATCGGAGCGGCCAGCGCCGAATCGCGGCTAAAGCCGCTCCTACAGGCGTAATGCGGATGATCGTGGTCGCGGCTGAAGCCGCTCTTACAGGCGTAATGCGGATCGGTCGTGATCGCGGCTGAAGCCGCTCCTACAGGCGTAATGCGGATCGGTCGTGGTCGCGGCTAAAGCCGCTCCTACAGGCGTAATGCGGAGGATCGTGGTCGCGGCTGAAGCCGCTCCTGCAACGGGGGGTGTTTTGTAGGAGCGGCTTTAGCCGCGACCGGTGCGGCAGCGCAATGCACGCTCAGCCGGCGAACCCGCCACCGTCGAGATAGGCCTGCTCCTCTGCGGTCATCGTCCGCCCGAGGATCGGGTTGCGGTGCGGAAAGCGACCGAAGCGCGCGATCAGGTCCCGATGCAGCACGGCATAGCGCAGGTACTCGGCATCGCCGAGCGCCTCGAACAGCGCCACTGAACGCGCCTGGTCCTCCGGCTGCTCGGAATGCTCGAACGGCAGGTAGAAGAACCCGCGCAGCGCCGGCTCGCACGCACGGTCATGGCCGGCGGCGAGCGCGCGGTCGGCGTACAGCCGCGCCAGCGGATCGGTGGCGAACGCATGCGGGCTGCCGCGGTAGATGTTGCGCGGCACCTGGTCCAGCAGCAGCACCAGCGCCAGTGCGCTGTCCGCCTCGTCGAGCCAGTGCTCGAACTCGCGCCGCGACGCGCGCAGGTGCGCATCGCCGAAGCGGGTGGCGAGCTCGCGGTCGAACCCGGGGTCGACCGCGAACCAGCGTGCCGGGCCGGCGGCGCGCCAGAACCCGAGGATCTCCTGCGCGAGCGGATCGCTCATCATCGCCTCATTCGCCGAGCTGGGTTTGCAGCTCGGCAATGTACGCCGCGGTCAGGCTCTCCAGCGTGACCGCGTGGATCAGCGGGCGGATCGCGCCGCCCGAGTAGCAGTGCGCGATGAAGCGCGCGTAGCGTTCGCGGAACGTCAGCCACGCCAGGTGCGCCGGGTCGAACGCGGCGCGGCCGGCATCGTCGAGCTGGCTGCGCAGGTGCACCACCAGCGCATCCAGCCGCGCGGCGATCGTCTGGTATTCGACGATCGCCTGCTGGTGCATCTCGTCGTGGCTGCGCAGCTCGGTGAAGCTGCGCTGGGCCAGCTCCTCGGCCTGGCTGACGTAGCGGTCGGCGATCCGCACCGCGGTCTCGGCCTTGCCGATCAGCCGCGATTCGAACGCGCGCAGCTCCTCCAGGCTGGTATCGCTGCCGTCCAGCCCCTGCTTCAGCTCCAGCAGCTTGCGGTTGCGCTCGATCGTCTCGACCGCCTTGCGGCGCTCGACCCGTCGCTGGATGAAGTAGAACGACCAGGTGAGCGCCGCGCCCACCGCGAGATAGATGACCTGTTCCATGCCGCTGTCCTCTTGGGCAGGCAGTGTGGCGCAGGGCCATCGCAGGGGCCGCGACCGCCGGGCGGGCGGCCGCCCCCGGCTGAACGTGCGGCTGGCTACTCGTCGAAACGCAGGTGGCGCACCGACTTGCCGTGGCGGCGGATCAGCCGCAGCGCCTCGATGCCGACCTGGATGTGGTTGTCGACGAACTCGCGGGTGACCTTGGCGTCGGAGGCCTCGGTCTTCACGCCTTCCGGGATCATCGGCTGGTCGGAGACCAGCAGCAGCGCGCCGACCGGCAGGCGGTTGGCAAAGCCGGCGGCGAAAACGGTGGCGGTTTCCATGTCGATCGCCATGCAGCGCAGCTTGCGCAGGTAATCCTTGAACGCGTCGTCGTGCTCCCAGACGCGGCGGTTGGTGGTGTAGACGGTGCCGGTCCAGTAGTCGTGGCCGAGGTCGCGGATCATCGTCGACACCGCGCGCTGCAGCGCGAACGCCGGCAGCGCCGGAACCTCCGGCGGCAGGTAGTCGTTGCTGGTGCCTTCGCCGCGGATGGCCGCGATCGGCAGGATCAGGTCGCCGAGCTTGTTCTTCTTCTTGAGCCCGCCGCACTTGCCGAGGAACAGCACCGCCTTCGGCGCGATCGCCGACAGCAGGTCCATCACCGTCGCCGCGTTCGGGCTGCCCATGCCGAAGTTGATCATGGTGATGCCGTCGGCGGTGGCGCTCGGCATCGGGCGGTCGAGGCCGACGATCTCGGCGCCGGTCAGCCGCGAGAACGTATGCAGGTAGCCGCTGAAGTTGGTCAGCAGGATGTGCTCGCCGAAGCCGTCGAGCGGCACGCCGGTGTAGCGCGGCAGCCAGTTGGAGACGATGTCGTTCTTCTCGCGCATTGGGTCGGTATCCGGAAGACGGCGATAGCGTACGGCCTGCCCCGACCATGACCAAAGTCATGTTGGCCGCCGGTGGCGGCACCCGCTACGGTGCGGGATCGCTTCGCCGTGAGAGAACCGCATGCTTCGACCCCTGCTGGCCGGCTGCGCGTTGACCGCGCTGCTCGGCGCGGCGCAGGCCGCGCCGCCCGCCAAACCTTCGCGTTTCGCCCAGGATCCGTATCCGAGCACCTACCGCCGGATCGCCGCACCGCCGACCCTGATCCGCAACGCCACCGTGCTCACCGGCACCGGCGAGCGCCTCGATGGCGCCGACGTGCTGATGGCCGACGGTGCGATCGTCGCGGTCGGCCCGGGACTGCAGGCGCCGGCCGGAGCGGTGGTGGTCGACGGCACCGGCAAGTGGGTGACGCCCGGCCTGATCGACGTGCATTCGCACCTCGGCGTGTACTCGAGCCCCGGCGTCAACGCGCACAGCGACGGCAACGAGGCGACCGGCCCGGTAACGCCGAACGTCTGGGCCGAGCATTCGGTGTGGCCGCAGGACCCGGGCTTCGCCACCGCGCTCGCCGGCGGCATCACCGCGATGCAGATCCTGCCCGGCTCGGCCAACCTGATCGGCGGCCGCGGGGTGACGCTGAAGAACGTGCCGGCGGTGACCTATCAGGCGATGAAGTTCCCCGGCGCGCCGTGGGGGCTGAAGATGGCCTGCGGCGAGAACCCGAAGCGCAACTACGGCGGCCGCAACCAACCGCCGGCCACGCGCATGGGCAACGTCGCCGGCTACCGCGCCGCATTCATCGACGCAAGCGAATACCTGCGCAAGATGCAGCCGAAGCAGCAGCCGCCGAAGAAGCGGCGCTGGTGGCAGAGCGCATCGGAGAGCCCGGCCGACAGCGAGAAGGACACCGGCGGCAAGCGCGACCTGAAGCTCGACACGCTGGCCGGCGCGCTCAACGGCGACATCCTGGTGCACATCCACTGCTACCGCGCCGACGAGATGGCGGTGATGATGGATCTGGCGAAGGAATTCGGCTTCCGCATCAGCGCGTTCCACCACGGCGTGGAGGCGTACAAGCTGGCCGACCGGCTCGGCCAGGAAGGCATCTGCGGCGCGCTGTGGGCCGACTGGTGGGGCTTCAAGATGGAAGCGTTCGACGGCATCCAGGAGAACATCGCGCTGGTCGACCGCGCGCCGGGCGGCTGCGCGATCGTGCATTCCGATTCCGCCGAAGGCATCCAGCGTCTCAACCAGGAGGCGGCCAAGGTGATGGCGCAGGCGAAACTAGCGGGCATCGAGATCGCGCCCGAACGCGCGATCCGCTGGCTGACCGCCAACGCCGCGCGCGCGCTCGGCATCGAGGGCCGCACCGGCACCTTGGAGCCGGGCAAGATGGCCGACGTGGTGCTGTGGAGCGGCAATCCGTTCTCGGTGTACGCCAAGGCCGAACAGGTCTACGTCGACGGCGCGCGCCTGTACGACCGCGCCGATCCGAAGCGGCAGCCGAAATCCGACTTCCTGCTCGGCCAGGAGACCGCGGCCGGAGGTGTGCGATGAGCCGCGTCCGCCTTGCCGTGCTCGCGCTGCTGGCCGGTGCGCTCGCCGCACCCGCCGCCGCGCAGGATCTGCTGATCCGCAATGCCACCGTGCACACCGCCACTGCGCAGGGCACGCTGCGCAACGCCGACGTGCTGGTCGTCGACGGGCGCATCCGCGCGGTCGGCGCCGGGCTCGCCGCGCCGGCCGGCACGCCGGTGGTCGACGCGCAGGGCCGGCCGCTGACGCCGACGCTGTTCGGCGGCATCACCGGCATCGGCATCGAGGAAGTGCCGGCGGAGCGGCCGACGGTGGACGAGACGCTCGCGCTCGGCGCCGATACGAAGCAGATGACGGTGCGTCCGGAATTCGACGTCACCCTGGCGTACAACCCGGATTCGACGCTGGTGCCGGTGGCGCGCGTGGCCGGGCTCGGCTGGACCGTGCTCGGCGCCGGCACCGCACCGGGCGGCTCGATCGTCGCCGGCCAGGGCGGCGTGGTGCGCCTGGACGGCAGCGCCGAGCCGGTCGGTCCGCGCGTGCTGTTCGTGCGTCTCGGCGGCGACGCCTCGGCGCTGACCGGGCATTCGCGCGCCGCGCAGTGGATGCTGCTCGACCAGCTGATCGACGAGGTGCGCGGGCGCATTCCGCCGGATTCCAACAGCGCGCTGCTCACCCCGGCCGGACGCGCCACGCTGGCGAAGTACTTCGGCGGCGGTGGTCGGGTGGTGGTGGAGGTGCACCGCGCCGCCGACATCCGCCAGCTGCTGCGCTGGTCGCAGCGCCACGGCGTGCGGGTTGCGGTCATGGGCGGCACCGAAGCGTGGCGGCTGGCGCCGCAGCTGGCCGCGGCCAAGGTGCCGGTGTTCGTCGACACGCTCGGCAACCTGCCGGCCAACTTCGACCAGATCAACGCGACGCTGGAGAACGCTGCGCGCCTGCGCGCCGCGGGCGTCGCGGTGAGCTTCACCCAGTCCGGCGACGGCTCGCACAACGCGCGCAAGATCCGCCAGCTGGCCGGCAACGCGGTCGCGCACGGGCTGCCGTGGGAGGACGGCCTGGCCGGGCTGACCCGGGTGCCGGCGGAGACGCTCGGCGTGGCCGGCGAGCTCGGCACGATCGCGCCCGGCAAGCGCGCCGACCTGACCCTGTGGAGCGGCGATCCGCTCGACGTGGCGAGCGTCGCGCTGCAGGTGTGGATGGACGGCCGCGCGCTTCCGATGCGCAGCCGCCAGTCCGAGCTGCGCGACCGCTACCTGCGCGCCGTGGTGCCCGCCGAGCAGGGCGGGCTGCCGCGCGCGTATCCTGCGCAGGACGCGCGCTAGACGCCGGCGCCGCCGGCCGCGCCGCAGGAGGGCGACATGGAGCTGACCTGGCAAGCGGTGCACTGGCCGGCGGTGATCGCCGCGGCGGCGTCCGCGTTCGTGCTCGGCGGCGTGTGGTACGGGCCGCTGTTCAAGCAGGTGTGGTGCCGCGAGGCCGGCATCGACCCCGACGCGCCGGCCAAGCGCCATCCGGGCGGCGTGTTCGCGGTCGCCGGGCTGTGCAGCCTGCTGGCCGCGCTGGTGTTCGCCGCGCTGCTGCCGCCGCAGGCGTCGGTGGCCACCGCCACCGCGCTCGGTGCGCTCACCGGCGCCGGCTGGGTGGCGATGAGCTTCGGTATCAACTACGCATTCGCCGGCCGCAGCCTGGCGCTGTGGGCGATCGACGCCGGCTACCACCTGCTGCAGTTCACCCTCTACGGGCTAATCCTCGGGCTGTGGCGCTGAGCCGGGAGCGAGCATGAGCGCGCTGCGCTGGTACTTCGACTTCATTTCGCCGTTCGCGTACCTGCAATGGCCGAAGGTCAAGGCGCTCGCCGCCGGGCACGCCGTCGAGCCGGTGCCGATCCTGTTCGCCGCGGTGCTCGATGCGCGCGGCCAGAAGGGCCCGGCGGAGATCCCAGGCAAGCGCGAGTTCACCTACCGCCACGCGCTGTGGCAGGCACGCCGCGCCGGCGTGCCCATGCGGCTGCCACCGGCGCATCCGTTCAATCCGCTGCCGGCGCTGCGGCTCGCGCTCGCCGCCGGCGCCCGTGCGGACGCCATCGACGCCCTGTTCGACTGGATCTGGGCCCAGGGCCGCGCGGCCGACAGCGCGGAGGCGCTGGCGCCGCTGCGCGACGCGCTCGGGGTAGCGGCCGATGCGCCCGACGCCGCCGAGGTGAAAGCCGCGCTGCGCCGCAACACCGAGGCGGCGCTGCAGGCTGGCGTGTACGGCGTGCCGACCCTCGCGGTGGGCCCGCACCTGTTCTGGGGCAACGACGCCCACGACTTCGCGCTGGCCGTGCTGGCCGATCCCGGGGTGCTGGACGAGGCCGAGATGCGCCGCGCCGGTGAGCTGCCGATTGGGGTGGCGCGCAAGGTCTGAGAGTGCGCCGCGTCACAGATTGCTGCGCCGCGCACGCGGATTTGTCACTATCGAGGCCACCACCCAACGCCCCGGGGGAGGCCCATGCGCATCGGACTGGTAGTCGACTCGGCCTGTGACCTGCCGCTCGCGTTCCTGCGTCAGCACGACATCCATGTGCTGCCGATCACCGTGCGGATCGGCGAGGAGGTGCAGGCCGACCACCGCGACGAGGCCGAGACGCTCGCCTTCCTGCATTCGCACGTCGCCGAACGCGGCGCCGAGGCGGAGACCACGCCGTTCACCGTCGACCAGATCACCCGCCTGTTCCTCGAGCAGCTGGTGATCGACTACGACCACGTGTTCTGTCTGACGATCACCCGCACGCGCAGCCCGATCTACGACAACACGCAGCAGGCGAGCTTCGCGATCCTCAACGGCTACAAGGAACCGCGCGCGGCCGCCGGCATCACCACGCCGTTCGCGCTGCGGGTGATCGACACCCAGAACCTGTTCGCCGCGCAGGGCGTCACCGCGGTGGAGGCGGCACGCCTGCGCGCCGCCGGCGAGGGCGCGGGCAAGATCCGCGCGCGCCTTGAGAACCTCGCGCTGTACACCCACGGCTACATGGTGCCGCGCGACCTGTACTACCTGCGCGCGCGGGCGCGCAAGAAGGGCGACCGCAGCGTCAGCCTGCTCTCCGCCGCGCTCGGCAGTGCGCTCGACATCAAGCCGGTGCTGCACTGCACGCGCGGCGAGACCGGCCCGGTCGCCAAGATCAAGGGCTTCGAGCCGGCGGCGGAGAAGCTGTTCGAATTCGCCGGTGCGCGCGTGCGCGCAGGGCTGATGACGCCGACCCTGTGCCTGTCCTACGGCGGCGAGCTTGCCGAGCTGCACGCGCTGCCCGGCTACGAGCGGCTGCGCGAGGTCTGCGCCGAGCACCACGTCGAGGTGTTCGAAAGCATCATGAGCCTCACCGGCATGGTCAACGTCGGCAAGGGCGCGGTAGTGGTCGGGTTCGCCGCCGAAGGCGTGCCGGCATTTGAGGCATGATGCGCGCTCCGACCAGAGCGCTGCGCGCATGAACACCGCCGACGTCACCATCTACCACAACCCCGCCTGCGGCACCTCGCGCAACACGCTGGCGATGATCCGCAACGCCGGCATCGAGCCGCGGGTGATCGAGTACCTGCAGACCCCGCCCGACCGCGCCACGCTGCTGGCGCTGATCCAGGCGATGGGCATCACGCCGCGCGCGCTGCTGCGCGAGAAGGGCACGCCGTACGCCGAATTGGGGCTCGACGATCCGTCCCTGTCCGATGACGCGCTGATCGACGCCATGCTCGCGCATCCGATCCTGATCAACCGGCCGATCGTCGCCACCCCGCTCGGCACCCGGCTGTGCCGGCCGTCCGAAGCGGTGCTCGACATCCTGCCGGCGCCGCAGCGCGCGCCGTTCGCCAAGGAGGACGGCGAGGTGGTGATCGACGCCGACGGCCGCCGCGTGCGCTGACGCCGGCTTGCCGATTCTGGCGGTTGCGGCACGACTTCCTGCCTAGGCCGCTCCCGGCGGCAGCGGTTACGCTCGGCGTTTTCCCGACCGGACACCGCAGCCGCCATGCCGCATCGCCATCTGCTCGCGCTCGCGCTCGCCAGCGCCCTCGCCGCCCCCGCGTTCGCCCAGAACCCGCCGCCACAGCCGGCGCCGCAGGCGAAGGAGAAGGACGAACGCAAGGACAAGGCGCAGCTCGAGCAGGACGCGCTGGACCCGGCCGGCACCGATCCGGCGCAGGCGCCGCTGCAGAGCGCGCGTGGCCGCAGCAAGCCGGGCGAGGCCGCGGCCGAGGACAAGAAGTGGGACGTCAACGCGGCGCACGGCCCGAGCAAGACCGTGCGCTTTGCCACCGACGAAGGCACCTGGCTCGACGTCGACGTTTCCCCGGACGGCCGCGAAGTGGTGTTCTCGCTGCTCGGCGACCTCTACCGCGTGCCGGTCGGCGGCGGCGCCGCGCGCCGCATCACCTCCGGACCAGCCTGGGACGTGCAGCCGCGCTGGTCGCCCGACGGCCGCGAGATCGCGTTCACCTCCGACCGCGGCGGTGGCAACAACCTGTGGCGGATCCGCGCCGACGGCACGAACCCGGTGCAGGTGAGCAAGGAGGACTTCCGCCTGCTCAACAGCCCGGCGTGGACGCCGGACGGCCAGTACCTGATCGGCCGCAAGCACTTCACCAGCGAGCGCTCGCTCGGTGCCGGCGAGCTGTGGATGTACCACGTCAGCGGCGCGGCCACCGGCGGCATCCAGCTGACCACGCGCAAGAACGACCAGCAGGACCTCGGCGAGCCGGCGGTGTCGCCGGACGGCCGCTACGTGTACTTCTCCGAGGACGTGAGTCCGGGGCCGACGTTCCAGTACAACAAGAACCCGCATGACCTGATCTACGCGATCAAGCGCCTCGACCTGCGCACCGGCCGCACCGAGACGCTGATCGCCACGCCGGGCGGCGCGGTGCGCCCGCAGCCGTCGCCGGACGGCAAGTCGCTCGCATTCGTCAAGCGCATCCGCGAGAAGTCGGTGCTGCACGTGATGGACCTCAAGAGCGGATTGGTGCGCCCGGTGTGGGACGGGCTGTCGCACGACCAGCAGGAGGCGTGGGCGATCTTCGGCCCGTACCCGTATTTCGACTGGACGCCGGATTCGAAGGCGGTGGTGGTGTGGGCGCAGGGCAAGCTGTGGCGCGTCGACATGACCAGCGGCGCGGCGCAGAACATCCCGTTCACCGCCGAGGTCGAGCAGACCGTCACTGCGCCGCTGCGCTTCGAGCAGAAGATCGAGGAAGGCCGCTTCACCGCGAAGATGATCCGCGACGTGGCTACCAGCGCGGACGGCCGCAGCGTGGTGTTCCATGCGCTCGGCCAGCTGTGGCGCAAGCGGCTGCCGGACGGCGCGCCGGAGCGGCTGACCGGCAACACCGGCGTGTACGAATACCAGCCCAGCTTCAGCGCCGACGGCCGCAAGCTGCTGTACACCACCTGGTCGGACGCCGAGCTCGGCGCGATCTGGGTGCGCGACGCGTCGGGTTCCGGCGCCGGCCGCCGCCTGACCCGCGAGAAGGGCTTCTATTACGACCCGCGCTTCTCGCCGGACGGCCGGCGCATCGTCTACGCCAAGACCGGCGGCAGCGGCCTGACCGGTTCGGCGTGGGCGAACGAGCGCGGCATCTACGTGATGGGCGCCGACGGCAGCAATCCGGTGCGGATCGCGCTCGATGGCGAATCGCCGCAGTTCAGCGCCGACGGCAGCCGCGTGCTGTACTTCAGCGGCAACGGACTCAAGCGCAAGCTGATGTCGGTCGGCCTCAATGGCGAGGAGCCACGCGAGGTGTTCGACCTCAAGTACGTCGACAGCGTGAGCGTCTCGCCGGACGGCAAGTGGGTGGCGTTCACCGAGCTGTTCAATGCGTACGTCGCACCGATGCCAACGGTCGGCAAGGCGATCGAGCTGAGCAAGGACACCAAGGCGATCCCGGTCACCCGCGTCACGGCCGACGTCGGCACCTACCTGCACTGGAGCGCGGATTCGAAGTCGCTGCACTGGATGATGGGCGACCGCTACTTCTCGCGCCCGCTCAACCAGCTGTTCGCGTTCCTGCCCGGCGCACCGGCCGAGCTGCCGAAGCCGAACAGCGAAGGCGGCGTCGCGCTCGGCCTCACCGCCGAGGTGTACACGCCGCGCGACACGTTCGCGTTCACCGGCGCGCGCATCGTCACCATGCGCGATGCAGAGAAAACCCAGGAAGTGATCGAGGACGGCACGATCGTCGTGCGTGGCGACACCATCGTCGCGGTCGGTCCGTCGTCCCAGGTGCAGGTGCCGGCCGGCGCGCAGGTGATCGACGCCAAAGGCAAGACCATCGTGCCGGGCTACATCGACGCGCATGCGCACTCGGCCAACTTCGGCCGTGGCGTGGTGCCGCAGCAGAACTGGGCGTACTACGCCAACCTCGCGTTCGGCATCACCACCATGCACGATCCGTCGGCGAGCACCGAGTACGTGTTCTCGCAGGCCGAACTGCTGAAGGCCGGCCGGATGGTCGGCCCGCGCCTGCTCTCCACCGGCACCGTGCTGTACGGCGCCGACGGCCTGTTCAAGGCGGTGATCAACTCGCTCGACGACGCGCGCAGCCACCTGCGCCGGATGAAGGCGCACGGCGCGATCTCGGTGAAGAGCTACAACCAGCCGCGCCGCGAGCAGCGCCAGCAGGTCAACCAGGCCGCGCGCGAGCTCGGCATGCTGGTGGTCGAGGAAGGCGGTTCCACGTTCCACCACAACATGACGATGGTGCTCGACGGCGCCACCGGCATCGAGCACAACATCCCGGTCGCGCCGTTGTACAAGGACGTGATCGGGCTGTGGTCGCAGACCGACGTGCGCAACACGCCGACATTGGTGGTCAGCTACGGCGGCGTCTCCGGCGAATACTGGTGGTACGCGCGCGACAACGTCTGGCAGGACAAGAAGCTCAACCGCTTCTTCCCGCGCGAGACGTTGGACGCGCGCAGCATCCGCCGCGAGGTCGGCCCGGACTGGGACTACTGGCACGTCGAGGTGGCGAAGGCCGCCAAGAAGCTGCGCGACGCCGGGGTGAAGATCCAGATCGGCGGCCACGGCCAGCTGCAGGGGCTGAGCCCGAACTGGGAAATCTGGTCGTTGGTGCAGGGCGGCTTCAGCAACTTCGAGGCGCTGCGTGCGGCGACCATCGACGGCGCCGATTACCTCGGGCTGTCCGGGCAGATCGGCTCGCTGGAGGCGGGCAAGCAGGCCGACCTCGTGGTGCTGAACTCGAACCCGCTGGAGAACATCCGCGCCACTATCGACACCCGCTACGTGATGGTCGATGGCCGCCTGTTCGACGTCGATGCCGACATGGCGGAGATTGGCAACAAGGGCGAGAAGGCGCCGACGTTCTTCTGGCAGCGCCACGGCGACGGGCAGACGTTCGGGCTTGGCACCGGCCACGGCGACGGCCACGGCGGCACCGAGGACTGAACGCCGGCGCCGGGCTTCATTGCCGCTGCGCGGGGGCCGGCCTAGGCTGGGGTGGTTCGTGGATGCGAAGGAGACACCGATGGCAATCCGCTACTACCTGCGCCTTCCCGACGGCACCCGCGCGCGCGGCAGCGAGCCGGGGCTGTCGTTCACCGCGCACGGCGCCGAGGAGTTCGCCGACCAGCTCGAACGCGCGTTGCGCAGCGACGTGCTGTTCGAGCGCTGGCGCGCGCTTCAGGAGGATCCGGACGAGGTCGATCCGGCGCTCGGCGCGACCGATCCCGGCGCGCGCGTGGAAGGCCGCCAGAGCGATCTGCACATCGACCTGGTGGTGACCTCGTCGCTGCCCGGCGACGTGCTCAAGCACCGCCTGCGCCTGCTCGCCGGCAACGCTTGGGAGCTGCGCGACGTCACCGCCGCCTGAGCGGCCGCGCGGCCGCCGCTACTTCACGCGACGGCCGTGCTTGATGACGATGTCCACCCGCTGCAGCAACGCGATGTGGCGCAGCACGTCGCCGCGTACGGCGATGATGTCGGCGTACTTGCCCTCGGTGACGGTGCCGTAGTCGCGCTCGGCCTTCATCGCCACCGCCGGCCAATAGGTGGCCGCGCGGATCGCGTCGACCGGCGGCACACCGAGCTTGTTGACCCACACCTCCAGCTCGTTCCAGGTGCTGTTGCTGTGGAACTTCATCGGGATGCCGGAATCGGTGCCGACCAGCAGCAGAACGCCCGATTCGCGCAGCTGCTCGAACTTGCGCTTCAGCGTCGGCCAGCGCTGCGGCGACTGCTGGAAGTAGCCGATGCTTTCGGGATGCGCCAGCGACTGGCGGATGTCGGCGACGATCTCCGGCGGCAGACCCTCGTGCCAGGCGTCGCCGTCGATGTGCTCGTGATGACGTACGGTGTACGGGAAGTTGTAGAGACCTTCGATGGTCGGGGTCCAGAACAAGGGCCCTGCGGCCATGTTGGCGGTGCGCTCGCGCAGCAGCGCGACGATGTCGGCGGGATATTCCGGCGCGGCGCCCAACCCGGTGTGCTCGAAGCCGTCGACGCCGAGCTTGAGGCCGCGGCGGATCTCGTCCGGGCGGTGGGCGTGGGCGATCACCGGCAGGCCGTGGCGGTGCGCCTCCTCGACCACCGCGCGCGCCTCCGCCTCGCTCATCCGGTCCTGGTCGATCAGCTTGATCACGTCCACGCCCGCGCGCGCCAGCCGCGCCACCTTGGCGCGCGCATCGGCCGGCGAATCGACGCCCCAGCGGAAGGTTTCCGTGCCCGGCTCCGGCGCCTTCTGGATGAACGGCCCGGACACGAACAGGGTCGGACCGGGAATGCGCCCGGCGCGAATCGCCTCGCGCACCGCGATCGAATCCTCCAGCGGTGCGCCCAGATCGCGCGCGCCGGTGACGCCGGCGAGCAGCAGCTGCTTCGCCGAGGCCGGCATGATCACGTCGCGCAGGCGATCGAGGTAGGTGCGGTCCCAGTGCGCGTAGTCGGCATGGCCGTTGATCATCAGGTGCACGTGCATGTCCCACAGCCCGGGCAGCACGGTCATGCCTTCGGTGGAGATCACCGTGGCGCCTTCTGGCACGGGCAGCGTGGTGATGCTGCCGACCGCCTTGATGCGTTCGCCCTCGATCAGGATCACGCTGTCCTGGATCGGCTCGCGCAGCGTGCCGTCGACCAGCGTGCCGCCGACCAGCGCAGTCACCTGCGCCGCCGCCGGCGCGGTGGCCAGCGCGATCGTCACCAGCATCCACAGCAGTAGGCCGCGCATGTGCAGTCTCCGGCAGGGCGTCCGCCGCATCCTAACCCCGCCGGCGCACGTGGTAGCGTGAGCGGATGACCCGGACTCCCCTTCTGCTTTCCTGGAGCGGCGGCAAGGACGCCGCGTGGGCGCTGCACGCGCTTCGCCAGCGCGACGACGTCGAGGTGGTGGCGCTGGTCACCACGTTGACCGAAGGCTACGAACGCATCGCCATGCAGGGCATCCGCCGCGCGCTGCTGCACGCGCAGGCGGACGCGGCCGGGCTGCCGGTGGTCGAGGCGTGGATGCCGCAACGCGCGAGCAACACCGTCTACGAGGAGGTGTTCGCGCGCGCGCTCGAATCGGCGCGCACGCGCTGGCCCGGCCTGCGCGACAGCGCATTCGGCGACCTGTTCCTCGAGGACATCAAGGCGTACCGCGATGCGCTGTGCGCGCGGCTCGGCTGGACGCCGCACTACCCGCTGTTCGGCGCCGACACCGCCGAGCTTGCGCGCAAGATGATCGCAGGCGGCCTGCAGGCCCACCTGACCTGCGTGGACACGCAGCAGCTGGACGCGCGTTTTGCCGGTCGCGCGTTCGATGCGGCCTTGCTCGACGAGCTGCCGGCCGGCTGCGACCCGTGCGGCGAGCGCGGCGAATTCCACACGCTGGTGGTGTACGGACCGATGTTCGCCTCACCGCTTGCGGTGCAGCGCGGCGAGATCGTGCTGCGCGAGAACCGCTTCGCCTACGCGGACTTCCTGCCGGCGTGATTCAGGCGGCGACGCGGTCGCGACCGGCCGCCTTGGCGCGGTAGAGCGCAGCGTCGGCTTCGGCCAGCAGCGTCTCCAGCGTGCCGTCGCTCTCGGGGCGCCGGTGCGCCCAGCCGACGCTGACGCTGACCGTACCGCCGCCGGGATGCGGCATCGCGAGTGCCGCGACCGCGCCGTGCAGTCGCTGCGCGACCGCGGCGGCCTGCTCGCGGGAGAGTCCTGTCATCAGCACGAGGAATTCCTCCCCGCCGACCCGCGCGACCACGTCGGCGGTGCCGTGCATCACCGCGCGCAGCGCGGCAGCGACGCGGCGCAGGCAGGCGTCGCCGGCCGGGTGGCCTAGCCGGTCGTTGTAGAGCTTGAAGTGGTCGATGTCGCAGGCGAATGCGCTGAGCGTCAGTCCGCGCTCGGCCGCGTGCGCCCACAGGACGGCCGCGCCCTCGGTGAAGCCGCGGTAGTTGGCGCAGCCGGTCAAGGCATCGGTCGTGCTCAACATGCGCAATTCGCTGTTGGCGCGCGACAGCGCCTCGGTGCGCTCGGCGATCACCCGCTCGCGTTCCTCGACCGTGCGCTGTAGGGTCTCAGCGAGCCGGCGCTGTTCCAGCAGCGCGTCGCGGTTGGCCGCGAACGCCTCGCGCAACCGCTGCCCGAGCCGGTTGAACGCATCGGCGAGGTCGATCACCTCGGCCGGCGCACGCGGCAGCGCCAGCGTCCGCGCACGCTCGACGTCGTAGTCGCGCATGTGCTCGGCAAGGACGTGGATCGGCCCGGCCAGCCGCCGCGCCAGAACACCGGCCGCCCACGCGGCCACCGCCAGCGCAAGCAGCGCGGGCACCAGCAGGTTGAGCGCGTCGCGGCGCAGCTCGCCGTAAAGCAGCGCGGTCGGTTCCAGCACCAGCACCGTCCAGCCGAACGAGGTGGTCGCGGAGGCGACGAACGCGTCGCTGCCGTCGGCGTACGCTCCCGGCAGCAGCTGCAGGCCGCGCACGCGGGTAACCGGCGCGGGCAAGGTCACGTCGAGACGCTGCAGCGGTGCGAACGCCAGTCCGGTTCCCGCATGCACCACGCGACGCTGGCGATCGAGCACCAGCAGCGCGCGGCCGCCCTGCGCCATCACCTGGGTGCGCCGCGCGGCGAACGCGTCGGCCGGAATCGACCCTTCGACGATCGCCTGCGGCCGGCCCTGCGCGTCGAGCACCGGCGCGCTGATGGCCACGATCGGAACGCGACCGAACGCGCGCCCGCGGAACGCATCGGAGACGTACGGTCGCCCGCTCGCCATCGGCACCCGGAAGTACGCGCGGTCGCCGACCGGGCGTCCGGCCCATTGCCCGCTGCCGTCGGGGAACGCCGGCACGCCGTGGATCACCCGCCCGTCGCGGCCGGCCACCAGCATGGTCAGGAACGCCGGGTAGCGCGCCCGCACCGCGCCCAGACCACGCGGCCAGTCCGGCTCGTTCGCGCGGCGCTCGGCATACAGCGCGACCGCGGCCTGGTGCAGCGCGATGAACTCGGCGATCTGCGCCGCGCTCAGCTGCGCGGTCATCGCCAGCCGCTGGCGCGCGGCCTCGCGACGCAGCGACACCGCGTGCGCGAACTGCACGAGCGCCGCGCCCAGCACCACGACGATGCCGGCCTGGACCAGCCGGCTGCGCAGGAAGTGCTGGATGGACGGCGGATGCGAGGCGCGGGTCACCGGAGGGCTCGTGCGGGGCGGTGCCGCGGCGCGCGCGCGCTGCGGGCCGGCCGCGCCTGCTCCGGCGCGACATCGGCAACGCTGTTAGCGGCCGCTCGGCCGCGGGCTTGAGCCGACCGCGGCTCGCCTGCCCGGCAGGCGTCAGCCGCCTCACGCCTGCAGCGCGCGCACGCAGCCCGCGAGCGCGCAGCAGGTGAGCCGGACGCGCACTCCAGGCCGGAACGCGCGCTAGTAGGCGAACTCGGTGAACAGCGGATCGACGCGGCCCTGCCACGGGCCGTGGAACAGCTCGAGCTTGCGCTCGGCCGGGCACAGGCCGGCCTCGGCGAACTCCATCAGCGTGTCCAGGTAGATCGACTCGTCGCGGCCATGCGCGTTCAGACGCGCGCGCCGGCGCAGGCCCTCGGCAGAGATCGCCAGCGCCTGCCGAGCCAGGTCGAGCACACTGCCGTTGCGGAACGGCAGCTTCAGCGCATGCTTCGGCACGCCGTCGCGCAGCGCGTGGCGCTCCTCGAGCGTGAAGTCCTTGACCAGGTCCCACGCCGCATCGAGCGCGGCATCGTCGTACAGCAGGCCGACCCAGAACGCCGGCAATGCGCAGATGCGGTTCCACGGTCCGGAATCGGCGCCGCGCATCTCCAGGTACTTCTTCAGCCGCACTTCCGGGAACGCGGTGGTGCTGTGGTCGGCCCAGTCCTTCAGCGTCGGCCGGTGACCCGGGTAGGCCGGCAGCCTGCCGTCGAGGTAGTCGCGGAACGACTGCCCGCTGGCGTCGATGTACTCGCCGTCGCGGTAGATGAAATACATCGGCACGTCGAGCAGGTAGTCGACGTAGCGCTCGTAACCGAAGCCGTCCTCGAACACGAAGTCGAGCAGGCCGGTGCGGTCCGGATCGGTGTCGGTCCAGATGTGCGAGCGGTAGCTGAGGTAGCCGTTCGGCCGGCCCTCGGTGAACGGCGAATCGGCGAACAGCGCGGTGGCGATCGGCTGCAGCGCCAGCGACACGCGGAACTTCTTCACCATGTCGGCTTCCGAGCCGACGTCGAGGTTGACCTGCACCGTGCAGGTGCGGGTCATCATGTCCAGGCCGAGATGGCCGACCTTGGGCATGTAGGCGCGCATGATCTTGTAGCGGCCCTTCGGCATCCACGGCATGTCCTCGCGCCGCCATTTCGGCTGGAAGCCGGTGCCGAGGAAACCGATACCCAGGGGCTCGGCGACCGTGCGCACCTCGCGCAGATGGCTGGACGCCTCCACGCAGGTCTGGTGCAGGTTCTCGAGCGGCGCGCCGGACAGTTCCAGCTGGCCGGCCGGCTCCAGCGACACCGAGGCGCCGTTGCGCTCCAACGCGATGGTGCGGCCGTGCTCCTGGATCGGGCGCCAGCCGAACCGGGTCAGACCGTCCAGCAGCGCCTCGATACCGCGCTCGCCATCGAACGGCGGCGGCCGCAGGTCCTCGACGTAGAAGCCGAACTTCTCGTGCTCGGTGCCGATCTTCCAGTCGGCGCGCGCGCGGATGCCGGAGGCGAGGTACTCCACCAGCTGCGCGCGGCTTTCGACGGGAACATCCTTGACTTGGCTGGGACCGGACACGGACACCTCAGGGAAAATGGGCAGCACGGGTGCGGCAGAACCGTACCCTTGCAGCTCGGCAGTCTAGCGTGCGGCCGCGATGAGGCCGTTGCAGTCGCGTCACGGCTGCGTTGCGTCCGCAGCATGGGGTAAATACGTCACTTCCGGCCCATGCGGCGGCCCGCGGCCGTGCCCTAGCGTGCAGGACCGTCCGCACACGAGCCTTCCGCCATGCGCTTCGCCCTCCCGCTGCTGCTGGCGCTCGCCGCCCTTGGACCCGCGCATGCCGCCGACGAGCTGCGCGCGCTCGACGACGAGTTCGACGGCGCCGCGCTGGCCGGATGGACGCGGTTCGACCAGGAGTACGGCTGGCCGGACAAGATCAGGACGCTCGACGTCGGCGCCACCACGCCGGGCGCGCTGCGGCTGTCCCCCTACCACTCGGCGTGGGTGCGCGACCTGGTCGCGCCGTTCCTGTACAAGACCGTCCAGGGCGACTTCGACGTGCGGGCGCGCGTGCGCGTGCGCGGCGAGCAGAACGCAGTGGCCGGCGGCACCTGGTCGCTCGGCGGGCTGATGGCGCGCGTGCCGAACCGCAACAGCGCCGCCGAGTGGCAGCCACGTCGCGAGAACTGGCACTTCATCACCACCGGCGTCGGACACGTGGCCGGTGAGCAGATGACCGAAACCAAGTCGACGTTCAACAGCTATTCCTCGCTGAAGCTGCGGCCGTTCCCGACCGGCTGGGTGGAGCTGCGGCTGGTGCGGGTCGGCATGGCGCTCGTCGCGCTGGCGCGGCCGGAAGGTTCCAAGCAGTGGCAGGTGCGCGACCGGTTCTACCGGATGGAGCCCAACCCGACGATGCAGGTCGGCCTGATCGCCTACACCACCAGCGACGACGTGCCGCCGGGCCGCGAGGATCCGGAGGCGATCAACCGCAGCGTCAACCGCGAAGCGCGCACCGACATGCTCCTCGAGGTCGACTGGATCCGCTTCCGCCGCCCGGCGACCCGCTCGAATCCCGACTGGTACGCGCAGGTGAGCGCCAACCCGCTCGCCAACCCGAACCTGAGCGAGGCGGAACTGCTGCGCCTGCTCGGCGACTGAGCGCACCGCCGCGGCGGGCGGCCTACAATCCGCGCATGCCGATCGTTCCCCGCCTGCCGTCCGCATCGCGTCCGATGCGCGCGCGCGGCTGGCTGCTGGCGCTCGCGCTGCCGCTCGCCGCCGCGGCGCAGCCGGCGGTGCTCGAACGCGGCAACGGCCCGGAGCCGTCGACGCTCGACGCGCACCGCTGCCAGGAGATCGCCTGCGGCAACGTGCTGCGCGACCTGTACGAAGGCCTGGTGACGGAGGACGCGCACGGCCGGCTGATTCCGGGCATGGCTGAGCGCTGGTCGGTCTCCGCCGACGGCCGCACCTGGACGTTCGTGCTGCGCGCGGGACTGAAGTGGAGCAACGGCGAACCGCTCGACGCGCACCAGGTGGTGGCGAGCTTCCGCCGCGCGTTCGCACCGGCCACCGCCGCGCCGTTCGGCGAACTGTTCGAGGCGCTGGAGAACGCGCGCGCGGTGCAGGCGGGGCAGCTGCCGCCGCACCGGCTCGGCGTGCACGCGCCGGACGCGCGCACGGTGGTGTTCCGGCTCACCCGCAGCGCGCCGGTGCCGGCGCTGCTGACCTTGCCGATCGCGTTCCCGGTGTATTTGCCGGCGGTGCAGCGCTTCGGTGCGCAGCACACCCGCCCCGGCACGCTGGTCGGCAACGGCGCCTATCGGCTGGCGGCGTGGACGCCGCAGGCCAATCTGCTGGTCGAGCGCAACCCGCACTTCCACGACGCCGGGAACGTGGCGATCGCGCGCGTGCGCTTCCACGTCACCGAGGACGCGGCCGCCGAGCTGCAACGCTTCGCCGCCGGCGACCTGCACATCACCGAGACGGTGCCGCCGCAGCCGCTGCCCGCGCTGCGCCGCCGCTTCGGCCGCCAGCTGGTGATCACTCCGTACCTCGGCGCGTTCTGGCTCGGGCTCAACCTGACCCGGCCGCCGTTCCGCGACGATCCGGCGCTGCGCGAGGCGCTGTCGCTGGCGATCGACCGCGACCGGCTCACCCGCCACGTCACCGGTTTCGGCGAAACGCCCGCCTACGGCATCGTGCCGCCGGGCATTCCCGGCTACGTTCCGGCGCGCATCGCGTGGGCGAGCCACACCCAGGCCGAGCGGGTCGCGCACGCGCGCGCGTTGTACCGCCGCGCCGGCTACTCGGCCTCGCAGCCGCTGACGATCGAGCTGCGCTACAACACCTCCACCCCGCACCGCCGGCTGGCGCTCGCGGTGGCGGCGATGTGGCGGGAGACGCTCGGGGTGCGCGTGCGCCTGCGCAACGAGGAATGGAAGGTGTTCGTCGGCAACCGCAAGCAGCGCGCGATTACTCAGGCGTTCCGCGGCGGCTGGATCGGCGACGTCGCCGATGCGTGCAACTTCCTCGCCGCGTTCGGCAGCGACGGTCCGCTCAACTGGACCGGCTACGACGATCCCGGCTTCCGCGAGCGGCTCGAGCGCGCCGACGCCGCGCGCAGCGAAGCCGCGCGCAACGCCTGGCTGCGCGCCGCCGAGCAGCGCCTGCTCAACGCGCATGCGGTGATCCCGCTGTACTTCTACACCTCCAAGCATCTGGTCGCGCCGAACGTGCGCGGCTTCGCGCCGAACACGCTCGACCGCCACGCCAGCCGCTGGATGCGGCTCGCGCCGCACGTCCGCGGGGTGCGCCGATGAAGGCGTTCGCATCGCGGCTGGCCGAGGCGCTGCTGACGCTGTGGCTGCTCGCCACGCTGTGCTTCGTGCTGCTGCGCGCCGCGCCCGGCGGTCCGTTCGACACCGAGAAGGCCGCGCCGCCCGAGGTCGAGGCCGCGCTCGCCGCGCAGTACCGGCTCGACCGCCCGTTGCTCGCGCAGTACGGCGCGTGGCTCGCCGACGTCGCGCGCGGCGATCTGGGGCCGTCGTTCCAGTACCCGGACTACACGGTCAACCGCCTGGTCGCCGGGGCGCTGCCGGTATCCGCGCTCAACGGCGGGCTGGCGCTGCTGCTGGCGCTGCTGGTGGGCGTGCCGCTCGGCGTGTTCGCCGCGCTCCACGCCGGCAGCGCGTGGGATCGCGTGCTGATGTTCGGCGCAGGACTCGGGCTTGCGGTGCCGAAGTTCGTCGCCGCGCCGCTGCTGGTGCTGCTGTTCGCGGTCGGCCTGCATTGGCTGCCGGCCGGCGGCTGGGGCGAATGGCGCCACGTGGTGCTGCCGGTGATCGCGCTGGCGCTGCCCAACCTCGCCTACTGCGCGCGGCTGACCCGCGCGTCGATGCTGGAGACGCTGTCGGCCGACTACCTGCGCGCGGCGCGCGCGCGCGGGCTGTCGGAAACCCGGCTGCTGCTGGCGCACGCGCTGCGGCCCGGACTGCTGCCGGTGGTGGCGTGGCTGTCGCCGGCGCTCATCAACGTGGTCACCGGTTCGGCGGTGGTCGAACAGGTGTTCGGCATCCCCGGCATGGGCCGCTACTTCGTGCAGGGCGCGCTCAACCGCGATTACACCCTGGTGCTCGGCGTGGTGCTGGTGGTCGGCGCGCTGATCGTGGCGATCGGCGCGCTGGTCGACGCGCTGCGCGCGGCGCTGGATCCGCGCCTGCGCGAAACAGGCTGAACCGGTCGGGCGGTAGCGCGAAGCGCACGTGCACGCCACGGCGGCGGCGACTACACTCGGGGCAGTCTCACTCCTCTACGCGACGACCATGCCCAAGAAAGGCCGGGCGACCTCGGTCGACATCGCCCATCTCGCCGGCGTCTCGCAGGCCACCGTCTCGCGCGTGCTGCGCGGCAGTCCGCTGGTGAGCGCGGAAACGCGCCGGCGCATCGAGGCGCTGGTGCGCGAGCACAATTACAAGGTCGACAAGCACGCCTCCAGCCTGCGCACCCAGCGCGCCAGCACGCTGGCGCTGCTGCTGTTCGAGGATCCGTCGCCGGACGAGTCGCACATCAACCCGTTCTTCCTGTCGATGCTGGGCTCGATCACGCGCGCCTGCGCCCGCCACGGGCAGGACCTGCTGGTGTCGTTCCAGCAGTTCTCCGACGACTGGCACGCCGACTACGAGGACAGCAAGAAGGCGGACGGCCTGATCCTGCTCGGCTACGGCGACTACCTCGCCTACGAGGAGAAGCTGCGCAAGCTGGTCGAGCAGGGCACCCATTTCGTGCGCTGGGGCGCCGTGTTGCCCGACCAGCCCGGGGTGTCGATCGGCTGCGACAACCTCGACGGCGGCCGCAAGGTCGGCGCGCACCTGGCCGCGCGCGGCCACCGCCGCGTGGCGTTCCTCGGCGACGACTCCAGCCATTGCCCGGAATTCCGCGCCCGCCGCAACGGCTGCGAACAGGCGCTGCAGGCCGCCGGCGCGGCGATCGTGGCGCAGTTCGACGCGATCAGCGGGGAGGAATCCGGCGCGGCCGCCGCGCGCGCGCTGCTCGACAGCGGCATCGGCTTCGACGCGGTGTTCGCCGCCAGCGACCTGATCGCGATCGGCGCGCTCGGCGTGTTCACCGCGGCCGGGCTGCGCGTACCGGAGGACGTCGCACTGGTCGGCTTCGACGACATCCCGCTCGCGCGCTTCACCCGCCCGGCGCTGACCACGGTGTTCCAGGACACCCAGCGCGCCGGCGAGCTGCTGGTGGATTCGCTGATGCGGCTGGTGCGCGGCGAGAGCGTCGAGAGCCGGATGGTGCCGGCGCAGCTGGTGGTGCGGCAGTCCGCATAACGCGGGGCGACGGCCGGAGCCGCGCCCGCGAACACATCAGCGACGACGGCCCTTGCGCGCCATCGCCTCGCGCAGCGCGCCGACCAGCTCGGGCTGCGTCGCCGCACCGTCGAGCACGAACACCTCCACCCCGTGCGCGGGCACGGTCGCCTCGAGCGCACCGCCCGCGCCGACCGTCAGCGTGCCGCCGCCGAACGCCGCGCGCCACGTGCCCGGCTGCAGCTTCTCGCGGATCGCGAACGCCGCCGGCGCATCGCCCTTGTTGAGCAGCACCAGCGCGATCTGCCGGACCTTGTCGTCCTGCAGCACGCGGTAGAACGCGGCGCGATCGCCCTCGAACAGCAGGTTCAGCTGCAGTCCGCGCTGCAGGGCCGGGGTCGCCTCGCGCAGCCGCGCGATGCGGATCAGGTTCTGGCGGATCGGATGCCGGCGCGCCTTCTCGACGTTCTCCACGCCGAAGTAGTTGCGGTTGCCGGCGTGTTCGGCGGTGCCGCGCTGGAAGCCGATTTCCGAACCGTAATAGACCACCGGGATGCCGCGCGCGGTGAACAGGAAGTTGTGCGCGTCGATGAAGCCCGCGTCGTCGGCGTCGATGCGCGGCATGTCGTGGTTGTCGTAGAACGTCATCAGCTCGTACGGGTTCGTGTACGGGCCGTCGGTCAGGTACAGGCGCGGCGGCAGCGTCTCGAAACCTTCGCGCTTGCGGCCGAACACGCGGTCAAGCCCCTCCTTGAGCGGGAAATCGAGCACGCTGACGTTGGCGTTCTCCTCCCAGGTGAACGGCGCGATGTTCTCCGCCTTGTAGTCGAACGCCTCGCCGAACATGAAGAAGCCCGGGTGTTCGGCGCGGATGCGGCGCGCGAACTCGTGCCAGAACGCCTGCGGCATGTGGCGGATGGTGTCGATGCGGAACGCGTCGGCACCCTGTTCGATCCACTGCGAGTACGCGCCGACGAAGTACTCCATCACCGCCGGGTTGCGGTCGTCGAGGTTGGACAGCTGCAGGATGTCGGGCTCGGTGCGATAGAAGCGGTGCAGCGGGTTGTTGGCCGGGTCGAGCTTGTCCGGCGGCAGGTTCTGGTGGTCGGCCACCAGACGGCCGTCGCGGTCGTACAGCTCGCCGTACTTCGGCTGGTCCACCGGCATCGTGAACGCCGGCGAGCCGTGGTTGGCGACGATGTCGAGCACGGTCTTCAGCCCCTTCGCCTTCAGCCCGGCGGTGAGCGCGCGGAAATCCAGCCCCGGGCTCGGCAGGTGCTCGTCGAGCGTGTAGAAGTTGACGCCCCAGTAGCCGTGGTAGCCGGTCTTGCCGCGGTCCTGGAACATGCCGCCCCACTTCACGTCCTGGCCGCCGGTGAACGCCTCGTCGGGGTTGTCGACGATCGGGGTCAGCCACACCGAGCTGAAGCCCATCTCGCGGATGTAGTCGGCGTGGTCGAGCAGGCCTTTGAAGTCGCCGCCGAGGTAGCCGATGTTGTCGCTCTGCCCGGGCGGACCGCCCGGCACCGGCCGGTCGAACGTACGGTTGGCGCCGCCCTGCTCGCGGTGGTCGTTGGACGGATCGCCGTTGACGAAGCGGTCGGTCAGCACGAAGTAGACCGCCTCCTTCGCGAACGGCTCGCGGGTGCCGTAGAACGCCTCGGCCGGCGCGGAGCGCGGCACGGCGGTCTGGCAGCCGGCGAGCGCCAGCACGGTGGCGGCCGCGAGCAGGCGGGGACGGAAAAGCGACATCGCAGGTTCTCCTTTCAGCTCAGCGGGCGGCGGCTTCGCGCACCCACAGCACGCACAGGCCGGACACGATCATGCTCGCGCCGCCGATCGCGAGCGCATAGATCGGCTGGCTGGCGAACAGCGTCTTCAGCAGGAACCCCAGCACGCTGGCGGCGACCAGCTGCGGGATGACGATGAAGAAATTGAAGATGCCCATGTACACGCCCATCTTCGCCGCCGGCACGCTGTCGGACAGCAGCGCGTACGGCAGCGACAGGATCGACGCCCAGGCGAAGCCGACGCCGGCCATCGACAGCAGCAGCCAGTCCGGATCGCGGATCCACAGGAACGACAGCAGGCCGAGCCCGCCGAGCACGCAGTTGATCAGGTGGCTGACGCGCAGGCCGAGCGCGCGGGTCATCGGCGGAATCAGGATCGCCGCCAGCGCGGCGAAACCGTTGTAGGCGGCGAACAGCACGCCGACCCAGTTGGCGCCCTCGTTGTACGCGGCCGAGGTGGTGTCGCTGCTGCCGAAGTGCACCGAGGTCACCGCGCCGGTGGTGTAGATCCACATCGCGAACAGCGCGAACCAGGAGAAGAACTGCACCACCGCCAGCCGGCGCATGGTCGACGGCATCGTCTGCAGGTCGCGCATGATCCCGGCGAACATGCCGCCCGGCCGCGCCACCCGCGCCAGCAGCAGCAGCGCGCCGACGGCGGCGATGCCGCCGGCCAGCACGTACAGCTGCTTGTCGAGCGTGTAGCGCGCGATCGCGGCCACGCCGAGCAGGCCGGCGGCGAGCAGCACGAGCGCGAGCGCGGGCCCGCGCGGCGCGGCCGCCGGCTCGTCCACCGGCGGGTGCGCGTCGTCGAACGCGGCGAGCTGCTCGGGCGGGTATTCGCGCGTGCGCAGCACCGTCCACAGGATCGCGCCGAACAGCACCGCGCCGCCGGCGTAGAACGCGTAGCGCACGGTGTCGGGCACCTCGCCGGGGCCGGCGGTGTTGCCCACCCCGGCCTTGGCGAGCAACCACGGCAGCAGGCTCGCGACCACCGAGCCGATGCCGATGAAGAAGCTCTGCATCGCGTAGCCGCTGGCGCGCTGCGACGGCGGCAGCTGGTCGCCGACGAACGCGCGGAACGGCTCCATCGAGATGTTGATCGAGGCGTCGAGGACCCACAGCAGGCCGGCGGCGATCCACAACGTCGGCGAGTTCGGCATCACGAACAGCGCCAGCGTCGCCAGGATCGCGCCGATCAGGAAGTACGGCCGGCGACGGCCGAGCGGCGTCCAGGTGCGGTCGGACAGGTAGCCGACGATCGGCTGCACCACCAGCCCGGTGAACGGGGCGGCGATCCACAGCATCGGCATCGCATCCATCGACGCGCCGAGCGTCTCGAAGATGCGGCTGACGTTGGCGTTCTGCAGCGCGAAGCCGAACTGGATGCCGAGGAAGCCGAAGCACATGTTCCAGATCTGCCAGAACGACAGCCGCGGTTTCGCGTTCATTCGTCGTGTTCTCCCGGGACCGGCGCGATCGACAGCCCCTCGATGTCGGCCGCGTTCAGCGGCCCGGCCTCGCCGCCCGCGCCGCCGGTGTAGCGGGCGAAGTGGTCGAGATAGCTCATGTTGATGCCGTCGTCGAGCGAAAACGTGCAGACCGCGCCGGCGTCAGCGGCGAACGTCCACGCCGTCGACGCCTGCACGCGTACGCTGTGCGGCATCACCACCGGCCCGCGCTGCACCGCGCGGCCGTCGCAGGCGACGCGCCAGCGCTTCACCGCCGCGGTGATGCCGGTGTTGATCGGTCCGTGCGGATTGGCGTAGCGCAGGCGCACGCGATAACGGCCGGCGGCCGGCGCGGTCCAGCGGTACGGCGGTGCGCCGGCCAGCGTCTGCTCGCCGGTGCAGCGGATCGGCCCGTGCAGCGATTCCAGCCCGCGCGCGTCGACGCGGGTGAAGCTCAGGCAATGCGGCGCGCCCGGCGCGGGGGTGAACGTGCGCGCCTCGATGCGGCGGCCGTCGACATACAGGCGCAGGCCCGGCCCCACCTCGACGGGCTGGCCGTCGTCGATCGCGGGCGCCGCGTCCGGCGCCGGCGGCGCGAATGCCGCGGCGTCGAACGCCGGTGCCGCGGCCTCCGGCACCACCTTCGGCACCAGCCTCACGCGGATCTCGCTGCCGCGCACCTCGACCGCACCGGCGACCAGCAGCTCGCCGTCGCCGGAGTCCGGACGCAGCAGCACCACGCGGCGGCCAGGCAGCTCCAGCGCGATCTGTTCGCGCTCGCCAAACAGCATCGGCACCAGCTCGCGCGGCAGCTTCGGTGCGATGCGGCCGTCCGGCTGCAGGCCGAACACGCCGTGCACCACCATGTCGAGGTAACCGGCCAGCGACCACAGCTGGCGGCGCGAATTCACCACCGGCCCGCTGAGCGCGCCGTCCCTGACGTGTGTGGCCTGGGTGACGAGTTCGTAGTTCTCCATGTGCGAGCCGGCCAGCGCGGCACCGCGCATCAGCGAGCGCACCTCGTGCGCGATGCGTGCCGGGTCGTCGATCGCGCGCGCGGCGCGCAGCGCGTAGGCGCTGACGAACGGCCAGATCGCGCGGTTGTGGTAGATCGGCACGCCCGGCTGTTGCGGCCAGATCACCGGGCTGCCGGCCTCGCTGCGCGGGTAGTTCGTGAGCGCGCGGCGCGCGCGTTCGGGCGGCGCGATGCCGCTGGTGACGGCGAGCGCGATCCCGAGCAGGTCGTAGGCCTCGAACGGCACTGGATGCGCGGCCGGACCGATGTAGCTCATGTACAGCCCGCGCTCCTCGCGCCAGAAGCGCGCATCGATCGCACGCGCCAGTGCCTCGGCCTGGCGGCGGTACTCGCCGGCGCGCGGATCGCGGCGTGCGCGTGCCAGTCGTTCGCCCAGCCGCAGCGCGCGGTAGTGCAGCACGTTGGTGGAGAGCGCGAACGATTCGGCGACGAACGTCACCTCGTCGCGCGTCCACACCGGATAGCTCTGCTCGCGCCAGTCGAGGAACGACGTCTCGCCGCGGTACAGGCCGAGCTCCGGATCGAACGCGTAGGCGCGGTCGTGGGCGAGCGTGGCGCTCAGCGCGCGCCACACCTCCTCGGCGAACGCCGGATCGTCGAGCAGATGCTCGGCGGCGAGGAACCACGCCACCCGGTCGGTGCTGACCGGCCAGCTGCCGCCGCTGCCGGTGTCCTGCGCGACCACGGTCGCCGCCGGCACGCCGGGCGCACGCACCGCGCCGAGCTTGAAGCGCAGCGCGTTGCGCGTGCGCGCCGGCTCCAGCCGCGCCAGCGCGAGGTCGGCGGCATAGGCGAGGTCGCGCGTCCACACGTACGGCCACTTCTCGCCGGTCTCGAAGCATTCGCAGGCGATCGCCTCGCCGCGCGCGAACGCACCGTCGCGGATCGCTGCCACCTTGGCCTGCTCCAGCTCGGCCTGCGCCAGCGCGAACAGCGCGTCGAACATCGGGCTCGCGGTGTCGCTGCGCAGGCGTCCGGCGGCGATCGCGTGTTCGGCGGTCGGCGTGCGCAGGCGGTGCCCCCCGGCGGTGGCGACCGCGCGCGCGGTCTGCCCGCGCCAGCGCAGCGTCTCCTCCGCCGGCGGCGTCGCGGCCGCGGCGACCGCGGCGATCAGCCCGATTGGGATCCACATGCCGACGCGTCGTCTCCCGGCGGACCGCGGTCCGCGCACCATGCGCTGGCATGGTAGTCGGCGCGTCCTCCGCACAAATTCCGCTGAATACGTATTCATGCATCAGGGCGCGCGGACGACGGCATGTGCGCGTGCGCGGCATGGAATAGTGCGCGCCTCGCGAGTGTGGACGCAGCACGAGAACGACGGAATGGCGACGGCTCCCTGGTGGCGCGGCGCGGTGATCTACCAGATCTATCCGCGCAGCTTCCGCGACAGCAACGGCGACGGCATCGGCGACCTGCCCGGGATCGAGGAGAAGCTCGACTACGTGGCGAGCCTCGGCGTCGACGCGGTCTGGATTTCGCCGTTCTTCAAGTCGCCGATGGCCGACTTCGGCTACGACATCGCCGACTACCGCGAGGTCGACCCCATGTTCGGCACGCTGGCCGATTTCGACGACGTGCTGGCGCACGCGCATGCGCGCGGGTTGAAGGTGATGATCGACCAGGTGCTCAGTCACACCTCCGACCAGCACCCGTGGTTCCAGGAGAGCCGGCAGAGCCGCGACAACCCGAAGGCCGACTGGTACGTGTGGGCGGACGCGAAGCCGGACGGCTCGCCGCCGAACAACTGGCTGTCGATCTTCGGAGGCGTGGCCTGGCAATGGGAACCGCGGCGCGGGCAGTACTACCTGCACAACTTCCTGACCTCGCAGCCGGACCTCAACTTCCATAACCCCGAGGTGCGGCGCGCGGCGCTGGCGAACGTCGAGTTCTGGCTGAAGCGCGGCGTCGACGGTTTCCGGCTCGACGCGATCAACTTCTGCTTCCACGACCGGCTGCTGCGCGACAACCCGCCGAAGCCGCCGGAGCTGCGCGTCGGCCGCGGCTTCAGCCCGGACAACCCGTACGCGTTCCAGTACCACTGGTACAACAACACCCAGCCGGAGAACCTCGCGTTCCTCGAGGAGCTGCGCGCGCTGCTCGACCGCTATCCGGGCACGGTGGCGCTCGGCGAGATCTCCTCGGAGGACTCGCTGGCGACGATGGACGAGTACACCCGCCACGGCCGCCTGCACATGGGTTACAGCTTCGAGCTGCTGACCGAGGATGGCTCGGCGGCGTACATCCGCGCCACCGTCGAACGGCTGGAGGCGCAGATGAAGGAAGGTTGGCCGTGCTGGTCGATCAGCAACCACGACGTGCAGCGCGTGGCCAGCCGCTGGCATCCGGGCGGTGAGGTGCCGCCGCATTTCGTCACCCAGCTGACCGCGCTGGTGTGCTCGCTGCGCGGTTCGGTGTGCGTGTACCAGGGCGAGGAGCTCGGGCTGCCCGAGGCGGAGCTTCCGTTCGAGGCGCTGCAGGACCCGTACGGCATCGCGTTCTGGCCGACGTTCAAGGGCCGCGACGGCTGCCGCACGCCGATGCCGTGGACCGACGCGCCGGATGCCGGTTTCAGCACCGGGAGCGCGTGGCTGCCGATCCCGGACAGCCATCGGCCGCTCGCGGTCTCGCGCCAGGAGCCGGATCCCGCATCGCCGCTCAACGCGTTCCGCCGCTTCATGCGCTGGCGGCGCGCGCAGCCGGCGCTGGTGGCCGGCGACATCGCCTTCCTCGATGCGCCCGAGCCGGTGCTGGCGTTCGTGCGTCGCGCGCCCGGGCAGGTGCTGCTGGTCGCGTTCAACCTGTGCGAATGCGAACTGCACTGGCCGCTGCCGGAGGGCATGCGCGCGGCCGCGCTCGACGGCCACGGCCTGCCGGAAGCGCGCCTCGACGACGGCGTGCTGGTGCTGCCGCCGCGCGCGGCGTTCTTCGGTGTGCTCGGCTAGGCACCCCAAGCCCGCGGGCGGCGCGACGAGCCGCCCGCGCGCATGGCTGGCCGCGCTGCTGCTGGCGTGGATCGTCGCGCCCGCCGCGCATGCGGGCATCGCCGCGTGCGACGCACCTGAGCATGCGGTCGCATTGCAGGCTTCCACCACCGCGGCGGCGCTCGATGCACGCGCGTACTGGCTGGACCGCCGTCTGCTGCGCTGGCCCGGCGCTCCCGTCGACGGCCGCTATCGGCTGTATGCGGCGGCCCGGCCCACGCTGGTCGCCGAGCCGGGAACGCGCGTGCGCGGTTTCGACCGCGCGTTCGCGCTGGCGCACGAGCGTGCGCCGCTGCCGCCCGCGCTTGCGGAGCGCTTCCGCTTCGTCGGTGCGGGCGCCACGCTGCGGCTCGATGCCGACGACGCCGCGCTGCGCGCGCTGCACCGCGACGCGCTGCTGCTGACCCGCGAGGATGCGCACGGCCGCGTGCTGGAGACCACCCGCCTCCAGCATCCCGGCGCGCTCGACGACCTGTACGCCGCGGCCGAGGCGCTCGACGACTACGGCGCCACGCCGGATGCGACCAGCACCCGCTTCCGCGTCTGGGCGCCGACCGCGCGCTCGGTCGCGCTGTGCCTGTATCCCGATGCCGAGGCCGGCGCCGAGCGCCACGTGCCGATGCGGTTCGACGCCACCACGGGGACGTGGTCGCTGGTGCTGTCGCAGGACCTGTCAGGCCGTTACTACACCTACCTCGTCGACGTGCACGTCCCGGGCACCGGACTCGTGCGCAACCGCGTGACGGATCCCTATTCCGTCGGCCTGAACGCCGATTCGCGCCGCAGCTACGTCGCCGACCTCGACCATGACGCGCTGAAGCCGGCCGGCTGGGACACGGCACCACGCCCGCCGGCGCTCGCCGCCATGACCGATCTCGCGGTGTACGAGCTGCACGTGCGCGACTTCTCGCGCGAGGATCCCGGCGTGCCCGCGGCGCACCGCGGCAAGTACCTGGGCTTCACGCATGCCGGCAGCGCCGGCGTGCGCCATCTGCGCGCGCTGGCCGAGGCCGGCATCACCGACGTGCACCTGCTGCCGGTGTTCGACATCGCCACCGTGCCGGAACGCGGTTGCGTCGACCCCGCGATCCCGGACGCCGCGCCCGACAGCGAAGCGCAGCAGGCGGCCGTCGCCGCGGTGAAGGCGCGCGACTGCTTCAACTGGGGCTACGACCCGTACCACTTCAACGCACCGGAAGGCAGCTATGCGACCGATGCCAACGACGGCGCCGCGCGCATTCGCGAGTTCCGCGCGATGGTGATGGCGCTGCATGCGGCCGGCCTGCGCGTCGGCATGGACGTGGTCTACAACCACACCACCACGTCCGGGCAGGCGCCCACCTCGGTGCTCGATCG
This sequence comes from Lysobacter sp., assembly GCA_035645555.1. GTDB lineage: Bacteria > Pseudomonadota > Gammaproteobacteria > Xanthomonadales > Xanthomonadaceae > Lysobacter_F. The sequence goes on along the minus strand of DASQMI010000097.1, from coordinate 3,727 downwards.
CATCGTGCCCGGCTACTACCACCGGCTCGATGCCAAAGGCGCGGTCGAGCGCAGCACCTGCTGCGAGAACACCGCAACCGAGCACCGGATGATGGCCAAGCTGATGATCGACTCGGCGGTGCTGTGGGCGCGGCACTACCGCATCGACTCGTTCCGCTTCGACCTCATGGGCCACCAGCCGCGCGAAGCGATGGAACGGCTGCAGCGCGCGGTCGACGCCGCAGCCGGCCGGCCGATCCCGCTGATCGGCGAGGGCTGGAACTTCGGCGAGGTGGCGGACGGTGCGCGCTTCGTGCAGGCGTCGCAACGGTCGCTCGCCGGTGCCGGCATCGGCACGTTCAGCGACCGCGCGCGCGATGCGATCCGCGGCGGCGGCCCGGTCGATCACGGCGAGGCGATGCTCGCGCGCAAGGGCTACGTCAACGGGATGTTCGAGTCCGATGCGAACGGCGACGCGGCGCTGCGCGAGCGGCAACTGCGGGCCGCCGACATGGTGCGCGTGGGCCTGGCCGGCTCGCTGCGCGACTACCGCATGACCGCGCACGACGGCCACGAGCGCGCGCTCGCCGGGCTGGACTACAACGGGCAACCGGCGGGCTACGTGGCGCAGCCGGGCGAGGTGGTCAACTACGTCGAGAACCACGACAACCAGACGCTGTTCGACATCAACGTCTACAAGCTGCCGCCCGCCACGACACGCGAGGACCGCGCGCGCGTGCAGCTGCTCGCGTTCGCGCTCAACGCGTTCAGCCAGGGCATCGCCTACTTCCACGCCGGCGGCGAGCTGCTGCGGTCGAAATCGCTGGATCGCAACAGCTTCGATTCCGGCGACTGGTTCAACGCGCTGGACTGGAGCGGGCGCGACAACGGCTTCGCGCGCGGCCTGCCGCCGGAGGAAGGCAACGGGCGCGACTGGCCGCTGATGCGCCCGCTGCTGGCCGACGCGGCGATCAAGCCGGACCCCGCCGAGATCGCGTTCGCGCGCGACGCGTTCCTCGACCTGCTGCGCATCCGCAGCAGCTCGACGCTGTTGCGCCTGCGCACCGCACAGGACGTGCACGCACGTCTGCGCTTCCCCAATACCGGCCCGGCGCAGAACCCGGCGGTGATCGTCGGCCACCTCGACGGCGATGGCTATTCCGGCGCGCGCTTCGCCGAGCTCGTCTATCTGGTCAACGTGGCGCCGACCGCGCAGACGCTCGTACTGCCGGAGCTGCGCGGCAAACCGCTGGTGCTGCACCCGGTGCATCGCGCGCCGGATGCGGCCGACCGCCGCGCCCGCAAGGCCCGCTTCCAATCCGCGACCGGCACCGTGCACGTGCCCGCGCGCACCGCCGTCGTCTTCGTGGTGGAGACCCCATGAACCTGTCGCCGTTCCGTCTGTTGTTGGCACCGCTGTTGTCGCTCGCGGCCGCGCTCGCCCATGCCGCGCCACCCGGCCCTGAAGTGCTCCGCGTGGACGCGCCGGGCGTGGCCGACGCGCCGCTGCGCGTGCGGGTGTACCTGCCACCGCAGTACGCGCGCGAACGGACGCAGCGCTACCCGGTGCTGTACGTGAACGATGGCCAGGACATGGAGGCGGTCGGTCTGGCCGATGCGTTGCGTTCGTTGAACGCCGAGCGCGCGATCCGCCCGCTGATCGTGGTCGCGATCGACATGCCGCCGGATCGCCTCGGCGCCTACGGACTGTCCGACCGCGGCAGCGGCCGAAGCCTCAGCGTGCACACCGAGCACGGCCCGCTCGGCGCCCGCACGCATGCCTACTCGGAGTGGTTGGCGCACACCCTGATCCCGCTGATCGACAAGCGTTACCGCACGCGCGCGGTGCAGGACGGGCGCGCGATGCTCGGCTGGTCGCTGGGCGGTGCGCATGCGTTCAACATGGGCTGGCAGTACCCGGAGCTTTTCGGCCGGATCGGCGCGTTCTCCCCGTCGTTCTGGATCGCCGAGGACCGCAGCTCGCCCGAATCGGCGCAACGCACCCGGCTGGCGCTGCGGATGGTCGATGCCACCGCTCCGCGTTCGATGCCGGCACCGCGCTTCTTCTTCGGAATCGGCACCCACGAGGAGACCGACGACCGCGATGGCGATGGCGTCAACGACGCGCTAGACGACGTGCGCGACCTGATCGAAGGTTGGACGGCGCCGGACGGCACCGCGCTCAAGGGCCTGCGCCAGCTCGGCTTCTCGATCAACCGCGAGCACGCGACGCGGCCGAACCGCGCCGACGTCGCGCTGCACGTGCTCGACGGCGGCGTCCACCACCAGAGCGCGTGGAAGCGCATGCTGCCGGCGTTCCTGCGCTGGGCGTATGCGGTGCGGGCACCGGCGCTGACCGCGACCGGAACGGTCGAAAGCTGGCAGGACGTCCCGTCGCGCTTCGTCGCCGCGCGCCACGTCGACGTCTGGCTGCCGCCCGGCTATGGACGCGATCCGCAGCGCCGCTATCCGGTGTTGTACATGCACGACGGACAGAACGTGTTCGACCCGGCGCTGTCCTACACCGGCATCGATTGGGACGTGGACGGCGCGATGACCCGGCTGATTGCCGAAGGCCGCGTGCGCGAGGCAATCGTGGTCGGCGTCTGGAACACGCCGCGCCGGCTGCAGGAATACATGCCGCGCCGACCGATGGGCGGGCGGCCGCTCGCGCTGGTGCCCGGACAGCCGCCGTTGCTGCCGGACGACGTGCTGTCGGACGGCTACCTGCGCTTCCTGGTCGAAGAGCTCAAGCCGTTCATCGACCGCACCTACCGCACGCGCACCGGACCGGCGGACACCGCGATCATGGGGTCGAGCATGGGCGGGCTGATCTCGCTGTACGCGGCGAGCGAGTATCCGCACGTGTTCGGCGCGGTCGGTGCGGTGTCGACGCATTGGCCGGCCGGCGACGGCCTGATGATCGACTATTTGCGCGAGCACCTGCCGGCGCCCCGCGCGCACCGCTTCTACTTCGATCTCGGCACCGCGACGCTCGACGCGCAATACCCGCCGTACCAGCGGCGCATGGACGAGGTGATGCACGCACGCGGCTACCGCGACGGCGTCGACTGGATGACCCGCGTGTACGAAGGCGCCGAGCACAACGAGCGCGCGTGGCGGGACCGCCTCGATGTGCCGCTGACGTTCCTGCTGCCGCCGGAGGCTGGCCGCTAGCGCGGCACGACCACGGTCGCCGCGTCCATCACCTTCGGATCGTCCGGCGCGCCGCCGCCGAACGTGGCGCCGCCCGCCTCCGCGGCGAGCGGCCGGTAACCGGCGTCGTAATCCCAGGTGGTGACGTGCACGCGCGCACCGGCGAGCGTGCGCGGGTTGCCGAGCGCGCGCGCCGGGATCGTGAATCGCACCGTGCGCGCGGCGCGGTCGACCTCGAGGATCGCGCCCGGCGTGAGCGGCGTGCCTTCCGAGCGCGCATCGGCGCCTTCGGCGGCGAACAGCGCCTGCGACCAGCCGTGCGCGCGCAGCCGCACGTGCCAGCGCATGCCGTCGGGCAATTCGGCATCCTGCAGCGGCATCGTGCGCGTGCCGCCGGCACGCTCCGGGAGCGCCACGAACACGGTGATGGCGACATGGTCGAAGCCGTTCGGCGCATCCCATTCGCGCAGCAGCTCGGCCATGCGCACTTCGACCTGCAGCGAGCCGCCGGCACCACGCACGCGCACGTGCTCGATGTCGAGCGAGCGCCGCGCGCCCCAGCTGGGATCGGTCGGGTAGCGGTAGCGTCCGG
>DASQMI010000096.1:0-55224 GCA_035645555.1 Lysobacter sp. | reverse complement strand
GCCCTCGCCGATTCCCGACGAGCAGCTCGCCGAGGTGCACGTGCAGGTGCGGCCGCCGCGCGCGTGATGGGCGCGGTCGTCGCCAAGGCCGGCATGGACCTGTCGATCCGCCGCGCCACGCCCGCCGACGCCGAGACGCTGTCGCGTCTGTGCGCGCGCACGTTCACCGAGACGTTCGGTCACCTGTACGCGCCGGAGGACCTGCAGGCATTCCTGCAGGATGCGTACGCGGTGGAAAAACAGCGCACGATCCTCGAGCATCCCGACTACGCCGTGTGGTTCCTCGAACACGCGGGCGAGCCGGTCGGGCACGCCGCCGCCGGCCCCTGCGGCCTGCCGCATCCGGACGTACGCGACGGCGACGGTGAGCTGAAGCGGCTGTACATCCTGCCCGGGTTCCAGAACGGTGGCTGGGGCAGCCGGCTGTTCGAGACCGCGCTGGCATGGCTGGAGCGCGACGGCCCGCGCACGCTGTGGATCGGCGTGTGGAGCGAAAACTTCGGCGCGCAGCGCTTCTACGGTCGCTACGGCTTCGAGAAGGCCGGCGAATACCTGTTCCCGGTCGGTCGCGCGCGCGACCGCGAGTTCATCCTGCGCCGCGCGCCGCGCGCGGTGTGATCCAATCGCGCGCATGGAGCGCGTGCTGCTGATCCACGGCCTGTGGATGCCCGCCGCCACGATGCACTGGCTGGCGCGGCGGCTGCGTGCGGCCGGCTTCGACGCGGAAACCCTCGGCTACTACGGCGCCGGGCGTGGCCCGCAGTCGCTGCTGCCGCAACTGCAGGCGCGCCTGGCCGATGCGCCCGCGCATCTGGTCGCGCACAGCCTGGGCGGATTGGCGGCGCTGGTGGCGCTCGAAACCGATCCCGGCCTGCCGGTGCCGCGCGTGGTCTGTCTCGGATCGCCGCTGTGCGGCAGCGATGCGGCGCGCGGCCTGCAGCGGCACGCGCTGACCCGGCGCCTGCTCGGTCACAGCGCGGAGCTGCTTTCGCGCGGCTGCACGCCGTGGCGCGGGCGCGCGCAGGTCGGCGCGATCGCCGGCGCCACGCCGCTCGGGCTGGGCCGGCTGTTCGGACGCTTCGACGGGCCCAGCGATGGCACGGTGGCGGTGGCGGAGACGCGGCTGGAGGGACTGGCCGACCACGTCGTGATCCCGGCCAGCCACAGCGGGCTGCCGTTCTCGCCGCGTGCCGCAGACCTGACGGTTCAGTTCCTGCGGCACGGGCGCTTCCAGCCGTAGGCCCGGCGCGGGCGTATACTTGCGCACCGCAGCAAAAGTCCGCTTCCGAACGCTATGGCCGGCCATTCCAAGTGGGCCAACATCCAGCATCGCAAGAACGCGCAGGACGCCAAGCGCGGCAAGATCTTCACCAAGCTGGTCCGTGAGATCTCGGTGGCCGCGCGCCAGGGCGGCGGCGATCCGGCCGGCAACCCGCGCCTGCGCGTGGCGATCGACAAGGCGCTGTCGGCCAACATGACCAAGGACAGCATCGAGCGCGCGATCAAGAAGGCGACCGGCGAGCTCGAGGGCGTGGCCTACGAGGAAGTGCGCTACGAGGGCTACGCGCCCGGCGGCGTGGCGGTGATCGTCGACTGCCTCACCGACAACCGCGTGCGCACGGTGGCCGACGTGCGCCACGCTTTCAGCAAGTTCGGCGGCAATCTCGGCACCGACGGCTCGGTGGCGTTCATGTTCCGCAAGCTCGGCGTGCTGAGCTACGCGCCGGGGGCCGACGAGGAGCGCATCACCGAGGCGGCGATCGAGGCCGGCGCCGACGACATCCAGGTGCATCCGGACGACGGCTCGATCGAGGTGCTGACCGCGCCGGATGCGTTCGAGATGGTCAGGAAGGCGATGGAGGCTGCCGGGCTGAAGCCCGACGAGGCCGAGGTGACGTTCCGCGCCGACAACACGGTCGCCGTGAGCGGCGACACCGCACAGCAGGTCGCCAAGCTGCTCGACTGGCTGGAAGACATCGACGACGTGCAGAACGTCTACTCGAACGCGGAGCTGCCGGAAGAGGTGTATGCGTAACGCCCGGGAGGGGGGATTCGGGATTCGGGATTCGCGCTGCCGGCGTGCTGCGTTCCTCGCCGGTGTCCGCTGGCGCTGACGTTCCGATGTCGAATCCCCAATCCCCAATCCCCCATCCCGGGCTGGTGCGCATCCTCGGCATCGACCCGGGTTCGCAGCGCACCGGCATCGGCGTGATCGACGTCGGCAGCGACGGGCGCTGCGCGTTCGTGCATGCGGAAACCCTGCACCTGCTCGAGGCCGAGGATTTCTGCGCACGGCTCGGCCTGTTGTGCGAACGGCTGGAGGCGCTGCTCGACGCGTGGCAGCCGCAGCAGGTGGCGATCGAGAGCGTGTTCATGGACAAGTCGGCGACCTCGGCGCTGAAGCTCGGTCACGCGCGCGGTGCGGCGATTGCGACGGTGGTGCGGCGCAAGCTGCCGGTGAGCGAATACGCGCCGCGCGTGATCAAGCAGTCGCTGGTCGGGCGCGGGGCGGCGGAGAAGCAGCAGGTACAGCACATGGTGCGGCTGCTGCTGAACTTGCCCGACGCCAAGCTGCAGGCCGACGCCGCCGACGCGCTGGCGATCGCGCTGACCCACGCCCACATGTCGGCGACCGCGCAGCGCGCCGGCGTCGCGGTGGCGGCGTTGAGGAGACGCTGATGCACGGATCGATGGAGCCGCACGCATGATCGGCCGCCTGAAAGGCATCCTGGTCCACAAGCAGCCGCCGTGGCTGATGATCGACGTGCATGGCGTCGGCTACGAACTGGAAGCGCCGATGAGCACGTTCTACGACCTGCCCGAGGTCGGCCGCGAGGTGGTGTTGTTCACCCACTACGCGCAGAAGGAGGACAGCGTGTCGCTGTACGGCTTCCTGCGCGAGGGCGAACGGCGGCTGTTCCGCGACGTGCAGAAGGTCAGCGGCATCGGCGCGAAGATCGCGCTCGCCGTGCTGTCCGGCGTTTCGGTCGACGAGTTCGCGCGGCTGGTGCAGGCCGCCGACGTCACCGCGCTGACCCGCATCCCCGGCATCGGCAAGAAGACCGCCGAGCGCATGGTGGTGGAGCTGCGCGACCGCGCCGCCGATCTCGCCGGCGGCACGGGTGCGGCCATCACCGGCGCCGGCGTGCCCGCCGACCCGCAGAGCGAGGCGGTGGTGGCGCTCCAGCAGCTCGGCTACAAGCCGGCGGAAGCGGCGCGGATGGCGCGCGATGCCGCCGCCGCCGGCGACGACGCCGCGACCATCATCCGCAAAGCGCTCAAATCCGCGCTGCGCTGACACACGCACACCTCACCGCTTCGCACGGGGTAGCCATGGGCCCGTCCTCTTCCGTTTCCGCCGCCGCCGCCGACGCCCATGGGCACGAGCACGGTCGGGCCGGCCTGTTCGGCCTGGTGGTCGGCGCCATCGGCGTGGTGTTCGGCGACATCGGCACCAGCCCGCTGTACACCCTGCGCGACGCGTTCTCGCCGCACTACGGACTGGTCGCCAACCACGACACGGTGCTCGGCATCCTGTCGCTGGTGTTCTGGGCGCTGATGATCGTGGTGACGCTGAAGTACGTCACCATCATCCTGCGCGCGGACAACGAGGGCGAGGGCGGCATCATGGCGCTGATGGCGCTGGCCCAGCGTTCGCTGCCGAAGGGCTCGCGTTCGGCGTACACGGTCGGCATCCTCGGCATCTTCGGCGCGTCGCTGTTCTTCGGCGACGGTGTGATCACCCCGGCGGTGTCGGTGCTGTCGGCACTGGAAGGTCTGGAGGTGGCGGCGCCGCAGCTGCACGAGTGGATCGTGCCGCTGACCCTGGCGGTGCTGCTGGCGTTGTTCGCCACCCAGCGCTTCGGCACCGCGAAGGTCGGCAAGGTGTTCGGGCCGGTGACGGCGGTGTGGTTCGCGTCGCTGGCGGCGATCGGCATCTACAACGTCGGCCACAACCCCGAGGTGTTCCAGGCATTCAACCCGGTGTGGGCGCTGCGCTTCTTCGCCGAGCACCACTGGCACGGCATTTTCATCCTCGGCGCGGTGGTGCTGGCGATCACCGGCGGCGAGGCGCTGTACGCCGACATGGGGCATTTCGGCAAGAAGCCGATCCGCTACGCCTGGTACTTCTTCGTGCTGCCGGCGCTGATGCTGAACTACCTCGGCCAGGGCGCGCTGGTGCTGTCGCATCCGGACGCGGTGAAGAATCCGTTCTACATGGCGGTGCCGGAATGGGCACAGTTCCCGATGATCGGGCTGGCCACGGCGGCCACCGTGATCGCCTCGCAGGCGGTGATCACCGGCGCGTTCTCGGTGACCCGGCAGGCCATGCAGCTGGGCTACATCCCGCGCATGCGGATCCTGCATACCTCGCGCGAGACGATCGGCCAGATCTACATCCCGTGGGTCAACTGGGTGCTGATGATCGCGGTGGTCGCGCTGGTGCTGACGTTCCGCCGCTCCGAGGCGCTGACGTCGGCCTACGGCGTTTCGGTGTCGGGCACGATGTTGATCGACACCCTGCTGCTGGCGCTGGTGGCGCGCGCGCTGTGGCCGCGCTGGCGGGTGTGGGTGCTGCCGTTGTGCGTGGTGTTCGCGGTGATCGAGCTGGCGTTCCTGGTCGCCAACGGGGTCAAGTTCCTCGACGGGGCGTGGGTGCCGGTCGCGTTCGGGATCACCGCGTTCACCCTGCTGCGCACCTGGCGCCGCGGCCGCCAGCTGCTGCACGAGGAGGTGCAGAAGGAAGGCATCCGGCTCGACACGTTCCTGCCCGGGCTGATGCTCGCGCCGCCGACGCGGGTGCCCGGGACGGCAATCTTCCTGACTGCCGACAAGGGCGTGGTGCCGCACGCGCTGCTGCACAACCTCAAGCACAACAAGGTGCTGCACGAACGCAACGTGTTCCTGACCGTGGAGACGCTCAACGTCCCGTACGCGCCGCCGGAGAAGCGGCTGAAGATCGAGCCGATCGGCGACAACTTCTACCGCGTGCTGGTGCGCTTCGGTTTCATGGAGACGCCGGACGTGCCGCTGGCGCTGATGCGCAGCTGCGACCAGGGCGGCATCTACTTCGATCCGATGGACACGACCTACTTCGCCAGCCGCGAGACGGTGGTGGCGAGCGCACGCCGCGGCATGCCGATCTGGCGCGACCGACTGTTCGCGATCATGCACCGCAACGCCGCGCCGGCGACCCAGTTCTTCCGCATTCCCGGCAACCGGCTGGTGGAGCTCGGCGCCCAGGTGGAGATCTGACCGCGCACCCCGGCCGGTACCCGCGGCGAAGCCGTTTCCGGTTCGGCGCATGCGGTAGGCTTGGCGTCGAATCCCGATGCGAATCCCGATCCCGTGTCCGACCGCCTGATCGCGCCCGGTGCCACCCGCGAGGACGAACTGCTGGAGGCGAGCATCCGCCCGAAGCGGCTGGACGAGTACCTCGGCCAGCTGCCGGTGCGCGAGCAGATGAAGATCTACATCGAGGCCGCCAAGCGCCGCGGCGAGGCGCTCGACCACGTGCTGATCTTCGGCCCGCCGGGGCTGGGCAAGACCACGCTCAGCCACGTCATCGCCAACGAGCTCGGCGTCAACCTGCGCCAGACCTCGGGCCCGGTGATCGAGAAGGCCGGCGACCTCGCCGCGCTGCTCACCAACCTGCAGCCGCACGACGTGCTGTTCGTCGACGAGATCCATCGGCTGTCTCCGATGGTCGAGGAGGTCCTGTATCCGGCGATGGAGGACTTCCAGATCGACATCATGATCGGCGAGGGCCCGGCCGCGCGCTCGATCAAGCTCGACCTGCCGCCGTTCACGCTGATCGGCGCGACCACCCGCGCCGGCCTGCTGACCGCGCCGCTGCGCGACCGCTTCGGCATCGTGCAGCGGCTGGAGTTCTACAGCGCCGAGGAGCTCACCCAGATCGTGCGCCGCTCGGCCGGCATCCTCGGCATCGCATGCGCGCCGGAGGGCGCTGCGGAGATCGCGCGGCGCGCGCGCGGCACGCCGCGCATCGCCAACCGCCTGCTGCGCCGCGTGCGCGACTACGCCCAGGTCAAGGGCGACGGGGTCATCACCACCGCGATCGCCGCCGACGCGATGGCGATGCTGAAGGTCGATCCGGAAGGCTTCGACGAGCTGGATCGGCGCCTGCTTGCCACGATCATCGACGCGTTCGACGGCGGCCCGGTCGGCGTGGAGTCGCTGGCCGCCGCTCTGAGCGAGGAGCGCGGCACGCTGGAGGACGTGATCGAGCCGTACCTGATCCAGCAGGGTTTCCTGGTGCGCACCGCGCGCGGGCGCATGGCCACGCCCCGGGCCTATCGGCACCTCGGGCTGGAACCGCGCGGACGCGACGGCGGCGGCCTGTTCTGAGCCCACGCGCAACCCCGCGGCGTCGCCCCGCCCGTTAGGCTGTAGGCCCGTCGCCGCATCCGGTGCTCTTACCCTATGTTCAGCCTGCCCATACGCATCTACTGGGAAGATACCGACGCGGGAGGCGTGGTGTACCACGCGCGCTATCTCGGATATCTGGAACGCGCGCGCAGCGAGTGGATGCGCGGACTCGGTTACGGCCAGGAGCGCCTGCGCCGCGAGTTCGACACCGTGTTCGCGGTGCGCGCGGTGCAGCTGGACTTCCTCAAGCCGGCGCGTCTGGACGATGCGCTGGAGGTGACGGTGCAGCTGCGCGAGTGCCGGCGCGCCAGCGCGCTGTTCGCGCAGCAGGTGCGCCGCGACGGCGAGGTGCTGCTCACCGCCAGCGTCCGCGTCGCCGCGCTCGACGCCACCCGCTTCCGGCCGGCGCCGGTGCCTTCGCCGCTGCACGAGCTGATGAAGGCGCAGGAAGTCGCCGCCTGACCGCCCACGACCATCGACCGCCCGCCCGGGCCTGGAGAGACGAATGCCCCATCCCGTGATCGCCACCACCGTCCAGCCCCTGCCGGAAGAGGCCGTGGCCCAGGTCGCCGAGCTGCCGGCCGCCACCGGCGCCGCGGCGCTGCCGACCGGCAACGAGCTCGACCTGCTGCAGCTGGTGCTGCACGCCAGCGTGCCGGTCAAGCTGGTGATGCTGCTGCTGGTGCTGGCGTCGGTCGCCTCGTGGATCATCATCATCCGCAAGAAGCGCGTGCTCGACCGCGCCAACCGCGAGGCCGACCAGTTCGAGGAACGCTTCTGGTCCGGCGCCGACCTCACCAAGCTCTATGCCGGCTCGGCGGAACGCAACCGCGCGATCACCGGCATGGAGGCGATCTTCGAGGCCGGCTTCCGCGAATTCACCCGCCTGCGCCAGCGCCGCGGCAACGGCGATCCGCGCCTGCAGCTGGAAGGCGCGCAGCGCGCGATGCGCGCCACCGGCTCGCGCGAGATCGACGAGCTGGAGCACAACCTGGAGTTCCTCGCCAACGTCGGCTCGATCAGCCCGTACGTCGGCCTGTTCGGCACCGTGTGGGGCATCATGCTGTCGTTCCAGGGCCTGGCGAACATGAAGGAGGCGACCATCGCCACCGTCGCGCCGGGCATCTCCGAAGCACTGATCGCCACCGCGATGGGCCTGTTCGCGGCGATCCCGGCGGTGTGGGCGTACAACCGCTTCTCCAACCGCGTCGAGCGGCTGAGCGTGCGCTACGAGGCGTTCGCCGAGGAGTTCTCCTCGATCCTGCAGCGGCAGGCGCACGTCGAGGAGTAGCTCATGACCGCGCTCCGACTGCGCCACCGCAAGCGCAAGCTCAAGGCCGAGATCAACGTCGTGCCGTACATCGACGTGATGCTCGTGCTGCTGATCATCTTCATGGTCACCGCGCCGCTGCTGAACCTGGGCGTGGACATTGACCTGCCGAAATCCGACGCCAAGTCGATCCAGGAAAAGAAGGATCCGGTGATCGTCACCGTCGACGCCGCCGGCAACTACTTCCTCGCGGTCAAGGCCGGCGACAACGACGCGGTGAGCGCCGAGCAGCTGCAGGCACGGATGCGCGCGATGGTGGCGCAGAACCCGAAGCTGCCGGTGTTCGTCGCCGGCGACGGTGCGGCCAGCTACCAGAAGGTGATGGACGCGATGGTGCTGCTGCAGAACGCCGGCGTCGAGAAAGTCGGGCTGATGAGCCAGCCGAGGCAGGGCCGCGGCGGATGAGGGCGACCCGGCAAGACGACGTGCTGGCGGTATCGCTCGCGCTGGCGCTGCACGTGCTGCTGGCGCTGGTGCTGATCTACGGCCTGCGCTGGTCGAGCCAGCATCAGGCGATGGCCGCGGCCGGCTCGTCGATTTCCGCCGAGCTGGTCGATGCGGCCGATCTCTCCCCGGCGATGCGGCGCACGCTCGACGCGCGCCCGGAACCGACGCCGCCGCAGCCGTTGCCCGAGCCGGTGCCGGAGGACGCCCCGGCCCCGCAGCAGCGGCAGGCGCAGGACTTCCTGCCGGTTCCCGACGACCGCAACCAGGACGCGGTGGTCGACGCGCCCACGCCGACCCCGGCCACCGAGCGCACCCCGCAGGAGGCGAAGCGGCGCCAGGAGCAGGTCGACCTGACCGAGACCCAGCGCCAGCAGGACGCGCAGAACACCCGCCGGCCGTCGCCGCAGGAACTGGAACGCCAGCGCCAGCTGGAGGAGATTCGCCGCCAGCGCGAGCGGGTGGCGCGCGAACGCCAGCTCGCCGAGCAGCGCCTGCAACAGCTCGCCGATGCCCGCGGCTCAGCCGCCGAGCAGGCCGCGCGGGCCGATGCCGAAGCCACCGCCGGGGCCGGCGGCAGCGACGACAGCCTGACCGCCAAGTACGCCGAAGCGCTGCGGCAGGCGATCGTCGCCAAATGGACGCGTCCGGAGACCGTGCCGCTGGGCGCCACCTGCCGGCTGCAGATCCGACAGATTCCCGGTGGGCGCGTGCTGGAGGTCCGCGTGGTCGAGCCGTGCGCGTACGACGAGCAGGGCCGCCGCTCGGTGGAAGCCGCGGTGCTGAAGGCGCAGCCGCTGCCGTACGCGGGGTTCGAGTCGGTGTTCCAGCGCAACCTCACGCTCAATTTCCGCGCCGAGGAGCCGTAGCGTCGGCCCACGCGCACGGGGGCTGACGGGGGCGTGACAGCGTGATGAAGGCCGCCATTCACGAGCCGTTGTGACCGGCTTGACTCGACTCGTGCCTACAATTCGGAAAGCTGAACAGGACGAACCGATGAGTCGAGTGTTGTTGCCGTGGCTGGCCGCCGTGCTGGCCTGCCTGCTTCCGTTCACCGCGTCCGCCCAGCAGCAGGGGCTGGAGATCGACATCGTCGGCGGCAATGCCGCGGCGACGCCGATCGTGGTGGTGCCGATGCCGTACCAGGGCAGCGGTGCGGCGCCCGAAACCGACATCGCCGCTGTGGTCCGCGCCGATCTCGAGCGCTCCGGCCAGTTCCGCGCGCTGCCGCCGGACGGCCTGGCCGAGCGGCCCACCCGCGGCGGCGAAATCAACTACGCCACCTGGCGCGCGCTCAACCAGGACTACATCGTGGTCGGCCGCGTGCTCGACGGCGGTGACGGCGCCTACCGCGTCGAGTACGAGCTGTTCGACATCGCCAAGCAGGAGCGCCTGCTCGGCTTTGCGCTGACCGCGCGCGGTAGCGCGCTGCGCGACCTCGCGCACCAGATCAGCGATGCGGTGTACGAGAAGATCACCGGCATCCGCGGCGCGTTCTTCACCCGCATCGCCTACGTCACCGCGGTCGGCAGCGGGCGCGCGACCCGCTACGCGCTGATGGTCGCCGACTCCGACGGCTACAACCCGCAGACCGTGGTGCGCTCCGGCGAACCACTGCTGTCGCCGGCGTGGAGCCCCGACGGGCGCCGGCTCGCCTACGTCAGCTTCGAAGGCGGCAATTCGTCGATCTACCTGCAGGACATCGCCACCGGCAAGCGCGAGCTGGTCGCCAAGTTCCGCGGCATCAACGGCGCGCCGGCGTTCTCGCCGGACGGCCGCCGGCTGGCGCTGACGCTGTCGCGCAGCGGCAACCCGGAGATCTACGTGATGGATCTCGGCAGCCGCGCGCTGACCCAGCTCACCAACCATTTCGCCATCGACACCGAGCCGACCTGGAGCGCGGACGGCAGCGCGATCTACTTCACCTCCGACCGCGGCGGCCGCCCGCAGGTGTACCGCGTGCCGGCCAGCGGCGGCGCGGCCGCACGCGTCACCTTCCAGGGCAGCTACAACGCCAGCCCCGACCTGTCGCCGGACGGCAAGAAGCTCGCCGTCGCGCAGGGCGCCGGCAACACCTACCGCATCGCGCTGATGGACAGCAGCACCGGCAGCCCGCGCTGGGACACGCTGTCGCCCGGTTCGCTGGACGAATCGCCGAGCTTCGCTCCGAACGGCATGATGCTGCTCTATGCTGCGCGTGAAGGCCGCCGCGGGGTGCTGTACGCGGTGTCCGCCGATGGCCGCGTGCGCCAGCGGTTGGTGCTCGCCGAAGGCGACGTGCGCGAGCCCGCCTGGGGGCCGTTCCGGCTGCCGCGTTGAGGATTTCCGTAGGACCCACCGGCCTTCGGGCCACCCCGTGACACGCTCATAGACGAGGAACGACGATGAACGCCACGACCCGTTTGCTGCTGACCGCACTGATGTGCACGGCCGCGGTCGCCTGCACCAAGAAGGTCAAGGAAACCCCGCCGGCCGACACCACGCCGACGCCGAGCACGCCGACCGAGACCGCGCCGGCCACCTCCGGCGTGTACACCCCGGAAGACCTCGACCGCGACGCCTGCCTGCGCCAGCGCGTGGTGTACTTCGACTTCGACCAGGACACGCTGCGTCCGGAGTTCCAGAACGTGATGGCCTGCCACGCGAAGTACCTGCGCGACCGGCCGTCGTCGCGGATGAACCTGGAAGGCCACGCCGATGAGCGCGGCAGCCGCGAGTACAACATGGGCCTCGGCGAGCGTCGCGGCAACGCGGTGTCCTCGGCGATCCAGGCCAACGGCGGCTCCGCCGGCCAGATCACCGTGACCAGCTACGGCGAGGAGCGCCCGGGCTGCACGGACTCCAGCGAGGAGTGCTGGGCCAAGAACCGTCGCGTCGAGATCATCTACACCGCGCGATAAGGCGGATCGAACCCGCGTCGCCCGTCCCCCGTGGGGCGGGCGCGCGCGGCGTCCGCTGCTGATCGACGGAGCACCGCCATGACCCGATTCGCCCGTCCGCTCGCCTGCCTGCTGGTGCTGGCCACCGCGCCGGCGTTCGCCCAGCGCGCCAGCCTGGCCGATCGCGTCGCCGCGCTGGAGGCGCGTGCCGCCAGCAACCAGGGCAACGTCGAACTGCTCAACCAGATCGCCCAGCTGCGCAGCGAGGTGCAGGCACTGCGCGCGCAGGTCGAGGAGCTGCAGCAGCAGAACCGCCAGCTCGACGAATCGATGCGGGCGCAGTACCTGGACGTGGACGACCGCCTCAACCGTCTGGAAGGCGCCAGCCCGAACGCACCGGTGCCGCCGAAGCCGGCGGGAACGGGCGGCGCGGGCGCCGCGCTTCCGGCCCCGCCGCCGGCGGAACGCGCACCGGCCGCCAACGGCGCCCGCGGCGGCAGCGCGGCGGTGCCCGCCACCGGCGAGCGCGAGGCCTACGACGCCGCGTTCGCGGCGCTGAAGGCCGGCAAGTACGCCGAGGCCGCACGCCTGTTCCAGGCGTTCGTGCAGCAGTACCCGAACGGCGCCTACGCCCCGAATGCGATGTACTGGCTCGGCGAGAGCTATTACGTCACACGCAACTACGAGCTGGCGCTGCCGCAGTTCCAGGCGCTGCTCGAACGCTACCCCACCCACGACAAGGCGCCCGGCGCGCTGCTCAAGATCGGCCTGACCCAGTACGGCCAGCAGCAGTACGACGCCGCCGAGCGCACGCTGACCCAGGTCACCGAGCGCTATCCGGGCAGCGACGCCGCGCGTTCGGCGGCCGACCGCCTGGCCGCGATCCGGCTGGCGCGCGTGCGCTGAACGCACGTCGCGCGGCGCGGCAGGGACCGCGGCCGGCCTTGCTAGACTTCCGCGGATGAATGCCGTCGTGCCCGATGCGGCCGCCGCATCGGCGGACCGGCTCAAGCTCACCGAGATCTTCCTGTCGCTGCAGGGCGAGGCCCGTGCGGCCGGCTGGCCCACGGTGTTCGTGCGCCTGACCGGCTGCCCGCTGCGCTGCCAGTACTGCGACACCACGTATGCGTTCCACGGCGGCGAGTGGTGGACGATCGATGCCATCCTCGCCGAGGTTGCGCGCCACGGCGTGCGCCATGTTTGCGTCACCGGCGGCGAGCCGCTGGCGCAGAAGCGCTGCCTGCGCCTGCTCGCGGCGCTGTGCGACGCCGGTTACGAGGTATCGCTGGAAACCTCCGGCGCGTTGGATATCGCCGAAGTGGATCCGCGCGTATCGCGCGTGGTCGACATCAAGACGCCCGACTCCGGCGAGGCGCACCGCAACCTGTGGTCGAACCTCGAACTGCTGACCGCGCACGACCAGGTGAAGCTGGTGATCTGCAGCCGCGCCGATTACGAGTGGGCGCGCCAGGTGATCGCCGAGCACCGTCTGCCGGAGCGTTGCGAGGTGCTGTTCTCGCCGAGCTTCGGCCAGGTCGATCCGACCGCGCTCGCGGACTGGATCGTCGCCGACCGGCTGCCGGTGCGCTTCCAGATCCAGCTGCACAAACTGCTGTGGAACGACGAGCCGGGCCGGTGAGGAGCCGGGATTTGGGATGCGGGATTAGAGATTCGGGCACGCGGCGCTTGATGCGCCCGCTTGCTGCGTTGGTTCACCGCTGTTGGCGCACGTCATGACTACCCTCCGTCCCGAATCCCGAATCCCCAAGCCCGGCGCTCCCGCCGTCGTGCTGGTGTCCGGCGGCATGGATTCCGCCGTGGTGCTCGCGATTGCGCGCGCGCAGGGCTTCGTCGTGCATGCGCTGAGCGTGCGCTACGGCCAGCGTCACACCTCCGAGCTGCAGGCCGCCGCGCGGCTGGCGCGCACGATGGGCGCGGTCGCGCACAAGGTGGTCGACGTCGACCTGCGCAGCATCGGCGGTTCGGCGCTCACCGACGATGCGATCGCCGTGCCGCTCGACACCGATGCGCGCGCGCCGGATCCGATCCCGGTCACCTACGTGCCGGCGCGCAACACCATCATGCTGGCGGTCGCGCTCGGCTGGGCCGAGGTGCTCGGCGCGGCGGACATCTTCTGCGGCGTCAATGCGGTCGACTACTCGGGCTACCCGGATTGCCGCCCGGAGTTCGTCGCCGCGTTCGAACGGCTGGCCAACCTCGCCACCAAGGCCGGCGTCGAGGGCGCCGGCCTGCGCATCCACGCACCGCTGCAGCAGCTCAGCAAGGCCGACATCGTGCGCGAGGGCGTGCGCCTGGGTGTCGACTTCGCGGCCACCGTGTCGTGCTACCAAGCCGACGCCGACGGCCGCGCCTGCGGCCACTGCGACGCCTGCCGGCTGCGCGCCGAGGGTTTCGCCGCCGCCGGCGTGCCCGATCCGACCCGCTACGCGCCTGCCGCCTGATCCGCCTGCAGCGCCGCAGGCGCTGCGCTAGAATGCCGGCCCGCGCGCAATGCGCGGCGCCGCATCGCAATGGGCCGTTAGCTCAGTGGTAGAGCAGCTGGCTTTTAACCAGTTGGTCGTAGGTTCGACCCCTACACGGCCCACCATCCTCGCCCTGTCTCGCCGGTTTCCGTGCCTCGTTCACGAAAGACGCGCCCGTGGCCGGACGCGCGGCGCGGGAGCCGCTGCGTCCACGCTCCGGGCGCGCGAAGGTGGAGGTCAGCGGCGGACCTCGATGACCAGGTTGAACGGCGTTTCGACCGCGACCCGGAACCGCGTGAAGCCGGCCTTGCGGAACACTTCGGCGAGGCGCGCGCGCCCGGCCTGCGCGCCGAGGACCAGATGGCCGCCTTCGGAAATGGCGTGGGCACAGCAGATCATCGACGAAGCGGCGTAGTAGATCTGCGCCACCGGGGAGATGTTCTGCTCCAGGCTGTCGTGGGCGAAGGGCTCGACCAGCATCAGCGTGCCATCGGGCGCCAGTGCGCCGGCAGCGTACTCGGCGGCGGCCACCGGATCGCCCAGATCGTGCAGGCAGTCGAAGAAGCAGAGCAGATCGTACTGCCGCTGCGGATAACCGGTGGTGTTCGCCACGGCGAACGACGTGCGGTCTGCGACGCCGGCGGCGGTCGCATTGCGTGTGGCCTCCTCGATCGAAGGCGCATGCACGTCGAAGCCGTAGAACCGCGACTTCGGGAACGCCTCGGCCATGAAGATTGTGGAATGTCCGTGTCCGCAACCGACGTCCGCAACCGTCGCGCCCGCCGCGAGCTTCTCGACCACGCCGTCGAGCGCCGGCAGCCATTCCTTGACCAGGTTGGCGCGGTAGGCATTGCGGTAGAACGCCGCCACGCCGCAGAACAGGCGCCCGTTGTGCTCGCCCCAGGGAATGCCCTTGCCGGTGCGGAACGCGTCGACCGCCTTGTCCTCGTCGAGCCACATCGACGCCGGCGTGTTCCACGCACTGGGGATGTAGCAGGGGCTCGATTCGTCGGCCAGCACGAGGGCGTGCTCCGGGGACAGCTCGTAGGTGCCGCTGGTCGGGTGGTAGTCGAGGTAGCCGGCGGCCACCTGCGAGTTGAGCCACTCCAGCACGTAGCGTTCCGCGCAATCGGCACGGGCGGCGATCTCGGCCGCGCTCAGCGGGCCCGCGCCGGCCATGGTCCGGTAGAGGCCAAGCCGGCTGCCCAGGCTGACCATGACGCCGGCGTAGCCAGCGGCGATGTCGGTGATGGCGCGGTTTACGAACGCGTCGAGCTTGGCTTCGTCGATCATCTGCGTGCTCCAGAACTTCGGAGCTAAGATGGTCGCGCTCGGCCGACGCCGTCGCAGGAGGCATTTCTGCCACGGGCGGTCGCCTTGTGCCAGCAAGCGTGGAGTCGACATGCCAATGCAGGCCAGGAATCAGGGCGCCGCGCCGCGCCAGGTGTGCCTGGTCGCAATCCCGGAGGCGACCGCGTCGACGCTGTTCGGCCTCCACGACGTGCTGAGCGCGCCCACACTGATGGGTTGGGCGCAGGCCGACATCGCGCCGCGAGCACCGTTCGACGTCGAGATCGTCGGCGTCGAAGCCGGTGAGCTGCGGCTGGCCAGCGGCGTGACCGTCACCGCCGGTCGCTCCATCCGCGACATGAAGTCGCCGGACGTGGTGATCGTGCCGTCGATACTGCTTCGCCAGGCGTGGCGGAAGGGCCAGTACCCGGCGATCGTCGACTGGCTGCGTCACGTGCACGAACGCGGCGCGCTCCTTGCCTCGGCGTGTTCCGGGATCTTTCTGCTGGGCGAAACCGGGCTGTTCGACGGGCGTGATGTCACCGTCCACTTCGGTTATGCGCCGGCATTGGCGCAAGCGTATCCGTCGATGCGCATCCAGGAGCAGCATGCGCTGGTCGTCACCGGCGACCGCGAGGAGCTGGTGAGTTCCGGTGCTTCGACGAGCTGGCACGATCTGGCGCTGTACCTGATCGCACGCTATTCCGGGCCGACGCTGTGCCATGAGGTCGCGCGCCTGTTCGCGCTGCAGTGGCATCAGGAAGGCCTGACGCCGTATCTCACGTTCGATCCGCCGACCCACCACGGGGACACGCAGATCAGCCAGATCCAGCGGTGGCTCGAGAAAAACTTCGCGGTCGCCAATCCGGTCGAGGAGGCCACGCGCTGCTCCCGGCTCCCCGCGCGGACGTTCAAGCGTCGTTTCGCGCAGGCGACCGGAATGACGCCCATCGCCTACGTGCACCGGCTGCGGATCGAAGACGCCAAGCGCCGCCTGGAGCGCACAGGCAACTCGGTCGAGGAGATCAGCTGGCGCGTCGGCTACGAGGATGCGGCGTTCTTCCGCCGCCTGTTCAAGCGTGTCACCGGACTGAGCCCCGCCCAGTATCGCAAGCGCTTTCTCGTTCCCGAACCGGCGAGGCTCCGGCCGACGGACGCGGGTGGGCTGCGGACCTGAACGTCCACGGCTTGCCGTTCGCGTGCACGCAACGCAAGCGGGTGCGGGGCGCGGTCCCGACGCAGCGGCCTTCGCCGATCAGCCGAGGCGGACGCGAAACGCCGCGCGGTAGGGCCGCGCGGGTTCGGCGAAGCGCAGGTTGTCGCCGCTGAGCAGGGCGTTGGTCGGTGCGGCCATCGGTTCCAGGCAGATGAAGTCCGCACCGCGCGGCGCGTAGATCTGCAGATGGCTGAAACCTTCGAGCAGGTCGAGGTGGAGCGCATGCGCGCCCGCCACGAGCGTGCAGGTGCCGGACGCGGCCCGGAGCGCGAAACCGTCGTCGAGGTCGAGCGCGGCGAGGGGTTGGTCGAAGCCGGCGAACGCGCGCGCATGACCGGTCGGCAACTTGCGCGCGTCGAGGTCGAGCCAGCGCAGCGGCGGCGTGCGCAGATGCCAGCCGTCGCGCGCGCCGGGCAGGCCGAAATACGGGTGGAAGCCGAAGCTCACCGGCACCCGCGCATCTTCCGCGTGCAGGACCATCGCGATCGTCAGCGCGCCGGCATCGAGCGTGACGTGCAGCTCCAGCGTGTGCGCGAACGGGAACAGTGCGCGCCACTCCGGCCGCGTCCAGGCCAGGCGCGCGTGCACGGTGCGGGTGTCGTGGCGCTCGAGCTGCCACGGCAGCCGGGACCACGGCACGCCGTGCAGCGGCAGGCCGTTGGCATCGCGCAGCAGCAGGTCGGATTCCGTGGGCAGGATGACCTCGCGGTCGCCGACGCGGTAACGGTCACCCGCCAGCCGGTTCGCCCACGGGTGCAGCAGCGGCAGGCCCGCCGGCGTGCCGCGCTGCGCCGCCTGCGGGAGATCGTCGATTGCGCGCAGGGATTCGATGCCATGGTGACGCAGCGACGCCACCAGCATGCCGTGCGAGGGCAGCAGCACGGCGCGGGTGGCGCCGGCTTCGAGGACGAGCGCACGGGCGTCGGCGATGGTCACGGCGGCTTCGCGGTGGGGCAGGCCATGCTAGCCGAGGCGATTCCACGGGCACGACACGCCACATGCACATCCTCGTTTGCGGCGGCGCCGGCTACATCGGCAGCCACATGGCGCGCTGGCTGGCCTTGCACTCAATCCGAGTCACCGTGCTCGACAACCTGTCCACCGGACACCGCGAGGCGGTGCGCTGGGGCGAGTTCGTGCAGGCCGACGTGCTCGATCCCGCCTCGCTTGGCCGTGCGTTCACCGGGCGCGAGTTCGACGCGGTGATGCATTTCTGCGCGCGTTCGCTGGTCGGCGAATCGGTGACGCAGCCGTACGCCTACTACGACGCCAACGTGACCGGCACGCTCAACCTGCTGCAGGCGATGCAGCGCCACGGGATCGACAAGCTGGTGTTCTCCTCGACCGCGGCGATCTTCGGCCAGCCGCAGTCCGATCAGATCGACGAGACGCATCCGACCCAGCCGATCAACCCGTACGGCGCGAGCAAGCTGATGGTGGAGCGCATCCTCGCCGACGCCGCCCAGGCGTACGGTCTGCGCTCGGTGGCGCTGCGCTACTTCAACGCCGCCGGCGCCGCGGAGGACGGCAGCATCGGCGAGGCGCACCAGCCGGAAACGCACCTGATTCCGAACGTGCTGCGTGCCGCGCTCGGCACTGGGCCGGGGCTGAAGATCTTTGGCGACGACTATCCGACCCGCGACGGCACCTGCATCCGCGACTACGTGCACGTCGACGACCTGGCGCAGGCGCACCTGCTCGCGCTCGCCTACCTCGAACGCCATCCGGGCGCACACGGCTTCAACCTCGGCAACGGCAGCGGCTTCTCGGTGCGCGAGGTGATCGCCGCGGCGGAGCGGGTGAGCGGCCACAGCATCCCGTGTACGGTCGAGGCGCGCCGGCCGGGCGATCCGGCGGTGCTGGTCGCCTCCAGCGTGAAGGCGCGCGCCGAGCTCGGCTGGCAGCCGAAATACACCACGCTGGAACCGATCCTGGAAAGCGCGCTGCGCTGGCATCGCGCGCAGGGGTACTAGCCGGTAGGCACCAGCAGGCGGCCGGCATGGCCGGCGTCGCGGTAGCGCGCGAGCACGTCATCGGCGACCGCACGCGCCTGCCCGGCGTGGCACAGCGCCACGCAGGCGCCCCCGAAGCCCGCACCGGTGAGCCGCGCGCCGTGCACGCCTGGATGCGCCTGCAGCAGCGCGACCAGCGTGTCCAGCGGCGGCACCGACACCGCGTAGTCGTCGCGCAGGCTGGCGTGCGACGCGTTCATCAGCCGCCCGAACGCCGCGGCGTCCTCGCAGTCGATCGCCTGCAGAACGCGGGTGTTCTCGCTGACCACGTGGCGGGCGCGCTGGCGCAGCGGCTCCGGCAGCCGCTCCACCGCGGCCGGGTCCTCGACGTCGCGCAGCGAAACCACGCCGAGCATCGCGGCCGCCTGCTCGCATTCGGCGCGGCGGGTGTTGTAGCCGCTGGCGGCGAGCGAGCGGCTGATGCCCGAATCCAGCACCAGCAGCTCGGCGTCGGCCGGCATCGGCAGCACGCGCCGCTGCAGCGAGCGGGTGTCGAGGAACAGCATGCGCCCCGGCGCGGCGAGGCTCGAGGCCATCTGGTCCATGATCCCGCAGTGCACGCCGGCGTGCTCGATCTCGGCGCGCTGCGCCATCCGCGCGACCTCGACGTCGTCGAACGCCAGGCCGAGCAGCGAGCGCAACGCGCGCAGCATCGCCACCTCCAGCGCGGCGCTGGAGGACAGCCCGACGCCCATCGGCACGTCGGACGCGATCTCGATATCGAGCCCCGGCACGTCGGCACCGCGCGCGGCGACCTCGTGCAGGCAGCCGTAGACGTAGCGGGCGAACTGTGCGGCGGGCGGCGCGCCGAGCGCGAACTCCGCATCGCCGTCGAGATCCGTGCTGCGCACCCGGAAGCGCGCGCTGCCGTTGACCCGCAACGCCACCGTGGTGTGCTGCGGGATCGCGGTCGGCAACACGAAGCCGTCGTTGTAGTCGGTGTGCTCCCCGAGCAGATTGACGCGCCCGGGCGCGCGCGCCGTCGCCTGCCCCCCCGCCGCGCTCATGCTTCGAGCTCCACGGCCACCGCCTGCAGCTCGCGCGCCTTTTCCTCCGGCAGTGCGTCCATCGCGAACCAGCCGGCGGCGAGTTCGGTGCCGGCCAGGTACTTCAGGCGCTCGCGGGTGCGGTAGGGCGGATAGAACTCGGCGTGCAGGTGCGCCTCCGGGTGCGGGCGGCCGTCGGTCGGCGCCTGGTACCACGCCATCAGGTACGGGAACGGTCGCTGCCACAGCGCCTCGTACTTCAGCAGCACGGTCTTCAGCGCGCGCGCGAGATCGGCACGGGTGGCGTCATCGAGTTCGACGAAGCTCGGCACCGGCTCGATCGGCGCCACCCACACCTCGTACGGATAGCGCGCGCACGCCGGCACGAACGCCGCCGCATGCGGACCGCGGTACAGCACGCGCTCGCCGTCGGCGAGCTCGCGCCGGATGTGGTCCTGCAGCACGCCACGGCCGTGCTGCGCGTAATACGCGCGCGCCACCTCCTGCATGCGCGCCGGCACCGGGGGCACGGTGGGATACGCGTAGATCTGCCCGTGCGGGTGGTGCAGGGTGACGCCGACTTCGGCGCCGCGGTTCTCGAACGGCAGCACGTAGCGGATCGACTCCAGTGCGCCGAGTCGCACGGTGCGCTCGGCCCATACGCGCAGCAGCAGCTCGATATGCGACAGCGGCAGCTTCGCGAGCGCCGATTCGCGTTGCTGGGTGAACACCACCACCTCGCACTTGCCGAGCCCCGGCGCGGTGTCGACGATCGACGCCGGGCGGTCCTGCGCGGCGAGGCTGAGCGAAGGGAAGCGGTTGTCGAACACCGCCACGTCCCAGTTGCCGGCCGGCAGCTCGGTCGGGTGGGCCGGGTCGACGGTGACCGCGAGCGGGTTGTATTCCGGCGGCGGCAGGAACGTGCGGTCCTGGCGGTGCGCGGCGTAGGTGATCCACTCGTCGCGCAGCGGGTGCCGGCGCAGGTGTGGCTGCGCGGTCAGCGGCGTGGCGAACGGGCTCGGCGCCGGGCCGTCGATGCGCAGCGGCGCGCGTCCGTACAGGGTCAGCGCCCGCCCGTCCGGCTTGGCCAGCTCGAGCCGGTGCATCTACACGCCTCCGGGGATGTAGGTGCGCGACACGTTGACCGCCTTGGCGATCTGTTCGATCGGGATCTTCGGCACGCGCTCGGCGGTGAGCAGGCCGTTGGCTTCCTGGAAGGTGTCGGAGAACTGGGTGTAGCAATAGCCGCTGAACAGCGCGGTATGCGACACCACGTCCATCAGCTCGGTGAACCGGTGCGCGAAATCCTCCTCCTCCTCGGCCAGCGAATAGCCCCAGATGTCGCTGCCGTTCGGCTGCGTGCGCCGGTCGAACGCGATGCCGCCGAACTCGGTCAGCACGATCGGCTGGCCGCGGTGCGCGTAGTCGTCCAGCAGCAGCACGCGGCCGCCGGGGCGGCGCTGCTGCAGCAGCTGCTGCGGGCTCACTTCCGGTCCGTAGCGCTGGCGCAGGTGGTCGGTGCTGGCGTCGTAGTCGTGGATGCCGATGATGTCGGTGGCGCTGCTCTCCCAGCCGTCGTTGCCGACCACCGGCCGGGTTGGGTCCAGCGTCTTGGTGAGGTGGTAGAGCGCGGCCACTGCGTGCTGGTGTGCGCCGACCGAGGTCAGCTCCGGCACGCCCCAGGATTCGTTGAACGGCACCCAGGTGACGATGCACGGGTGGCTGTAGTCGCGCTCGATCACCTCCGACCACTCGCGCACCAGCCGTTTGATCGCGGTGCGGGTGAAGCGGTACGCCGACGGCATCTCCTCCCACACCAGCAGGCCGAGCCGGTCGGCCCAGTACAGGTAGCGCGGGTGCTCGATCTTCTGGTGCTTGCGTACACCATTGAAGCCCATCGCCTTGGCGAGCTCCACGTCGCGGCGCAGCGCGGCGTCGTTGGGCGCAGCGAGCAGGGTGTCGGGCCAATAGCCCTGATCGAGCACCAGCTTCATCAGGTATGGGCGGCCGTTCAGCATCAGCCGCTCGCGCAGGATGCCGATCGAACGCAGCGCGGTGTAGCTTTCGAACTCGTCGATCACCGTGTCGCCGTCGAGCAGGCGGATGCGCGCGTCCAGCAGCTGCGGCCGCTCCGGACTCCACAGCAGCTCGTTGCGGAAGTCATCGATGCCCGGGTCGGACAGGATGATCCGGCGGTCGACTTCCATATCCACCACCATGTAGCGGTCGTTGGCGAGCACGCGGTCCTTGTGGCGGATCTGCAGCTCGATCGACAGGTTGGGGCGCGCGTCGCCGACCACGCGCGCCTCGAACGTCAGCGCGAAACCTTCCACGTGCGGCGTCCAGCGGATCTTCTGCACGTAGGTGCGCGGCACGCGTTCGACCCACACCGTTTGCCAAATGCCGGTGGTGCGCGGATACCAGATCGAGTGCGGCTCCAGCTGCCAGTCCTGCTTGCCGCGCGGCTTGGTCAGCTCGTGCGGGTCGTCCTCGACGAACACGCTCACCGTCTGCCGACCGGACGGATCGAGCACGTCGGTGATGTCGGCGGAGAACGGCGTGTGCCCGCCTTCGTGGCTGACCACGTAGTGGCCGTTGACCCATACGCGGGCGCGGTAATCGACCGCGCCGAAGTGCAGGATCACGCGCTCGCCATCGGCCGCGATCTCGAACTCGCGCTCGTACCAGCAGGCATGGTGGAAGCCGCGGTCGCCGATGCCGCTGGCGTTGGCCTCCACCGGATACGGCACCACGATGCTCAACGGCCAATCGTCGATCTCGCGCGGATGCCGGAAGCGTTTTTCGTTGTCGAAGCGGAATCGCCAAGGGCCGTCGAGCGACATCCAGTGCGCGCGCCGCAATTGCGGTCGCGGATAGGCCTCGGTCTCTTCCGGCCACGGTTGAGCTTGCTTGTCCTGCGTCGCCATGCGTTATCCGCTTTCACTCTGCCACGAGGTGCCGTGGCCGAGACTGACAGCGAGTCCATAAAGCGAGAGTGACATGTCGGCATCGAAGGATGAGCCGGGCCTCAGGGTCGCGAACGGCAGCGCCCAGGACGCGAGCATCGCCGCAACGTCGGCATCCACCGCGTCCGCGTCCCGTCCCCATCCTCATCCGAACATACGCGCCGTTGACGGAACCGAGTCCGACACCGTCGGCCCAGACTGGTTGAAGCGGTTTCCGCTGATCGTGCATTGCCATCTGCGCTGGGATTTCGTCTGGCAGCGGCCGCAGCAGATCTTCTCCCGGCTCGCGCGCACGCATCGCATCCTGTTCATCGAGGATCCGATCCTCACCGACGGCGAAGCCCGCCTGGAGATCAGCGAGCCGCATCCGAACGTGGTGCGCGTGCTGCCGTTCGTGCCCGGCACGCTCGGTCACGTCGACGCGCAGTGCCAGGCGATCCTGCCGATGCTGGAAGCCGCGCTGCGCTCGCACCCGCTGCTGGCCGGGCGCTTCGAGCAGCCGGTCCAGTGGTTCTACTCGCCGATGACTTCGCCGTGCTTCATGGGCCGCTTCGGCGCGCACGGCGTGGTGTACGACTGCATGGACGAACTGGCGAACTTCCGCTTCGCGCCGCCGGAGCTTCCGGAGCGCGAGGCGTTCCTGCTGCGCAATGCGGACGTGGTGTTCACCGGCGGCTACCAGCTGTACGAATCCAAGTCGCGCCGCCACAGCAACGTGCATTTCTACGGCTGCGGCGTCGACGTCGAACATTTCGGCAAGGCGCGCCGCGCCGACACCGCGGTGCCGGCGGAGCTGGCCGGTCTGCCGCGGCCGGTGTTCGGCTATTTTGGCGTGATCGACGAGCGGCTCGATTACACGCTGATCGACGCGCTCGCCGAGCGCTTTCCCGAGGCTACGGTCGCGATGGTCGGCCCGTTCGCCAAGGTCGACCGCAGCGAGCTGCCGGAGCGACCGAACATCCACTGGCTCGGCCAGCGCGACTACGCCGACCTGCCGGCGCTGGTGAAGGGCTTCGACGTCTGCCTGATGCCGTTCGCGCTCAACGAAGCCACCCGCTACATCAATCCGACCAAGACGCTGGAGTACATGGCGGCCGGCAAGCCGATCGTGTCCACCGCGGTCGCCGACGTGGTGCGCAACTTCACCCCGGTGGTCGACGTCGCCTACTCCAACGACGAATTCCTCGATGCGGTGGAGCGCGCGTGGCGCGCGCCGTCGCAGCCGCTGATCGCGCAGGGCATCGAGCGCGCGCAGGCGTCCACCTGGGACGCGATCGTGCGAGCGATGGAGGGACACATCCAGGCGGCGCTGGCGCCGCGTCTGCAGAACAGGGCATCGGCATGAAAACGGACGTCCTCGTCGTCGGCGCCGGCTTCTCCGGCAGCGTGGTGGCGCGCCAGCTCGCGGAGCGCGGGCTGGAGGTGCTGGTGATCGACCGCCGCGACCACATCGGCGGCAACGCCTACGACCGCGAGGACGAGCACGGCGTGCTGATCCACCCGTACGGCCCGCACATCTTCCACACCAACAGCCCGCGCATCGCCGATTACCTGTCGCAGTTCACCAGCTGGCGGCCGTACGAACACCGCGTGCTGGCCAAGGTCGGCGACCAGCTGTTGCCGATCCCGATCAACATCGATACCGTCAACCGCCTGTATGGGCTGGACCTCGACGAGGACAGCATCCAGGCGTTCTACGACAGCGTGCGCGAGCCGCGCGAGCAGATCCGCACCAGCGAGGACGTGGTGATCAACGCGGTCGGCCGCGACCTGTACGAGAAGTTCTTCCGCGGCTACACGCGCAAGCAGTGGGGGCTGGATCCGTCCGAGCTGGCGGCGTCGGTGGCCGCGCGCATCCCGACCCGCACCAACCGCGACGACCGCTACTTCACCGACAAGTTCCAGTGCATGCCGCTGCACGGCTACACGGCGATGTTCCGGCAGATCCTCGACCACCCGAACATCAAGGTGGAGCTCGGGGTCGACTACTTCGCGCTGCGCCAGCGGGTGCGATCCAACCATGTGGTCTACACGGGGCCGATCGATGCGTTCTACGGCTACCTGTACGGCCGGCTGCCGTACCGCTCGCTGCGCTTCGAGCACCAGCACCTGCCGGACACGGTGCAGTACCAGCCGGTCGGCACGGTCAACTACCCCAACGATTACGACTTCACCCGCATCACCGAGTTCAAGCACCTCACCGGGCAGAAGCATCCGGGCACGTCGATCGTGCGCGAGTACCCGCAGGCGGAAGGCGATCCGTACTACCCGGTGCCGCGGCCGGAGAACGAGGCGCTGTTCAAGCGCTACGAGGCACTGGCGCTGCAGGAGGTGGACGTGACGTTCGTCGGGCGGCTGGCACAGTACCGCTACTACAACATGGACCAGTGCGTCGGCGCGGCGCTGAAGGCCGCGGAGTACGTGCTGGAGAAGATGGGCCTGTCGGCGAAGGAGACCGAGACCGCGTCGATGCTCGGAGCCCAGGCCGGGGCCGGCGCGGCGCCGCCCGTGATCGGCCTGCGTTGACGTGGCGGATCCGGCCATGCGAAGTCCGACCGGACGGCCGGAACTGGAGTTGTGGGGCGGGGTCGAATGCACCGTCAACCGGGTCGGCGACCGCTGGTTCAGCCAGCTCGATCGCATGCCCGGGCTGCTGTGCCGCGAGCACCTGCATCGGCTCGCCGACCTCGGCATCACCACGCTGCGCTTCCCGGTGTTGTGGGAGCGCGTCATGCCCGACGGCGAGACGCCGGACTGGTCGTGGTCGGACGAGCGGCTGGAGATCGTGCGCGAGCTCGGCATCACGCCGATCGTCGGCCTGGTGCATCACGGCAGCGGGCCGCGCCACACCAGCCTGGTCGACCCGGCATTTCCGGACAAGCTGGCCGCGTACGCCGCGCAGGTGGCCGCGCGCTATCCGTGGGTACGCCACTACACCCCGATCAACGAGCCGCTGACCACCGCGCGCTTCAGCGGCCTGTACGGCTTCTGGTACCCGCACGCGCGTGACGAGCCGACGTTCAGGACGGCGCTGCTGAACCAGTGCCGCGCCACGGTGCTGGCGATGCGCGCCATCGAGCAGGTGGTGCCGGACGCGCAGCTGGTGCAGACCGACGATCTCGGCAAGACCTGGAGCACGCCGCTGCTGGCGTACCAAGCGACGTTCAACAACCACCTGCGCTGGCTCGCCTGGGACCTGCTGTGTGGGCGGGTCGATCCCGCGCATCCGCTGTGGTGGTGGCTGACGGTGCGCTGCCGCGCCAGCGAGGACGAGCTGCACTGGCACACCGAGCACCGCCGGCCGCCGGACCTGATCGGCATCAACTACTACATCACCAGCGAGCGCTTCATCGACGAACGGCTGGAGCGCTATCCGCCGCACCTGCACGGCGGCAACGGCCGCCATCGCTACGCCGACATCGAGGCGGTGCGCGTGCTCGACCCGCCCAGTCCCGGCCTGCAGCCGCTGCTGGAGGAGACCTGGGCGCGCTACGGCATTCCGCTGGCGGTGACCGAGGCGCACATCGACGCCACCCGCGAGGACCAGATGCGCTGGGTCGCGGAGATCTGGCAGGCCGCGCAGCGCGCCCGCGCCACTGGCGCCGACGTGCGCGCGGTGACCGCCTGGGGCCTGCTCGGCGTCTACGACTGGAACTGCCTGGTCACCCAGGACTGCGGCTACTACGAATCCGGCGCGTTCGACATGCGCGGCGGCACGCTGCGCCCGACCGCGGTCGCCGCGCTGCTGAGACAGCTCGCGCGCGGCGAACCGGAGCCGGCGCATCCGGCGCTCGCCGGCAACGGTTGGTGGCGCCGGCCCGGGCGCCTGCTTGGCACGTCGGCGCGCGAAGGGCGAACGGAGCAAAGCGCGGTGCGGCGCCCGGGGCCGCCGATCCTGATCACCGGCGGGCGCGGCACGCTCGGCCAGGCGTTCGCGCGCGTGTGCGCCGAGCGCGACCTGCACTGCGTGCTGCTCGAGCGCAGCGAGCTCGACATCGCCGATCCCGAGGCGATCGAGCGCGTGCTCGATCGCTACCAGCCGTGGGCGATCATCAACGCCGCGGGCTACGTGCGGGTGGACGATGCCGAGCGCGACGAGGAACGCTGTTTTCGCGAGAACACGTTCGGCCCGGAGCGGCTGGCGGTGGCCTGCGCGCGCCATCGCTGCCGCCTGCTGACGTTCTCGTCCGACCTGGTGTTCGACGGCCGCAAGCGCGCGCCGTACGTGGAGAGCGATTCGCCGGCGCCGCTCAACGTCTACGGCCGCAGCAAGGCGGATGCCGAGCGCCGCGTGCTGGACCGCTACCCGGAAGCGCTGGTGGTGCGCACCAGCGCGTTCTTCGGCCCGTGGGACGTGCACAACTTCGTGCACAAGGCGCTGCAGGCGCTGAGCAGCGGCGCGCTGCTGGAGGCCGCGTCCGACGTCACCGTGTCGCCGACCTACGTGCCGGACCTGGTGAACGTGTGCCTGAACCTGCTGATCGACGGCGAGGGCGGGCTGTGCCATCTCACCAACGGCGAGCCGGTCACCTGGGCCGAGCTGGCGCGGCGCGCGGCGCGCCGCGCGCGCGTGGACGCCAGCCGGCTGGTGCAGCGTCCGGGCCGCGCGTTGCGCATGCCGGCGCGGCGGCCGCCATACAGCGCACTCGCCAACACCCGCACCTACTCGATGCCGCCGCTGGACGACGCGCTCGGGCGCTACACCCAGCTCACCGCTGCGCAGTGGACGCTGCCGCGCGAGGCGAGCGGCTGAACGCGCTCAGTCGGTGTCGTGACGCTCGACCACCAGCACCCGCGCCGCGCCGCGCGGATGCGCGACGTGACGGTCGCCGGAGCGGAACACCGCGGCGTCGCCGGGGCGCAGCGTGGCGACGCGTTCCTCGCCATCCTCGACGTAGTACATGTCGACCACGCCGTCGATCACCAGGAACAGTTCATCGCCGGTGTTCTCGTGCCAGCGGTAGGGTTGGTCGGTCCAATGCACCTTGGCGCGGTGGTCGCCGAACGCGAGCAACTCGAGGCTGCCCCAGGCGCGGTCGGCGGTGAATGCGGCGGCGTTGACGACGTTCATTGCAGGGCTTCCTCGAGGGATGCGGCCGCGCGCCAGTCGCGCAGCCAGCGGATCAGGTGCGGCGCCGCGCTCGGTCCGGCGCTCGGCGAGAAGTGGCGGCCGCCGTGGACCACGTGCACCGACGCGTCCAGCCGATGCCCCATGCGCAGCGCGAACGCCAGCGGATCGGGGCCGAGGTACGGATCGTCGTCGGAGCACACCAGGTGGAACCGGCGGCACGCGGCGCGGGCAGCCGCCAGATCGGGGCCGCTGCCGACGAACGCGTCGACCGCGGCGATGCCGATCGGGCCGTCGAACGGCGCCACCAGCACCGCGCCGCCGACCTGCTGTCCACGCGGCAGTGCCGCCAGATAGTTGAGTACGTTGACCGTGCCGAGGCTGTGGCCGACCAGCACCGTGTGCGGGTCGGGCCGGCCGACCGCGGCGGCGAGCGCCTCGCGCCAGGCCGCGGGCGAGGGCGTGTCGGGATCCGGAAGGTCCGGCGCGACGACCTCGAACCCGGCCGCGCGGGCCTCGCGCTGCAGTTCCGGATACCAGCCGATCTTGCTATGGCCGGTCCAGCAGTGCGACAGCACGATCCGGAGCGGCGGGAGGTGGCGTTTCGGCATCGGAGCGAGGACCGCGTTCATGGCGGTCATCGTGCGGACTATCGGTTGTCGGTCTCAACCCGGCAAAATGCCGGAAACGCGCCGCCGGACCGCCTGCCGTGAAGGTTCTCGACGACATCGACCGCCGCCTCATCGCGCTGCTGCAGGACGACGCCCGCCGGCCCGCGGCCGTGCTCGCGCGCGAGGTCGGGCTGTCGCGCAGCGCGGTGCAGGAACGCCTGCAGCGGCTGCAGGACAGCGGCGTGATCGCCGGCTACGGCGTGCGCCTCGGGCAGCCGCCGGACACGTTGCTGGCATGGCTGACGTTGCGCCATGCCGAAGGGTTCACCTGCGAGGACGTGCTGCCGGCGCTGGCGGAGATGCCGCAGGTGCAGCTGTGTCACAGCATGGCCGGCGACGCCGACATGCTGGTGCTGGTGCGGGTGGCCTCGCCGGAGGCGCTGGCGCGGCTGCGCGAGACCGTGCTCGGGCTCAAGGGCGTGGACGACGTCACCACCGCGATCGTGCTGCGCACGTTGCTCGACCGCCGCTGAGCGGCGGCCGGCGCGGCTACTGCAGCAGCGAGCGCAGCATCCAGGCGTATTTCTCGTGCGTCTGCAGGCGCTGGGTAAGCAGGTCGACGCTCGGGTCGTCGCCGGCGTCGTCGGCGGTCTTCAGCACCCGGCGCGCGGTGCGGCACACCGCCTCGTTGCCGACCACCAGCTGGCGCACCATCTCGCGCCAGTCGGCGTTGTCGGCAATCTCGGCCTCGTCCGGAATCGACGACAGCCGCGCGAACTCGGCGTACGAGCCCGGCGCCTTCGAGCCGAGCGCGCGGATGCGTTCGGCGATTTCGTCCAGCGCCGTCCACTGCTCGGTGTACTGGGTTTCGAACATCGTGTGCAGCGTGTTGAACATCGGTCCGGTGACGTTCCAGTGGAAGCTGTGCGTCTTCAGGTACAGCGTATAGCTGTCGGCGAGCACGCGGGCGAGACCGTCGGCAATCGTGCGGCGGTCCTTCTCGCCGATGCCAATGTCGATCGCCGGCGCGCTACCAGTCGGCAGCACGCTCGCGTTCCCGGACTTGGTGGACTTCGCGGTCTTCAGCTTGGCCATGCGGTCGTCTCCTTGCCGATCGGGGTTCGGGCGACAATAGCCGCCCCGCCTGCGGGTGAGAAATCGGTTGTTCCTACCGCGCCGATAGGGCGCGTCGATCCTCCTCATGCACTCTAGACAGACCCCCGCGAGCGCTGCGTTACGCCAGGCCCGCGCCGCCATCGACGGCGCGCTGAGCCGCGACCGCGGCCGACTGTACGGGCTGTGGTCGCGCTGGTCGCGCGCGCCGGAGGACGCGAAGGTGCAGGAGGCGTTCGCGCAGGCGCTGGCGAAGTCGGTCGCGCAGCGCGAGGCGCGCGCGGCGTCGTTGCCGCAGGCGCCGGTCGATCCTGCGCTTCCGATCGCGCGCGAGGCCGAGCGCATCGTCGAGCTCATCCGTGCGCACCCGGTGGTGGTGGTGGCCGGCGAAACGGGCTCCGGCAAGACCACCCAGTTGCCCAAGCTGTGCCTCGCCGCCGGGCGCGGACAGGCCGGCATGATCGGCTGCACCCAGCCGCGCCGGATCGCCGCGCGCGCGGTCGCCCGCCGCGTGGCCGAGGAGCTGCGCGTGCCGCTGGGCGGCGCGGTCGGCTACCAGGTGCGCTTCACCGAGAACGTCGGCGAGCAGACCGCGGTGAAGTTCATGACCGACGGCATCCTGCTCGCCGAGATCCAGTCCGACCGCTGGCTGTCGGCATACGACACGCTGGTGATCGACGAGGCGCACGAGCGCAGCCTCAACATCGACTTCCTGCTCGGCTACCTCAAGCAGCTGATCGCGCGCCGGCCGGATCTCAAAGTCATCATCACCTCCGCCACCATCGACACCGAGCGTTTCGCCGCGCACTTCGGCGATGCGCCGGTGGTCAGCGTGGAAGGCCGCGGCTACCCGGTCGAGGTGCGCTGGCGGCCGCTGGAGGGCGAGGGCACCGAGGACGGCGCACGCAGCGTGCTGGACGGCATCGTCGCCGCCTGCGACGAAATCACCCGGGAAGATCCGCGTGGCGACGTGCTGATCTTCCTGCCCGGCGAGCGCGAGATCCGCGACGCGCACCAGGCGCTGGAACGGCGCAAGTACCGCGAGACCGAGGTGCTGCCGCTGTACGCACGGCTGTCCGCACGCGACCAGGACCGGGTGTTCAACCCGGGCCCGAAGCGGCGCATCGTGCTCGCGACGAACGTCGCCGAGACGTCGCTCACGGTGCCGCGGATCCGCTACGTGGCCGATCCGGGGCTGGCGCGGGTGAAGCGCTACAGTCCGCGCGGCAAGCTCGACCGCCTGCACATCGAGCCGGTCAGCCAGGCCAGCGCCGACCAGCGCAAGGGCCGCTGCGGCCGCGTCAGCGAGGGCGTGTGCTACCGGCTCTACAGCGAGGCCGATTTCCTGTCGCGGCCGCACTACACGGATCCGGAGATCCGCCGCGCCGCGCTGGCCGGCGTGATCCTGCGCATGCTGTCGCTCGGTCTCGGCCAGATCGAGGAGTTCCCGTTCCTCGAACCGCCGGATCCGCGCGCGATCGCCGACGGCTGGCAGCAGCTGGCCGAGCTCGGCGCGGTCGACGGCGAGCGCAAGCTCACCGCGATCGGCCGGCAGATGGCACGGCTGCCGGTGGATGTGAAGCTCGCGCGCATGCTGATCGCGGCCAACGCGCACGGCTG
Source organism: Lysobacter sp. (assembly GCA_035645555.1). GTDB lineage: Bacteria > Pseudomonadota > Gammaproteobacteria > Xanthomonadales > Xanthomonadaceae > Lysobacter_F. The sequence goes on along the minus strand of DASQMI010000096.1, from coordinate 24,816 downwards.
CCTGCGCGAGATGCTGGCGATCGCCGCCTTCCTCGGCATCCAGGACCCGCGCGAGCGCCCGGCCGACAAGCGCGCCGCGGCCGATGCCGCGCACGCCGAGTTCACCGACCCGAAGAGCGAGTTCGTCGGCATCCTCAAGCTGTGGGACGCCTACCAGCTCGCGCACGAGGCGATGACGCAGTCGAAACTGCGCGACTGGTGCGAGCGCCACTTCCTCGGCTTCCTGCGCATGCGCGAGTGGCGCGAGCTGCACCGGCAGCTGAAGCTGCTGTGCGAGGAGCTCGGCTGGACGCTCAACGACGAGCCGGCCAAGTACGCCACCCTGCATCGCGCGCTGATCGCGGGGCTTCCCACCCAGATCGGCCAGCGCAGCGACCGCAACCATTACGACGGTCCGCGCGGGCGCAAGTTCCAGCTGTTTCCCGGCTCGCCGCTGGCGTCGAAGCCGCCACCGTGGGTGCTGTCGGCCACGCTGCTGGACACCGAGCGGGTGTGGGCGCTGACCAACGCCGCGATCGAGCCGGAGTGGGTGATCGCCGAGGTGCCGCACCTGCTCTCGCGCCGCCAGCACGATCCGCACTGGTCGCGTTCGCAGGGCCGCGTGGTCGGCAGCGAACAGGTCAGCCTGTTCGGCCTGGTGCTGGCGCCGAAGAAACCGATCCACTACGGGGCGCTGTTCCCGCAGGAGGCGCGCGAGATCTTCGTGCGCGACGCGCTGGTGACCGGTGAGATCAACACGCGCGTGGCGTTCCTGCAGCGCAACCTCGCCACGCTCGCCGCCGCGCGCGAGGAGGAGGCAAAGCAGCGCCGCGTCGGCCTGGTGGTCGACGAGGACTGGATGAGCCAGTGGTATCTCGACCGCCTGCCGCCGCATGTGCACAACGCGCAGGCGCTGGACGCGTGGTACCGCGGCCTCGATGGCGAGAAGAAGAAGGCGCTGGAGTGGTCGAAGGACGACCTGCTGGTCGGTGACACCGCGCAGGCCGAGCTGTTCCCGCCGTACCTGCCGCTGGGCGAGGTGCGGCTCGCGGTGCGCTACCGCTTCGAGCCGGGGGCGCCGGACGACGGCATGACGGTCGCGGTGCCGCTGCACCTGCTCAATGCGCTCGATCCGGCGCGGCTGTCGTGGCTGGCGCCCGGCTTCGTCACCGACAAGGCCACGGCGCTGATCAAGTCGCTGCCGAAGGCGCTGCGGCGCAACTTCGTGCCGGCGCCGGACTTCGCCCGAGCGTTCTTCGAAGCGCATCCGCAACCGGAGGCCGACAGCCTGCCCGGCGCGCTGGCGCGCTTCCTGCGCAAGGTGACCGGCGCGGAGGTGGTGGCGACCGACTTCGACGAATCCGCGCTGGAGCCGCATCTGCGCGTCAACCTGCGCCTGCTCGATCGCGACGGCCGCACGGTGTTGGCCGAATCGCGCGGACTCGACGACCTGCGCCGCCGTTTCGGCGAGCGCGCGGCGGCGGCATTCGCGGAGAAGGCGGCCGGGCGGATGGCGCGTACTGGTCTCACGGCATTCCCCGACGAAACGATCCCGGTCAGCGTGCCCGGCGCGGGCGGCGTGCCGGCGTATCCGGCGCTGCACGACGACGGCGACAGTGCCTCGCTGCAGGTGCACGCCGAGCGTGAGGTGGCCGAGCGCGCGCATCCGGGCGGGGTGCGGCGGCTGCTGATGCTGGCGCTGGCCGATCGTCTGAAGCAGGCGCGCAAGCAGCTGCCGGTGTCGCCGAAGCTCGGCCTGCTGTACGCGCAGATCGAATCGGCCGCGCCGCGCCAGCTGGAAAAGCTGGCCACGCAGGGTGCCAAGGGTGACGCCGACCGCCTGCGCGCCGATCTGCTCGACGGGGCGTTCGCCGCGCTCACCGCTGCGGGGCTGGACGCGATCCGCGACCCGCAGGCGTTCGCGGCTCAGCGCGAAGAAGTGGGCAAGCAGCTGTTCGCGGAGGCGATGGAGCGGCTGAAGCAGGCCGAGGCGATCCTCGCGCTGGTCGCCGAGGTGCGCGCCAAGCTCGAGTCCAGGCTGATGGGCTGGGCCAGCGGCAATCTCGACGACATGCGCGCGCAGCTGGCCGCGCTCACGCCGCCGGGGTTTCTGCGCGATACCCCGGCCGACGTGCTGCGCGAGTACCCGCGCTACCTGCGGGCACTGTCGCTACGTGCGGAGCGCGCCCAGCGCGATCCCGGCCGCGACCAGGCGCGCATGCTGGAACTCAAGCCGTTCGCCGACGCGCTGGTGCAGGCCGCCGCGCAAGGCGAGGCGCACGCGCCCGGATGGCAGGCGCTGCGCTGGGAGCTGGAGGAACTGCGGGTGTCGCTGTTCGCGCAGGAACTGGGCGCGAAGGGCGGGGTGTCGCCGAAGAAGCTCGCGCAGCGGCTGGCGCAGCTGCGCGGCTGACCGCGGCGACGCCGCGCCGTGCTCACTTGATGCGGCGGACCTTCGCCTTCGGGCTCTGGCCTTCCACCGTCAGGTACCACGCGCCCATGAAGCCGGGGGAGATCACCACCTTCGGGTTCTCCAGCGAACCGCGCAGCACCAGCGGCGGCGTGTCCAGCACCTGCCAGGTCTGCCCGTTGGCGAGGGTGAGCCGCTCGCCGCCGGACCAGCCGCGGAAGCGCCCGACGATCGACGATTCGATCGGCTCGCGGGTGTCGCGGTCGAGCAGGCCCACGCGGTCGTTCTGCTCGCGCGCGGCCTCCGCCTTCGCACGCTGGGCGACGCCGGCCTGCTCGTCGCGCAGGATCTGGTTGAGCCGGCGCAGCTGGTCGGGGCTGAGCGCATCGAGCCCGGTCTCGCGCAGTTGTTCGGCGGACAGCCGCTGCTCGATCGGCACGTAGGCGTCCTGCGCGGCGGCAGGCGCGATGGCGAGGGTCAGCAGCAGGCAGGCGGTCAACAGGCGCATGGGCGGGCTCCGGAACAGGGTCACTTGGTGCGCACCACGCGGGCGCGGGTGTTGTAGCCGTCGACCGCCAGGTACCAGGTGTTGCCGACGATCGCGGGGGTGATGCGCACCTTCGGCGCGGACAGGCGCACGCCCGACAGCGTGGCGCCGTCGATCTGCTGCCAGACCTGGCCGTTGGCGAGCGTGTAGCTGCGGCCGGCGGCGAAGCCGCGGAACTCGCCCTCCAGCTGGCTCACGATCGGCTCGACCGAGCCGAAGTTGAAAAAGCCGCGGGCGTCGTTCTTGATCTTCTGCTCGGCGAGGGCCGCGGCCTTGGCGCTTTCGGTCTCGACCGTGCGGTTCAGCCAGGCGTTGAGGTTGGCCAGCTCCTCGGCGCTCAGCTTGTCGAGGCCGGCCGCCTTGAACTGCTCCGGCGTCATCTGCTGTTCGATGCGCTGCTGCGCGGCGGCAAGGCCGGGTACGAGCAGCAGAGCGAGGGCAATCGACCGCAACACGACGGCGTGGCGCATAGGCTGTTCCTCGGTGGAGTCCGCCGCTAGTGTAGTCCCAACCCGACCGCGTCCCGCGTCCCTGCGATGAGCGCAGCCGCGCCCCTGCCGCCGATGGATGTCGCCGCACTGCTGGCCCGCTACGGGCTGGCCGTGCCGGCGCCGCTGCGCGCGTGCGCGGCGGTGACGGTCGACGCTGCGCTGGCCGATGCGCGCGACCCGGTCGAGGTGCTCGCCGACACGCTGGAGGCGCTGTCACGGCTGGAAGCGGACGGCGACACCGTCGCCGCCGCACTGCTGCACACGTGCCCGGCGCTGCAGGCGAGCTGCGCCGAGGTCGAACGCGAGCACCCGGCGCTGGCGGCGCTGCTGGAAGGCCAGCGCTCGGCGGCGCAGGTGTGGTCGCTGTACGCCGAGCAGGGCGGCCGCACGCGCAGCGAAGGGCTGCGCCGGCTGCTGCTGGCGATCGTGCGCGACCTGCGGGTGGTGCCGATCCTGCTAGCGCGCCAGCTCGCGCGCATGCGCCACGCCGGCCGGCTGCCGGAGGACGAACGGCGCCGTTTGGCCGCGCTCACCCGCGACATCCACGCCCCGCTCGCCAACCGGCTCGGCATCTGGCAGCTGAAATGGGAGCTCGAGGACCAGGCGTTCCGCCACCTCGAGCCCGACACCTACCACCGCATCGCGCGCCTGCTCGACGAGAAGCGGGTCGATCGCGAGCGCTACATCGAGCAGGTCAAGCGCACGCTGCGCGAGGCGCTCGCGGCGCAGGGCGTGCGCGCCGAGGTCGCTGGGCGGCCGAAGCACATCTTCAGCATCTGGAAGAAGATGCAGCGCAAGAACGTGCCGATCGGCGAGCTGTACGACCTGCGTGCGGTGCGCGTGCTGGTCGACAGCGTGGCCGACTGCTACGCCGCGCTCGGCGTGGTGCACGCCACCTGGGTGCCGATTTCGAGCGAGTTCGACGACTACATCGCGCGCCCCAAGCGCAACGACTACCGCTCGCTGCACACCGCGGTGGTCGGGCCGGAAGGCAAGACGCTGGAGGTGCAGATCCGCACCCACGAGATGCACCGGCAGGCCGAACTCGGCGTCGCCGCGCACTGGAAGTACAAGGAAGGCGGCGGGCCGAACGCGGCGTTCGAACGCAAGATCGCCTGGATGCGCCAGCTGCTGGAGGCGCAGCAGGAAGGCGAGCAGCTGGCGGGCGAGTTCGACACCGAGCTGGTCGAGGACCGCGTGTACGCGCTCACCCCGAAGGGCGACGTGGTCGACCTGCCGGCCGGCGCGACGCCGCTGGATTTCGCCTACCACATCCACACCGAAGTCGGGCACCGCTGCCGCGGCGCCAAGGTCGACGGACGGATCGTGCCGCTCGACCACAAGCTGCGCACCGGCGACCGCGTCGAGATCCTGACCGGAAAGACCGCCACGCCGCGGCGCGACTGGCTGGTGGCGGCCAACGGCTTCCTCGCCAGCCCGCGCTCGCGCGAGAAGGTGCGCACGTGGTTCCACAAGCTCGATCGCGAGCGCAACCTGCACGAAGGCCGCGAGATGCTCGACCGCGAGCTGCGCCGGCTCGGCCTGCTCGGCGCGGACCTCGCGCCAGTGCTGGCGCGCTTCAACGTGGCCGAGGCCGACGAGCTGCTGGTGCAGATCGCGCTCGGCGACGTCGGCGCGCACCAGGTTGCGCGCGCGCTGCTCGAGCAGGAACGCCCGCCGGAGCCGCCGCCGCTGCCGGGCGTGCCGGCGCGGCGCGCGCGGCCGGGCAAGGCCAGCGACTTCACCGTCGAGGGCGTCGGCAACGTGCTGGTGCAGCTGGCGCGCTGCTGCCAGCCGGTGCCGGGCGAGGCGATCGTCGGCTACCTCACGCGCGGGCGCGGCGTCACCGTGCACCGCGCCGACTGTGCGGCGTTCGCGCGGCTGGCCAGCGCGCAGCCGCAACGCGAGCTGCCGGTGGAGTGGGGCAAGCCCGGCGGCGGCTACGAGGTCGACGTGGTGGTGCACGCGATCGACCGCAAATGGCTGCTGAAGGACCTTACCCACGTCATCGCCCAGGCCAACGCGCACGTGCTCAGCATCCGCAGCGACAACGAGCGCGACGGCTTGCGGGTGCGGCTGCGGCTGCGGGTCGCCGACTACGGCCAGCTGGCCGCGCTGCTCGGCAAGCTGGCCGCGCTGCCGGGGGTGGAGCAGGCGCGCCGCGGCTGAGCATCACGACCATGCCGGCACGGCATGGCTATGCTTGGACGGATGGGTGGCCATCCGCCGACCGAACCCGGGCTGTGGCGCGCGCGGCTGATCGCGGGCGCGATCGTGCTTGCGCTGCTGCTCGGCCTGGCGCTGACATTCGGCGAGCCGATGATGCGGTCGCTGTGGCCGCGCAGCCAGGCCGAGGAGCTGGAGGCGCGGGCGGCGCGGGCGCTGGCGGCGGGCGAACTGACCCGGCCGGACGGACGCGGTGCGCGCGAGCTGTATCTGGCCGCGCTCGCCATCGACCCCGACCGGCCGCAGGCGCGCGCCGGGCTGCAGGACGTCGGCGATGCCGCGCTGCAGGCCGGTTACGACGCCGCCGACGCCGGCCGCATGCTGCAGGCGCGCGAGATGCTGGAACTGGCGCGCGCGTTGCAGGTGCCGGTGGCGCAGAGCGAGGCGCTCGCCGAGCACATCCGCCTGCGCGAGGCCGCCACCGCCGACATCGACCGCCTGCTGGTGGCGGCCACCGCAGCGCGCGGCGCCGGCCATTACGAACAGGCGGTCGAGCACTACGCGCGCGTGCTGGAGCTGGCACCCGCGCACACCGAGGCGTTGGAAGGGCGCGAGGACGTGCTCGCCGAGATGCTGCAGCGCGCGCGGCAGGCGATCGACGCCGGCAAGCTGCATGTGGCCACCACGCTGGTCGCGTCGGTGCGCCTGTACGACGGCGGCCATGTCGACCTGCCGGACACGCTCGCCGCGCTCAGCGCCGCCGGCGAACGCCAGCGCCAGCGCGGCGACCGTGCACTCGGCGCCGGACGACTCGACGAAGCGACCGCCGCATTCCTCGCCGCCAGCGCGGTCGACGGCGAGCGCGCGGCGGCGATGCAGGGGCTGGAGCGGGTCGCGCTCGCGTACGCGCGGCGCAGCCGGCGCGAGGCGTCGGAGTTCCGTTTCGATCAGGCGCGTGCGGCGCTCGCCGCGGCCGAGGCGATCGCCCCCGAGCTGCCACCGGTGCGCGAGGCGCGCGACCATCTGGCACGCGCCGAACGCACCCGGCGCCGCGAGCCCGCGGCGGGCGCGCCCGCCGCCACGGCCGCGACGGACGCCGCGCGCGCGGCTACCGCGCGCCTGGCGCAGGCGACCACCGGCAGCGACAGCGAAGTGCTGCGCCTGCTCGAACAGGCCAATGCCGCGCAGCGGCGCGGCGACCTGCTGGTGCCGCCGGGTGCGAGCGCCTACGACAAGCTGCGTGCGGCCAGCGCACTGGCGCCGCAGGACCCGCGCGTGCGCGCGGCGATGGCGCAGCTGCAGCCGGCCGCGCGCAGCTGCTTCGAACGCGAGCTGGCGCGCAACCGGCTGCTGCGCGCGCGCCACTGCCTGGACGCGATGCAGGCGTTCGCACCGGACGGCATCGATACCCGGCTGGCACGCTCGCGTCTGGCGCGGCGCTGGGTGGCGGTCGGCGACGAACGCCTCGGTGCTGGGGAGATCGGCGCCGCGCGCGACGCGCTCGCCGCCGCGCGTGCGCTCGATCCGGCCGCGCCCGGCGCCGAAGCGCTGGCCGAGCGCCTGCGCCAGATCAGTATCGGTCCGTAGCCGCGCGCTGCAGCAGCACGCGTCGCACCACCGCGCGCGCGGCGTCCAGCGAGAAATGCCGCTGCACGTTGGCCAGGCCGTTGCGCGCCAGCCTTTCCCACAGCGCGCGGTCGCCGTACAGGCGTAGCACCGCCGCGGCGAACGCGTCCGGATCGTCGGCGATCAGCACGTCCTCGCCGTCGCGCAGGTGCATGCCCTCGACCGCGCATGCAGTGGCCACCACCGGCTGGCCGTGCGCCATGCTCAGGTTGACCTTGCCCTTGACCCCGGCCCCGTAGCGCAGCGGCGCCACCGCGACCCGCGCGCCGTCCATGTACGGCGCCAGCTCGGCGACGTGGCCGTGCACGCGGATGCCCGGCTCGCGCGCGAGCGCGGCGATGTCCTCCGGCGGTTCGGCGCCGATCACGTGGAACAGCAGCTCCGGCGCCTGCGCGCGGATCCGCGGAAACACTTCGGCCGCGAACCAGCGAACCGCATCGACGTTCGGCGGATGGCGGAAGCCGCCGACGAACACCAGATCGCGGCGCGCGTCGAACGATTGTCCCGGCCCGTGCACGCGGTGCACGTTCGACAGCACCTCGACCGTGGCGCCCGGCGCGTCCTGCGCCAGCACCGTGCGTTCGACCTCGCTCACCACCAGGGTGACGTCGGCGGCCGCGACCAGCGCCAGCTCCTGCGCGCGGGTGCGTTCGGCCAGCCGCAGCAGCGCGGCGTCGCCGGCGAGCTCGGCGCCGCGGCGCTCGCGCAGGTAGTGCAGGTCGACGGTGTCGAACACCACCCGCGCCTGCGGTGCGTAGCGGCGCAGCAGCGGCAGCAGCTCGCGCAGCACGTGGTGGCGGCACACCATCACCGTGTCGAAGCGCGGGCCGTGTTCGCGCAGCCACGCGGCGATGCGCGGCTGGAACGGGCGGTGCCAGGTTTCCACGCCGATCCGCTGCAGGCGCTCGACCGCGCCGGGCCGGTAGGCGCCGTCGGTCGGCAGCAGGCAGACGTGCGCGCCTTCCTCGACTGCCACCCGCAGCAGGTTCTCCAGCCGCAGCGAGGCGGAGTCGCGGTCGGATTCCGGCAGCCAGGCGTCGATCACCAGCAGGCACGGCGCCGCACCGCCACGCGTCGGGCGTTCCTGCGCCGGCGCGTGCGCGCCGAGCGTCGTCCGCCACTTGGCGGCGAACGTCGCGCGGTTGACCACCTGGCGCTGCTTGGCGCCGCGGCGGACGTCGCGTCCGGCGGTGGCGCCCTCGACGTGCACCACGCGCGCGGCCGGCTGCCGCAGCACCTCCAGCCCGCGCGCGCGCACCGCGAACGCGAGGTCGGTGTCCTCGTAATAGGCCGGGGCATAGCGCGGATCGAACCCGCCGACCGCCTCGAACAGCGCGCGCGGCAGCGCGATCGCCGCGCCCGAGCAGTAATCGACCGCGCGCACGTGCGCGTGCAGCGGATGGAGCGGGCTCTCGCCGCGGCCGAACTGGTAGGCGTCGCCGTCGCGGCGGACGCCTGCGCCGGATTCCTGCAGGCGCCCGTCCGGATCGAGCAGCTGCGCGCCGACCAGCCCGGTGCCCGGATGCGTGTCGAACGTGTCGAGCAGCGCGTCCAGCCAGCCCGGCTGCGGCACGGTGTCGTTGTTGAGGAATACCAGGTACTCGCCGCGTGCGTGCGCGGCACCGTCGTTGCAGGCGGCGATGAAGCCGCCGTTGGTGGCGCGGCGGTGGTAGCGCAGGCCGTCGACCTGAGCGAGGCAACGTTCGGTGTCGTCGCTGGAGCCGTCGTCGACGACGATGATCTCGACCGGCAGCGCCGGCGGATGCGCGGCCAGCGCGCGCAGGCAGGTCAGCGTGTGCGCGAACTGGTTGAACACCGGGATCACCACGCTCGCGCGCGGCTGCGCGCTGCACGGCAGTGCGAACGGCGCGAACGGTGCCGGTTCCGGCGCGTACAGCGGCAGCCGCTGGCTCACCGGCACGCGCTGGAATTGCCTGCGCACGCGCTGCCAGGTGTCGCGCACGCCGCGCGTGCGCAGGCTCGCCAGGCCGCGGTGGATCAGGCCGGTGCTCCGGTCGATCGCGTACCGGAGATCGGCCCAGGACATCCTCATCGAACGCGCACTCCTTCAATCCCAACCGCGGCGCTGAACCGCGCGCGAACCGCCCGGCACGCGTCATGGTCGCCCGAGCCGGCTGCGTTAGACTCGCGTCCACTTGGGCGCAGCCCCGACATTGTCGCATCCCGTGGCGCGAATCGATTACGACGAAGACGACCAACCCGAGACCGACGCCGCGCCGTCGGCATGGCGCCGCCGGCTGGTGACCTGGGCGCTGGCCGCGATCGGACTCGGGCTCGGCTTCCTGATTCCGTACACGCTGTACTTGAACCACCAGGTCAGCGAGCGCTTCGGCCAGCTGCGCTGGCAGCTGCCCACGCGCGTCTACGCACGCCCGCTGCGGCTGGAGCCCGGCGTGACCCTGGATGCGCAGACCCTGCGCACCGAGCTCGCGGCGGCGGCCTATCGCGAGGACGGCATTGGCCGCCGCCCGGGTACCTACGCGCGCAACGGCGGGCGTTGGATGATCTCCAGTCGCGGCTTCAGCGACGTCGATGGCCGCGTGCCGCCGCGGCGCGTGGAGCTGGTGCTGTCCGGCGGCCGCGTCGCCAGCCTGCGCGACGCCGACCGCCGGCAGTCGCTGCGCTCCGCGCGGCTGGATCCGGCGCGCATCGCCACGCTGTACGGGCAGAAGCAGGAAGAGCGCCGGCTGGTGCGCATCAACGAGGTGCCGGAGCTGCTGGTCACCGGCCTGCAGGCGGTCGAGGACCGCGATTTCGCGCGCCACCCAGGCATCGACGTCAGCGGCATCCTGCGCGCGATCTGGGTCAACGCGCGCGCCGGCCGCACCAAGCAGGGCGCATCCACGCTCACCCAGCAGCTGGCGCGTTCCGGCCTGCTCGGCATCGGCCAGGAGCAGACGTTCTCGCGCAAGTTCAACGAGATCCTGTACGCGCTGATCATCGACGCGCGCTACGAGAAGGAAACCATCCTCGAGGCCTACTTCAACCAGGTCTATCTCGGGCAGAACGGCGCGCAGGCGATTCACGGCGTGGCGGCCGGCGCCGAGTTCTGGTTCGGCCGCGACCTGCGCGACCTCACCACCGAGCAGATCGCGCTGCTGATCGGCATCGTGCGCGGCCCGTCCTACTACGACGCGCGCCGCAATCCGGAGCGCGCGCTGGAGCGGCGCAACTTCGTGCTCGGCGAGATGCTCGAGACCGGCCTGATCGAGCGCCGCGAATACGAGCGTGCGCTGGCCGCGCCGCTCGGCGTGACCAAGTCGCCCGGCAGCATGGCGCCGAACCGCTTCCCGGCCTACGTCGACCTGGTGCGCCGGCAGCTGGCGCGCGACTACCCGGCCGATGCGCTGGCCGGTGCCGGCCTGAGCGTGATGAGCGGCATGTCGCCGTCGGCGCAGGCCTACGCCGAGGCCGCGGTCGGCCGCACGCTGAAGGCGCTCGGCCGGCGCAAGGTGCCGCTGGAGGCCGGCCTGGTGGTCACCGACGTGCACAATGGTGACGTTCTTGCCGTGGTCGGCAGCCGCGATGTCGCCACCCACGGTTTCAACCGTGCGGTCGAGGCGCAGCGGCCGGTCGGCTCGCTGCTCAAGCCGTTCGTCTATCTGCTGGCGCTGGCGCAGCCCAGCCGCTATTCGCTGGCGAGCTTCGTCGACGACGCCCCGGTCACGGTGGTGGTGGACGGCAAGCGCTGGACGCCCGGCAATTCCGACGGCCGCAGCCACGGTACCGTGCGGCTGATCGACGCGCTGGCGCAGTCGTACAACCAGGCCACGGTGAGGCTGGGTATGCAGGTCGCCCCGGCGCGGCTGGCGGACCTGATCCGCACGCTCGCCGGCATCCAGACCAAGCCGAATCCGGCGCTGATCCTCGGCTCGGTCGACCAGAGCCCGTACGCGATGGCGCAGCTGTACCAGTTCCTCGCCTCCGGCGGCGAGATCCAGCCGCTGCACGCGGTGCGCGGCGTGCTCGACGCCAACGGCCGCACGCTCAAGCGCTACGACAAGGCGCCTGCGCCTGCGCAGGAAGGCGACGCGATCGCCGCGCGGCTCATCACGGTGGCGTTGCAGCACGCGGTGTCCGGCGGCACCGGGCGGCAGCTGATCGCCGACGGCCTCGGCCGCCTGAGTCCGGCCGGCAAGACCGGCACCAGCAACGACAGCCGCGATTCGTGGTTCGCCGGCTGGACCGGCGACCACCTCGCGGTGGTCTGGGTCGGCAACGACCAGAACAAGCCGACCGGCCTGTACGGCGCGACCGGCGCGATGCGGGTGTGGTCGAACCTGTTCGCGCGGCTGCCGACCGCGCCGCTGGAAGTCGGAGACGACGGCCTCGACTGGCAGTGGGTGATCGGCTCCAACACCACCGACCCGGAATGCGTCGGCGCGCGCCGGCTGCCGTTCGTGGCCGGCTTCGCGCCGGACTACGTACCGTGCCCGGATCCGGCGCCGGTGCTGGAAGGCGAGGGCGGTGGCTGGCGCGACTGGTTCGGCTTCGGCGACGACGAGCCCGAGCCGGCCGAGCCCCCGCCGCAGCCGGTGCCGGAGGAGGAATGACGAGCGTGCGCGCGCTTCCGATCCTGACGTTGGTTCTGCTGGCCGGCTGTGCGAGCGCGCCGCCGTCGGCGCCGAAGGCGAGTTTCGATGCCGCCGCGGCGGTCGCTGCGGTGCGTGCGGCCGGCCGTGCGGATGGTGGCGAGCTCGACGTGCAGCCGCTGCGCGATCCGCAGGTCGAGGACCTGCGCCAGCAGGCCGCCGCGCGCGAAGCCGCCGGCGACGCGCAGGCCGCCGTGGCGCTGCTCGACCGTGCGCTGTCGATCAACCCGGACGACCCGGCGCTGCTGCAGGAGCGCGCCGAGGCGGCGCTGCTCGCGCTAGCCCACGCCGATGCCGAGCGCTTCGCGCGCGCCGCTCTCGCCAAGGGCTCCACCGTCGGCCCGCTGTGCCGGCGCCACTGGGAGACCGTCGCGCAGGCGCAGCTCGCCCGCCGCAGCGCCGCGCAGCAGGCCTCTGTGGATACCGCGGTGAGCGAGGCGCGCCGCCAGCGCGACGCCTGCACGGTGGCGCCGCCGCCGCGCTATTGACGTGCCCGTTCCCGTGTCTTCCCTCGGCGCCGCCGCGCGCGCCGCGCTGAGCGACGGCGGCGACCTCGCGCAGGCGATTCCCGCGTTTGCGCCGCGCCCGGCGCAGCAGGATCTCGCCGCTGCGGTGGCCGAGGCGTTCGAGCAGCGCGACACGCTGATCGCCGAGGCCGGTACCGGCACCGGCAAAACGTTCGCCTACCTGGTGCCGGCGATCCTGTCGGGGTTGAAGACGATCGTCTCCACCGGCACCCGCGCGCTGCAGGACCAGCTCTATCACCGCGACCTGCCGCGGGTGCGCGACGCGCTCGGCCGCGGCCTCAAGACCGCGCTGCTGAAGGGGCGCGCGAACTACCTGTGCCGCTACCGGCTGGAGAAGGCGAAGGGCGAGCCGCGCTTCGCCAGCCGCGAGCAGGTCGCGCTGTTCTCGCGCATCGTCGCCTGGGCCGGGCGCACCCGGCTCGGCGACCTGGCCGAACTTGAGGCGCTTCCAGACGACTCGCCGCTGCTGCCGGTGGTGACCAGCACCGCGGAGAACTGCCTCGGCGGCGAGTGCCCGTTCTGGGGCGAGTGCTTCGTCGTGCAGGCGCGCCAGCGCGCGCAGGCCGCCGACCTGGTGGTGGTGAACCACCACCTGCTGCTCGCCGACCTCGCGCTCAAGCAGGAAGGCTTCGGCGAGATCCTGCCCGGCGCGCAGGCGTTCGTGGTCGACGAGGCGCACCAGCTGCCGGAACTGGCCGCGCAGTTCTTCGGCGAGTCGCTGTCGGCGCGCCCGCTGGTCGAACTGGCGCGCGACGCGCTCGCCGAATGCAAGGACACGCCCGGCGCGCTGGCGACGCTGCAGGAGCCGGCGCGCGCGCTCGAGCACGCGGTACGCGCATTGCGCGCGGCGATGGACGCGCTGCCGGTGCGCGCCACCCGCCAGCGCGCGCTCGCGCAGGTCGAGGTGGAGGACGCGCTGGAGGCGCTCGACCGCGTGCTTGCCGATCTCGAGGAGGCGTTGGCGCCGTTGCGCGAGGCGGCGCCCGGTTTCGACAGCGCCTGGACGCGTGCGCAGGAGTTCCGCGCCCGCCTGCGGCGCTGGTGCAGCGAAGCGCCGGCAGCCACTGCGGCCGACGACGATGATGGTGATGATGGCGGCGACGACAGCGCTGCCGACGATGGCAGCGTGTTGTGGTACGAGCTGTCGCCGCGCGGTTTCCGCCTCAGCCGCACGCCGCTCGACGTCGCAGGTCCCTTGGCGCGCCACCGCGAAAGCTCGCACGCCGCCTGGGTGTTCACCTCGGCGACGCTCGCCGTCGAAGGCCGCTTCGAGCATTACGCCAACAAGCTCGGACTGGTCGCGCCGCGCACGCTGCTCGCACCCAGCCCGTTCGAATGGGCGCGGCAGGCGCTGTGCTACCTGCCGCCGCGGATGCCGGATCCGAGCACGCGCGACTACACCCGCGCGGTGCTGGACGCGGTGCGTCCCGTGCTCGAGGCCTCCGGCGGCCGCGCGTTCGTGCTGTTCGCCTCGCACCGCGCGCTGCGCGAGGCGGCCGAGTTGCTGCGCGACGCGCCGTGGCCGCTGTTCGTGCAGGGCGACGCGCCGCGCGGCGTGCTGCTGCAGCGCTTCCGCGAGTCCGGCAATGGCGTGCTGCTGGGCACCGCGAGCTTCCGCGAAGGCGTCGATGTGGCCGGCGATGCGCTCAGCGTGGTGGTGATCGACAAGCTGCCGTTCGCCGCGCCGGACGATCCAGTATTCGAGGCGCGGCTGGAGGCGATCCGCCGCGCCGGCGGCCACCCGTTCCGCGACGAGCAGCTGCCGCAGGCGGTGATCGCACTCAAGCAGGGCGCCGGCCGGCTGATCCGCACCGAGCGCGACCGCGGCGTGCTGGTGCTCTGCGACCCGCGCCTGCTCACCAAGAGCTACGGGCGGGTGTTCCTCGATTCGCTGCCGCCGATGCCGCGCACGCGCGCGATCGAGGAGGTGGCGGCGTTCTTCGCAGCGGGCGATCCGGGATAGCCCACGGACCGGGACCGGTAAGCGACCCAGCCGGGCGGGCTGCCGACGATCCGGGGATACCTTCGGCGGCAATTCCGGCATTCTGTCGCACCCCGAGGTCCCGCCCGCATCGGTGTGGGCCGCGGCGAATCCGACTCCTCCTCCCGATCCCGGCCCCATGCGCCTGCTCGCGTTCGAAACCGCCACCGAAGCCTGCTCCGTCGCCGTCTGGATCGACGGCGAGGTGCGCGAACGCTTCGAGGTCGCGCCGCGCCGGCATGCCGAACTGGCGCTGCCGTGGGCGGAGGCGCTGCTTGCCGAGGCCGGCGTGGCACGCGCGCAGCTGGACGCGATCGCGGTCGGCCGCGGACCGGGCGCGTTCACCGGGGTGCGCCTGGCGATCGCGCTGGCGCAGGGCATCGCGCTTGCGCTCGACCGCCCGCTGGTGCCGGTGTCCACCCTGGCCGCGCTGGCCGCGCAGAACGACGCGCCGAGGGTGCTCGCGGCGATCGACGCGCGCATGGGCGAGGTCTACGCCGGCGGGTTCGAATGGCGCGACGGCGCGCTCCATGCGGTGACCGCGGAAACCGTCGGCGCGCCGCAGGCGGTCGCGGTGGAAGGCGACGGATGGCAGGGGCTCGGCACCGGCTTCGCGGCCGCCGACGGCGCGCTCGTGCGGACGCTCGGCGACCGCCTGCACGCGGTCGACGCCACCGCGTTGCCGCATGCGCGCGAGGTCGCGCGGCTCGGCGCGGTGGCGTTCGCCCGCGGGCAGGCGTTGCCCCCGGAGCGGATCGAGCCGGCCTACCTGCGCGACAACGTCGCGCTGACCCTCGAACAGCAGCAGGCGCTGCGCGCCGGCCGCTAGGGAACCTGCCGCGCGCGCGGCGGTCTGTCGGGAACCGACCGGAGATCGCCATGCCCGCCTCGCCGACCCCGTCCCGCCTGCGTCACTACGGCCGCGAGGCCGCCCAGCTCGCGCTGACCCTGCTGTTGCTGGCGGCGGCGCGCTCCTCGTTCGCCAACCACTACCACGTGCCGAGCGGCTCGATGGAACCGACCCTGCGTCCGGGCGATCGCGTCGCGGTGGACATGCGCGCCTACGGCCTGCGGCTGCCGTTCACGTCGGTCGAACTGGTGGACGGCGACGCGCCGCGGTCCGGCGACGTCGTGGTCTTCGACTCGCCGGCCGACGGCGAGCGGCTGGTGAAGCGGGTGGTGGCGGTCGGCGGCGACCGCGTCGCGCTGCACGATGGCCGGCTGACGGTCAACGGCCGGCCAGCGCAGGTGAGCGGCTGGCCGGTGGTGGAGCGCTTCCCGGCCGCCGACGCGGAGCTCGACCTTGGGCGCGGCGGCGGTCCCGACCTCCCGCCTACGCGCGTGCCGGCCGGGCACGTGCTGGTGCTCGGCGACCACCGCGGCAATAGCGTCGACGGCCGTGCGTTCGGTTGGGTGCGCGCGGACGCGCTGTACGGACGGGCGGTGGCGGTCTATTACCGGCGCGGCGAGGGGCTGGGCTGGTGGCGCCTGCGCACGCGGATCGAGTGAGCTGCGCTCAGTCGTCCAGCATCGCCCCGTCCGGCAGGAACAGCCAGGTGCGGGTGACGTGCAGGATGTCCGGGTCCTCGTCGGTCTTCGGCAGCGGCGGGTAGGGCTCGGCGAGCCGGGCGATCCGCAGTGCCGAGGCGTCCAGCAGCGGCACGCCGCTGCCACGCACGATGTCGGCCCGCTCCACGCGGCCGTCGCGGCGGATTGCCACGCTGATCACCACGCGCCCGGCCAGCCGGCGGCGTCGCGCTTCGTCGGGATAGTTGAGGTTGCCGACCCGCTCGACCCGGTCTACCCACTGCCGCAGATAGGCCGCCCACGCGTACTCGGTGGTGCTGGCGGAGACGAACTTGCGCTTCGGCCGCTTGGCGTAGCGCTGCGACTGCATGTGGATCTCCGCCGCCAGCCGCGCCATCTCCATGTCGCGCTCGACCTTCTCCGGCCCTGGCGGCAGCGGGCGCATGCTGGGATCGGTCGGCCGCCGCACCGCCGCCACCGGCGCCTCGCCGCGCACGCTCTGCACCACCCGCTCCTCCGGCACAGGCCGCGGCAGTGGCGACTGCGCGCGCAGCGGACGCGGCGCGACGCCGCCCTCGGCCTGCGGCAGGGGGCCGGACAGCGCCTCGCGCGGGCGCGAGCTGCGCTCGTCCTCGCCGCCGCCCTGGTTGTTGGCCTGGGCGAGGAAGTCGGCCTGTTTCGGGGTCAGCGGCGTCTGCGTCTCGGTCAGGATCACGTCCAGCGTCGGCAGCACCGGTGCGGCGTCGCGCACGGCGAAGCCGACACCCAGGATCAGCAGTGCGTGCACCAGCAGCGACAGCACAAACGTGGCGGTGAGCCGCTGGTTCTCGCTGATCGCCGGGGACGGGGCGGGCAGGGCACTCATGGGCGCGGCGCCGCCTCAGCGGGCGCGGGCCTCGATCGCATCGAACAGGCGGCCGGCGATGTTGAGCCCGAACTGCGCATCCAGCTCGCGGATGCAGGTCGGGCTGGTGACGTTGACTTCGGTGAGGTAGTCGCCGATCACGTCCAGGCCGACGAACAGCATCCCGCGGCGCTTCATTTCCGGGCCGACCTGCGCGGCGATCCAGCGGTCGCGCTCGGACAGCGGACGTCCTTCGCCGCGGCCGCCGGCGGCGAGGTTGCCGCGGAACTCGTCACCCTGCGGGATGCGCGCCAGGCAGTAGTCGACCGGTTCGCCGTCGACGAGCAGGATGCGTTTGTCGCCGTCGCGGATCTCGGGGATGAAACGCTGCGCCAGCGCCAGGCTGTGGCCGCCCTGGGTCAGCGTCTCCAGGATCACGTTGAGGTTGGGGTCGCCGGCCTGGGCGCGGAAGATCGAGCGCCCGCCCATGCCGTCCAGCGGCTTCAGCACCGCCTGGCCGTGCTCGGCCACGAACGCCTTCAGCACCGCCGGATCGCGGCTGACCCGGGTCGGCGGACAGCACTGCGGGAACAGCAGCGCGGCCAGCTTCTCGTTGAAATCGCGCAGGCCCTGCGGGTCGTTGACCACCAGGGCGCCGTTCCGCTGGGCGATGCCGAGCACTTGGGTGTCGTGCAGGTACTCGGCGTCCACCGGCGGATCCTTGCGCATCAGCACCACCTGGCCGGCGCCGAGCTCCACCCGCGACCACGCGCCCAGCGTGTACCAGCCCGCCGGGTCGTCGCGCACGGTGAGCGGGGCCACCTCGGCGACCGCCGCACCGTCGCGCAGGCCCAGCCCGCCGGGCCGAACGTAGTGCACGCGGTGGCCGCGCCGTTGCGCCTCCAGCAGCATCGCGAACGTGGAGTCCTTGGCGATCTTGATCGACCCGATCGGGTCCATCACCACCACGATGTCGAGGCTGGCGCGGGCGGACATGCGCGATCCGTAGAGAAGGCTGCGGCATGGTAGCAGCGGCGGCTCGACCGTCGCGAGCGCAAGCGGCAGCATTCAGTTTTGTGCGCAAGCATTTGACTTGACAGGCCAAGCGTGGCTTGAAATAAAGACGTCCTCGCGACGCACGCTTGGGGATGGCGCGGTGCTCGCCCAGGGGAATTCACCAATGCTCGAAGAAGTGCCAACCAGCGGGCGGCTGGACGGTCTCAAGGTCATGGTCATCGATGACTCGAAGACCATCCGACGCACTGCGGAAACGCTGCTGAAACGCGAAGGCTGCGAGGTGGTCACCGCCACCGACGGCTTCGAGGCGCTGGCGAAGATCGCCGACACGCATCCCGACATCATCTTCGTCGACATCATGATGCCGCGGCTCGACGGCTATCAGACCTGCGCGCTCATCAAGAACAACCAGATGTTCAAGAATACGCCGGTCATCATGCTGTCCTCGAAGGACGGCCTGTTCGACAAGGCGCGCGGCCGCATCGTCGGTTCCGAGCAGTACCTGACCAAGCCATTTACGCGCGAGGAGCTCCTCGACGCGATCCGCAAGTACGTCACTGCCTGACCGGGGGGTAGGGCTTCCATGGCACGCATTCTGTTGATCGAGGACTCGCCGACCGACACGGCGGTCCTGACCCAGTTGCTCGAGCGCAACGGCCATCAGGTCATCGCCTCGGGCAGCGCCGAGGAGGGCATCGAGGTCGCCAAGCGTGAACGGCCCGATCTGGTGCTGATGGATGTGATCCTGCCTGGCATGAACGGCTTCCAGGCCACCCGCGCGCTGTCGCGCGATGCGCAGACCCAGGGCATCCCGGTGCTGATCGTCAGCACCAAGGGGATGGAGACCGACAAGGCGTGGGGCATGCGCCAGGGGGCGAAGGACTACATCGTCAAGCCGCCGCGCGAGGACGACCTGATCGCCCGCATCAACGCGCTGCTGGCCGCTTGAGCGCGACCATGAACGAGGTCGCCGCCACTCCGGACCGCACGCACGCGGCGCCGACGCCCGAATTCGTCGGACGCGGGCCGTTCGACGTGCTGGCCGAATACGAACACCGCAGCCTGCATCATGTCGCCAACCTGCCGGAGCAGCTCGACGCGCCCGGCCTGTGGCGCGGCGTCGGTTACCGGGTCGGCAACCGCCGCCTGGTCTCCACCTACGGCGAAGTGCGCGAGATCCTGCCGTTGCCGTCGATCACCCCGGTTCCGGGCGCGCAGCCGTGGATGCTCGGGGTCGCCAACGTGCGCGGCAGCCTGCTGCCGATCGTCGATCTCAAGCAGTTCCTCGAAGGCGAGCGCACCGTGATCCACGAGAGCCAGCGCGTGCTGCTGGTGCGCCAGCCCGGCGGCGACGTCGCCGTGCTGATCGAGGAACTGTTCGGCCAGCGCACCTTCAACGACGCCCACCGCGTCGAACCCGCCGCGATGAGCGAAGGGCGCTACGCGCACTTCGTCGAGCAGGCGTTCCGTCTGGGCGATCAGGTCTGGGGCGTGTTCAGCCTCGACCGCCTGGCCCGCACTCCCGAATTCCGTCAAGCCGCGGCCTGACGCCGCACGATCCGAGGTTGAACCATGAGCACTGTGATGGACACCGTCGCCGGCAAAGGCCGCAATCTGGGGGTCAACGCCTGGTTGACCATACTCGGCATCGCGGTGCTGGTGTTCGGTCTCAACACCGGTTACGCGACGTGGAAGGCGGCCCGCCTCGGCGGCGCCAGCACCGCGGCTTCGGACTTGCGCGTGCTGTCGCAGCAGCTCGCCAACCAGGGCCGCGAGGCGGTCGGCGGTGATGCCGAGGCCTACGCCGCGTTCAAGACCACCAAGACGCAGATCGACGGCAACGTCGACACGCTGCGCACCAACTTCGGCGACACCCCGGGCGTCTCCGACGAGATCCAGCAGGTCGCCAACACCTGGATGCCGCTCGCCAAGAGCGCCGACCAGCTGATCGCCTCGGAAGCGGCGGTGCTGGCGCTCGCCGGCAACGCCGACCGCTTCAACAGCAAGGTGCCGCAGCTGCAGGCGCGCCTGGACGAGCTGGTGCGCGCGATGTCGGCGTCCGGCTCGCCGTCCTCGCAGGTCTACATCGCGCTACGCCAGGTCGTGCTGTCCGGAACGATGGCGCGCCGGATCACCGAAATCCGCGCCGGCGGCGCCGGTGCGCAGATGGCGGGCGACGCGCTCGGCCGCGACGCGGCGGTGTTCGGCAACGTGCTCGCCGGCCTGCGCCGCGGCGACGCCACGCTCGGCGTCACCCCGCTCGGCAACGCCAGCGCGCTGGCTGCGCTCGGCCAGGCGGAGACGCTGTGGACCGAGATGAAGAAGGACCTGGACGCGATCCTGGGCTCCTCGCAGAACCTGTTCCGCGCGCAGTCGTCGGCGGCGGCAATCACCGGCAGCTCCAACACCCTGCTCGGCGACAGCCAGAAGCTGTTCCAGGCGCTGACCGCGTTCGGTTCGATCAAGGACACCAGCCTGCTCGGCAACATCTGGATCTCGATCCTGTCCGGCGTGATCGCGCTGCTCGCGATCGTCGGCCTGCTGTATTCGTTGAACCGCCAGCAGCAGCTGCGCTACCAGGCCACCAAGGAGCTCAACGACCGCAACCAGGAGGCGATCATGCGCCTGCTGGACGAGATGGGTTCGCTCGCGGAAGGCGACCTGACGGTGAAGGCGACGGTCACCGAGGACATGACCGGCGCGATCGCGGACTCGATCAACTTCGCGGTCGAGCAGCTGCGCAGCCTGGTGCAGACGATCAACGACACCTCGGTGCAGGTCGCTGCGAGCGCCCAGGAGACGCAGGCCACCGCCATGCACCTGGCCGAGGCCGCCGAACACCAGGCGCGCGAGATCAACACCGCCACCGCGCGTATCAACGAGATCGCGGCCAGCATTAACGAGGTCTCGCGCAACACCGCCGAGTCCGCGGAAGTGGCGCGCCGCTCGGCGCAGATCGCCACCCAGGGTGCCGGCGTCGTGCGCCAGACGATCGCGGGCATGGACTCGATCCGCGACCAGATCCAGGAAACCTCGAAGCGAATCAAGCGCCTGGGCGAAAGCTCGCAGGAAATCGGCTCGATCGTCGAACTCATCAACGACATCTCCGAGCAGACGAACATTCTTGCGCTGAACGCCGCCATCCAGGCCGCCTCGGCCGGTGAAGCGGGCCGCGGCTTCGCGGTGGTCGCCGACGAAGTGCAGCGACTCGCGGAGCGCGCGTCGAACGCGACGAAGCGAATCGAAACGCTGGTGCAGACGATTCAGGCCGACACCAACGAAGCGGTCAGCTCGATGGAGCAGACGACCGCGGAAGTGGTGGCCGGTGCGCGCCTCGCCGAGGACGCCGGTACCGCGCTGGGCGAGATCGAAAAGGTGTCGTCGGAACTGTCGAACCTGATTCAGAACATCTCGGCGGCCGCGCAGCAGCAGTCGACCGCGGCGTCGAACATCACCCAGACGATGAACACCATTCAGCAGATCACGTCGCAGACCTCTCAGGGCGCCAATCAGACCGCCGCGTCGATTGGAAACCTGGCGCAGCTTGCGGCCGACCTGCGCCGCTCGGTCGCCGACTTCAAGCTGCCGGCCTGAACGCACGGATTAGGAACGACGTCCTCATGCAACCGATCGCGGCTCATGCCGGCGAGTGTCGGGCCCGGATGGGAGGTGCGCGATGAGCAGCGCCCTCCGCGAAGCGATCGACACCACCACGCTCGGCTGGATCAAACCCGAGCTGGACGAAACCCTGCGCCGCGCGCGCGAGGAGATCGAGGCGTTCGTCGACGATGGCGACGCCGGACACATGCGCACCTGCGCCGGCCACATGCACCAGGTGCACGGCACCCTGCGCATGGTGGAGCTGTACGCGCCGGCGCTGGTCGCCGAGGAGATGGAGCGGCTGTCGCTCGCGCTGCATCGCGGCGAGATCGACGATCGTGACGAAGCCTGCGCGTCGCTGATGCGCGGCGCGGTGCTGCTGCCCGACTACCTCGAGCGGCTGCAGAGCGGCCACCGCGACATCCCGATCGTCCTGCTGCCGCTGCTCAACGAGCTGCGGGCCAGCCGCGGCGAGTCGGGGCTGTCGGAGAGCGTGCTGTTCTCGCCCGACCTCGATCGTCCGTTGCCCGAATACGTGCCGGCGCTGCAGCCGGCCGCGGCTGCCGCGAGCGCGCCGGCACGCACCGCCAACGCGGAACGCCTGGCGTCGCTGCGCGAGGCGCTGGCCGGTTGGCCCGAGGACGGCGCACCCGCCGATGCCGGCCAGCTCGCGCGCGTGCTCGAGTCGCTGCTGGCGGAAGTGCAGCTGGAGCCGCTGCGGCGCATGCTGTGGGTCGCCGCGTCGGTGGCCGCCGCCGTGCGCGACGGCGCGCTGGCGCCCAACCGCACGCTCCGCCAGGCGTTCGCCGGCGTCGAGCGCGAGGCGCGCCACCTGCTGGCCGGGGACACCTTCGGCGTGCCGGTCGGCGAGCCCACCGCCGAACCGACCCGCCAGCTGCTGTACCACGTCGCCCACAGCAACGGTTCCCACGCCGCGCTGGAGGCGTTGCGGCAGACGTTCAACCTCGCCGCGCACCTGCCGAGCGAGCGCGAGCTGGAACACGCGCGCGGCAGCCTGAGCGGGCGCAACCGCGCGCTGCTTGACACCGTCGCCGCGGCGATCAAGGAAGACCTGCTGCGGGTCAAGGATGCGCTCGACCTGCATCTGCGCAGCGGCGAGGCGGGGTTCGAGGAACTGCCGGCGCACGTCGAGGCGCTCGCGCGGGTGGCCGACACCCTGAACATGATGGGCCTGGGCCAGGCCGCGGCGATGGTGCTGCAGCAGCGCGACGCGCTGCACGACATCGCGTCCGGCCGCCGCATCGCCGACGAGGGCGCGCTGCTCGATGTCGCCGGCGCGCTGCTGTTCGTCGACGCCGCGCTGGACGACCAGGTCGCCCGGCTCGGCACCGGTGAGAGCGGCGAGCAGGATCCGCTGCTGGCCAGCGAGTCGCGCAAGGTGCTCGACGTGGTCGTGCGCGAGGCGATCGCCAACTTCGCCGACGCGCGCCAGGCATTCGTGGCGTTCGTGGAGACCAACTGGGACCACAACGAGCTGCACGACGTGCCGCGGCTGCTCGACGAGGTCGCCGGGGCGCTGCGCATCCTGTCGCTGCCGCAGCCGGCCGAACTGCTGGTCGGCGTCAAGCAGTACGCCGACAACGAGCTGCTGACCCGGCGGCGGGTGCCGAGCGGCCAGCAGCTGGATACGCTGGCCGATGCGCTCGCCAGCCTGGAGTACTACCTCGAGGCGCTGCGCGACCGTCGTCCGAACCGCGACAGCATTCTCGACATCGCGCGCCACAGCCTCGAGACGCTCGGCTACTGGCCGCTGCCGTTCGAGGCGACGTTGCCGGACGTCGGCCTGCCGATCGTCGAGGACGAGCTCGTCCAGGCGTTGCAGATCGACGAACACACGCCGATCAGTTTCGACCGCTCCGCGGTGATCGGCCCGACGCCGATCGTGGCGAGCGACGCCGCCCCCGTCGCCGACGTCGAGCCCGCGGCGGTCGTACCGCCGGCGCCGGCCGCGCCCGCGGCCCCCGCGGCCCCCGCGCCCGCATCCGGTCCGCACGGCGGCTTCGAGCACAGCGACGACATCGACGACGAGATCCGCGAGGTGTTCCTCGAGGAGCTCGACGAGGAAATCCGCAATCTGTCCGAACTGCTGCCGGCCTGGCACCAGCGTCCGGACGACGTCGAGCGGCTGCGCCCGATCCGCCGCGTGTTCCACACGCTCAAAGGCAGCGGCCGACTGGTCGGCGCGAAGACGCTCGGCGAGTTCAGCTGGAAGATCGAGAGCCTGCTCAACCGCGTGCTCGACGGCTCGCGTCCGGCCAGTCCGGCGGTGATCGCGCTGATCGACCACGCCTACGGCGCGCTGCCGCAGCTGCGCGCGGCGTTGCAGAACGGCGCTCCCGTCCACGCCGACCTCGCCGGCATCGAGGCGCACGCCGAGCGCCTCGCCAGTGGCGAGGAGGCGATGTACACGCCACCCGCCGTGGCCGAGCCGGAGCCGGAGCCGCAGCCGGTCGCGGCCGCGCCGGCCGTGGAGGAGCTTTCGCTCGACGTGCTGGCGGCCGAAGCGGCGGCCGACGTCGACGATGCGGCGGAGCTTGCGCTCGCCGACGGCAGCGATGCCGCCGACGAGGACTGGGGCGTGCCGGCGAAAGTGGACCCGGTGCTGCTGGAAATCCTCAGTGCCGAAGCGAATGGCCACC
The DNA here is from genome assembly GCA_035645555.1 of Lysobacter sp. Classification (GTDB taxonomy): domain Bacteria; phylum Pseudomonadota; class Gammaproteobacteria; order Xanthomonadales; family Xanthomonadaceae; genus Lysobacter_F. The sequence goes on along the minus strand of DASQMI010000096.1, from coordinate 828 downwards.
TGGGTACGCTGGACGGCTGGCTCGCCGAGGCCGAAGCGAGGTCCGACGGCCACCCGGCCAGCGAGGCGTTGCGTCGCGCGATCCACACGCTCAACGGCGCGTTCGCGATGACCGAAGTGCCGGTGATCACCGCGATCACCACGCCGACCGAGGCCTATATCAAGCGTCTCCTGGCCGCCGGCCAACCAGCGGATGCCGAAGGCGTCTCGGCGCTGGCAGCGGTCGCCGCCGCGGTGCGCCGCACGCTGGAGGCGCTCCAGTCGCCGTCGCCGCGCGTGCCGCGCTTCGACGGGCTGGAGGAGCGCATGTCTGCGCTGCGCGACCGCCTGCCGGAAGCCCGCGGTCCGTTCGGCGGCGAGTTCGAGGACGACACGACGTTCGCCGACGTCGAACTGCCGTTCGTCGAGGAAACCGCGCCGGTGGACGTGCCGCGGTCGGTGACGGCCGGCGATTCGATCGTGCAGGCGGTGGTCGAGGCCGAAGGCGCCGCATTCGGCGACGTCCCGGTCGTCGAAACCGACCTGGTGGTGCCGGAAGCCGCGCCCGCCAACTTCGCGTTGGTCGAAGCCGAGCGCCGCGAAGCCGAACGTCTCGAAGCCGAACGCCTCGAAGCCGAACGCCTCGAAGCGGAGCGTCTCGAAGCGGAGCGTCTCGAAGCCGAGCGTCTCGAAGCCGAGCGTCTCGAAGCCGAGCGTCTCGAAGCCGAGCGTCTGGAAGCCGAACGCCTCGAAGCCGAACGCCTCGAAGCCGAGCGCCTCGAAGCGGAGCGTCTCGAAGCCGAGCGTCTCGAAGCGGAGCGTCTCGAAGCCGAACGCCTCGAAGCCGAAC
>DASQMI010000095.1:0-30828 GCA_035645555.1 Lysobacter sp. | reverse complement strand
GGCAAGCCGCGTGCCCATGCGCCCGGTGCCGAGGACGCCGAGATCGGGAGTGGAATCGTGCGAGGTGCTCATGTGTGACGGTCCGACATGGGAAGAGAGGCGCGCAGCCTAGTCAGCGCCCCCGGCCGCCACCAGCGCGAGGCTTTTGCGGCAGACGTAAATCCCGCTCGTGCCTCATGCGCGGCCGCCCGGCAAGGCGTGCGCGCGCGGAAAAACTTGCCGGGCCGGCACCGGTGCCGACAACGGCACGACAGGCCGCGCGCTGGCACGGACGTTGCCTCTCCCTCTGGAACGCCACCGCCGTGCGCACCGAGGAGACCCCGATGCTTGCGACCACCTACCGCGGGCCGTACCGCGTGCGCGCCCAGCACGTGCCCGAGCCGTCGATCGAGCATCCCAACGATGCGATCGTGCGCGTCACCCGCTCGTGCATCTGCGGCTCCGACCTGCACCTCTACCACGGACTGGTGCCGGACACGCGCGTGGGCAGCATCTTCGGCCACGAGTTCACCGGCATCGTCGAGGAAGTCGGCGCATCGGTGCAGAACCTGAAAGTCGGCGACCACGTGCTGGTGCCGTTCAACATCTTCTGCGGCACCTGCTACTTCTGCCAGCGCGAGCTGTACGGCAACTGCCACAACACCAATCCGCAGGCGTCAGCGATCGGCGCGATCTACGGCTATTCGCACACGGCCGGCGGCTACGACGGCGGCCAGGCGGAGTACGTGCGCGTACCGTTCGCCGACATCGGCCCGACCGTGATCCCGCACGACCTCCACGTCGAGGACGCGGTGCTGCTGACCGACGCCTACCCCACCGGCTACCAGGCCGCGGAGATGGGCGACATCAAGGAAGGCGACACCGTGGTGGTGTTCGGCGCCGGCCCGGTCGGGCTGTTCGCGGCCAAGTGCGCCTGGCTGATGGGCGCCGGCCGTGTGATCGTGGTCGACTGCGTGGAGTACCGGCTTGAGTTCGCGCGCCGATGGGCGCCGTGCGAAACGGTCGACTTCCGCAGCGTCCAGGACATGGCCGTGCACATCAAGAAGATGACCGACTGGCTCGGCGCCGACGTCTGCATCGACGCGGTCGGCTGCGAGGCGTCGGGCAGTGCCATGCAGCACCTTACCGGCGTGAAGCTCAAGCTGCAGGCCGGCGCGGCCACCGCGCTGCACTGGGCGATCAACTCGGTGCGCAAGGGCGGCACGGTGTCGATCGTCGGCGTGTACGGGCCCACGTTCAACGCGGTGCCGATCGGCAACGCGGTCAACAAGGGCCTGACGTTGCGCATGAACCAGGCGAGCGTGAAGCGCCACCTGCCGCGGCTGATCGAGCACATCCAGTCCGGCCGTATCGTGCCGCGCGAGATCATCACCCACCGCTTCCCGCTGGAGGAGGTGGCCGACGCGTATCACGTGTTCTCCTCGAAGCTGGACGAATGCATCAAGCCCGTGCTGGTACCGCCGCACGGCGAACGCGTGCACTGAGCGCACCGCGCATCACACACCGGGAGGTCACCATGAGCGTTCCTCACGATCCCACCCGCGTCCACGGCTGGGGCGCCGATCTCGATCCCACGCAGCGTCCGGCGGTGCCGATGGAGCGCACGCCGCCGCGCCTGGACGGCGTGCACTGGGACGAGCCCGAACAGCAGCAGCAGAACGTCGAAGTGCTGCGCTCGGTCGAACGCCCGACGATCACGCCGGTGTTCGGCACCAGCGTGCCGCCGTCAGGGCTGAGCGGCGTCATCCGCCGCGCCGCCTACCGGCTGAGCGAGAACGACATCCGCCACTGGCTGATGCTGATGGCGGCCGACCGCGTCAACGTCGTCGAGGGCGTGTTCGACGACGTGCGCGAGACGCGCTGGGGTCGACGGCTGACCCATCCGGTCGTGCTCGGCGGCGCGGCCGTGCTCGCCGGGATGTGGCTGGCGCGGCGCAGCCGGCGAAGCTGATCCGGCGGGCGGCGGCGTGGCGCGGGCGGCCCATATGAGACACACATATTGACTTGAGATTTTTGTCTCATTACAGTGCGCACATCTTCCTCAGCCGCACACCGCCATGGCCCTCACCCCCGCCCAGATGGACCGCAAGATGGACGAGCACTTCGGCTTCGAAGCCAGCGACGATGTCGACGGCGTGCTCGCCACCCTCACCGACGATGTCGAACACGACATCGTCGGCTACCCCACCGGCCCCACCCACGGCCGCGACGCCGCACGCGGCTTCTACGTCAACCTGTTCGCCGACCTCGCCGATGGCAAGGTGGAATGCCTGCGCCGGCTCTACGGCGAGAATTTTCTGATCGACGAATCGCGCTGGAGCGGCAAGGCCGCCGGGCGTCCGTTCGGCCTCGAAGGCCGCGACCGCCCGCTCGAATTCCGCCTGCTGCACGTGGTGGAATTCAGCGACGCAGGCGACATCAAGCGCGAGCAGGTCTGGCTCGATCTCGCCGCGATCTTCCAGCAACTGCCGCAGGACTGACATGCCCCGTACCTCGAAGGCGCAGGCCGCCGCGCCCGCGCGCGCCAACCAGCGCCACCGCACCCGCAAGGATCTGCTGCGCGCCGCGTCCCGGTTGATGCAGCAGGGCCGCAAGCCGAGCCTGGAGGAGATTGCGGAGGAAGCGCTGGTGTCGCGCGCCACCGCGTACCGCTACTTCCCCAACGTCGAGGCGCTGCTTGCCGAGGCGTCGCTCGACGTCGCCACGCCGGAGCCGGAGGCGCTGTTCAAGGCCGGCAGCGGCGACGATCCGGTCGGCCGTCTCGAACAGGTCGAGGCGGTGCTGCACGACATGATCGAGGCCAACGAGCCGGCACTGCGGCTGATGCTCGCCCACTCGGTGCAGCGCGGCCTGGACGGCGAGGACAGCGCCGAACTGCCGGCACGGCAGAACCGCCGCACGCCGCTGATCGAAGCGGCGCTGGAGCCGGCGCGCGCGCAGTTCCGCCCCGCCGCGCTGCCGACGCTAACGCGAGCGCTCGCGCTGGTGATCGGCACCGAGGCGATGGTGGTATGCAAGGACGTGCTGCAGCTCGACGAGACCGACGCGCGCAAGGTTCGGCGCTGGGCGATCCGCGCGCTGGTCGAGGCCGCCCGCAAGCCGCGCGGCGGCTGAGCGGCGCGACGCGCACGCCTGCGGCATTCCCCCGTGCCGCAGGCGTGACGCGCCCGCGTCAGCGCGGCTGCATGCGCAGGTTGCCGCGCAGGTCGGGGCCGCCGCTGGCGGCGATCGCCGCCATCACGTCCTGCGCCACCGGCGTGGCGCGCAGCGCGTTGGCATTGCCCATCACGATCACCGCCCAGCCGCTCTCGCGCGCCCCGCGGAACTCGACGCTGACGCCGGGCGCACCGCCCGGATGGCCGTACACCGTGCCGGCGGCAGTGTCGTAGCGCAGCATGCCGAGCCCGTGCGGCGGACGCCGGCCGTCCTCGCCGGGCAGCGCCACCGGCGCGAACAGCAGGTCCAGCGTCTTCGCGCCCAGCAGCTTGCCGCCGAGCAATGCGCGGTGGAAGCGCAGCAGGTCGCGCGGCGTCGAATAGCCGCCGCCAGCCGCGCCGCCGCGCGGTTCCGGCATCGGCAACGTGCGCCTGGCGTCCTCGCCGCTGCCGCCGGCATGCGGCCGCGCCACGCGATCGGCACGGCCATCCGGTTCGAAGTAGCCGGTGTCGCGCATGCCGGCCGGCGCGAACACGTGGCGCGCGACGTAGTCGTAATAGTCCTCGCCGGACACCGCCTCGATCACCAGCCCGAGCAGCATGTAGCCGGTGTTGCTGTAACGCCACGCGCTGCCCGGTTCGAACGCGGGCTCCTGCGTCAGCAGCGGCTGGTAGTCGCGCAGCCGCCGCAGTTCGGCACGACGCGCCTCGAACGCTTCGCCCCAGAACGCGCCGAGCCCGGAGGTGTGCTGCAGCAGCATGCGCGGCGTGACTTTCTCGCGCACGCTCGCCACCGGCCAGTGCGGCAGGTAGCGCCCGATCGGCGCGTCGAGGTCGAGCTTGCCGCGCTCGACCAGCTGCAACACCGCGACCGTGGTGAACAACTTGCCGGTGGAGCCGAGGTTGAACCGGGTGTCGTCGGCGATCGCCGCGCCGCTCCTCGGATCGGCGACGCCCACCGCTCGCTCGAACAACACGCGCTCGCCGTTGGCGACCAACACCGCACCGCTGAAACCGTTGGCTGCCGCGCGCTCGACCGCCGGCGCGAGCGCGGCCTGCAGCGCGGCGGCGTCCACGCGCGCCGGCGGCGCCGGGTACACCGGCGCGGCCGGAACGAGGATGGCGAGCACGCCGGCCAGGCTGGCGGCGAGCAGGTTCATGCGGATCATGCGGAGCTCCATCGTGGTCTCAAGATAAGGATGCCGCCGGGCGACAGGACGTCGCAGCGCGCGATCAGCCGCCCGCCGGCGCGCCGCGCAGCGACTGCAGCCAACGTGCGCGCCAGACGTCCATCGGCGCTCCGGTCAGCCGCGCGACCGCCGCGTCCGGATCGTCGTCGCCATACACCTGCAGGAACTCCGGCAGCCCGATGCGCTCGACCAGGAAGCGCACGAACGACTGCGCCAGCACGTAGTAGGTCTCGCGCGAGGCGGCATCGTCGGTGCCGGTGACGCCGCCCTCGGGACCGCCTCGGCCGCCGAGCTGCGGGACGATCCCTGCGGCCGGCTCCGTCGCAAGCAGCGCGAGCGCCCGTCCGTGTGCGGCGTCGCGGTCGGTCATGCCGAACAGCCCTGAACTGCGGCCGTGCCCGGCCGCCGCGAGTTCCAGCTCCACGTAGCTCGCCAGCCCTTCGCGCAGCGAGTGCGAGCCGAACCGCCATGCCAGCAGGTGGGTCAGCTCGTGCAGGTACGGCGCGCGCCCGCCGCGCACCCTGCGCACGTCGAGAAACAGGTACGGCTTGTCGTACTGCGGATGACGGTAGCCGCCGTAGACGTGCGAGACGTCGATGCCGCGCGCGACGAACACGTGCACCTTGTCCTCGGCGTAATGCGCGGTGTCCAGCTGCGTACCGAGCAGCGCGCCGATCGCCACCACGCCCTGCTCCAGCGCGTTCGCGAGCGCCTCGGCCTCGGTCTCGCCTAGTGCTTCGGGCGCACTCCACAGCACCACGTGCGGCGTCTCGTGGCGCTGGCCGGCGGCGTGCAGGCGGGCGACCACCGCATCGTCCTGCGCCACCTGCGCGTACGCCGGCAATGCGAGCAGCAGGGCAAGCAGCCCCGGCCACGCACGGCGGATGGAGGTCGGAAATCGGAACATGGGCAGCTCCCCAGGGGTCGACGAAAGGATGCGCCAGGGCGCCGATGGGTCGCAGCGGGCCTCCACGCGCCGTCGAACGCGCGCCCGACAGACTCCACCCGTCCCCGCTCGCCGGAGCTTCCGCAATGTCGGAACCGATACCCTCGCACCGCTGGCCCGCGCACGTCACGCGCTATCTCAAGCAGCTGGTGATCGACGCCGACGACGTGTACGACCGCGCCGCACTGCGGCTGTCGAACCGGCTCGGCTGGCGGCGGCCGCGCCACATCGCCGCGTATCGCGCGTTCGCCGACGCGCAGGGGGTGGAACTGTTCGGCCGCGTGCTTGCCGAAGCGCCGCAGGGCGGCCCCGGTGAAAGCGACAGCTGGTGGGACAACCTGCTCAACACCTATCGGCGATTCGAGAGCGACGAGGTGCCGGGCGTGACGCTTCGCGTGCGCTTTCGCGATGCCAGCGCCGAGGTGGTGACCGATCACGAGGGCTACTACAACGCGCGCCTGGCGCCGACTGCACCGCCGGCGGACACGCTGTGGGACCACGCCTGCGTCAGCCTCGCCGACGGCACCTTGCTCACCCCGCAACCGGTGCTTCAGGTGCTGCCGACGGCGCGCATCGGGATCATTTCCGACATCGACGACACCGTCCTACAGAGCAGCATCACCGACTGGAAGACGGCGGCGCAGCTGACCTTCCTGCACAACGCGCGCACGCGCAAGCCGCTGCTCGGCGTGGCCAAGCTCTATCAGGCGCTGCAGGCCGGCGCCGACGGCGCCGGGCGCAATCCGCTGTTCTACGTGTCGAGCTCGCCGTGGAACCTGTACGACCTGCTCGACGACTTCATCGAGCTCAACGGCATTCCGTTCGGCCCGATCTACCTGCGCGACATCGGCACCGACACGGGCAAGTTCATCAAGACGCCAGGCCATGGCCACAAGCTGGAACGCGCGCGCGAGCTGATCGCGCGCATGCCGCAGCTGCGCTGGGTGCTGCTCGGCGATTCCGGCCAGGCCGATGCCGAGCTGTATGCCGAAGCCGCGCGCGAATTCGGCGAGCGCATCGCCGCGATCTACATCCGCGACGTCGACCCCGGCACCGACAGCACGTACGACCGCGGGGTGGATTCGTGGATCGAGCGTGTTGCCGGCACCCGCGTGCCGATGCTGCGCGTTGCCGACAGCCTTGCGATCGCCGAGCACGCGGTGTCGCTCGGGCTGATCGACGCCGCCGCGCTGCCGTCGATCGCGAAGGAGGTGCAGCGCGACCTCGCCCGCCCCACGCTCGGCGAGGCGGCGACGGAAGGCATCGAGGGCAACCCGCCCTAGTGCGTAGTCGCGGTGCTAGCGCGCCGGACGCGCAGCCACCACGTCGATCTCGAACTTGTATTCCGGCCGCGCCAGTCCCTGCACGAACAGCAGCGTGGTGGCCGGCGGCGTGGCGCCGAACATGCGCGTCCACGCCGCGCGCATGCGCTCGCGATCGGTGGCGCGATCGGTCTGGTAGAACGTCACCTTGACCACGTGGGACGCGTCCATGCCGTGCGCCGCGAGCAACGCGGCGACGTTCTCCAGCGCCAGCTCGACCTGCTCCTCGATCGCCGCCGGGGTGGTGCCGTCCGGCCGCGTGCCGGTCTGGCCGGTGAAGTAGACGAATTCGGAGCCGGCGGGCACGCGCACCACGCGCGAGAACGTGCCGGCCGCGGGCGGCGGCAGCGGGCCGGGGTTGCTGCGCTCCAGTGCCCACGGCGCGGGTTCGCCGATGCTCGCGCAGCCGGCGAGCAGCAGCGCCAATGCGCTGCCTGACGTCCTGAGGGAATGCATGGCGGCCTCGTCGCGGGAGTCACCGCCGATGCTACGCGGCGGATGTCCCCGACGGCCGCGCCCGGCGCAACGCTGTGTCGCGGCGCCTGCAGCGCCCGCGGCTCAGCCGGCCTTGCGTAGCGGTGCAGGCGGCTGCGGAGCCGCCGGATCGACCTGGTCGAGCGCGTCGCGGACCAGCGTGGCCGGCACGCCGAGCGCGAGTCCGATCTCGGCGTAGGCGCGCAGGCACTGCGCGCGTTCCTCCTCGTCCTTGACGTCGGCGAACAGCGAGCGCGCGGTGCGGCGCAGATAATCGCGGAACGACGACGGCGCCGGCCGCTCCTCGATCAGCTCCGGGAGCAGCTCCTGCAGCGCCTGCAGGCGGTCGGTGGTGCTGCGCGGGTTGGACGGACGCTCGGACATTTCGACCACCTGTCGCCTGTGACGGGCGTTGGCAGAATTCGGTCGCCTTTGTGAAGGCGACGCGAAGAGGGGGATGGCAGGTTACGGGCCACCCCACCACCCAAACGTGACGCAGTTCGCGGTTGGTCGGGAACTCGCTGAACAGCACGCCCCCGTTTGGCTGCCGTTCGGTTTCGCGGGACGGTTCAGCCCGCCCGGGTGCCGAAGATCCGGTCGCCGGCATCGCCCAAGCCCGGCAGGATGTAGCCCAGTTCGTTGAGGCGCTCGTCGATCGATGCGACGAACAGCGCCAGATCCGGGTGCGCGGCGTCCACCGCGCGCAGGCCCTCCGGCGCGGCGACCAGGCACAGCGCCTTGATGCGCGCAGCGCCCGCAGCCTTGAGCCGATCGATCGTGGCGATCAGCGTGCCGCCGGTGGCCAGCATCGGGTCGAGCACCAGCGCGACGCGATCCTCGATGCCGCCGACCAGCTTCTCGTAATAGGCATGCGCGGCGAGCGTGTGCTCGTCGCGCTGCAGACCGACCACGCCCACCTTCGCGGCTGGCAGCACCTCCAGCACGCCCGGCAGCATGCCCAGCCCCGCGCGCAGGATCGGCACCAGCGTGATCTTGCGGCCCTTGAGACGCTGCACCCGCACCGGTCCCGCCCAGCCTTCGACCTGCGCCTCCTCGGTCTCCAGGTCGGCGGTGGCCTCGTAGGCGAGCAGCATCGCCACTTCAGCGGCCAGCTCGCGGAACGTCTTGGTGCTGTTGTCGGCGCGGCGCATCAGGCCAAGCTTGTGCTGCACCAGCGGATGGCGGACCTCGACGATCTTCATGGGTGACCCGGCGTGGACGATGCGCGCGAGTGTGCCGCACGCGCGGCTTCGCCTGCGACCCGCACGCCCCCACCAACTGTAGCGATCGCACACCTGTAGGAGCGGCTTCAGCCGCGACCGGCCGCTCCGCCACCGCAGGTGCGCCCCCGCAACCAGTGGCATTTCACCTACCTGACCGACGAAACGTGCGCTCCGACGGCGGGGGCACGCCGCCCGCCGCGTTCCTGAAAGTCGAGCCCGAACGCAAGGCAGTCCGTGAGCCGACTGTACGTGCATGTGGTGCCGGCCAGCGGCGGCTGGATCGTCCACTTCCCCGAGCGCAAGACGGACGCACGGCACTTCGCGTCGAAGGACGAGGCACTCGCGCATGCCACCCGCGTCGCGCTGCACCTGTACGCGATGGGCACGCCGTCCGGCGTTCGGGTCTACCAGCCTGACGGCACGCCGGATCGCGACACCACCTACGGCACCTACTGATCGCGTGCGCTACGTGCGCGACTGCGCGCCTTTGCGGAACAGCGCGGCCGCGGTCAGCCACAGCGCGACGAAGAACCCGCTGAGCACGCTACCGCGGAATTCGCCCAGCGCGAGCGCGACCGCCGCCGCCAGCGTCTGCGCGATGGCCGCGGCGTACATCGCCCGCTCCATGCCGTGCGCCGTGAAGCGCCCGAGCGCGGCGCCGACGAACGCGACGACGAGCACGCCGGCATACACGAGGTTGGCCGGATTGTCCTCGCTGCCGATGATGCCGACGGCCAGGTTGACCCAGACCAGCAGGAACCCGCAGCCGATCGCGATGCCGGCACCGGCTCGATACGCGGTGTTGCGCGAAAGCCACGCCGCCACTTCGTAGGCCGCGCACGCGCCGAACAGCAGCGCGCCCATCGCGATGAAGTCGAACGCGGACCAGTCCACCTCCGCGGTGAACCGCATTGCCACCGCGGGCAGCAGCAGCAGGCACGCCGCGGTGCCCCAGATGACCGGCCGCCACGGGTTGCCGCGGCGGCCGCTGCGGTTGTCGAGGTTCGTCGCCATTGCCGTGTCTCCTTGGTCAGTCCAACCGGGTCGGGATCCGGACGGCGCCAGCGTCCCGCGCGCACATGAACCTTCGATGGGGCCTATGTGAAGCCAGGACGAAGTCGAAGCCGGTTAGCATCGCAGGGCGGCCGCGGCCGATGCCCGGCGCCACTCCACCGAGCGTGCGGAGGCAGCACGATGGCCGGCAAGACGACACGCGGATCGACCACTCCCCCGTCGGCGAAAGCTGCGAAGCGTCCTTCGCGCGCCGCGAAGAAGCCCGCCGCGACGCACGCCGAGGAACCAGCATCGGCACTGATCGATCGGCGCATCCACGAACTCGACGACTGGCGCGGGGAAATGCTGCAGCGCGTGCGCACGCTGATCCGCGGCGCAGATCCGGAGATAGTCGAGGAGTGGAAGTGGGAGACGCCGGTGTGGTCGCGCGGCGGCCTCATCTGCACCGGCGAGGCGTACCGGCATGTGGTCAAGCTGACGTTCGCGAAGGGCGCCTCGCTCGATGACCCGGCCGGGCTGTTCAATGCCAGCCTCGACGGCAAGGTCCGGCGCGCGATCGACCTCCGCGAGGGCGCGGTCATCGATGGCGCGGCGCTGCAGGCGCTGGTGCGTGCCGCGGTCGCGCTCAACCTGCAGGGCAAGCGCGCGTAACGCCGCTTGCCCTGCTCGACCGCACTAGCGATCGCCGCCCGTGCGTTGCCGCCCAGGCACCCGCGGCCCCTGCCTTCCGGCCTATTTTATCGATTTTCGATATGATGCATATTGAATGTCGATACCACACCCGGAGCGCACCCATGAGCCGCATGTCCGCCCGTGCCCTTGCCGTCGCCCGCCCGGCGATCCGGGGGCTGACCGTGCTCAACCTGCTGTACGCCGCCGCCCTCGCCGCGCTGCTGGTCTGGAGCTTCTTCATCGAAGGCTGGCCGGAACGACCGCTCGGCGACTTCGCCAGCCACCATCCGTGGCTGCCGGCCGGGCTGCGCGCGATCGTGTTCCTCGGCCTGGTCGGCGCGGCGATCGTGCATCCGGTGCTGCGCCGGCTGCTCGCCATCGTCGACAGCGTGCGCGTGGGCGATCCCTTCATCGCCGAGAACGCACGGCATCTGGATGCGATCGCCTGGAGCGTGCTGGCGCTGGAAGTGCTGCGCCTGCTGATCGGCTGGATCGCCTCGACGGTGTGGGAACCCGGTCGGCTCGGCGGCTTCTCGTTCGCGCCGTGGCTTGCGGTGCTGATGCTGTTCGTGCTGTCGGGCGTGTTCGCGCACGGCGCCCGTCTGCGCGCGGATCTCGAAGGCACGGTCTGACATGGCCATCGTGGTCCGCCTCGACGAACTGCTGCATGCGCGCCGCATGACGCTCACCGAGCTCGCCACGCGCGTGGACATCACCGTCGCCAACCTGTCCATCCTCAAGACCGGCAAGGCCAAGGCGATCCGCTTTTCCACGCTGGAAGCGATCTGCGCGGCGCTCCAGTGCCAGCCCGGCGACCTGCTCGCCTACGACCCCGCGCTGCCTTCGGAGGACTGAGTCATGCTCGCCCGCCTGTTCTCGCCCGATCCGCGGCACGAGGGCGTCCGTCCGATCCAGATCTGGGGCCTGCGCCTGTTCTTCCTGCTGATGCTGGTGTTCGTCGCGCCCACCGCCTGGCGCGGGCTTCTGATGCACGAAGGTCCGTGGGATCCGGTGCGCGCGGTCGCCGTCGCCGTCTGGGCCACCTATCCCACGCTCGCGCTGTTCGGCCTGTTCCGCCCGCTGCGCTGGCTGCCGCTGATGTTCTTCACCCTCGGCTACAAGGCGATCTGGCTCGGCTTCGTGGCCTGGCCGCTGTGGCGCACCGGCACGCTGTGGGGCACGCCGGCAGGCGAGATCGCCGCGTCGTTCCTGGCGCTGCCGCTGCTCGCCGCGGTAGTGCCGTGGGGCTATGCGTGGCGGACGTATTTCGCATGGCCGCGGAAGGCCGCCGCTCGGTCGGCCGAACCCAGCACCGGCTCCGCGTAAACGCGCCCCGCCCGCCGCCAGTCCGCGCAGTACTTGGCCCGCGCGTGCGGTGAGGCTTCGACGGGTTAGGAGCCCGGCGAAGGCGCCAACCACTCCTCCGGGATAAAAAACGCTCGGGGCAAGGTAGCTCGTAGTTTCTCGCAGCAAGCCCTGCTCTCGTGTTCGTACGCAATGCGTTTGAGACACGTCGCACCCGCGCCGGCATAACCCACCGGGAGGTTTCAACGTGCTTATGGAAATGTGACCTGGACCTCAACCTCTCCGCTCCGACTTATCGAATCCTTTCGACCCGGGAGTAATAGATAAGGAGCGTCGATGCAAGCCAAGCATGTCAACTCCCTTCTGACTTTGATGCTTGTCGCCGTTAGCGGCACTCTCGCATATCAAAACCAGAAGCTGAAGACTGATGCAGCATTGCAAAAAGTCGAACGGTATTGGCCTGTAGCGGGCGCCACAGTCCCCGCAATCCCCATCAAAACATTGGAGGGTCGTCAGGTCTTGGTCGGCCAGGCGCCTGCGGGCAGGCGCCAAGCGTTGTTCTTTTTCTCTTCCGCCTGCGCGGCATGCAAGCGCTCGATGCCGTTCATCAAAGAGGCGGCAGCAGCTTACGGCCGGTTAGGCATCCAATTCATCGCCGTCACATCCGAGCAGAACTCGGCACAACTGCGCTCCTTCCTCGCGATGAGCAAAGTTGATTTCCCTGTGGTGTCGGATTTTTCTCGCCGCAATATGAACATCTTCAACATTCGGATGACGCCCACAACGATTGTTGTTGATGAACGAGGAGATATAAAGCATGTGAAAGTTGGGTCGATCGAGTCGAACAAGGAGGTGTTCGACCTAGTTACTGGTGCACTGAGCAAGGAAGCGCGGGCACTAGCAATGGGAGGTGGAAAATGAAATGGAATCTGAGTCGTCTCAAATCTCGCTCGATGACAGCCGCGCTTGCGGGAATGGTGTTCATCTCTGGCGCACAGCTGTTTGCACCTGTGAGCGCCCAGGAGGATGCGCTCCCGCCGGGATGTCGGTCCTGCATGAACTGCCACGCCGACTTTGGCGGCATGGGCTACACAGGCAGCGATGATGGAAGCCTCTGCATTACATGCTGCGTAGCGCCTTAGTAGCAAAGCTCGAAGACCGGATGGGCCTTGATAGGCCCATCCGACCGCAACTGTCGCATCCCGCGCTAGCAGCCAACCGGCAAGCCGACAAAGTGCTGCTATGACCCACTACGTTCTGCGCCCGGACCGAATCAGTCGTACCCTGCCCAGCCGAGGCTTTCCGGCTCGCCGTCGGGCCGCGCGAACCAGCGCACGCTGTTGGTGCCGCCGGGGCAGCCGGCCCCGCGGGTGAGTTCGGCGCCGCTCGTCGTGGCCCTCCACGTCGCGTCATAGCAGCTGCCGCGGTTGTCGACGAAGTCGTAATCCGACGCTGTGCGCGCGTCCCAGAACGACGTGGTGGAGTTGAAGATCTGATGCGCCAGGTTCGCGTAACGCTCGTCGAGGCGGGTGGTATACGGCGTGATGCGCGAGCGGTTGTAATCGCCACGGCGGTGGATGCCCTGCGCCAGCTCGAGGCGCGTTTCCGAGGCGCCGGTCGCACTAACCCATTCCGCCAGATCGGACACCACCAGCGGGTAGCTCACGTATTCGGCGTCACGACGCAGCTGGCGGCCGTTCAACGTGGTGTAGCTGGTGCGCCAGGTCTTGTAGACGACGGTGGTGTCCTGGTCGAAGCGGTAATCGAACTGGCCAGGACGCTGTGCGTCGTGCTGCTGGCGGTTGTCCAGGTATGTGTCCTGCACCACGCGGTGCCACAGTCGCCCGCGCGCGGTGTCGACGTAGCCGTCGATCACGAAACTGCGGGTGAAGAACGTGCGCACCGGCCCGGTCACCCGTCCGCCGTTGTCCACCAGACCGTGCGTCACCGCCGGCGTCGCCGGGTTGCCGTGCAGCGTGTTGCGCGTCACCGCGCCGCTCACGATCGTCGAGTGCGGGTCGCGATAGACCAGCAGGGCGCCAGCGATGCCTAGGCTCGGATAGCTGTTCGCGGCACCGACGGTGAAGCGCACGTCGTGCACGTTGCCGTCGCTCAGCGCGCCTGCGAACGGCGACAGGTCCACGCGGTAAGGCAACGGATGCAGCGCTCGCGGCGCGACCTCCCGCAAACCGTACCGCGGTTCGAGCGGCGCCACGCCGGCCATCCGGCCGTCGATGAACACGCGTACTTCGTTGACCGGTACCTCGCACAGCCGTCCCGACACGCCCGGTTCGCTGAAATGCCGGACCACCGTCGGCATGGCCTGGGCCACCGTCCGCGGCACGCACGCCTCCGAGACCACGGATGAGTTCTTCATCAGCACGTCGGCGTACACCCGCTCGATGTCGCGCGGCAGGCGCACGCGGGCCGAGGTCCCATCGATCACCGAGTCGACCGGCGTCTGCGCGCCATAGTCGGGTCCGAGCGCATAGACGCGATCCGGCTTGCGCGGCGCGGCGGCGCCTGGCCCCTGCGGGTAGAACACGATGCGCAGCGAGACCCGCATCATCAGCGAGGGCTCGGCCCACAACGCCTCCGGATCCAGACGGATGCGCCCCTGCGCACCGGGCCGGGCGAACAGCGCGGCGTAATCGGTCACGTCGCGCTCCACCTCCCACGTCGCGGGCGGATCTTGGCCCTGCCGCGCCTCGGCGTACGCGAGGTTGACGCCGTCGATCCACACGCCCAGCTCCATCGGCCGCGGAACCATCGCGTCGAACCCGTGCTCGAACTCGAGCACGATCTTCGACGTCGGCCCCGTGCAGCCCGGCGGCCGCGATGCCGGGAAGTCGACCTCCGGATCCGAATCGCTGATGGGCGCATCCATCACCGCGATGACGCCGCACGGCGCTACCGGCGGCCTCGGCACCGCCGGCCGCGTGGTCGGCAGGTCGCTCACGCTGGTCGGCGTCACGGCCCCTGCCGCGCGAGGCGCGGGTGCGGCAAGCGATGTCGCGGCCACCGACACGGCCGGCGCGACTCGGGCGCCGACGTCGCGTGCCGATGCCGAGCGATCGACGCCGAACGCAGCAGCGCCGGCCGCCACCAGACCAAGGGAGAGAGCGAGGTACAACGGACGCGCGCGCATGAGGGTGCCTCCTGGCTGGGTTGGCTCCCCACACCGGCTTCTACGCCCGCACCCGTGCATGCGCCGTTTAGTCGGCAGCAAGGGACGTGCATGCCGGCTGGACAGCAGCTGTTTGGCTCGACCGCGCCCGGCTGTCGATTTCCACAGCGCACATCCGTCGTATGGGACAAGGGGCCATGCCCGCCACGACGGAGACGACCATGACCCACAAGAACACCATCTGCCTCTGGTACGACGGCACCGCGCTCGAGGCCGCCACGTTCTACGCGCAGACGTTTCCCGACAGCGCCGTGCAGGCCGTGCACCGCGCGCCGGGCGATTACCCGTCCGGCAAACAGGGCGACGTGCTCACCGTCGAGTTCACCGTGATGGGCCTCCCGTGCCTCGGCCTCAACGGCGGGCCGGCGTTCAAGCACAGTGAAGCGTTCTCGTTCCAGGTGGCGACCGACGACCAGGCCGAAACCGACCGGCTGTGGAACGCCATCGTCGGCAACGGCGGCCAGGAAAGCGCCTGCGGCTGGTGCAAGGACAAATGGGGCGTGTCGTGGCAGATCACGCCGCGCGCGCTGATCGACGCGATCAACGACCCCGACCGTGCCGCGGCCAGGCGCGCGTTCGAGGCGATGATGCAGATGACGAAGATCGACATCGCGACGATCGAAGCTGCCCGACGCGGCTAACGAGCGGACACGCGCGAAGTCCCGGACGGCCGCGCGCAATGCGCCGCAACAAGCGCGCGGCGGGTTCGACCCGACCCGAGCGCCTGAAGCTCAGCGGGCCGACGTCGTCGGCCCACCGCGCAACGGCGCGGCCAGCAGCGCGTGGACGGTTTCGATGCTGGCGGGCTTGACGAGATGCGCGTCGAAGCCGGCAGCGAGCGCGCGGCGGCGGTCGTCCTCCTGACCGAATCCGGTCAACGCCACGAGCACCGGCTGCGTCCCCGGCATCGCGCGGATGCGGCGTGCGACCTCGTAGCCGTCCATGCCCGGCATCGCGATATCCACGAACACCACATCGGGACGGAAGGTCTCCATCGCGTCGAGCGCGGAAACGCCATCATGGACTGCGAGCGACACCTGCCCGAGGCCTTTGAGCATCAGCGCAAACGTGTTCGCAGAAGGTTCGACGTCATCGACGACCAGCACGCGACGCCGGGGCAACGGCGGCAACGTGCGCGCGGGCGTTTCCATCGCGGGGAGATCGGATTCGTCGTCCCCCACCGCCGGAAGCGACACCACGAACTCGCTGCCGCGGCCCGGGCCCTCGCTGCGCGCCTCGACCGTGCCACCGTGGAGTTCGACGAGATTCTTTACCAGCGTCAGGCCGATGCCGAGGCCGCCGTGCGCGCGGCTGAGCGACTGGTCCACCTGGGTGAACATCTCGAAGATCGAGCCGAGCATGTGCACCGGGATGCCGGCGCCATCGTCGGCCACCGAAACGCGAACCTGCGTGCCGTCGCGTCGCGCCGCGAGCCGGATATGCCCGCCTGGCGCGGTGTATTTGGCCGCGTTGTGCAGCAGATTGCCGAACACCTGCACGAGCCTGCCGTGGTCGGCCTGCACCGGCAGCGGGTACCCCGGCAGGTCGACCGTCAGGGTGTGCCGATGGGCTTCGATGAACGGCCGCTGGGCTTCGACGGCGACCCCCAGCGCCACGCGCAGGTCCAGCCGCTCGGTCCGCAGTTCGATCACCCCGCGGGTGATGCGCGACACATCGAGCAGGTCGTCGATCAGGCGCACCATCTGGTTCACCTGGCGCCCCATGATCTCGCGCAGCCGCGCGGCTTCCTCCGGCGTGTTGTCCAGCAACGGCCAGACCTGCAGCGCGTTGGAGATCGGCGCGAGCGGGTTCCGGAGCTCGTGCGCGAGCGTCGCCAGAAACTGGTCTTTCCGCCGGCTGGCTTCCTCGAGCGCCTGCTCGGCGCGCTTGCGGTCGTCGATGTCGAACACCACCCCGACCATGCCGGCGTATTCGCCCGTCTCGGAGAACCACGGACGCGCGAGGTCCATCGACCAGCGGTACTCGCCGTGGGCCGCGCGCAGGCGGTACTCGCTGCGGAAAGGCGCCCGGGCGGCGTTCGCTCGCAGGAACTCGTCGGCGACGCGCTCACGATCGTCCGGATGGGTCGCGGTCAGCCATCCCTGCCCGAGCGCTTGCTGTTCCGTCTGGCCAGTGAACTCGTACCACTGGCGGGAGAGGAACGTGCAGTTGCCGGACGGGTCGGTGAGCCATAGCGCCGCGGGCGAGGCGTCGGCCATGAGCCGGAAGCGCGCTTCGTTCTCGCGTAGCACCTCCTCGGCCAGCCGCCGCTCGGTGACATCGGCGACGGTGCCGACGAGGCTGGTCACCACGCGCGCGTCGCCGCGTCCGGCAAACGAAGCGATGCCGCGCGCCTCCAGCCAGCGCAGCGCCCCATCAGGACGACGGATGCGGTATTCGACCGCGTAGGGCGCGGGGTCGTCGGCGCGCATCGCGGCCTTCACGGCGTCCCACAGCCGCGGCGCGTCATCGGGATGCAGCAGCCGCGCGATCTCGTCCACGTGGCGCGGACCGACGCCTTCAAGGCCGTAGATCTCGGCGTAGCGCGCGTCGTGCGTCACCATCCCGGACGCCGGGTCGTATTGCCACCAGCCCAGCCTCGCCGCATCCAGCGCCAGCTGCCGCTGCGCTGCGAACATCGCCTGGCTTCCCTGCGCGCGGCGCAGCGCGGTGATGTCGGCGACCATCGCGGTGATGTAGCGCACGCGCCCGTCCGGCCCGCGGACCGCCGACACAGCGTTCTGCACCCACACATCGCTGCCATCGGGGCGGAGGTAGCGCTTCTCGATCGTGAAGCTCGGCCGCCGCCCCTGCGCCAGCTCCACGAACGACGCCATGTTCCCGGGGATGTCGTCGGGGTGCGTCAGGTCCTGCATGCGCAGCGTCAGCAATTCCTCGCGCGTGCGGCCGACGATCTCGCAATAGCGATCGTTGACCAGCACGAACCGGCCTTCGAGATCGACCTGGGCGATGCCGCCGGTCGACTGCTCGAACAGGGCGCGGAAGCGTTGCTCGCTCTCCTCCAGCGCCTCCTGCGCACGCCGGGCGGCGGTGATGTCGCGCGCTACGCCCACCCACTCCATCACACGCCCGGCGTCGTCCAGCACGGGAACCGCGCGGGAATGCGTCCAGCCTTCGGTGCCATCCGGGCGGATGACGCGGTGTTCGAGCTCGAACACGCGCCTGTTCGCCATGGCTTCGGCGATCGCCGCCTGGACCCGCGCGTGTTCGGCGGCCGGCAGGTTCTTCCGCATCCAGTCGCGCATCGGCGCATCGTTGCCCGCCACCAGGCCACGCCCGTCGAGCGGCTGCATCTCGCTCCAGTCGGCGCTCATCCGGTAGACCACGTCCGAGGTCGCCGAGGTCAACGCATCCAGACGCGCCTGCGCCAGCGCGCGTTCGGCGGCATCGCGACGGACGTCGTCCTCGGGGCCATCCGCTCGGGACGGCGATCGCGGGGGATGGCCGGTACTCACTGGACTCTGCTGCTGACCGCGGGTTCGAGGCGCCCGGACTATAGCGGGTGCGCCGCGTAGAGGCGGAAAGTGGCCCGGGCAAGGGAGAGCCGGCTGCCGGAGTGGCGTTCCTCGCCATTTTTAGACTGTACGCGAACTCGTGATCTTCGGCGCTTCAATTGGGCTCACGATCTTTTACATCGTCTTCCTTCGCACCGGGCGCCTGTCCACCAAGTCATTATCGACCCAAGGCATGCGATAGCTTGACTTGACTCCAGACATATCAGGAGGAACTAATACAGGGGCGAAATAGGCAACCTCTCTTCCAACCCGACTGTGCTCGCGGGCACTGTAGTGCAATCGAAGGGATTGCGACCGATAGCCGCTGTAGATATCGCGAACGAGGGGGTTATCGTCGTAACTCACGACCCACGGACACTTAAGTCTTGACACCTCTTCTGCAAGCAGACGGTGATCACGCTCCTCGTAAGCGTTCAAGTACAGCCTGGGCCCCTTCTCTACATATGGCGGATCGAGATAGACAAAAGCATTTGCCCCCCATTCTTGTCCATATAGCCTGAGCATCTTCGCCGCATCGAGCTGCGACACCTTTATCCGCGAGCGGAACGCAGCTATGCGCTGAATACGTCTAATCAACTCATCTCTGTTAAAGCGAGCATCAAGCTTCCATGCCCCAGCTTGCGAAACGCCACCAATCACGCCGGCAGTCAGAATTCCTGAGCGATTAGTCCGATTGAGAAAGAAAGTGGCGAAGCCCAAAGAAAGCAGATCCGCGCCCGGGTCCCGGTAGACCTCGCGGCAGGAATACCAAGTTGGCATATCGACACGGGCGTCGAGGATCAGCTGGCACAAGTCATCTGATCGGTTAACTACGCTGTGCCAGAAGGCGTAGACAGCTCGATCGTAGTCGTTGATGTGGACGCTTGCCACATGACCAGATTGCAGCAACTCGACCGCCAGCGCTGCACCTCCGCAAAAGGGCTCGACATAGTGGCAATCATATAGTTCGTTCTGGGCGATGAGCCGCTGAAAATACTTAAGAAGTCTAGCCTTACCGCCTGGATATCGCAGAGGAGTGGTCTTCGCCATTGCTGCTCAACGGTATGATTCGGCGTGCATTATGCGTTGCCATGCGAGGATCACCCCCGGCGCCACAGTGCTCCACGTCGCTCGGACGTGGTCTGGGCTTATGAAGAAGCGCTCGTTATGCGCCACTTCGCTCAAATTGTCATACACACCGGCTGCAACTTGAAGAGCTTGACCAATCTGAAGACGATCCGCTGGATCTGAAGGGCCCCGCGAATGCGCAATGAAATCTTGCCCCATCCGTTGGATTCGCTGGGTCTTATTAGTGCTTGCGGAAAGCGAGAAGGTTGTTTGGTACACCGACGCTGTTAGCTCGAGTAAAGCTCTAACGAGAAGCGCCGCCGCGTAGGGCGCCTCCTCCACCCGGATCGCTTCGCGTA
Source organism: Lysobacter sp. (assembly GCA_035645555.1). Classification (GTDB taxonomy): domain Bacteria; phylum Pseudomonadota; class Gammaproteobacteria; order Xanthomonadales; family Xanthomonadaceae; genus Lysobacter_F. Next base: position 11,398 of record DASQMI010000095.1, on the reverse strand, counting down.
GCTCTTTGGCGATTTCAACGCACTTGCGGTCGCTAATGGTCGTTAACTGCCCTCGACCAACGAGGTACCGACTGACTCGCCGCCTCCTCACATTCACTGACCCCGTAGAAGCTGACGCAGCGGCCTGGCTGTCTGTTGAAGCAGCTTGCGCCGCATCAGAATGGCGAGGAGCCGGAGCCGCCTCATTAGCTGATGCTGGCGGCACACCTTCGCCATGGGTGGATCCACTAGCGCTAAAGGTGGAGAGGCCTACAGCGTCGCGCGAATCATTCGTAGGCACGTCGGAAGCAATGCGACGCAGATATTGTTTTACGCCGTCGGAATCGGAAATTTGGGATCGGGAGGTAATTGCGCCGCTTGCGGTATCATTGGCGATGCGCGCCCAAGCCGCTAGCGCAACCTCGGGAGTGGGGCCCGCCACATAGTCGCTACTTGTTATCTGCCCGCCAAATCGCTCAGCAAACTCCGTTGTCGCAGCAGCACGTTCAAAGGTGGTTATGGGATAGCTACCGTTATCCATTTGGCCGCACGTAGCAACGTCCAGCAGCCCTCGAGCACGCAAGGCAACCAACAACTGATATGAGCCAGCATTCTCAAATCGCCGCTGCTGAAGAGTCTGCCAAGCGCTTCGCCCACTCCCATCAAGCTCACCAGAGTGCTTTAAGGCGATAATTGGGCTCGCCCGCGCCCGGTCAGGGCTTACAAGCACGTCAACAACATCTGGGAGAACGAGAGAGGCGTGGCGTCGCCGCAGCTCTGTGAAACGATTCCTGACCGACAAGGAAAGCCCAATATCATCTCGCGCGAGAAAGGCAGGCACTGAAAGTAATTTGAGCGCAGCGAGGCGGCGGTTGCCATCGAGTACGATGAACCGATCTGGCGCATCACTGTGACGCATCACAAGCAATCGCTCGCTTTCATCGAAGCCTAGTCGACAAATACTTCTGGCGAGATTGTAAATCTTTCGCCCCACCTCTCTACCAACACTCTCCGACTCAAGCAACTTGCGCAGCGCCTCAGTCTGGTTGCTGGCGGTATCAATACGTGGATTCTCAAGATCAAATTCAAGCTGGGCAACCGGAACGCTGAGCTTTTCCATTGCTCTATCCCCTAGTGACAGCCAAGCCTTTCCTGCTTTGGCCCTTCGGATTAAACGATCTTTCGATACTAGAGCACCGAGACGACCGGTAGTACTTCTTATGCGTCGCCAGTAGGGCTCACAGCATCGGCAGCTTCAGCCCCTGCTCTTTCGCGCAGCGCTGCGCGATCTCGTAGCCCGCATCGGCATGGCGCATCACGCCGGTGCCGGGGTCGTTCCACAGCACGCGGGCAAGACGGCGGTCGGCGGCTTCGGTGCCGTCGCAGACGATGACGACGCCGGCGTGCTGCGAATAACCCATGCCGACGCCGCCGCCGTGGTGCAGCGACACCCACGTGGCGCCGCCGGCGACGTTGAGCATCGCGTTGAGCAGCGGCCAGTCGCTGACGGCATCCGAGCCGTCCTTCATCGCTTCGGTTTCGCGGTTGGGCGAGGCGACACTGCCGGAATCGAGATGGTCGCGGCCGATCACGATGGGCGCCTTCAGCTCGCCGTTGCGCACCATCTCGTTGAACGCGAGCGCGAGCTTGTGGCGCTGGCCGAGGCCGACCCAGCAGATGCGCGCGGGCAGGCCCTGGAACGCGATGCGCTCGCGCGCCATGTCGAGCCAGCGGTGCAGGTGCGGATCGTCGGGGATCAGCTCCTTCACCTTGGCGTCGGTCTTGTAGATGTCCTCCGGATCGCCGGACAGCGCGACCCAGCGGAACGGGCCGACGCCGCGGCAGAACAGCGGGCGCACATACGCGGGCACGAAGCCGGGGAAGTCGAACGCGTTCGTGCAGCCTTCGTCGTACGCCATCTGGCGGATGTTGTTGCCGTAGTCGACCACCGGCACGCCCATCGCCTTGAACGCGAGCATGGCCTCGACGTGCACGCGCATCGACTTCTTGGCGGCATCGCGCACGCGTTCCGGGTTGGCCTTCTGCTCGGCCTGCCACTGCTCCACCGTCCAGCCGATCGGCAGGTAGCCGTGCACGGGGTCGTGCGCGCTGGTCTGGTCGGTGACCGCATCCGGGCGCACGCCGCGGCGCACCAGCTCCGGCAGGATTTCCGCGGCGTTGCCGAGCAGCGCGATCGACTTGGCCTGCCCCGCCTTCGTGTACTTGGCGATGCGCGCGAGCGCGTCGTCGAGGTCGGTGGCCTGCTCGTCGACGTAGCGCGTGCGCAGGCGGAAATCGATGCGGCTCTGCTGACATTCGATGGTGAGGCTGCACGCGCCGGCGAGCGACGCCGCCAGCGGCTGCGCGCCGCCCATGCCGCCAAGGCCGGCGGTGAGGATCCACTTGCCGGTGAGATCGCCGCCGTAATGCTGGCGGCCCATCTCGACGAACGTCTCGTAGGTGCCCTGCACGATGCCCTGCGAGCCGATGTAGATCCAGCTGCCCGCGGTCATCTGGCCGTACATCATCAGGCCCTTGCGATCGAGCTCGTTGAAGTGCTCCCAGGTGGACCAGTGCGGCACCAGGTTGGAGTTGGCGAGCAGCACGCGCGGCGCGTCCGGATGCGTGGGGAAGATGCCGACCGGCTTGCCGGACTGGATCAGCAGCGTCTCGTCGTCGTTGAGCTCGCGCAGCGACTTCAGGATGGCGTCGAAGCACTCCCAGTCGCGCGCGGCGCGGCCGATGCCGCCGTAGACCACGAGCTCGGCCGGGTTCTCGGCCACCTCCGGGTCGAGGTTGTTCTGGATCATCCGGTACGCGGCTTCGGTGAGCCACGACTTGCAGGTCTTCTCGGCGCCGCGCGGGGCGCGGATGACGCGGGAGGGGTCGACGCGGGTGGGCATCGGCTCGGTCCTGACAGCGAAGGGATGCGCCGATTATCGCCCGGGCGGTGGCGCGGCGTCCGGCCTCGACCGTGTAGGAGCGGCTTTAGCCGCGATCGGAAAGCGGCGGGCTTGTAGGAGCGGCTTTAGCCGCGATCGACAGCAGCGTGGGTGCCTGCCGTTGTAGGAGCGGCGTTAGCCGCGATCGGAAAGCGGCGGGCTTGTAGGAGCGGCTTTAGCGGCGATTCGGACGACCGGCCACACGGGTCGCGGCTGAAGCCGCTCCTACAGGCGCATGGAGGGTGTGCGGTCGCGGCTGAAGCCGCTCCTACAGGGCGTGGGCGAAAAAAAACGCCCGGCGGGGGCCGGGCGTCGCGTTCGCTGCGGAGGGGGTTGCAGCGGAAACTTAGCGGATGGACGGATCCAGGCGGCGCAGCGCGTCGCCGATGTTGACGGCGCCGGTGCTGTCGATGTCGTCGCGGGTGTAGACGCGGCCGGCAGCGGCGGCGCAGCGACCGTCGCGGTCGCGGTGCACCAGGCGCGAGCCGGTGTAGCGCAGGCAGTTGCGGTCGACGTGCTTGTCGGGCTCGGCCTTGGCGGCGGCACTGTCGTCGGACGGCGTTTGCGGCGCGGTATTCGCGGCGGCGGCGCCGAACGCGACCGACGCCAGACCGAGCGCGATCACGAGAGAAACAGTACGGCGAAGCATGGGGAGACCTCGGCGTGGGTGGACCGGGGTCACGTTACTCCCGCGCGGGCGGCCCGGGATGACCGCCCGCGGAACGCTGCTTGCCGTCAGCCGCGCGGGCAGTCGAGCTTGCGGCCGGCGCGGAACGCGGCGACGGCGGCCTCGTCGGCCGGCTGAGGGCGGATCCCGTCGTCGAACAGCACGCGCCAGACGCCGTCGTCGCCCCGCTTCCATACCGACTGGAAACCGCCGAGTCGGAAGCGCGGGTTGGCGTCCTGCCGCAGGTCCTCGTACAGCGCCGGACCGGTGGACATGGCGATGTCGCCCTCGCCGCCAATCACCACCATGGACGGGTACCACTCGAGCTTGATCGTTTTGCCTTCGATCAGCGGCGTCCACGCGCGGGTGATCGCGTCGCGGCCGCGCTGCGGCTGCGGCTGCTTGACGCCGAACGCGGCGCCGGGATGCAGGTGTTCGGCAAATGCGGCAGCGTCGTGCTCGGCCACCGAGCGGGCGAAGCTGAGCTCGCGCGCCCACACCGCGCATTCGTCGGCGCTGAGCTTGGGTGCGGGCGGTGCCGGCGGCGCGGGCGCGGCCGGCGGGGTCTGGGCGAACGCGGGCAACGCGGCGAGCAGCGCGACGGCGGCAAGGCGGGCAGGCATGGCGGCGGTCTCGGAGGGGACGCCCGCAGTATCGGCGTCACCACGGCGCGCGGCAGCCGCTGGAAGTCACGGTCGCGGGCGGGTTTGCGGCGCGACTATCATCCGCGCATGCCCAGATCGATCGCCGCGGCGCTTGCCGCCTTGTTGTCGTGCCTACTCGCCGCGTGCGCGACGTCCGCGCCGCCCGCCGAGCCCGCATCGCGCGTTCCGGTCGTGCTGATCTCGCTCGATGCGTTCCATCCGGACTATCTCGACCGCGGATTGACCCCGACGCTCGCGGCGCTGGCGCGCAGCGGCGCGCGCGCGCAGTGGCTGAACCCGTCGTACCCGTCGCTCACGTTCCCGAACCACTACACGCTGGTGACCGGCATGCGGCCGGACCGGCACGGCGTGGTGCACAACGCGATGTGGGATGCCGAGCTGCAGACGTTCCGCGTGCAGGACGACGCGGCGGTGAGCGATGCGCGCTGGTGGGGCGGCGAACCGATCTGGGTCGGCGTGGAACGCAGCGGGCGCCGCGCGGCGGTGATCGCCTGGCCCGGCTCGCGCGCGCCGGTGGCCGGCCAGCGGCCGACCCATCTTGAGGCGTACGACGAATCGGTGCCGCCCGAAGCGCGGTTCGCGCAGGTACTGGAGTGGCTGGCGCTGCCGGAGCCGCAGCGGCCGGCGCTGATCGCGGTGTACCTGTCCGAGCTCGACCGCGTGTCGCACGACTTCGGACCGGACTCGCCGCAGACGCGCGAGATGCTGCGCCGGCTGGATGCGGCATTCGCGCGCATGATCGCGGCGCTGCGCAAGCGCGGCCAGTGGGACCGGGTGAACCTGCTGGTCGTGTCCGACCACGGCATGGCGCCGGTGCCGCCGGGGCAATGGATCGCGATGGAGGACATGGTGTCGTTCGACGATGCGATGCCGGTCAGCGACGGCCAATCGGTCGGCTTCAACCCGCGCCCCGGCCGCGAGGCGGCGGCGGAGCGCCGACTGCTCGGCCGTCACCCGCATTACGAATGCTGGCGCAGGCAGGAGTTGCCGAAGCGCTGGCAGTACGGCACGCATCCGCGCGTGCCGGCGATCGTGTGCCAGATGGACGAGGGCTGGGACGCAAAACTGCGCGAGGCGCTCGCGCGACGGCCGAAAGGCCAGACGCGCGGCTCGCACGGTTACGATCCCGCGCTGCCGTCGATGCGCGCGCTGTTCGTCGCGCATGGGCCGGCGTTCCGGCGCGGCGCGGTGCTGCCGCCGCTGGACAACGTGCACGTGTATCCGTTGCTGGCGGAATTGACCGGCGTGCGCGCGGCGCCGAACGAAGGTTCGCTGGCGGTGTGGCGCGCGGCGCTGGCAGACCCGCGCGGTACGCCGGCGCCGTGAAGACGTAGCGTGGTGCTGTAGGAGCGGCTTTAGCCGCGACCTGATGCCTTGGTACGCCCATCGCGGCTAAAGCCGCTCCTACATCATCGGGTGCCCATCGCGGCTAAAGCCGCTCCTACATCGTCGGGTGCCCGTCGCGGCTAAAGCCGCTTCTACGTGCTGTCGCGGCCAAAGCCGCGCCTGCGGATGGGCGCTGGCGCAGCCATGTCCGAATCCGGCCAGTCCGCGCGACCGCGCGGTGCTAGCCTGCGGCCATGAATGCCGTGCGGCACGACGACACCACTGCCCTACCCGACCCGCGCGTGTGCGAACAGGCACGGCTAAGCCGCGACGTGCGCTTCGACGGGCGTTTCTTCACAGCGGTCACCAGCACCGGCATCTATTGCCGGCCGGTGTGTCCGGCGCCGTCGCCGAAACGCGAGAACGTCGTCTATTACCCGAATGCGGCGGCGGCGGAAGCGGCCGGGTTCCGCCCGTGCCTGCGCTGCCGTCCGGAACTGTCGCCGGAGCATGGCAGCTGGCGACGCGGCGATGCGGTGGTCGCGCGCGCGCTCGCGCTGATCGATGCCGGCGTGCTGGCGGAGCAGCCGCTGGCGACGCTGGCGCAGCAGCTCAACGTCGGCGAGCGCCACCTGCGCCGGCTGTTCGTCGAGCACATCGGTGCGGCGCCGAGCCAGGTGCACGGCACGCGCCGGCTGCTGTTCGCGAAGCAGCTGCTGACGGAAACCGGGTTGCCGATCACCGACGTCGCGCATGCGGCCGGGTTCGGCAGCGTGCGCCGGTTCAACGATGCGTTCCTGGCCGCGTACCGCATGGCGCCGCGCGAACTGCGCAAGCGCGAGCCGGCCGCGACGGGCGACACGCTGACGCTGCGGCTCGGGTACCGGCCGCCGTACGACTTCGCGGCGATGCTGGATTTCCTGCACGGCCGCGCACTGCCCGGCGTCGAACACGTCACCGAACATGCGTACGTGCGCGCGATCGGCAGCGCCGACGCGCCCGGCTGGCTGCGGGTGAGCGCATGGCCGGGCGACGAACCGGCGCTGAAGCTGGAACTGCACGGCGTACCGCCGGCGCGCCTGCTCGACACCGTGCAGCGGGTGCGGCGCATGTTCGATCTCGACGCCGATCCGCAGACGATCGGACGCGCGTTGTCCGGCCATCCGCTGCTGCGCGCGCTGGTGCGCAAGCGCCCGGGACTGCGCGTGCCGAGCGGTTGGGACGGTTTCGAGATCGCGGTGCGCGCGATTCTCGGCCAGCAGGTCAGCGTGGCGGCGGCGCGCACGTTCGCCACGCGCATCGCCGACCGCTTCGGCGCGCGGCTGCCACCCGGCTTCGCGCCCGGCCTGAGCCATCTGTTCGCCACGCCGGAGACGCTGGTCGATGCGGAGCTGACCGACATCGGGCTGACCCGCAGCCGTGCGGCGACCGTGCGCGAGGTGGCGCGTGCGCTGCTCGACGGCCGGGCGGATTTCCGCGTCGACTGCACGCTGGAGGACTTCGTCGCGCGCTGGGTGGCGCTGCCCGGGATCGGCCCGTGGACGGCGCATTACATGGCGTTACGCGCGCTCGGCCATCCGGACGCGTTTCCCGCCGACGACCTGGTGCTGAAGCGCGCGCTCGGCGGCACCGCGCGCACGGCCGAAGCCGAAGCGCAGGCGTGGCGGCCGTGGCGCGCGTACGCGGTGATCCAGCTGTGGCGCGAGAACACGTTGGCGCAGCGCGCCGCGCCGAAGAAATCGAGGGCCGCTCCGTGATCCGCTTCCGCACCATCGCAAGCCCGGTGGGTCCGCTGCTGCTCGCCGCTGGCGACGACGGCCTGCGGCTGATCGAGTTCCATGCGCCGCGCCATCCCTACCCACGCGGCGAGGACTGGCAGCCCGGCGACCATCCGGTGCTGTCACGGACGGAAGCGCAGCTGGGCGAATACTTCGCCGGCACGCGCCGCGCGTTCGACCTGCCGCTGGCCCCGCAGGGCACCGCGTTCCAGCGCACGGTATGGTACATGCTCGCGCGGATCGACTACGGCCGCACGTGGAGCTATGCGCAACTCGCCGCCGCGCTCGGGCGGCCGAGCGCCACGCGCGCGGTCGGCGCGGCGAACGGACGCAATCCGCTGCCGATCGTGCTGCCGTGTCATCGCGTGGTCGGCACCGACGGCAGTCTCACCGGCTTCGGCGGCGGGTTGCCGACGAAGCGTTTCCTGCTGGAACTGGAAGGCGCGGTGCCGCGCGCGGCGGGGCTGTTCGGCTGAGGCCGTCGCCAACATTCGCGGCTGAAGCCGCTCCTACACAATCAGGCCGGCGCGGAATCGTGCCGTCGAGAATCGCGGCTAAAGCCGCTCCTACATCGCCGCGGCCGCCGCGGAAGCTGATGCCCGACAATCGCCGCTGAAGCCGCTCCTACCATCGAGACGTCAGGGAGATTCAATGTCCAGCACGTTGCATGCCCGCTTCGTCGAACTGCACCGCACCGATCGGCCGCTGTTGCTGGCCAACGCGTGGGACGCGGCCAGCGCACGCCTGCTGCAGGACGCCGGCGCGCCGGCCGTGGCGACCAGCAGCGCCGCGGTGGCATGGTCGCGCGGCTATGCCGACGGCGGCGCGTTGCCGCGCGAGGAGCTGCTGTCGTCGCTGGCCGGCATCGTGCGGGTGACGCAGGTGCCGGTGACAGCCGACATCGAGGACGGCTACGGCGACGATCCCGTGCAGGTGGCCGCGCTGGTGGCCGACGTGGCCGTGGCCGGTGCGGTCGGAATCAACCTGGAGGACGGCGGCGGCGATCCGGCGCTGCTCGCGGCGAAAATCCGCGCGATCCGCGCACGGCTCGGCGGCACGCCGCTGTTCGTCAACGCGCGCACCGATGTCTACCTGCGCGGTCTCGCCGAAGGCGAGGCGGCGGTGCGCGAGACGATCGCGCGGCTGCGCATCTACCGCGACGCCGGTGCGGACGGCGGCTTCGTGCCGGGGCTGGTGGATGCGGCGCACGCACGCGCGGTCGCCGACGCGGTCGATCTGCGCATCAACGTGATGGCGCGGCCGGGCCTGGCGCCGATCGCCGACCTCGCCGCCGCAGGGGTGTGCCGCATCAGCGTCGGTCCGTGGCTGTTCTATCGCGCCTACACCCCGGCGCTCGACGCGGCGCGCGCGTTCCTTGCCGGCGACGTCGGCCCGATGCTGCAACCGGGGCTCGATTTCGCCACCCTCAACCGGCTGTTCGGATAACGATCAACCGCCGAGCAGCGCGCGCATCGCGCGATCGAAACCGGCGGCGATGCGATCGCGGTCGCGGTGGCGGCCGTCGGCCACCAGTCGCTCGCCGTCCACCCACACCTCCCGCACCAGCGGGCGGTTGCCGGCGAACAGCCAGCGGTCGATCGCATCGTCCTGGGTGGCGCAGGTCAGCGCGGGCGCGCTGCGGTCGAGCACCACGCGGTCGCCGGCGGCCTGCGCGAAACCGGTCGAGGCCGCGGCACTCGCGACCACCCCGCGCAGCAGCGTCTCGCCGACGCTCGCGCTGTCGCGCGCGACGGCGATGTTGCGGCGGCGGGTGACCAGCCGCTGGCCGTACTCGAGCCAGCGCAGTTCCTCCACCGGCGACACCGAGACGTGCGAGTCCGAACCGATGCCCCAGCGGCCGCCGGCGTCGAGGTAGCTGCGCAGCGGGAACAGGCCGTCGCCGAGGTTGGCCTCGGTGGTCGGGCACAGCGCGACGGTCGCGCCGGATTTGGCGATGCCGACCACCTCGACGTCGCTCAGATGGGTGGCATGCACCAGCGTCCAGCGCTCGTCGACGTCGGCGTTGGCGAGCAGCCATGCGACCGGGCGCGCCCCGCGCGACTGCAGGCACTCCTCGACCTCGGCGATCTGCTCGGCGATGTGGATGTGGACGCGCGAATCGCGCGGCAGCATCGCCAGCACGGTGCGCATCGATTCCGCCGGCACCGCGCGCAGACTGTGCAGCGCGCAACCGATGCGCAGCCGCGGCCCCTCCTCCTTACGCAGCAGCGCGAGCAGCTGCAGGTAGTCGTGCACGCTCAGGCCGAAGCGGCGCTGGCGCGCGTTGAGCGCGCGGCCGTCGAAGCCGCCGGTCATGTACAGCACCGGCAACAGCGTCAGGCGGATGCCGGTGTCGCGCGCCGCCTGGATCAGCGCGTGCGACATTGCCGCGGGGTCCGCGTAGCGGCGGCCGTCGCAGTCGTGGTGCAGGTAGTGGAACTCGCACACCGTGGTGTAGCCGGCTTCCAGTATCTCCGCGTACAGCTGCGCGGCCACGGCGTACAGCGTGTCCGGATCGAACCGCCCGGCGAAGCGGTACATCGTCTCGCGCCAGGTCCAGAAGCTGTCGGCGGGATCGGTCTGACGTTCGGTGAGGCCGGCCATCGCACGCTGGAACGCATGCGAATGCAGGTTGGCGATGCCGGGCACGCTCCAGCGCGCGTCGTTGCCGTCCGGGGCGGTGCGCCAGCCGGACGGCGTCCAGATCAGGGGCTGTTGGCAGTCGAAGTCCATGCGCCATTGTCGCGCGTCCGACGTGCATTGCGGGAAGCGGCCGTGCATCGCCGTAGAATCCGGCCATGACCGCATTCGATGGCCTCCTGCTTGGCGCGTCGCTGGCGACGCTGGACACGCCCGCCGGCTACGGCGAGATCCGCGACGGCGCGCTCGGCTGGCGCGACGGCGTGCTGACGTTCGTCGGCGCGCGCGACGCGCTGCCCGGCGCACCGCACACGCTCGCGCGCGAGGTGTTCGAGGCCGACGGCTGGGTGACGCCGGGCCTGGTCGACTGCCATACCCACGTGGTGTTCGGCGGCGACCGTGCCGCCGAGTTCGAGATGCGCCTGGGCGGTGCGAGTTACGAGGCCATCGCCCGCGCCGGCGGCGGCATCCTGTCGACCGTGCGAGCCACGCGCGAGGCCGACGAGGACGCGCTGCTGGCGCAGTCGCTCCCGCGTGCGCGGATGCTCGCGGCCGACGGGGTGACCACCTTGGAGATCAAGTCCGGCTACGGCCTCGATTTCGAAAGCGAGCGGCGGATGCTGCGGGTGGCGCGCCGGATCGGCGAGACGCTCGGCATCGGCGTGCGCACGACCTACCTCGCCGCGCACGCGCTGCCGCCGGAATACGCCGGCCGCGCCGATGCATATGTCGACGCGACCATCGAGTGGCTGCCGCGCCTGCACGCCGAGGGCCTGGTCGACGCGGTGGACGCGTTCTGCGAGGGCATCGGCTTTTCGCCCGTGCAGACGCGACGGCTGTTCGAGGCCGCGCGCGCGCTCGGGCTGCCCGTGAAGCTGCACGCCGACCAGCTCAGCAACCTGGAAGGCGCGGCGCTGGTCGCCGAGTTCGGCGGGCTGTCGGCCGACCACGTCGAGCACACCAGCGACGCCGGCGTGCGCGCGATGGCGCAGGCCGGCACCGTCGCGGTGCTGCTGCCGGGCGCGTTCCACGTGTTGCGCGAGACCAAGCTGCCGCCGTTGGACGCGTTCCGCGCCCACGGCGTACCGATGGCGGTGGCGACCGACTGCAACCCCGGCACGTCGCCGCTGCTGTCGCTACGCCAGGCGATGCAGCTGGCGTGCACGCATTTCCGGCTGACGCCGGAGGAGGCGTTGCGCGGTGCCACCGTGCACGCCGCGCGCGCGCTGGGCCTCGCCGACCGCGGCGTGCTGCGCGTCGGTGCGCGCGCCGACTTCGTGCAGTGGCGCGTGCGCCATCCGGCCGAGCTGTGCTACTGGCTCGGCGGGTCGCTCGCCGGCGCGGTGTACGCCGGCGGCCGCCGGCTCAACGGAACGTGTACTGCCAGCTGAGCGTGAACGT
>DASQMI010000094.1:0-101638 GCA_035645555.1 Lysobacter sp. | reverse complement strand
GCCGCGCGTGCCAAGCTGGACGAATTCGTGGCGTGCACGCGCGCGCTGGCCGGGAGCCGTTGAGATCGACATGCCCATGAGCGACATCCTCACCACCATCCTGGCCCGCAAGCGCGAGGAAGTCGCGCAGCGCAGCCGCATCCGCCCGCTGGACGAGCTGCGCGCGCGCGCCGCGCACCAGCCGCCCACGCGCGGTTTCGTCGGGGCGATCGAACGCCGCCTGCGCGCGGGCGAGGCGGCGGTGATCGCCGAGATCAAGCAGGCCAGCCCGTCGAAGGGCGTGATCCGCAAGGACTTCGACCCGCCGGGGATCGCGCGCGGCTACGAGGCCGCCGGCGCCGCCTGCCTGTCGGTGCTGACCGACGTCGACTTCTTCCAGGGCAGCAACCTGCACCTCGGCGCCGCGCGTGCGGCATGTTCGCTGCCGGCGCTGCGCAAGGACTTCATCGTCGACCCGTATCAGGTGTACGAGTCGCGGCTGATCGGCGCCGACTGCATCCTGCTGATCGTCGCCGCGCTCGAGGACGGGCCGATGATCGAGCTCGCCGGGTTGGCGATGGAGCTGGGCATGGACGTGCTGGTCGAAGTGCACGACATCGACGAGCTGGAGCGCGCGCTGCAGACCGACTGCGCGCTGATCGGGGTCAACAACCGCAACCTGCGCACGTTCGAGGTGTCGCTCGACACCACCCTTAGCCTGAAGGATGCGGTCCCACCGGACCGCATCCTGGTCACCGAGAGCGGCATCGGCAGCCGCGACGATGTCGCGCGCATGCGCGCACACGGCGTGCACGCGTTCCTGGTCGGCGAAAGCCTGATGCGCCAGCCCGATCCGGGCGCTGCGCTGCGCACGCTGCTCGCGCCATGAGCCTGGCCGGCAAGCGCTATCCGCAGGCGGCGGCGGACGCGCCGCTGGTGGTGTTCGACTTCGACCACACGCTCTACGACGGCGACTCCGGCGGCCACCTGTTCGCGTGGATGATCCGCCGCGCCTGGTGGCGGCGCCTGCTCGCGCTGGTGATCGCGCCGGTGTGCGCGCCGCTGATCGCGTTCCTGCCGACCCGCCGCGCCGGCATCTCGGCGTTCGTCTGGGTCGGCACGATCGGGCTGAAGCGTCGCCGCGACCTCGACGAGCTGATCGACCGCTACGTCGAGCGCCATACCGAGCAGATCAGACAGCGCCTGCTGCCGCTCGCGCTGGACGTGCTGCATCGCCACCGCGAGGCGGGCGACCGGGTGGTGATCGCCACCGGCGCACCGCCCGAGCTCGCGCGGGCGATCCTCGCGTTCGTCGCCCACGAGGACGTGCCGGTGGTCGGCACGCAGGTCGGGCCGAGGCTCGGCGCAGTGATCGCGCGCCGCCACTGCCACCACGCGACCAAGATGGCGATGCTGCGCGAGGCCGGCTTCGATGGCGAGGTGGCGGTCGCCTATTCCGACAGCACCGCGGACCTGCCGCTGCTGCAGGCGGCGCGCCGGCCGGTAGTGGTGAATCCGAAGCGCGAGCGGGTGGAATTGTTCCGCAGCGTGCTGCCGACCGGGACCCCGATCCTCAACTGGGGCTGCGCCGACCGCGGCGGCGAGCCGCCGGCGTGAGTCAGGCGAAAACGCGCGCCAGCTGGTAGGCGCTGATGCCGAGGATGAGCGCGCCGACCGCGCCGAGCGCCGGCCGCTCGGGCACCCGCTTCACCAGCCATGCGGCGAGCGGCGCGGCGACCACGCCGCCGACCAGCAGCCCGGCGATCACGTCCCAGTGGGTGATGCCGAGGTGGATCAGGAACGTGAGCGAGGTGGCGAGCGTCACCGCGAATTCGGCGGCACTGACCGAACCGACTGTGGTGCGCACCTGGCCGCCCTTGGCGAGCAGGGTGGAGGTGGCCATCGCGCCCCAGCCGCCGCCACCGATCGCATCGAGGAATCCCGCCACCAGCCCGAGCGCGGGCACGTGGCGGATCTCGCGCTTGGCGCGGTGGCGACCGCGGATCGCGCGCGCCAGCACCACCACCGCGAGCAGGAGCAGGTAGCCCAGCACGTACGGCTTGATCGCATCGCCCGGCACGCGCGACAGCAGGTAGGCACCGGCGACGCCGCCGACCACACCCGGCGCGGCCAGGCGCAGGAACAGGCGGCGGTCGACGTTGCGGTGCAGGGCATGCGAGATCCCGGACACGCCGCTGGTGAACACCTCGGCGGTGTGCACGCTGGCCGACACGGTCGCCGGCGGCAGGCCCATCGCCAGCAGCACGGACGAGGAGATCAGGCCGTACGCCATGCCGAGCGCGCCGTCGATGAGCTGCGCCAGCAGCCCGACCAGCACGAAGAACAGGAAATCCTGACCCAGCCAATCCATCCGCTCGTCCGGTTTCGCGATCGGCGCCTTGTAACGGATGCGCCAGAACGGCGTCGTCACGACGCCGCGTTAGGGTTCAGGCGCCCAAAGCCTTGACGAAGCGCAGCGCGCCTTCGGTGAAGCCGAGCGCGCGGTAGAACGCATGCGCTTCGGCGCGATGCGCGGCGCTGGTCAGCTCGAGCCGGCTGGCGCCGGCCAGGCGCGCGCGGCGTTCGGCCTCGCGCACCAGGCGCCGGCCGATGCCGTTGCGTTGGGCATCGGGGGCGACCACCAGCGCGGTGATCCGGCAGGTCGGCGCGCCGAGCGGCAGGTAGTACAGCACGTCGAGCCCGAGCAGGCCGGCGCCTTCACCGTCGACGCAGGCCAGCAGCAGCTGCTGGCGCGGATCGGCCTGCACGGCGCGGATGCGCTCGGCGGCGTCGCGCGGATCGCACGGGTAACCGAGCGTGGTCAGCAGGCGCGCGACCGCGGCGGCATCCGCCGGCGCCGCGGGACGCACCTCGATGTTCGCGTCCGGCGGTGCCGACGCTGCCGCCTCCGCCATGCCTCAACGGGTCCCGAACAGCACGATGGTCTTGCCGCGCGCGTACAGCTTGCCGTCCGCCTGCAGCTTCTTCAGCACCCGCCCGGCCATCTCGCGCGAGCAGCCGACCAGCCGCGACAGCTCCTGGCGCGACACCCGCAACTGGGTGCCCTGCGGGTGGCTCATCGCTTCGGGCTCCTTGGCTAGGTCGTGCAGCGTGCGCACGATGCGGTCGGTGACGTCGAGGAACGCCAGCCGGCCGGCCTTGCGCGTGGTGTCGAGCAGCCGGCGCGAGATCTGCGCGGCGATCGCGTAGAGCAGCTTCGGCGCGTCCGACGCCAGCCGGGTGAGCAGCAGGTCGTACAGCCGCTCGTGGCCGATCTCGGCCAGCTCGCAGGTCGAGCGCGTGCGCAGGATCACCTCGCGCTGGTCGCTCTCGATGAACAGGCCGAGCTCGCCGACGAACTCGCCGGGGCCGAAATAGCCCAGCACCAGCTCGCGGCCGTCCTCCTCCTCGGTAATGATGCTGACCGAGCCGGAGACCACGTAATACAGGGTCCCGGCCGGGTCGCCGGGGCGGAAGATGTCGGTGCGCGACGGATAGCGGCGGCGATGGCAGTGGGCCAGGAAGCGCTCGATGGTGGCCGCGTCCGGCAGCAGCGGGCTGTTGATACGTCGCATCGGGGGGTGCGAGGCAACCAGGTGTGCGGTCATGGCGGAACGGGCAGGGGATTCAGCCCAGCTTAGGCCGCACCACGGCGCGGCGCAAACGGGTTAAACGCGTCACATTCGTTGAGCCAGCGGCACTTTCCGAACCAGGGGCAACGCCGGCCCGGCCGCGCGTTCCCCCCACCGCCCGATTGGCCCATAATCGCCGCCTTCGCTGTCAGCCGGGGATCCCGAAGTGGTCAAGCCGTTGCCTCGCCTGAGGTTGCAGGGCTTCAACAACCTCACCAAGGCGCTGTCGTTCAACATCTACGACGTCAGCTTCGCCGCGTCCGAGGACGAACGGAAACGCTACATCGAGTACATCGATGAGGCGTACAACGCCGACCGCCTCACGCAGATCCTCACCGACGTGGCCGAGATCATCGGCGCCAACATCCTCAACATCGCCCGCCAGGATTACGATCCGCAGGGCGCGTCGGTGACCATCCTGATCTCCGAGCAGCCGGTCATCGACAAGCGCGATGCCGGCCGCGAGCTGATCTCCGACGCGGTGGTCGCGCATCTCGACAAGTCGCACATTACCGTCCATACCTATCCGGAAACCCACCCGGACAACGGCATCGCCACGTTTCGCGCCGACATCGACGTCGCCACCTGCGGCGTGATCTCGCCGCTGAAGGCGTTGAACTACCTGATCGAGAGCTTCGAGTCCGACATCGTCATCATGGATTACCGCGTGCGCGGCTTCACCCGCGACGTGAAGGGCAAGAAGCACTACATCGACCACAAGATCAATTCGATCCAGGACTACCTGGCGAAGAACATCAAGAACCGCTACGAGATGCTCGACGTCAACGTCTACCAGGAAAACATCTTCCACACGAAGATGCACCTGAAGGAGTTCGACCTCGACAACTACCTGTTCGAGGAAAAGGCGAAGAACCTCTCGTTCAAGGAGCGGATGAAGATCGAGGCGCGGCTGAAGCGCGAGATCGAAGAGCTCTACCACGGCCGCAACCTGCTCGACTGAGCGGGCGCGCCGCGGGACAAGAAAGGCCGGCATCCTGCCGGCCTTTTTCGTTGCTCAGAGCCGGTAGGCGACTGCCTTCATGAGCTTCGACGCCGCGGCCATCAGCTGCGGCACCGGCGGCGGCAGTCGGCGCGCGCCAGCCGCTTCCGCGTGGTCGGCGTGGCGCGCCTCGTCGATCTTCATCTGGCGCAGGATCGCGCGGCTGCGCGCGTCGACGGCGGGCAGGCGCTGCAGGTGGTCGTCGAGATGCGCTTCGACCTGGCGCTCGGTCTCGACCACGAAGCCGAGGTTCCAGCCATCGCCGCGCAGGCCGGCGAGCACGCCGATCGCGTAGCTGCCGGCGTACCACAGCGGGTTGAGCAGGCTCGGCCGGCTGTCCAGCTCGCGCAGGCGGTCGGCGCACCACGCGAGGTGGTCGGTCTCCTCCTGCGCGGCGGCGAGCAGGTGCGCGCGCGTGGCCGGGTCGCGTGCGACCGACGCCTGGCCGACATACAGCGCCTGCGCGCAGACCTCGCCGACGTGGTTGATCCGCATCAGTCCGGCCGCGTGGCGGCGCTCGCCCTCCTCCAGCACGACCTCCGGCGTATCGCCGACCGGGTTGGCCCGCTGCGCCGGCGGTCGTGCGAATACGGTCTCCAGCGCACGCTGCGCGTCGGCGAGCGCGCGATCGAGCGGAGTGAGTTGGCGGGTATGCATGCGGCGCAGTTTACGCCGCGCCACCGCCAGCGCCGTCGTCGAGGTGTTCGGCGAGAAAGTCGAGCGGGTGCTGCACCGGCAGGGCAGCCTCGCCGGCGAGGTGCAGGCGGCAGCCGAGATTGGCGCTGAGCACGCGCTGCGCGCCCGTGCCGGCGATGGCGGCCAGCAGCGGCGCGCGGAACGCGGCGGCGCGCGCGGGGTCGGTCAGCATCTGGCTGCCGGCGGCGCCGCAGCAGCCGTACCCGCCGTCGAGCTCGACCACCTCGAGCGCCGGCACGCGCGCGAGCAGCATGCGGAGCGCCTGCACCGCGCCGGGCAGGTGCTGCTGGGTGCAGGGCAGGTGCAGCGCGACGCGCATCGGCGCCGACCGGAAGCTCAGCCGTCCGGCGCGTTCGGCGAGGAACGTGAGCGCATCGCGCGCGGACGCGCCGCAGGCCGCCGCCACCGCGTCGTGGCAGCCGCTGGCGAGTGTCAGCACCGTGGCGTAGCCGGCGAACGCCCGGCGGTTGCGCGCGGCGAGCGCCGCAGCGGTGCCCAGGTCGCCGGCATGCGCGTGCAGGGCGCCGCAGCAGGTCTGGCCCGCGGGCTCCACGCACCTCGCCCCCGCGGCCGCGCACAGCCGCGCCAAGGCCCCGCGCGTGCCCGCTTCGTATTCGCTGGCCACGCAGCCGACGAATACCGCCACCGCCTCGGCCGCGGCCAACGGCGGCCGGCGCAACGCCCGCGGCGGTGCCGGCAGCGGGCGCGCTGCCGCGGGCAGCAGCGGGTGGAGGCGGCGATAGGCCTGCAGCAGCGCGCGCAGCAGGCGCGGGTGCCGGGTCAGCACCTCGATCGCGCGCTGGCGCCGGCCGGGCCGGCGCCGCGACCGCTGCGTACCGCGCGCGGCCACCAGCAGTTCGGCGTAGCGGACACCTGCCGGACACACCACTTCGCAGCGGCGACAACCCAGGCATTGGTCGAGGTGGCGGTCCCCGGCCGGGGTCGGGATGGCGACCTCCAGCGCCCAGGCGCGCATCAGCGCGATCCGCCCGCGCGGGCTCTCCGCCTCGATCCGCTCCTGCGCGTAGGTGGGGCAGGCCGGCAGGCACAGGCCGCACTGCACGCAGCGGTCGGCAAGCGCCGCGATCGCGGACGCGGGCGACGGGACGGGGGCAGGGGACATCCCGGCCGATGCTAGCATTCAGGCCCGGCGGTCCCGGGGCCGCTTGCGCGGGCCGGCTCGACTGGCTAAGATTCCGCTTCTTTCGTTCCGCCCTCACAACGCGAGGCGAAGTTCCGCCGCCCCCAGCGGCCCGCGGAACCAGCCCGGCAAGGTACCGCAGACGTCACATGAAGACTTATTCCGCCAAGAACGAGACGGTCCAGCGTGACTGGTACCTCGTCGACGCGACCGGCAAGACGCTCGGCCGCCTGTGCTCCGAACTGGCCCGCCGCCTGCGTGGCAAGCACAAGCCCGTCTACACCCCGCACGTCGACACCGGCGATTACATCGTCGTGATCAATGCCGAGAAGATCGCGGTGACCGGCAACAAGCTGAAGGACAAGAAGTACCACCGCTTCACCGGCTACATCGGCAACCTCAAGACCGAGACGCTGGAGCAGGCGCTGGAGCGTCACCCGGAGCGCGTCATCGAGATCGGCGTGAAGGGCATGCTGCCGAAGAACCCGCTCGGCCGCGCGATGTTCCGCAAGCTCAAGGTCTACAAGGGCTCCGAGCATCCGCACACCGCCCAGCAGCCGCAGCCGCTGGAGATCTAAGGTCAATCATGGCTACCACGCAGCAGAATTACGGCACCGGCCGCCGCAAGTCCTCCACCGCCCGCGTGTTCCTGCGCAAGGGCAGCGGCAAGATCCTGGTCAACGACCGTCCGCTGGACGAGTTCTTCGGCCGCGAAACGGCGCGCATGATCGTCCGCCAGCCGCTCGAGCTCACCCAGTCGAGCGACAAGTTCGACGTCATCGCCACCGTCACCGGCGGCGGCACCACCGGCCAGGCCGGTGCGATCCGTCTTGGCATCGCGCGTGCGCTGGTGGAGTACGACGAGTCGCTGAAGACCGACCTGCGCAAGGCCGGCTTCATGACCCGCGACGCACGTGAGGTCGAGCGCAAGAAGGTCGGTCTGCACAAGGCCCGCCGCGCCACCCAGTTCTCGAAGCGCTAACGGTTTCGCGTTACACTTCGCAGCGTTCCACAGCCCCGTCGCCAAGTGGTTTAAGGCACCTGGCTCTGAACCAGGCATTCGGTGGTTCGAATCCATCCGGGGCTGCCATTTTCGACCGGCAACGGTCACCCACGAATCCCGCCGCGTGCGGGATTCGTCGTTTCTGGGCCAGGCCTGCGCGCTGGCCGGCTCCGGCGATCTGGTTACAATTGAAACTATCTCGGGCGCGAGCGCCCGCGTCGTCGGCGCGCACCGCGCGCCGCTAGCCGGAGAACACGCATGAAGCTGGGAAGTCTCAAGGAGGGCGGCCGCGACGGCACGCTCGTGGTGGTGTCGCGCGACCTCGCCCGCGCGGTGCGCGCCGACGGCATCGCGCCGACCCTGCAGCGCGCGCTTGAGGACTGGTCGAACGTCGCGCCCCGCCTGAACGCGCTGTACGACGCGCTCAACGTCGGCCAGGCCGCCGGTGCGTTCGACGTCGACTTCGCCGCGTTCGCTTCGCCGCTGCCGCGTGCCTACGAATTCGTCGACGGGAGCGCGTACTTGCCGCACGTCGAGCGCGTGCGCCGCGCGCGCGGCGCGGAGGTGCCGGAGAGCTTCTACACCGATCCGCTGATGTACCAGGCCACCAGCGCCGGCTTCCACGGTCCGCGCGATCCGGTGACCGTGGTGAGCGAGGATTACGGTATCGACCTCGAGGCCGAGGTGGTCGTCGTGACCGACGACGTGCCGATGGCGGTGACGCCGGCGCAGGCTGCGGAGCACATCCAGCTGATCGGCCTGGTCAACGACGTCTCGTTGCGCAACCTCATTCCCGCCGAACTCGCCAAAGGCTTCGGCTTCCTGCAGTCCAAGCCGCGTTCGACCTTGTCGCCGGTGCTGGTGACGCCCGACGAGCTGGGCGATGCGTGGCGAGGCTGCAAGCTGCACCTGCCGCTGCTGACCCACATCAACGGCGAATGGTTCGGCGCGCCGGAAGCCGGCGTCGACATGCAGTTCGATTTCGCCCAGCTGATCGCGCATGCGGCGAAGACGCGCCCGCTGTCGGCCGGCACCATCGTCGGCTCCGGCACGGTGGCCAACCAGGACACCTCGCTGGGCGCATCCTGCTTCGCCGAGAAGCGCACGGTGGAGACGCTGCAGCACGGCAAGCCGCTGACGCCGTTCCTCAAGTTCGGCGACCGCGTGCGCATCGAGATGCTGGATCGCGAAGGCCGCAGCATCTTCGGTGCGATCGACCAGCGCATCGAGCGCCACCCGGCCGACTGACGCGCCGGCGGGCGGGACGGATGGCGGCGCGGATCGGCGCCTGTGCGGGTAGAGTGCGGCATCAGCGCCGGCGGATTCCGCGATGACCGACACCGAAACCCTGCGGCTGTACTCGTACTGGCGCTCCAGCGCCGCCTATCGCGTGCGCATCGGGCTCAACCTCAAGGGCCTGCCGTACGAGCTGGTGCCGGTGCACCTGCTGCGCGACGGCGGCGAGCAGCGGCGGCCGGAGTACCTGCGCGCCAACCCGCAGGGGCTGGTGCCGGTGCTGATGCACGGGCAGCGTCCGTTGCGGCAGTCGCTGGCGATCCTCGAATACCTGGACGAGGTCTGGCCGGAACCGTCGCTGCTGCCGGCCTCGGCGCGCGAGCGCCAGCGTGTGCGCGGACTGGCGCAGCTGGTGGCGTGCGACATCCATCCGCTCAACAACCTGCGCGTGCTGCAGTACTTCGAGCGCGAGTGGGGCGTGCCGCAGCAGGAGCGCGACGGCTGGGTCAAGCACTGGATCGCCGAAGGCCTGCGCGCGTTCGAGGAGCTGGTCGCCGACAACCCCGGGACCGGCGCGTTCTGCCAGGGCGACAGTCCGGGGCTGGCCGACTGCTGCCTGGTGCCGCAGCTGTACAACGCGCGCCGCTTCGGCGCCGATCTGTCCGCCTATCCGACCCTGCTGCGGATCGAGGCGGCGTGCCTGGCGCTGCCGGCGTTCGATCGCGCGCGGCCGGAGCGCCAGCCGGACTGCCCGCCCTGAGCGGAAACGAAGAAGGCGCCCGCAGGCGCCTTCCCGCGATTCCCACGCGGAGCTCAGGTGGTGAACACGTCCGCGTACGGGTCGTGCTCGGCCGAGGCGCCTTCGGAGAGGCGGAACTTGAGCATGAGGCCCTCGCGCGAGTCGGCCGCACGCAGCGCCTCTTCCATCTCGATCTTGCCTTCCTTGTAGAGCCGGAACAGGCATTGATCGAAGCTCTCCATGCCTTCCTGCAGCGAGGCTTCCATCGCCGGCTTGATCTCGTGAACCTGCCCGCGCCGCATCAGGTCGCGGATCATCGGGGTGTTGATCAGCACTTCGGTGGCCGGCAGCCGGCGGCCGTCCTTGCCCACCACCAGGCGCTGCGAGATCACCGCCTTGAGGTTGAGCGAGAGGTTCATCAGCACGTTCTTGTGCGCCGCCTCGGGGAAGAAGTTGAGGATGCGCTCGAGCGTCTGGTCGGCATTGTTGGAGTGCAGCGTCGCCAGGCACAGGTGGCCGGTTTCGGCGAACGCGATGGCCGCCTCCATCGTCACGGCGTCGAGGATTTCGCCGATCAGGATCACGTCCGGCGCCTCGCGCATGGCGTTCTTCAACGCGGCATGGAACGTGTGCGTGTCGAGGCCGACCTCGCGCTGGTTGACGATCGACTTCTTGTGCTTGTGCAGATACTCGATCGGATCTTCGATGGTGAGGATGTGGCCCGCCGAGTTGCTGTTGCGGTAGTCGATCATCGACGCCAGCGTGGTCGACTTGCCGGAGCCGGTCGAGCCGACGATCAGCACCAGGCCGCGCCGCTCCATGATGATTTCCTTCAGCACCGGCGGCAGCTGCAGCTCCTCGATCGACGGGATGCTGCTGCGGATCGCACGGATCACCATGCCGACCTCGCCGCGCTGCTTGAACACGTTGATGCGGAAACGCCCCACTTCGGCCAACGCGATCGCCATGTTGAGCTCGAGCTCGCGTTCGAAGTGCGGGACCTGCTCCTCGTCCATCAGCGAGTAGGCGATCTTCTTCACCATTCCCGGCGGCAGTCCGGTATTGCCGAGCGGGTAGAGACGGCCTTCGACCTTGATGTACACCGGCGCGCCGGTGGTGAGGAACATGTCCGACGCGTTCTTGTCCGTCATCAGCTTCAGGAAATAGCCGATGTCCATGCATCCCCTCGCGGAATGGCCGGGGCGCCCGTGCATTGCGCCGACCCGACCGGCTGACCACAATGGCCGCAACTGACCGTCGCGGATCCCCCCAATGCGCGCTAGCTTGGCACAAATCCGTTTCGCGCTATACGCCCTGCTCATCTGCTTTGTGACCGCCGCCTGCAGTTCGTTGCCGCCGCCGCACGAGGAGCTGTCGGCGGCCCAGCAGGCGGTCGAGCGCGCCGCCGGCGCCGATGCCGACCAGTACGCCGCCGCCGAGATCGCCACTGCGCGCAGCGCGTTGCTGGCGGCGCAGCAGGCGATGGGCGACGGTCGCGAGGACGAGGCGCGCCGGCTGGCGCTGCGCGCGGCCGCCGATGCCGACCTGGCCTATTTCCTCAGCCGCGAAGCGGTGTTCGGCGCGGAGCTCGCGCAGCGCCGCAACGAGGTCACCGAACTGCGCCAGCGCCTGGACACGGAGGAAGCGCGATGAACGCCCGGATCGCTCTGCTGGCGCTCTGCCTGGCCGCGACCGCCACGGTCCAGGCTGCCGACGATGTCGACGCGGCCCGGCTGGCGCAGCGGCTGACCGCACTGGACGCCGACCCGGTGACCAGTCCGCTCGCCGCCTACGAGCGCCTGCGCGCGCGCCAGGCGGTCGATGCGCTCGCCGCCGCGCGCGGCCGCGAGCGCGCCGACGCGTTGTACGTGGCCGAGCGGCGGGTGCGCAGCGCCGAGCTCGCCGCGCGCATCCAGGCCGCCCAGCGCGAGCTGGAGAAGCTCGACCGTGAACGCAGCGAACTGCTGATCGAAGCCAGCCGCCGCGACGCCGAGCGCGCGCGCGCCGAGGCCGAGCGCCTGCGCATCCAGGCGCAGATCCAGGCCGAGGAGGCCGAGCGGCTGCGCCAGGAGGCGCTGGCCAGCCAGCAGGCGGCCGCCGATGCCGACGCCGCGCTGGACGGCGTGGCCGGCGCGCAGGCGGCGAAGATCGAGGCCGCGCGCGAGCGCGAGCTGAAGCTGGCCCGACAGGAGGCCGAACTGGTGGCTGGCGGCAAGCTGCCCGCTTCGCGCCGCGAAGGCGCGCTGGAAGTCTTCACCCTGGCCGGCGATGCGTTCGCCTCCGGTCAGACCACGCTGACGGCGGCCGCGGCGCGCGACATGCGCGCGATCGCCGCTTATCTCGCCGCGCTGCCGGAGGCGCGCGTGCAGGTCGAAGGGCATACCGACGCACAGGGCGCCGCGGCCGCCAACCAGACCCTGTCACAGCGGCGTGCGGAGGCGGTGCGCGATGCGCTGGTCGCCGCCGGCGTGGAGCGGGGGCGGGTGCAGGCGACCGGCCATGGCGCAGGCCGCCCGGTTGCCGACAACGCCACCGCCGCCGGTCGCGCGCGCAACCGCCGGGTCGAGGTCCGGATCACCCACAAATAAAAACAATTGCGGCCAACTGCGGCGATCGTGCCGGCTTCCGCCCAGCCGAGCGTGAACCGACCGTGCATGCGGGGTGCGGCCCGCCGCCGCGGCCCTTGCCGACCCCCAGGCGAAGGAGTAGGGTCGGTATCCCAAGCGGCTTTCCCGCTTGGCCACGAGCCAGGTCGCGATGACGCAGCTGATCTTGCCCCCGCAGAGCTACGCCGCCTTCGAGGTCGGCGATGGTCTGCGGGTCCTGCGTCCCGCACCGCCCCGGATCACCCTCGCAACGCCTCGGCCCGCCCGGCCGGGGCGTTTGCATTTGTGCTGAAGGAGGCATCCATGTTCGAAGAACGGCCGCAACAGGAAATCGACGCGCTCATCCAGAGCAATCCGGAGTTCAAGCAGCTCTACCAGCGCCACAAGGAGCTGGACAAGAAGGTGCTGGACGCCGAGCTGGGCGTGCTGCCGATCGACGACGTCACGCTGATGCAGATGAAGCGCGAGAAACTCGCGGCCAAGGATCGCCTGTTCCGCCTGTACGAGGCGATGCACCACTGAGTTCGATCAACGCGGGCGGTGGCGTCTTCCTCGTCGACCGCCAACGCCCGCGTCCGGTCCGCCGCGGCTGCCTGCGGGCAGCCGCGGCGGCGCACCGGCCCGGCCGCCGGCCCGGCTAGAATCGCGTCCTTCGAGAGGCCGCCTGTGCGGCCGCAGGGACCCGCATGGCCATCCACTCTTCCGTCCTGGAGCTGATCGGCGAGACGCCGATCGTCAAGGCGCAGCGCCTCGACGCCGGCGTCTGCTCGATCTACCTCAAGCTCGAGTCGCAGAACCCCGGCGGTTCGGTCAAGGACCGGATCGGCCTGAAGATGATCGAGGCCGCCGAAGCGCGCGGCGAGATCAAGCCCGGCGACACGCTGGTCGAGGGCACCGCCGGCAACACCGGCATCGGGCTCGCGCTGGTCGCGCAGCGCAAGGGTTACAAGCTGATCCTCGTGGTGCCGGACAAGATGAGCCGCGAGAAGATCTTCAACCTCAAGGCGATGGGCGCGCAGGTGGTACTGACGCGTTCGGACGTCGCCAAGGGGCATCCGGAGTACTACCAGGACCTCGCCGCGCGGATTGCGCGCGAGACGCCGAACGCCTACTTCATCAACCAGTTTGGCAACCCGGACAACCCAGCGGCGCACGAGCTGGGGACGGGCCCGGAGATCCTGCGCCAGATGGCCGACGTCGGCGGCGTGGACGCGATCGTGTTCGGCTGCGGCAGCTCCGGCACCATGACCGGCCTGTCGCGCTGCTTCGCCCAGCATTCGCCGCACACCGAGTTCGTGCTCGCCGATCCGGTCGGCTCGATCCTCGCCCAGTACATCAACGAAGGCACGCTGAGCGAGAAATCCAGCAGCTGGATGGTGGAGGGTATCGGCGAGGACTTCCTGCCTTCGATCTCCGATTTTTCGCGGGTGAGGAAGGCGTACGCGATCAGCGACAAGGAGAGTTTCCTCACCGCGCGCGAGCTGCTGGCGAAGGAGGGCGTCCTCGGCGGCTCGTCGACCGGCACGCTGCTGGCCGCGGCGCTGCGCTACTGCCGCGAGCAGACCACGCCGAAGAACGTGCTGGTGTTCGTGCCGGACACCGGCAACAAGTACCTGTCGAAGATGTACAACGACTACTGGATGCTCGACAACGGCTTCCTCGAGCGTCCGAGTCATGGCGACCTGCGCGACCTGATCCTGCGCCCGTTCTCGCAGCGCGACACCGTCGTGGTGGGCCCGCACGACCTGCTGGTGACCGCCTACCAGCGGATGAAGCTGTACGACGTGTCGCAGCTGCCGGTGATGGACGGCGAACACATCGTCGGCATCGTCGACGAGGGCGACGTGCTGCTGCACGTGTACGGCGACGAGGCGCGCTTCCGCGATCCGGTCTCGACCGCCATGGTCAGCAAACTCGACAAGGTCGAGGTGTCCTCGCCGATCGAGGCGCTGCTGCCGGTGTTCGACCGCGGCCACGTCGCCATCGTGATGGACGGCGACTGCTTCCTCGGCCTGATCACCCGGATCGACCTCCTGAACTACCTGCGCCGGCGGGTGCCACAAGCCTGAACCGCACACGAAAGGTCCGACGGGCACGGGTATTCCGCCTGTTATCCTGCGCCGGCCAAAAGCCTTGGGTCCTAATGTCGCCAGCTTCCGCCAACACGGTCATGCCGTCACCCACTACGCGGCGTCTGGGTGAGTTGCTGATCGAGCGTCAGCTGGCTACCTCTGCCGATGTGGCCAAGGCGCTGGCGTTCCAGCAGCAGTATGGCGGACGCATTGGCAGCATCCTGGTCCGCCTTGGCGCGCTTTCGGAAGAGTCGCTGCTGCCCGTGCTTTCGGAGCAGCTTGAGATCCCCCTGCTGCAGTCAGACGAGTGGCCGCTGGATGCACAGGCGGCACGGCAGGTGTTGGACGCCACTGGGATCGTCCCTGACTGGTGGGTCGATAACGACGTGGTTGCGTGGCAGTGCCCTGGCGGCCGCGTACTCGTCGCTGGCCGCGACCCGTTGGATCCTGCCGCCAACGAGCTGCTTGCGCAGCGGTTGCCAGCTGGTTGGTCCTGGCGCCTAGCCCGGTCGCAGGAAATCGAGCGCCTGGTCGATCTTGTGGTGCGGGCTCGGCGGGCGGACGACGAGGGCGGCGAAGATGATGTAAGCCACCTGCGCGAGCTCGCCGAGGAGGCACCGGTCATCGAGCTGGTGAACAATATCCTCGCGCAGGCAATGGATCAGCGTGCGTCGGACATCCACATCGAGCCAGAGGAATTCGTCTTCCACGTGCGGATGCGTGTCGACGGCATCCTGCACACACGCCTGACGCTGCCCGCGAGCCGGTATCCGGCAGTCGCGTCCCGAGTGAAGCTCATTTCGGGGATGGACATCGCCGAACGTCGTCTTCCGCAGGACGGTCGACTGAGCGTCCGCGTCAGCGGCCAGGACGTCGACGTGCGCGTATCAGCGGTTCCGGCCGTACATGGCGAATCGCTAGTGATGCGTCTGCTGCCGAAGGAGCGGCAGGATCTCAGCATGGAGAGGTTGGGGTTCGCGCCCCGGGATCTAGCGCTCTTCCGTGGCTGGGTGCAGGAACCGCACGGCATCGTACTGGTGACTGGTCCGACCGGCTCGGGCAAGTCGACCACGCTCTATGCGGCGCTCGAGTCGATTAACCAGCGCGATCGCAAGATCATTACCGTCGAAGACCCGGTCGAATATCAGGTCCCCGGGATCACCCAGATCCAGGCCAACGCCGAGATCGGTTATACCTTTGGCCGGGCTTTGCGCGCGATCCTGCGACAGGATCCCGACGTCATCATGATCGGCGAGATTCGTGACTTGGAAACAGCCGAAATCGCCGTGCAATCGTCGCTGACCGGCCATCTGGTGTTGTCGACGCTCCATACGAACGATGCTGTCAGCGCCTTTACCCGCCTCATCGACATGGGCGTCGAGCCGTTCCTGGTCGCGACCAGCGTTCGTGCGGTGCAGGCGCAGCGTTTGGTGCGCAGGCTATGTTCCGACTGCAGTCAAAGCTCCGAACCCCTGCCCGCTCTGTCGAGGCTGGTGGCACCGCTGCTGGGTTCGGGGGCGACAGCAGCAAACTGGCGCCGCCCTGTCGGATGTGCCCGTTGCCAAGGCACTGGTTATCGCGGCCGTGTCGGCATTTACGAGCTGGTGGACGTGACGCCTGAGATGCAGGAGCTCATCTTGGCTCGTTCTACCGCAGAAAAGTTGCGCGCGCTGGCCAGCGTGCAGGGCGGCCGAACACTGCGCGAGGATGGCCTGCTCAAAGTGCGCGCAGGACTGACCACTGTGGAGGAAGTGGTCCGAGTGACCGGCGCGTTGCCTCTGGACGAGTAGCATGGAATTCCGCTACGAGGCGATTGCTCCAACCGGAAGCAAAGTGTCCGGTAGTCTCCACGCGGCTGGTGAGCGCGAGGCTGCGCGTGAATTGGCAGCGCAAGGGCTAGTGGTGTTCGCTTTGCGTCCCCAGGCCGAAAAACGGCCCCTGGCCCATCGTCGCCGACGCGCATCGGCGCGAGAGGTGCAACTGGTTTTGCAGGAGTTTGCCACCCTCTTGGAGGCGGGGGTCACGCTGGTGGTCGCGCTCGCCTCGTTGGCGAAGTCCAGCCACCACCCGCAGCTCACCCGCGCCTTCGCCGAGATGGAGCGTGGCGTACGGCGCGGCGAGAGTTTTAGTTTGGCACTGCGCAGTTCGGCTCTTGCGCTGCCGGAATACGTGCACCAATTGGTTCAGGCCGGCGAAGCGACCGGCCGCCTCGCCGAGTCGCTGCGCGCAGGCGTCGATCAGTTCGAATACGACCAGCGGGTCAGCCAAGAAATGCGATCGGCATTGGTTTACCCAAGCGTGCTAGTCCTGTCGGGGATCGCCGCCGTCGCCATTATCTTTGTCTGGGTGGTGCCGCGCTTCGGTGGTCTGCTCACGCAGCACGGCGACCGCATGCCAACGTTATCTCGTTGGACGATCAGTGCAGGGGTATGGCTCAGCGAGCATATCGGGCTTGTTGGCCTAGGCGTCGCGGCAGCGATCTTCGGGCTCCGGGTCTTTTGGTCGCGTGATGCGGTCCGAAACCGACTGGCTGAGCTGGCTGCCACGCTACCGGTGTTGGGCGATTGGCTGGTGGAAGCGGAGGTTGGCCGCTGGTCAAGTACGCTTTCCGCGTTGCTCGCGGGGCGTGTTGAGCTGATCCGAGCGCTTGGGCTGGCGGCCGGATCAGTGCGGTTGGCGTTCCTCCGCAACCGATTGACACAGGTCGCCAAATCGGTCAAGGCAGGTTCGCCCTTGTCAGCAGCGTTGCGGGAGCACCAAGCCTTGAATCCGACTGGCTACGACCTTGTTGCGGTGGGCGAGGCAAGCGGTGAACTTCCCAAGCTTCTCGCCGCGCTTGCGCGGCTATACGAAACATCCGGACGCGATCGAATGAAACGCGTCCTTCAATTGATCGAGCCTCTGGCGATCATTATCATCGGTGTGATTGTCGGCATGATCGTGACCGCAATCATTCTGGCGATTACCAGCGTAAATGACGTGCCGCTGTAAACGCCCATTGGAGTGTCCATGGTCCAGCTTCGTAGAAGTCGCGGTTTTACCCTGCTCGAAATGCTTGTGGTGCTGGTGGTGATCGGACTGATTGCCAGCCTGGTGGGCCCGCGCCTCTTTAGCAGAGTAGACACATCGAAGGTTCAGGTTGCGGAAACCCAGGTGCGCATGCTCCGAGGTGCCGTGGAAACGTTCCGGCTGGAAGTCGGTCGCCTGCCCACGCCTGAGGAGAGCTTGAACGTTCTGACGCAGCCACCCGCCGACGATCGCGCTCGCGCGCGATGGCGCGGACCTTATCTGGACGAGGCAGTCCCAGCGGACCCTTGGGGCAATCCGTACCAATATGCAATTCCGGGCCGGGATGGGATGCCATTCGCACTTTACTCGCTGGGCGCCGACGGCAAGCGTGGTGGCGAGGGCAATGACGCGGATGTCGGCTTCCTGCCGCCGCAATAGGCCGCTCGCGACGGTCGCGAGGAGCACGAGCGGCTTCACCTTGCTCGAATTGCTCATCGTGCTGGCGCTCATCGCGGTCGCCTCCGCGATGGTCGCACCTCGTCTTCAGCGCACCTACGACGCGGTCGTGGGCAGCGGTGAACGTGCTGAGGTCAGGCGTCAGCTTGAGCAACTCCCTCTGCGCGCAAGGCGCGCCGGCCAGCCGCTTTTCGTGAATGCAGGGGCACACGCAGTCCTAGCTGAATCGCTTCAATTTCCGGACGGTTGGCAAGTGTCGCCGTTGGATCCCATCCGAATAGAGGCGAGCGGCCTCTGTACACAGGCGCGGGTGCGTGTGGAAGGGCGAGGGGGCGCCGAAATCTGGACGCTTGTCGCGCCGGATTGCAGGGTTGCCGATGCACGCTAGGCAGCGCCGGGCAGCAGGGTTCACGCTGTTGGAGGCGATCGTGTCGCTCGCCATTCTGGCAGCAGCAGGAATGGCGCTCTTTGCCGCACTCTCGCAGTCCGTGCAGATGGTGCAGCGCGCTGAAAGCGCGCGCCAGAACGATACCGCGCTGCGCAATGCACTGGCGTGGAGCGAGCGCATCAATCCGATGGAGCGGCCGCACGGAGAGCTGCGGCTGGATGAGCACATCCTCCGGTGGAGCAGCGAGCCCGTCGAGCCGGAACGCGATTCCTCGACGGGCAGTCTCCAACCCGGCCTGTACCGCGTCGGCCTGTATCGAATGCGGCTGCAGCTGTGGCGCGAGGGCGAACTGGCTCAGGAAATGACCCGTCTCCGCATCGGGTATCGTCAAGTGCGCGAAGCGCCCCGCTTATGACGACTACGCGCAAGCGCCTGGCCGGCTTTACGTTGTTGGAAACGATCGTGACGCTCGTGATCGTTTCGCTGTTGGTCACAGTCCTGATGCAAGCCCTCAACCAGACCTTGGCGCTGCGTGCGCGCCTGTTCCGCCACCAGGAGCAGGCCCGTGTCGTTTTGCTGCAGGAGGCTTGGTTTCGCGACACCGTATCCACCGCGCTGATTGACATTCCGGAGCTCGGTCGGATGCGGGGTACCGCGGACGTGCTGGAGATGGTGTGCGCGCGTCCATTGGTCAGCCAAGGGCCCGGGCGCATCGAATGGAGGCTCGCGCGCACGGCAGGCGGGCTGGCCCTGCATTATCGCGACGAACGCAGCGGGGATATCGCCGTCATTCCGGGGCCGCTCCACGATGCGCGCTTCTCGTACTTGGACAGCGCGGGCCAATGGCACGATGAGTGGAAGCCGGCGGCCGATGCGGCCGAGCAGCTGCCGCGGTTGGTGCGCCTCGAAGCGCGTACGACCGGGGGATCCCTTTCGTGGTGGGTGCCGATAATCGCGGAGGGCGTGCTACCGCACAACCTGCGGAGGAACGCTTCCGGTGTCTACTGACAGCGGCAGCCAGCGAGGCTTTGTCCTCGCGGTGACCCTATGGGTTTTGGCGGCGATCACTGTCGCAGTCGCGCTCATCACGCTCTGGAGCTACGAGCAGGTGCGCGCTGCGGCTGAGGAGCGGGAACAGACGGCGGATGCGCTGGCGATCGCTGCAACGCGAGATGCGGTGCTCTACCTCGGTGCGACACGCGAGACCACTCGGGCGGGCCTGCCGACGCGCGCCCTGACGGAAGCCGAGCGGAGCGAGCGGCTTCTGCAGGAGTTCGGCGGCTTGCGCACCGATCCGCGCGGCGGCGAGCTTCGGTTGGACGGCACGCCATATCGAGGCTGGGGAGAGGCGACATTCGCGTTACAGGATGAGGCCGGGTTGCTGGGCCTCATGGTGCCGACCACTCAGCTTGTCGACCGCTATCTCGAAGGCGTCGGGGTTCGAAAGGACCGCATTGCGCGCCTGCGCGACGCTCTGATGGACTACACCGACGAGGACACGCTGAAGCGACTCAACGGAGCGGAGCAGGCGGAGTACAGGCGAGCCGCTCGCACGCCGCCGCCGGATCGACGGCTGCTGATGCCCGGGGAAGTCTTGCGTGTGCTGGGCTGGGACGAGTTGCCGGAGCCGGCGCGTTCCCGGTTGCCGGACGACGCCACCGTGTTCTACTCCGGAGCCGTAAACCTCAACACCGCGCCGAAGTCCCTCCTCGCGACGTGGCTGCCGGGATGCCCGACCACGTGCCGCACGCTGGTCGCCCGGCGCGAGCAGCGACCGTTTGTGTCCGGCTTCGAGGTCCAGAACGTCACGGGTGTGCGCCTGCCTGGCGACCCGATGATCGATTATCGGTTCCAGCCTTCAGACACCTTACGAATGACGTTGTGGGGCCGGACAGGCAGTGGCTGGCGCATCCATGTACGATTCACGCCCCTCGCGGACAAACGGGCTCCGTGGGCCATCCTGGCCGCCTACCCCGTTCATCGACCACTGGCCCATGCTCCTGCGCAAGACCCTGGCAGCGCTCTTTTCGCCGACGCGGCGCCTGATCGGCCCTGAGGGGCTGTGCGTCGCGCGTGGTGGGGTGTTCGGAGCGCTCGAGTGGGTCGTTCCCCGCGCGCAATGTCTGTATCGCCGCATTGACTTTTCCGCGTTGCCGCCACGTCAGCGGCTCGGCGCGGCCCGGATTGCGGCTCGTCAACACGAGCCTGTGGAAGGGGCGCCCGCGCATGTCGTGTGGACCGGCCCCGTGGCCCACATGTGGCTGTGGGCGGAACCGAGCGCCTGGATCAAGTCCGCTGAGGAAGGCTGGGTGCCTGAGAGTCTGCTTCGCGCGCCGCCGGCTGTGGATGGTCTGCGACTGCTGAAGCTGGTGAGTGGCGTTGAGGGTCAGTACTGGCGCCAAGGCGAACTGCATGCGAGTCAATGGTGGTCCGAGCGCCCGAGTCCCGAACAATGGCGGCTGTTTGTCCGTGCCTGCGGACTTGGTCCCGGCCAGGCCCACCCGATGCCAGAGCCGGTCGACGCCCCCTGGGCTTCCCCATGGGGGGATGTGCGACGCGGGCTCCCTGCCTCGCCGGCCCGGTTGGAGCGCTGGGCATGGACGGCGGCGGCATGGGGATTGGCGGCTGTGCTGGGCTGGCAATCGGCAGCGCTGGTCCGCTGGCAGCAGGCGCATGCTGATCTCGGCGAGCGTCTGGAGGCCCTGCGCGCGCGCTCTGTACCCCTACTGGCCGCACGCGAGCGCGCCGAGAATGCGCGAGCGTCGTTGCTGCATCTAAGGGAACTGCAGCGTGGCGTCAGCGACTACTCACTGATGGCGGACGTGATCGCAAAGCTGCCCAAGGACAGCCGGCTGACGGGATGGTTGCGTGAGGGCGGCAAACTCGAGGTGGCAGTGAAGTCGGCCGAGAGGGATCCACGCGCATTCGTGGCAGCCTTCGAGAGACATCCGTTGCTCGCTGACGCTTCGGCCGCGCCGCTTACCACGGGAGAGATGCGCCTGGTGTTCAATCTCCCTGGGGTCGCAAAAGCGGAGGCGGCCCGGTGATCCGCGCGTACTGGGAGCGGGCGCGCCAAGAGTGGCGAGATAACCGGCGGCTGCGCGTTGGAGCGTTGGCTATCCTGCTTGTGGCTGGCGCTCACGCAGGTGTAGCGATCGGCGACCGCCGCGCTGCCGTGGCCGAGGAGTACAGCCGCGATCTGCAGCTGCTGCAACGGCTGGAGGAAGCTAGCCGTGAGGCGGCATGGCCGAAGCGTGCCTTGCAGGCGGAAGCGGCGCTCCATACCGAACGCGAGCGGTTGCCGCCGGTTCCGAGCGCTGGGTCCGCCCAAGCCGAGTTGCAGGCGTGGCTGGCCGATACGCTGCCGTCCACGGGCGTCCGGGTCGAAACGGTTCAGGTGGAGGCTGCAGTGGATGTACCGGACTATCCCGGTCTGTGGCAGGTTCCCGCACGCGTAGATGTGGTGGCGCCGCTGGGTACCGTGGGGCCGTTTGTCCGTGTCCTCAGCGAGGCCCTCCCATGGGTGCAAACCGAACGAATCGAAGCCAGTGGTGAGGGCGAGACGCGCGTGTCCGTAATCGTCCGCGGCTACTATCGGAAGGGGCCGCGCAAGCCGATGGCGGCGCGCAATAGCGCGCTCAAGGAAAATCCTGCCGGCACGGCAGCGGCGCCCGCCCCGGATGCTGTTCGCAATGACTCCGGCACCGAGCCGGCCGCGACAAGCGCCACGGAGCGGCAGGACCGGGACCCGTCGCGTGCTACCAGGCCCGTGTCTCGCCGTACGCAGCAACGGGACTCGGGGGGGGCACGCTCCGCGGCGCCCCGGGCCGGGCAGCCGAAGGAGCGCGCCCGATGAGCGCCTGGATGCGCGCGGGGGCGGGGATGCTGGTCGCCGCCGCACTGGGTGCCCTGCTTGCGTATCGCAGTGGTCTGCCGCGTACTGATGACTCGGGCGCGGTGCGCCAGCCGGCGTGGCGCCTGCCTCAAGGCGGCACTCCGGCGCTCAAGGCACCAGACCTGGTGTGGGCGGAACGCGCGCCTTGGGGAGCGCCTCCCCCTCCACCGGTGCCGCCACCTCCGCCCCCTCCACCGCCGCCCATGCCTGTTGGCGTGATCGCCTCCGGGCCTCGCCATTTCCAAGCGCTGTTCGTCGTTCCGGGCCAGCCGTTGGAGCATCGCGTCCGCGCAGGCGGGCGCCTGCCCGATGGGGGGCGCGTCCTGTCAGTGACACGGTTCCGTGTCGTCTGGCGGGACGGCAAGGGAGAACGCCACGAACAGGAACTGCTCGCCGACCCCCTTCCGTTGACCGGAGCCGGCGGCCCCACCGCGCCTCAGGCGCGGGCTGCGACTGCAACCAGAAGAAGAAACAACCGATGAGCCGACCCAACCTGCTCGATCTCCGCAGTGCTCTCGTCCGGGCGTGGCACGGCTCCGCACGCACGTTGTCGGTCGGGGTTCTCCTCGGACTGCTGGCGGCGTGCGCGACCAAGCCGCCCAAGCTGCCTGAGCCACTGCGCGCTCCGAACCCGCCCACCCCCCAAGGGGAGGTGTTGCAGGGACCCGGCGAGCCGACGCGGCCTCGCATCGAGGAAGGGCCGACCCAGCGGCCACTGGTCCCGCAGAAGAAAGCCGAGGACACCGAGATCCGCGTGCCTGAGGTGCCAGCCAAGCAGCCGGTGTCGCTCGTGCTGGACGGGGTACCCATCTCGGCGTTCATCAACGTCGTGTTCGGCACCGAGCTGGGCTTCTCGCTTGAGATCGAACAGGCGGTGCGTGATCGCCCCGAGCTGGTGAGCTTGCGGGTGACAGAGCCGCAACCGCCGGACAAGATCTATCGGATTGCCGCGGAAGTGCTTCGCAACTACGGCATCCAGATTCGCGAGGTCGGCGGGCTGCTTCGCTTCAGTCCGATGCAGACGGCGAGCGGCGGCGTACCCAAGGTGCTCGTGACCCGCGCGCTGCCCGACGTTCCCGCGGGCCAGCGGACCGTTTTCGCCGCCGTCCCGCTGGATGCCAGCGAGCCCGGGCGTGTCGCCGCGCAGGTCCGCAGTCTTCTCGGCAACAAGTCGGTGACGCTGATCGAGCTGATCGAAGCGAATGCGCTGCTGATCAGCGGGCCGGGCGAGTCGGTCCAGGCCGCCATGGAGGCGGTGCTGACGCTGGATCGTTCCGCGCTGCGCGACAAGCGCTCGATTCGCATCAACCCGCTTTATCTTTCGGTCGACCAGCTTGCCGCCGAGCTCAGGGAAGTGCTCGCGGCGCAGGGCTTCACCGTCCGCACCGGTCCGGGGACGGCAGGCGCGCTTACGTTCGTGCCGGTCCAGTCCGCAAACGCGCTCATCGTCTTCAGCGAATCCGAGCCGGCGCTGCGCGCCGTGACCGAGTGGGCCGAGCGTCTGGATCAGCCTGCCAATCCCAATGCGGGAGGCGGAGGCGTCTTCATGTATGCCGCCCGGCATACCACGGTCGAATCTTTGCTACCGGTCCTGCAGACGCTGGTGGGTGGGACCACGACGGGCGCCCCCCCGGCAGCGACACCGCCTGCGACAGGGACGGCACGCGGCAACAACGAAGGCGGGCAGGCGCCGAGGAGCACGGCGAACCGAACCGTGACGATGGGCGGTGCCGCCGGGCAGCTGGCCGTCGATCCGATCCGCAACGTCATCGTCTACCAGGGCGACGGGCAGCGCTGGCGTGCCATCCAGGGCGTGCTTGCGCGCCTGGACCAGCCTGCACGACAGGTAGTCATCGAGGTGACGATTGCCGAGGTCACCCTGACGGACGAGTTCAGCCATGGCATCGAATGGGCCCTGCGCAACATCGAGTTCGAGGGCATGAGCGGCCCCCTGACCGCCTTGCGGGGGAACCAGCCGAACACCGGCGGGCTGGTATGGCGCGCGCTCTCGTCCTCGGGTCAGGTCAGCGCCCTCGTGAACCTGTTCGCACGCGACAGGCGCGTCTCGATCCTGTCCACTCCGCGCCTGCTGGTAAAGAGTGGCGAGACCGCCAGCATCGACGTGGGTACGGAGGTGCCGGTCATCACCAGTCAGGCGACGGCTCCGGATCTGCCCAACCCGGGCGACACGCCTTCTGTCCTCCAGTCCATCCAATACCGCAAGACCGGTGTCCTGCTCGAGCTCGAGGCCGTGGTGCATTCGGGGCAGCGCGTCGACCTCAAGCTGAGCCAGGAGGTCAGCGAGGCCTCGCCCAACGAAATCAGCGACATCTCATCGCCAAGCATCTTCAGCCGCAGGCTGCAGACCAGCCTGACCCTTTCGGACGGCGAGAGCATGTTGCTGGGTGGGCTGATCTCCAGCAGCAACAGCGACGGCAAGAGCAAGGTGCCGCTGCTCGGGGACATTCCCGTGGTCGGTCGCCTGTTCCAGAACCGCCTCCGGGAGGGCACCAAGACTGAACTCTTGATGCTCATCACACCCTACGTGGTCGAGGACGCGACCCAGGCCCGCGCGATCACCGATGCCATCCGTGCGCGCTTCGGTACAGGGCAGGACGGATGAGCCGCCTGTACAGTTCACAGTTAGAAAACTGAGCGCTTTAGATAGATTGACGTTGGTTGAACGGCCCCCGTATAGTCGGCCCCGACGCCTGGGGACTGTGCAGTGCTTGAGCATGCGCAGGAAGGGGAGAACCACGGGGAGGCGGGGTCATGATGACCACCACCGCGCGGGGTCGATCCGGGTGCCGGCGCCGGCACGTGCGTGCGGGCGGTGGGTAGTGTCCAGGCGTGGACGCAACACCAAACAATCCTAAGCTTAGGAGCTAAAAAGAATGTCTCTGAACAAGAAGCTGCTCGCGACCGCGATCGCTGCCGGCCTGCTGGTCACGGCGAACGCCAATGCCGCGGTGGACCTGGACCCCGACACCGATGCCGTGGTGTTCGCATCGGAACTGGAGGACGGCACCCTGCTCACCACCATCGAAGACGATGTGGTGTTCCCGGTGGGTTACAACTTCAGCCCGGGCGAGGTGCGCTACGGCCGCTTCGAGTGCTCGGCCAACCTGACGATGGACAACGTCGCCGTGACTTCCGGTAGCGGCGATCTCGCTGTCGGCGCCATCAACGGCGAGGGCACCTCGGCCCTGTTCTTCTCGATGACCGCGGGCGGCCTTGGCGCGGATGAGTCCATCACGCTCACCGTGGAAGGCGACAACACGCTGGAAGACGGCGGTGACGTCAGCTGCTCGTTCTCGATCTACGACCAGCCGTCGCAGGCGCAGGCGGGTGGCGCGACCGGCCGCATCGCCACCACCGGCATGGTGACGGTGATCGAGCGCGAGTCCGGCTTCGTGTTCGACGCCACCCCGGGTGAGGCGACCGCCGACGTGGCGACCGACTACACTGCTTTCGTCGCCGGCGGCGTGTTCGGCGAGCTGCAGTTCGAAGAGGTGGCTGGCGTCCTGAAGGCGGACGGCACCCAGATCACGCTCGCCGACATCTTCGATCCGGACACCACCGTCGTGGTCGCGGGTGACTTCACCGCGGCGACCGATCTGGAGTGGGACGGCCTGTCGGCTGACACCGTCGATGACGAGGCGATGACGTTCGAACGCGACACCATCGTCCCCGGCCTGAACGGCAACCTGCTGTACGTCGAGAACGGCACCGACGCCATCCAGATCAGCAGCTACACCGCGACCCTGAACGCCGTCGCCAACGCCGGCTATCAGGTGACCAGCACCATCACGGTCGACGCCGGTGAGATCGTCCGCAACGGTACCGAGCTGCAGGCCCCGCTGGTGCAGCTGCCGGCCGGCTACCTGAGCCGTATCATGCTGAGCAACACTGGCTCGGTGGAGCGTCCGTACAGCATCCGCGTGATCGGCGAAGACGGCAACGTGATCTCGACCAACGCCGCCAACATGACCGGCACCATCCCGGCCAATGGCAGCCGCTTCTTCGAGACCAACACGTTCATCACCGGCTTCAGCGCCGGCACCCGTGCGACGGTGATCATCACGGTCGACGCGCCGACGGACCAGATCCAGGGCGTGTACCAGATCGTGAACCCGGCCAACGGCTCGATCAGCAACCACGTGATGGTGCGTCCGGGCACCAACTGATCGCTGTCCGGATCAGTGGCTTTGGAAAGGCCCGCTTCGGCGGGCCTTTCTCTTTGTACCCCCAAGCAAGCCCGAGCAGATTTCGGGAGGATCTCGTGGCGCGACGCCCGGAGTGCGGGGTTGCCGACGCTAACGTCGGGTGATGGCGGCGGAAGTGTCGTGCCGTGGCCCATCCTTTCTGCCGGGCGTCGGTCTGAAACTTGGCAGGCGACACGAAGCGGCCCTTTGCTGGAGAGCTGTTCATGCCGGGCTCCCACCGGCAGCGGTCTTTCCGACACCGCCCCCGCTCCCAAGCGCTTCTATCGCCGCTGCAGGCCTGCTATGCCCAGGTCGAGCAGCAAGTTGCGTCCCACGGGCGTTGAGTCAATGACACGGCGTTTCGCGGCGCTTCCGAGGGCAAGCGGGGCTGGGTGTGGCCGGCAAGGGGCTTTTTTGCTCGCCTGGTCGGAGTGGAGTTGCCGCGCGTGGGGTGGCTTATCCAGTAACATGCGCTTCTTTTCTGCACTGCCTTGGCGTTACCCACCACGCGCGGTGGGCATGGTCGCGGGGTCGGTTCCCCTGCGGCGTGTCTCCGGATGCCGCGGGGCGGCGGGTGGGGTGTCGGCTGGTCGCTGTCGTGCGCTGGGCCCCGCGGCAGGCCAGTTCTGGACGGGCCGGGGCACCTGAGCGGAGCTTGTGCTGAGCGGAGCGAGTGGATGTCTGATGACGTTGCGATCCGCGTGCGCGGACTCGCCAAGACCTACCTGATTTATCGCAAACCGCATCATCGGCTGTTGCAGATGCTGCGGATCCGCCGTCGCGAAACGTGGTACGACGAATTTCACGCGCTGAAGCCGCTGGACTTGGACATCCGGCGCGGGGAGACCGTCGGAATCGTCGGCCGTAACGGGTCAGGTAAATCAACGCTGCTGCAGTTGATCTGCGGGACGTTGACGCCCACGTCGGGCAGCATCGAAGTGGCTGGACGGGTGGCGGCGCTACTGGAGCTCGGGTCCGGCTTCAATCCCGAATTCACGGGACGCGAGAATGTCTTTCTCAATGGAACCCTGCTGGGGCTGAGGCATGAGGAGGTCGCCGAGCGATTCGACTCGATCGCCGCCTTTGCCGACATTGGCGAGTTCATCGAGCAGCCGGTGAAGAACTATTCCAGCGGCATGTTCGTCCGCCTAGCGTTCGCGGTCGCGATCCATGTGAAGCCCGAGATCCTGGTCGTCGACGAAGCGCTTTCGGTCGGTGACGAAGCATTCCAGCGCAAGTGCTTCGCGAAGATTGAGGAGATCCGCTCCTCCGGTACCACGATCCTGTTCGTGTCGCACTCGGCAGCGACGGTGGTGGATCTTTGCGACCGCGCGTTGCTTCTGGACCGCGGTGAGCTGCTGATGGAGGGAACGCCAAAACGCGTCGTGGCGAGCTATCAGAAGCTGCTATACGCACCTGCCGACCACGTGGAGGACATCCGCGCTGATTTGCGTGCTGGTCGCGCGGCCGAACCCCGTGCGGGTAACGGCCTTTCCCTATCCTCTGCCCATCCGGTGGCAGAAGACGCCTGGGATGCCGGCCTCGTCCCTTCGAGCACGGTACGTTATCCGAGCCGCGGTGCATTGATACAGGATCCGCATCTGCAGACGCTCGATGGCAGACGTGTGAATGTCCTGATCCCCGGGCAGGAGTACGACTATTGTTATACGGTTGCCGTCGCTCAGCCGCTTGCGGGCGTGCGGTGCGGCATGATGATCCGCAACGTCACCGGCATCGAAATCGGCGGCCTCGTAGCGCCGCTCGCGGACGAGGTGCGCGTCGTGGATGTAGGAACCGTGCTGGCGGTCCGCTTCCGGTGGCGCTGTCTTCTCGCACCGGGGGTTTACTTTCTCAATGCGGGCGTGGTCGCGCAGTTCGGGCCAAGCGAGGAGTATGTGGACCGCATCGTAGACGCCGCGATGTTCCGAGTGATGGCCGATCGCAACAGGCGCGTCACCGGGCTCGTCAACCTGGACTTCGCGCCAAAGTTGGGGGTGCTCGAGTGAGCCTTAGGAGCACCGCCATCCTGGTAGCGGGCATGCACCGAAGCGGCACTTCGGCCACCGCGGGAGCCTTGGCGCGTCTCGGCGTGGCGATGGGGGAGCGGTTGCTGGCGCCGGGCGAGGACAACCCGAGAGGCTACTGGGAGAACGAACGCGCGGTTGCGCTGCACGAGCGTCTGCTCCGTCGGTTGGGTCGGCGCTGGGACGACGTGCGCGCGCTGCCCGACGGCTGGTCAGAGGGCATCGCCGCGCGACGCGCGCGGCAGGAGATCGCGCGTTTCGCTCGCGACGAGTTCGGATCGGCCGCCGTGTGGGCAGTGAAGGATCCGCGCATCTGCCGCTTCCTGCCGTTGTGGCTGGAGATGCTGCCTGCTGCCGGTGTGAATCCGGTCGTGTTGCTGGTCGCGCGCGAGCCTTCGGAGGTCGCGGGTTCGATCGCGCGTCGGAACGGTTGGGAACCCGATGTGGGCTATCTACTCTGGCTCCGGCACATGCTGGAAGCGGAAATGGCTAGCCGGCACGTGCCCAGGGCGCTGATCACCTACGAGGCCTTGCTGCGCGATCCCGATGCGAGCATGCGCGCGGCGCTCGAACGACTGGACGTCGAGCCCCCGACGGCGGACGCTCGCCTGACTGACTTCGTTGACGCGCGTGAGCGGCACGTCCACAAAAACGCCGTAGGGACGACCGTGTTTGGCGATATTGCCAACAGCGTGTATCGCGCACTGCAGGACATCTCGGTTGGCAGAAGTTCCTGGGAGATACTGGAATCGCCTCGTCGAGCGTTCGAAACGGCGTGGGATCGTTGTGCGAAAACGGTGGACGCTCTCGGCCACATGGCATCCGCTCATGCGGCGCGGGCCGATCGTCTGGCAGTCGGAATGGCTCTGCTCGAGTCGAACCTGCGCGCACAGATCGAGTGGTCGCAAGAGGCGGTGCGTCGCCACGATCTCCTTAGCGCGGAGCGCGACGAACTGCGTTCCATGCTTGCGGCCCAGATGCGCTGGTCGGAGGAAGCGGTACGCAAGCACGAGACCCTGCAGGAAGAATGCGCCCGGTTGCGTTCGGATCTTACGGCGCAGATCCGCTGGTCGGAGGACGCGGTGCGCAAGCACGAGAACCTTGAGGAAGAATGCGCCCGGTTGCGTTCGGATCTGACAGCGCAGATCCGTTGGTCGGAGGATGCGGTGCGCAAGCATGAGACCCTGCAGGAGGAGGGCGCACGGTTGCGCGCGGATCTGGCGGCCGTGCGCACCGAGTGTGCGGCACTCAAGCAGGAGCTGGCCCGGATGACGGGATCGATTTACTGGAGAATGACCGGCCCGCTGCGCTGGATCGCCGGTCGTTTCACCGGCGGCGTAAGGCGGCCGCGGGTCCGGCCCGGCGAGGAATAAACATCGGATGATCTACTTTACTTCCATCTGCGCGAACTATCTTCCGAAAGCGATGGCGCTGGCGGCCTCCGTGAAGCGGCATTGCAAGGACGCCGTCTTCGTGCTTTGCCTTGTCGAACGGGAGATTCCGGAAGCCGCCGCGAGGTTTCCGCATTTCGACGAGGTTGTCCTCGCCCAGGACGCGGGGTGGGAGAACTTCGAACGATTTGTGTTCCGGCATTCCATCGTCGAGGCGTCGACCGCAGTCAAGCCGCGTTTCATGCAGCATCTTATGGCCCGGTTCGGCAGCCACGTGAAGTTCGTGTACCTGGATCCGGATGTGCGGGTCTATGGCGACTTCGAGGAACTGCGATCGCTGCTCGACCGGGCGTCCATCGTCGTCTGTCCGCACCTGCTGCGGCCCGGCAACATCGACATGGAGATCAGTTCGCTCGCGCATGGCGCATACAACCTCGGGTTCCTGGCCCTGGCGCGCAGTCCCAACGCGGAGAGCTTCCTGCAATGGTGGGCGGATCGCCTGTTCCGGTTCTGCTACGACGACAAGGCTCGGGGGATCTTCACGGATCAGAAATGGATGGATTTGGCGCCATCCTTCTTCGACGTCCACATCCTGAAGCATCACGGGTACGACTTCGCGACATGGTCGCTTCTCGGCAGCGATTTGCGTGACAACGGAGCGGGCGCCTACGTCGTCAACGGCGACCCACTGCGGTTCATCCATTTCTCGGGCTTGGACTCCGGAACCCTCGAGAAGGCCATCGGCTGGTGGCTCACCGCCGACAATCGCGACTGTTTCGTGCGACTGTACAAGGACTATCGGGCCGCGCTGGAGCAATACGGACAATCGACCCTCGGTTCGCTGCCATGGTCCTACGCCAACTACCGCAGCGGCGAGCCGATCGCCAAGGAAGCGCGGCTGGCGTATCGGGACCCGGCGCTGTGGGCGCGCATTCCCGATCCGTTTGATGCATCGAACGCCGAACTTGCCGCCTGTGCGGCGGAACTGGGCGGTTCCCCTGCGAAGGGCTCCGTGGCGCCTTCGACAGGTCTGGTGCAGGGCGAGCACCCATGGCTCATCGAGCGGGTGCTGGCGTCGGCTCGGAGGGCCGGCGTCGGCGCGACGCTCGTCAAGGGACTACGCCGGGTCGTGGGTCGGTAGCACCATGGTGGTGTCGATCGTTATCCCCTGCTATAACGCCGGCGAACTGCTGCTGGAGGCCGTGAACTCGGCGCTGGCGCAGACCTATTCCGATATCGAGATCATCATTGTCGACGATGGGTCCACGGACGCGCGGACCCGCGAAATCCTGCGTACGCATACGTGGCCGCGTACCCGCGTCATGGTGCAGGCGAACGCGGGACCGGCGGCCGCGAGGAATGCCGCCATAGCTGCTGCACGTGGCGAGTTCATCCTTCCTCTCGACGCCGACGACCGCATCCACCCCACGTATGTCGAGAAGGCCGTGGCTGTGATGAGAGCGAACGCGAATGTCGGCATCGTCTATTGCAAGGCGATGAGGTTCGGCCAGAGCAATGGTCCTTGGGCGCTTCCTCCCTATACGCTGCGCGAGCTGGTCATCGACAACGTCATCTTCGTCACCAGCCTGTTCCGCAAAGCGGATTGGGAAGCGGTCGGCGGGTTCCGCGAAAGCCTTCGGTACGGTATTGAGGACTACGAGTTCTGGATTCGCATTGTGGCACTGGGTCGCGAGGTCGTTCAGCTGGACGAGTACCTTTTCTTCTATCGCACCCAACAGCTGTCGCGAACGAGCAATTTCCAGAAAGATCGGTCGGCCATGATCGAGACGTATGCGGAGGTATTCCGCAACAACGCCGAC
Organism: Lysobacter sp.; assembly: GCA_035645555.1. Taxonomy (GTDB): domain Bacteria; phylum Pseudomonadota; class Gammaproteobacteria; order Xanthomonadales; family Xanthomonadaceae; genus Lysobacter_F. The sequence goes on along the minus strand of DASQMI010000094.1, from coordinate 70,346 downwards.
TTCTTCGCTCGTCACGCCGAGTATCTGTTCGAGCACCGTTTCGGGCTCTACGAGGAGATCGAAGCGTACCGGCAGCGTTACGGCAAGCTCGACGCCTTCTTCCAACGTCATCCGGTGTTGAGAAGAGCGGCAGGCTGGTTGGCACAGTTGCTAAGGTTGAAGTAGTCGACCGAGATTTCCTGACTGGCACGGTGGCAGGTTGGGATGCAGCCGTGCTCGCTGACACCGGGGTGAGGGCATGACGTTGTACCGCAGGACGGTGTACATCCTTTTCGGCGCGTTGGTCGCCCTTCTCATCGCTTTTCACTCTCCTGGCCAAATGTCCGTGGATAGCGGCATCGCGCTATACGAAGGACTCCGAGGGCGGGCAGAGGGGTGGGGACCAACATTTTTTGCAGCGGTCTTGGCGTGGCTGGGAGGAGGGGTGCCTGGTGCGGCGGTGTTCGTCGCGCTGAACACCAGCGTTACGTACGTGTGCTTTGCCTGCTTACTGGTGGAGTCTCCCAGTGGGGAGCGACCAGCGGCATGGAAGCGGCTCCTTGCGCTGGCACTCGCTTTGAACCCGGTTTTCATGTTTTACGCAGGCATCCTGTGGAAGGACGTCATGCTAGCGACCATGGCGCTGGTCGCCTCGACCGGGCTGCTTCTCGCATCACGTCGTGCCGGGTGGGCTCGAGCCACACTCATCGCCACTGCGATGCTGAGCATCAGTACATTGCCGCTGCTCCGCCAGCAGGGGTTCCTTCTTGCAGTGCCTCTTGCGTTTGCGGCAGCGAAAATCGCGGCAAGCGGCAATCGGGGCCGGCGTGCGGTCGCGATCGGACTGGCCTGCCTGCTCGTCATGGTCGGTGCGAGTACCACGTTCGACCATGTTGCTAAGAGAACGATCGAGCCGCTTCCGAGCAGCCCTTTGTCCGTCGGCCTGGTCACGATACGGGCCTACGACATCGCGGGGATGGTCGCGAATGCCAAGTCTGGGGATCCTTCCGAGTGGAGTGGGGCCGGCGAGGACGTGAAGGCCCAGCTGCGGCGGCTCTACAGCGCGCAGCGCATCGACACGTTCTGGCATGACCCGATCGTGCGCTCCTATGTCAACGAATTGAGCAATGAAACCTCGCTGGCGTTATGGTGGGCGGGCATCCGCCATGATCCGTGGGCCTACCTCTCCCACAGGGCAGCCGCCTTTGCCTACCTGTTGGGCTTCCGCGACCTCAGCGGGTGTGTGCCCGCCTACTGGGGTGTCGCGGCGCCCGCCGAGTATCTGGCGTGGGCTTCGTTGACGGAGGAGATGGATCCGCGGGATCGCCTCATCGGGCGCTGGTCGCAGGCACTACATCCGACCCCGGTGTTCCGCCATTGGTTCTACCTGGCGCTGCTCTCGGTGGCAGCGCTGCGCGTCGCGCGGGGTTATGCTGGAGACACAATCGTTCCCTTGGCCATGGTGGCGGCCGCGGGTCTCTACTTCGTGTCGTACGCGCCGACCACCATCGCCTGTGACTTTCGCTATCTCTATCCTACGGCCGTCTTGGCGACGGCACTCCTGATCTGGACCTTGCTGGGAGGTTCGCGGCGCCCATCGCCTAGCAGCGGTTGACCTCTTGTGGGATATGCCGTCATGGCTCGTTCGCCCTGGGGCTCTATCTTTAGCGGCATGGCGCCCGCCTGCAGCCGCTCGACGGCATGAGAAGATGATTGGCAGACATGCGGTCCTCGCCTCCTCCCATGAATTTCTTCGATCAGTATCCCCGCTTCTACCGAACCAGCCAGACCAGTCCGTGGCCACGCCGGCTCAACGCCCGCCACGCGGCGATTATCGGGCCTAACGTCGAGGCGCTGAAAGGCAGGCGAGTGATCGACATCGCCAGTCACGATGGGCGTTGGACGTTCGCCGCCCTGCAAGCAGGTGCGACTCATGTGGTCGGTATCGAGCCGCGTGCCGAGTTGATCGCGAATGCCCGCGAGTCGCTGACGCATTACGGCGTTTCGTCTGATCGTTACGAGTTGCGGCAGGGGGACGTTTTCGACCTCCTCGACGGCTCGCTGCAGGCTGACGTCGTGCTGTGCCTGGGGTTCTACTACCACACGATCCGGCATGCGGAGCTGCTCGACCGGATCGAGCGCACCGGCGCCCGGCTGGTCGTCATCGATACCGAGGTGGCGCCGATGGATTCCGCTGTCCCCCGGTTGGACGATCCTCGGCTGGTGTACGGCAATCCCTACGTGATTCAACTTCTCCAGGATCCGGTCGACGACCAGCAGATGGCATGCGCCGACGCGCTGACGCGCAAGGGCCGGACCCTTGTGGGTCGGCCTTCGAGGGCGGCAATCCAGTTCATGGCTGAGCATTTTGGATTCAACCATGACAGTTACCCGTGGAGGGACCATTTCCAGCGGCACCCTGCCGACGCGGAGGACATGGTGGACTACTTCGAGGGATGGCGGGACACGTTCTATCTCACCCGGTAAGGCGTAAACGGCGGTGCACCGGGCACCCGGCGCCCGCGGCGAACGCGGCCGGGCTAGGTGGGCGATCCGGTATCATGCATGCCCCTCTTCCCCGACCTGTGGAGCGCCATGGCGCATCGTCCCGGCACACTTGCCATTCACGCTGGCCAGTCGCACGACCCCGCGACGGGCGCGGTAATGACGCCGATCTACGCGACCTCGACCTACGCACAGTCCAGCCCGGGCGTGCACCAGGGGTTCGAGTATTCGCGCAGCCACAATCCCACCCGGTTCGCCTACGAGCGCTGCGTCGCCGCGCTCGAGGGCGGCAAGCGCGGGTATGCGTTCGCGTCCGGACTGGCGGCAACGTCGACCGTCCTTGACCTGCTCGACAGCGGCAGCCACGTGATCGCCATGGACGATGTCTACGGCGGCACGTTCCGGCTGTTCGAGCGCGTGCGCCGGCGCTCGGCGGGGCTCGATTTCAGCTGGGTCGACCTCACCGATCCAGCTGCGTTCGAGGCGGCGATCCGCCCGAACACCCGCATGGTGTGGATCGAGACGCCGACCAACCCGCTGCTGAAGCTGGTGGACATCGCGCAGATCGCCGCGATCGCGCGCCGGCGCGGCCTGCTGGTGGTGGTCGACAACACCTTCGCATCGCCGATCCTGCAGCGCCCGCTCGAACTGGGCGCGCACCTAGTCGTGCATTCGGCGACCAAGTACCTCAACGGCCATTCCGACATCGTCGGCGGCATGGCGGTGGTCGGCGACGATGCCGAGCTCGCGGAGAAGATGACATTCCTGCAGAACGCGGTCGGCGGCATCCAGGGGCCATTCGACAGCTTCCTCGCGCTGCGTGGGCTGAAGACGCTGCACCTGCGCATGAAGGCGCACTGCGAGAACGCGCAGGCGCTGGCCGAGTGGCTGCAAGGGCATCCGGCGATCGACAAGGTGCTGTACCCGGGCCTGCCGTCGCACCCGCAGCACGAACTCGCCAAGCGGCAGATGAGCGGCTTTGGCGGCATGCTGTCGATTTACCTCAAGGGCGGCGCCGACGCCGCACGCCGGCTATGCGAGAACGTCGAGATCTTCGCGCTCGCCGAATCGCTCGGGGGCGTCGAGAGTCTGATCAACCTGCCGGCCGTGATGACCCACGCCTCGGTGCCGCCGGAGCGTCGCGCGCAGCTCGGCATCGCAAACAATCTGGTTCGGCTCAGTGTTGGTGTCGAGGACGTGCAGGACCTGCGTGCGGATCTGGACAATGCGCTCGGTGCCTGACGTTGCATCCATGCGCAGCGCTACCATGTCGTTCGGGACCGGGTTGCCCTATTTGTTCGCGTCGCTGCGACAGAACCGTGATCTGATCCGGCAGCTGGTGCGGCAGGAGATCGTCGGTCGCTACCGCGGATCTTTTGTGGGTGTGACGTGGAGCCTGCTCACGCCCGTGCTGATGCTGCTGATCTACACCTTCGTATTCAGCGTGGTCTTCGGTGCCCGCTGGGGTGGACTTCCGCAAGGCGGCAAGGCCGCGTTCGCTGTCGTGCTGTTCGCCGGGATGGCGGTGTTTAACGTGTTTTCCGAGGTGGTGGTGCGTTCACCAACGTTGGTTATAGCCAATGCCAACTACGTAAAGCGCGTGGTGTTCCCGCTGGAGGTACTGCCCATCGTGCAGATGGGCAACGCACTGTTTCATTTCCTGGTGAATCTGACGGCATGGCTGGTGGCTGCCTGGTTCGTGCTTGGCGCAGTGCCTTGGACCGCCTGGCTGCTGCCTCTAGTGTTAGGTCCGTTGATTCTCGGCACGCTTGGCATGGCCTGGCTGCTGGCGTCGCTTGGCGTGTTCGTCCGCGACATGGCGCAGACAGTCGGTTTGCTGGTGACGGCATTGCTGTTTCTTACCCCTATCTTCTACCCGTTCGAGGCGATCCCCGATGACTTCCGGCCATGGCTCGCCCTCAACCCGCTCGCCCATGTGGTCGAGCAGGCACGTGCGCTGTTGATCGGCGGCAAGGTGCCGGCCCTGCGCGAGCTGGCGTTGTCGTGGAGCGTTGGTTTTCTGGTGATGTGGCTGGGGTTCGCCTGGTTCCAGAAGACGCGCAAGGGCTTCGCTGATGTCCTTTGAACGCGTCGTCGTTTCGGCGCATGGATTGGGCAAGTGCTTCCCGGTATACGCGCGCCCCTCCGACCGCCTACGCCAGTTTGTGCTGCCACGCCTGCAGCGTTGGACGGGGCAGTCGCCGCGCCGTTACTACGGCGAATACTGGGCGCTGCGGAACGTTTCTTTCGACATTCGCGCCGGTGAGCAGGTCGGGATCGTCGGCCGTAATGGCGCAGGCAAGTCGACGCTGCTTCAGATCCTTTGCGGGACACTCGCACCGACCACCGGCGTGGTTGCGATCGAAGGCCGAGTTGCGGCGCTGCTCGAGTTGGGGGCGGGATTCAATCCGGAGCTGACGGGAGCGGAGAACATCTTCCTCAACGGCAGCGTGCTGGGCATGGGCCGACAGACGCTCGAGGCGCGCTTTGACGATATCGTCGCGTTCGCCGACATCGGCGGCTTCCTCCACCAGCCGGTCAAGCACTACTCCAGCGGTATGTTCATGCGCTTGGCCTTCTCCGTGGCCGTGCACGTGCAGCCAGACGTCTTGGTCGTGGACGAGGCCTTGGCAGTTGGCGATGAGGCGTACCAGCGGAAGTGCCACGCGCGCATCCGCCGCCTGCGGGATGATGGCGCCACGATTCTGTTCGTCTCCCACTCGGCCGGGCACGTGACCGAGGTATGTGACCGCGCGCTGCTGCTCGACGGGGGCGAGCTACTTTGCATTGGTCCTGCGCGCGACGTTGTGTCGCGCTATCAGAAGCTCCTCTACGCTCCGCTGGAACGACGGGAAGAGGTGAGACGGGCGATCGCAGGCAACAGCGCAGTAGCTCCGGACGCGACGCCAGCGCCCGCACGCGATAACTCCGCAGAGGCGGGGGCGCGCCGGCCGGCACTAGCCGAGCCCTCGTGGGATGCAGGCTTGCTACCGGCAAGTACGGTGATTTATCCGTCCAGAGGGTGTGTCATCCAGGACGCGCACCTAGAGACGCTGGACGGCGCGCGGGTGAACGTGCTGAGGCCGGGTGAGGACTACGTATTCGTTTACCGGGTTGACTTCGACGCACCCGCCGTCGGCGTGCGGTTCGGCATGATGGTCCGCAGCTTGACTGGCGTCGAGCTTGCGGGAGCCGTCAGTCACACGGTCTCGCGGCCGTTGGAAGTGGTCGCCTCCGGCACCCAGGTCGACGTACGGTTCCGCTTTCGCAATCGACTCAATCCGGGCACCTACTTCCTGAATGCGGGGGTAGTGGCCTTGGAAGGAGAGGTGGAAACGTTCGTGGCCCGCTGCGTTGACATCGCGATGTTCCGGGTGATGAAAGACCCCGAAGCGCTTGCCACCGGCTTCGCGGATCTCGGCGTGGACCCGCAGGTCGAGGTCCGCTGATGCAAGCAATGCGTCATGCCGATGCGGTACTCGTGCTTGGTATGCATCGTTCCGGCACGTCCGCCGCGACCGGCGCGCTGGAACGCTTGGGGCTTTACTTGGGCAACCGCCTCGTACCGGCAGCGGAGGACAATCCGTCGGGCTATTTCGAGCACGCCGATGCGGTCGCGGTCAACGAGGGGCTGCTTGACGCGCTGGACCGAAGCTGGGACGACGTGCGTGCCTTGCCCGACGGATGGCGCGCTCTGCCGGCCGCCGACACGGCGCGTGAGCGCATTCGCGCCGAGATGTTGCCGGGTCTGTTCAAACATGTGCCGTGGGCGTTAAAAGATCCGCGACTATGCCGATTGCTGCCGCTGTGGCGCACCGTCCTGGAGGAGGGTGGCATTCGCACGGCTGCATTGCTGGTGGTCCGTCATCCTGATGAGGTGGCTGCGTCGCTACATGCACGTGACAAGATTCCGGCACCGATCTCGCGCGTTTTGTGGCTGCGGTATGTGTTCGAAGCAGTTCAGAATTCAGTGGGCTTGCCCCGCGCGGTGCTGAGCTATGCTGCGCTGCTGGAAGCACCTATGCGCGCCTTGCATGCGATCCACGAGCGGCTTGGGTTGCCGCTGCCCAGGGCAGCTCCACGGGCGCTGGACGACTTTCTCAAGACAGACGCCCGCCATCACATCGCCCGCGCCGCGGAAGCGGTATCGGACGAATGGCATGCACTCGCGCTTCGTACCTATGCGGCGCTGGCCTCTGCCGAGCCTGATTGGACGCAGATGGATGAGCTTCAGGATGAGTTCCATCGTCTGCACGACAGGGATGCCTGGTGGATTGAGCTGGTCGGAGCCACGCTACGAGCCGCCGATATCCGCCGCCGTTCGCTTGGGCAGCGTGCAATCGCCCGCGAGGCTGAACTGCATGAGGCATTGCGGGCTGCGACCATGCAGGCGTCGGAGCGGCTGGAAACTATGTGTGCACTGCGCCGCGAACTCGACGCAACACAGATCTCCTTGGAGCAAGTGAAGGCGCAGGCGTTGGAGCGGCTGGAAACGATGCACGGACTGCGCTTGCAGCTGGATGCGACGGAAGAGGCGCTGGCGAGGGTCGAGGCGTTGTCGCTGGAGCGGTTGCGAACGATGCAGACGCTGCGCGCGCAGCTGGACGCGACGGAAGATGGATTGGCGAGAGCCGAGGCATTGTCGCTGGAGCGGCTCGGCGAGCTTGAGCGCATCTCACGCGAATTTGCGGAAACGGCCCAAGCGCGGGAGCGCGCTGAGGCGACGCTGGCAGCGATCGAGGCGAGCCTAACAGAGGCGCTTGCACGGCTGACCCGTATCGAGACGAGTTGGTGGTGGAGAGCGGCACAGTCGGTGCGCCGCCTGTTCCGGCGGGGAGGCTAAGCGTGGCGCATCGATTTGGGCTCGACTCATTGGTAATTCGTGAGGGCCGCTTCTACGGCTGGGGGTGGTTTCTCGACGACGAAGCGCGTGCGGTGCGATGCGAACTGCGCCTGAGGCTACGTGCCGGTGGCGAGCAGGCAGTCATGTGCGTGCCGGCCGGAACGCGGGATGACCTGCGCCAGGCGTATCCGCAGGTACCGCACGCGGCCTCGGCTGGTTTCCTTCTGCAAGGCCGATTGCGCGGTACGCTCGACCCGCTTCGACCCGCACAGCTGGTGGCCACGCTGGCCAACGGTGAGGTCCGGCGCTGCGACGTGCATAATCTTCTGCAGCCCGGGGCGCCCACCAACGTGTTCCTACGGGTGACCGACAGAGTGCGGCGCGAAGGCGTGCGTGCCCTGCTGGACGCAATACGCGCGCGCGCGGGGGCGCGTCTACACGCCGCGAGAACCCACCGGCGCCTACTGCGGCGATTGCGCCGGTGGGCTGGGCGCACGCCATTGACGCTCGTACTCGACCACGGCATGGGCGGCGGTGCCAATCACTATCGCCGCGCGCTCGTGGATCGCCTGGCCAGCGACGGTGCCGTGCTGGTCGTTTGCCCGGTTCTGCAGGAGCTGAGCTATCACGTTGAGCTGCGCATGCGTGATTGCGTCCTCAAGACTGAAGTGCCGCGTTTGGAGCCTGTGCTTCGCTTGCTGGAACGCGTGCAGCTGTTGAACATGCACGTTAACGAGTTGGTCTCCTACGCGGAACCGTTGGAGCTGCTGGAGTGGCTGAGAGCCCAGCGCGCGCGTAGGGCGGGCGAACTGGTGTTCCACCTGCACGATTACCACGCCGCCTGCCCGTCATGGACACTGGTCGATCACACTGGCTCCTTCTGTGGCGTACCCGATCCAGCCGTGTGCCGCACGTGTCTCCCGGCCAACACCGCCAACACGATGGACTTCACGCCGGACGTTACGGTGCCGCAGTGGCGCGCGGCATGGGCCGCGTTTCTGCAAGCCTGCGATCGCATCGTCGCGTTCTCGCACGCGTCCGTGGGTGTGCTCGCCAAGGCGCACCCCGGGCTACCGCACGGAAAGGTGACGGTCCAGCCGCATAAAATCGACGTGCGTTTTCGGCCGATCCAGCCGAATCCGGGTCCGCCACTGGTAATTGGTGCGGTCGGTCACTTGACCAGCGCACCCAAAGGGGCGCGGATCCTTCGCGAAATGGCGAGGCTGATCCGCGAGCGTAACCTGCCGATGCGGATCGTCGTATTTGGCACGCTTGAGCAACATGACGGCGGTGACGGGATTGACGTGTTGGGCGAGTACGCGCTCGCCGACCTGCCCAACCTGCTGGAGCGACACCGGGTTGGGGTGTGTCTGCTGCCGTCGGTCTGCGCCGAGACCTACTCATTCGTCACCGCCGAGCTGATGGCAATGCGCGCCCCGCTGGCGGTGTTTCCAATCGGTGCACCGGCCGAGCGCGTGCTTCATTACGACCTCGGGCTGGTGATCAGCCGGATCGATCCCTCGGTCGCCCTCGAGGAAATCTCTGCATTCGCGGCCCGCGTGCTGGCCCGCGCTGACGCCGCCCCTACAGGACAATGAGATGGGAAAGACCGTCGCATTCACTTCCGCGGCAGTGAATTATCTGCCGAAGGTCCGCAAGCTGGCTGCTTCACTGCGTAGGCACCATCCGGAATTCGAGCTTGTGCTCGCGCTCGCAGACGAAAAGCCGCCGGGCATCGACTTTGAGACTGAACCGTTGGACCGTGTGATTGCGGTCGACGAGCTGTCCATTTCCGACCGTCGCCGCTGGATCTATTTTCACACCATCGTCGAGCTGGCAACCGCAATCAAGCCGTTCGTCTTGCGTGAGCTGTTGTCCGATCCCGACGTGGATCGCGTGTTGTACTTCGATCCCGACATGGTGGTGTTCTCGCGTCTGGACGACATGCTCGCCACGCTTGATACGTCCAACATTGTGCTGACGCCGCACCTGACCCGCCCGGAGGAGACGCTGGAGGCGGTGCGCGACAACGAGATCAGTGCTCTCAAGCACGGCGTGTACAACCTGGGTTTCCTAGGCGTGCGGCGCACGCCGGAGGGCGAGCGGTTCGCTCGCTGGTGGAGCGAGCGCATCTATCATTTTTGCGTCGCGGATATTCCGGCAGGGTTGTTCACCGACCAGCGCTGGGTTGACCTGGTGCCGGCGTTCTTCGAAGGAGTGGGTATCCTCAAAAGCCCGCGCTTCAATGTCGCTACCTGGAATCTGACGACCCGCGATGTCGCCGGCGACATCGCTTCCGGGATCACGGTGGAGGGGGAGCCGTTGGGTTTTTACCACTTCACCGGCTTCGACAGCGGCGCGCATCGCGAGATGTTCGACAAGCACGGCGGAGGCAACACCGCGGTCGCCGAGCTGGTGGCGTGGTACGCGCATGAGGCGCGCTTCGACGGCGACGAACCGGCCGCCAAGGTTGCCTGGCGCTACGGCCGGTACAGCGACGGTACGCCGATCCCGGTCGAGCACCGGCGGCTCTATCGGGACCGTCCCGATTTGCAGGCCGCCTATCCGGACCCCTTCGACGCGAACGGCCTCCTGGTATGGATGACTACGCAGGGGCCTATCGAGCATCCGGAGCGTTTTGCAAAAAAAGCCCTTGGCTGAGGCGTGCCATGTGGCGCTTGCGCCATCTAGGTCGCGTGCTCGTCCTCAGCCTCACCGATGCAGATGTCCGCCGTGCGCGTGTGCGGATCCTCGCTGGGAGTATCGCTGAGCGGGGGTGGTGGGCAACACTGATCATGGTCCTAGGAGGACGTAGGGATGGGGATTTTCTCCGATAGCTTGTCCGTCGAATGGAGCCAGTACGAACGTGCTGCTGGCGTGCTGCGGGCGCTCTTCTCCTTGCCCGAGGCCGGCGTGCCGGCCTCGGTACGAGTGTCAGTGGACGGTACCGAAGTCCTCAAGGCACCGGCGGTTCCGAAGGACGATGGGCGGGTGCGTGTCAATGTACACACCCATCTGCTCGACGACGGGGCGCACAAAATCGACCTGCGGCTGACCCAAGGCAGACGCGAATGGACCGCTGTCGCGCGCGTGGAAACTCGGAACGACGGCGGCGTTGGGCCGCAGGTGCGTGCTGCGCTGCGGGCGCACGGCGTGCCCCTGGCGTTCGTAGGTGACTGCGATGCGTCACATTACGCGGCCGCGCAAGTCTCGGTGACCGCCTGGGTGGACGCACCGGATGCGGAAGAGCGAATCTCGGCCAAGCTGGCGGCCGGTGCGATAACTGCTTCGGAAGCCGAGATGTTGCGTCGTTTCGTACGCGACGGCTTCGTGATCCTCGACGAGCTCCTGCCGGAACCGATGGTCGAGCGCGCAAACGCCGCCTTGGATGAGGCGATCGCGCAGGGCTACCAAGGGTACCGTTTCGGCGACAGCACACGTCTGGAGCAGATGCACGTTCATTTCCCGGCGGTCCGTGACATCTGGCTGTATCCGCCGGTACACCGGTTCCTGTCGCTGGTGTTCGGCGCGCCTTCTCGTCCATGCCAGTCGCTGGTCTACGTATTCGGCAGCCAGCAGGATGCCCACCAGGACACAATTCATCTCACGCCATTCCCGGCCGGTTTGATGTGCGGCGTGTGGATCGCGTTGGAGGATGTCCAGCCGGGGTCAGGCGAACTGGTGGTCCATCCAGGTAGTCATCGCCTGCCGCGCGTATACATGCACGAGGCCGGTTGCGCAAAGGTCAGTGGCGACTGGAGCGAGTTCGGTGCGAAAGTGGTTGGGCGCTGGGCGCAAATGCTGCGCGAGAGCGGCATCACACCGATGCCCTACCTCGCCAAGCGCGGCCAGATCCTCATCTGGCACGAGAACCTGATGCACGCGGGCTCGATTCGCTCCGATCCTTCGCTGTCGCGGCGTTCGATCGTCACGCATCACTTCGCGGAAGGCGTAATCGCTTACTACGACTCCTCGGGCGACGTCGGCTACGTGTACCCGGAGCCGGTGCCGTTGGCCGGGTAGCCGCGCCGCGCTCAGTCCGACGCGGGTCGCTGCCCTTGTTCACTGGGGACAAGCAAGGTCAGCGCGATGGCGGTCAGGCAGGGTATGAGCAGGTACAGGTAGCGGAAATCGCAAGCGATCGACGTGGGCAGGAAGGCGCCCACGAAGAGTCCAAGCCCGACGATCCAGGGCAGCAGCAAGCGTCGGACGCGCGGGCCTTGGCACCAGGCGGTCACGAGCGTAATGGCAAGCAGCAGCACGTAGAACCAGTGCTGCCACAGTGGTGCACCGAATAGACGTTTGTACTTCTCGTAGAGCCAGTCGTCGCGGGGGTCGTTTTCGGCGCGCAAACGCGATTCGCGCAGAAACTCAGGTATGCCGTCAACGCCGACTAGGACCGGCAGGCACCTTTGGGGGTCGCGCAGGCCGAGCAGCCAAGCAAAGGCGGAGAGACGATGCCTAGCGTAGGCGAAGGGGTGATGCTGGATGGCGTCCCACCACATCGCCTTGAGCGACGCGTCGTCGATTTGGCTGAAATAATTGCCGATTGCCGTATTGGCGCTCAGATGATCAACGCGGTCGCCGCCGTAGGCATGCTGAACCGCGGTCACAACCTCGACTGGCGCGCCGGCACGGGCAAGCGGACCGTCAGCACCGGTGCGCGCTTGGATCCCGGCCAGATCGTAACTGCGGATGATGCGAGCGCCCACCGACATATCGCGGCCATCAGGACCTTGCACGAACGTCGCGGCCACTGCCATGCGTAATAGAAGATGGCCCGTCACTACGGCGACGGCCACGCCGGCCAGCACCCATTTTCGCTTGTCGGGCGCGGCCGATTCGGCGATCAAAATCGCGGGGGAAAGCGCGAACACGGGCATGAGCAGCACCCCCTGCTGGCGCACCATCGGGATGGGAAGCAACACCATCAGCGCGAGGCCGGCCAGAGCGATGCGGACGCTTGCCGTTTCGGCGCGGCTGGCGGCCACAGTCAGGCCGAGCGCGAGCACGCATAGCGAAGCCAGCAGCACGTCTTTCCAAACAATTCCCACATACGCGAAGACCACGGGATTCGCGATCAGCAGCAACGCTAGTGGTAGCCGCCACCATGGCCAGGAAGCGGTCTGCGCGCGTGCGCTCAGCCAGAACGCACCATACGTGGCCGCGGTATTGAGGAGCACGAACAACGCCGTCGCCACGCTGCTGGAACCGAGCCATGCAAGCAGTGCGGACATGAAAGGCGGTGCCCAGCTGTCGATCTGGCCGCTGTTGGCTTCATGCAGCTGGATGGTCGAATCCACGCTCAGGTGGCCTGGAGAATGTAGGGCTAGGGCTAGCCCGGCCGCCGACATGCACAAGAGAGCGATGCCGGCGCGCGCGCTGCGCGCGGAAACCTTAAGCATGGACAAGTGACATGAGGCGGGTCTCTTATACTAGCGAGTCACTCGCTGCTTTCCAGTGTCTATGCCCCAGCCCAACCCGGTCGCGATCGCGACGCCTACTACGGTCATTTCCGCGCTGCCCCGAATCGCAGCGGTGGTACCAGCGTATCGCGTAACGCGGCACGTGCTCGACGTCCTCGCGGCGATGCCAGCGATGGTGTGGCGCATCTACGTGGTAGATGACGCGTGTCCCGACGGTTCCGGCGACCTCGTTGAGCGGGAATGCCGCGACCCGCGTGTGGTCGTCATTCGCAACCCCCGCAATCTCGGAGTGGGTGGTGCGGTGCTGTCAGGCTACCGTCGCGCGGTCGGCGACGGTGCCAATGTCATCGTCAAGATCGATGGCGACGGGCAAATGGATCCCGGCTTGTTGCCCCGTTTCGTCGCACCAATTGTAGCCGGCTACGCCGACTATACGAAGGGCAATCGATTCTACGACCTGCGACACATCGGACGCATGCCCGGGGTTCGGCTATTTGGTAATGCGGTCCTGTCATTCATGGCGAAGGTCTCGACCGGCTATTGGGATATCTTCGACCCCACCAATGGCTACACCGCCATCGATGCACGTGTGGCCGCGCTCCTGCCTCATGATCGCATCAGTCAACGGTATTTCTTCGAGACCGATCTGCTGTTCCGGCTGGGCACCTACCGCGCGGTAGTGCTCGACGTGCCGATGGATGCACGCTACGCGGACGAGGTGAGCAACTTGCGCATCGGCAGTGTCTTGGGCGAATTCTTGGGCAAGCACCTGCAAAACTTTTGCAAGCGCATCTTTTACAACTATTTCCTCCGCGACCTGTCGATCGCATCGCTGGAGTTGGTGGCCGGACTGGGTATGTTGGCGTTCGGTGCCGCCTATGGCACCTGGCATTGGTGGCAGGCGCTCGCTTTCGGTACGGCGACGCCGATCGGTACCGTGATGTTGGCCGTATTGCCGGTGCTGGTTGGGTTGCAGCTCACGCTCGCGTTTCTTGCGTATGACATCGCGGCGGTGCCAAAGTTGCCGGTATCCGTCAGGCTCGGTGAGCGAGTGACTCCCGAGGTCGACTGATGGCATTGCGCACGCTGTTGCGCCAAGGGGCGGGTTACGGCGCGGTCGGCGCCATACAGCTGTTGCTCGATTGGGTGGTCTTCGTTGGGCTGAGTGCGCTCGGCGTGAACACTATCTCTGCCAATCTGATCGGCCGCGTCGGTGGAGCCTTGCTTGGCTTCTGGCTCAATGGGGTGATCACCTTTCGCGGTCAGGGCGGTCGCCGGCTAGGATGGACACGGTTTAGCCGCTTTCTGCTCTCGTGGACTGTGATGTCCCTGCTAAGCACCTTGGCGGTCGTGTTGTTGGACCGCAATGCGGGTCTGCAATGGGCATGGCTCGCCAAACCCGCGGTAGATGCTTTGCTGGCCCTTTGCGGATTCGTCATATCACGCTATTGGATCTATCGATAGCAGGGGAAACTCATGGAATTCGAGCGCTGCGGCCACGTAGGCACGGATCTTTCGGAATATGTGGAGTTGTTTCGCGCCTGTTTCCCAAGTGCCGGCAAGCTTGCCGACCCGGCATACTTGCGCTGGCTGTACGCGGAGAATCCGACAGGTCCGGTAATCGGATTCAACGCGCGTGAGGGTGGCCGCTTGGTAGCGCACTACGTGTGCGTACCGGTTCCGTTGGAACTCGACGGCAAACGCGTGCGTGCGCTGCTTTCGCTCAACACCGCGACCCATCCAGACTTCCAAGGACGCGGATTGTTCACGCGTCTGGCCGAGCTGACCTATCGCGCCGGCGCCGAGGAAGGGGCACGTTTGGTGTATGGCGTCGCCAATGCGAACAGCACCCCAGGCTTTGTGCGTAAGCTGGGCTTCGCGCTGGTGGCACCCCTCGAAGCGAGGATCGGACTCGGACCATTGGGACGTTTCGATTGGGAGCGCGTAGGGCGTGCTCGTTTTCGTCTCGCTTGGCCGGCCGAACAACTTGAGTGGCGGCTGCGCAATCCCGCCGGTCCTGTGCGCATACAGCCGCTGAGTGACGGCAGCGTGGGGTATGTTGCGGCGACCGGGCGTCCATTGGTGCATGCTTGGGCGCAGGCGCCGCGGCCAGAAATGCTTCACTTGTTCGCGCGGAGCGGATCGCTTCCGGCGGTGCGGGTATGGCTGGGGCTCATGCCGGCGGGCGCTGGACGTTTTGGCCTGTATCCCGATCTGCCGCGACGGCTGCGGCCCTCGCCATTGAATCTCATTGTGCGTGGCCTAGACGCCCCTCTGGCCGTGGCTGGAGATGAGGTATTTTTTAACTTCCTTGACTTCGATGCGTTCTGAGCCCGGTCGCATCCTTTTCCTGCTGGCGCACCCAGACGACGAATTCGCCTGCTCGGTGCCCATCCGGGCCATGGCGCGTGCCGGGGCGGAAGTCCACTGCGCCTACCTGACCGACGGTGGCTTCGGCGGGCAGCCGGTGGCGCGGCGCCGACACGAAAGTCGCCGAGTGCTGGAGGGATTGGGGGTGCCCGAGGGGCGGTCGCACTTCCTCGGCGAGTGGCACGGGTTTCCTGACGGCGCGCTGCACGCGTGGCTCGATGCCGCGCTTGTCGCCCTACAGGATCTCGTAAGACAGATCGGGCCGCTGGATAGACTGTATATACCGGCGTGGGAAGGAGGGCATCAGGATCACGACGCGGTGCATCTGCTGGGCCTGGTGCTGGCCAAGCAGTGCGGGATCAGTGTGCTGCGTCAGTTCCCGCTCTACCACGGGGCCGGCCTGCCAGGTCCCTTATTCAAGGTGCTCGATCCGCTTCCCGCGAATGGCGCTGTGCACTCATATCGGGCCTCGTGGCGGGAGCGGGTGCTCGCCGTGACGGTTTGCCTTAGTTATGTTTCGCAGTGGCGCACCTGGGTCGGCCTACTGCCCTTCGTAGTGCTGCATATGTTGATGCATGGCACGTTTTCTGAACAGGATGTGGACCCCGCACGCGTTCACGAACCTCCCCACCCCGGCCCCCCCCTCTACGAACGTCGGGGATTCATGCCGTCCGACCGTTTCTCAGAGGCGGCGGCCAGGTTCCTGGCTACACACGGCCTGGCGCCACTGGAACGGTCCGCCTAGGGGAATTCAGGTTAGCCCGGCTTTGCCTGCGTCAGACGACACGGTCATCACGCCCGGCAAAAGCGGCGCATGGCGTCATCGGCCGGGCAGGGCCGCGAGGCGGCGCCTGACCACCCAGGTGGGGTGGGCATGGCTAGTCGCGACCGATCCGAGCAAGGTATCGACCCGCGCATGCGCTAGTTTCCTCCGCGCTTAGCTGCAGCGGCCGCCGATGTTTCCCCTCCAGAGACTAGAGGAAAAAATCGCCGCCGCCAGAGGTCCAGAGGCAATGACGATTGTGGGTATACCGCGGGCGTTGGCCAGCGCCAAAGGTGAGGTTGACTCCCTCAAGAACCTGGTCGAGAGCACAAATACCACCGAAGCCAGAGCGGCCAGTTGATGCGCATCCGGTATCGTCAGAAATGATGAGTCGGTTCTAGGCTAATGCGTCGACGAGAAAGGCCCGGATCATTTCCCGGGCCGTTCCTGCTTTTTGACGTGATGTAGTCGACTTCAGAGCTGTGCCTGCAGCTCCGGCAGGATCTGGAACAGGTCACCGGTCAGGCCGATATCCGCGATCTCGAAGATCGGCGCGTCCGGATCCTTGTTGATCGCCACGATCGTGCCGGCGTCCTTGATGCCGGTGAGGTGCTGGATCGCACCGGAGATGCCGACCGCGATGTACAGCTCCGGCGCGATGATCTTGCCGGTCTGGCCGACCTGCAGCTCGTTCGGAACGTAGCCGGCGTCGACCGCGGCGCGCGAGGCGCCGACCGCGGCGCCGAGCTTGTCGGCGAGCTCGAACACGATCTTGAAGTTCTCCGCCGAGCCCACGCCGCGGCCGCCGGAGACCACGCGCCGCGCCGACTGCAGGTCGGGGCGGTCGGAGTTGCCGGCGGCGAGGCCGACGAAGCGGGTGTGGCCCGGCAGCGCGACATCGACGCTGACCGCCTCGACCGCCGCGCTGCCGCCGCGCGCGGCTTCCGGCCACGACGCGGTGCGCACGGTGGCGACCACGGTGCGGTCGGCAGGCGCCTGCACGGTGACGATGGCGTTGCCGGCATAGATCGGGCGCTTGAACGTGTGCGGGCCCTCGACCGCCATCACGTCGGACACCTGAGCCACGCCGAGCAGCGCGGCGACGCACGGCATCAGGTCCTTGCCGAACGTGGTCGACGGGCCGAACACGTGGCTGTAATCGGCCGCCAGCTTCGCAATCTGCGGCGCGAGCACCTGCGCGATCGCGTGTTCATTGGCAGGGTGGGCGACCGTCAGCACACGGTTGACGCCGGCGATCTGCGCGGCTTCGGCGGCGACGCCGGCCGGATCGCCGGCGAGCACGACGATATCGATGGATTCGGGCGACAGCGCCTGTGCGGCCGCGACGCACTTCGCGGTCGACGCATTGAGGCGGCCGCCCAGGTGTTCGGCAACGACGAGAACCTTGGCCATCACAGCAACCCCTTCTGCTTGAGCGCGGCGACCAGCTCGGCCGCGTCCTTCACCATGATCCCGCGGCTGCGCTTCGGCGGCGGGGCGTACTGGGTGGTCTGCAGCAGATCGCCGGACTCCACGCCGAGGTCGGCCATCGCGATGGTCTCGAGCGGCTTGCTCTTCGCTTTCATGATGTCCGGCAACTTGATGAAGCGCGGCTCGTTGAGGCGCAGGTCGGTGGTCACCACCGCCGGCAGGTCAACTTCCAGCGTCTCGAGGCCGGCGTCGACCTCGCGGGTCACCGTGGCCTTGCCGCCGGCGATCTCCAGCTTGGAGGCGAACGTCGCCTGCGGGCGGCCCCACAGGGTGGCGAGCATCTGGCCGGTCTGGTTGCAGTCGTCGTCGATCGCCTGCTTGCCGAGGATGACCAGGTCCGGCTGCTCCTTCTCGATCAGCTTGAGCAGCGCGCGCGCGGCGGTCAGCGGCTGCACCGGCTGGTCGGCGACCACGTGGATGGCGCGGTTGGCGCCCATGGCGAGGCCGTTGCGCAGGTGCGCCTGGGCATCCGCCGGCGCGATGGTGGCGACCACCACCTCGGTGGCGATGCCCTTGTCGCGCAGGCGCAGCGCTTCCTCGAGTGCGATTTCGTCGAACGGGTTGGGCGACAGCTTGACGCCGTCGGTGATCACGCCGGAGCCGTCCGGCTTGACCTGGATGCGGACGTTGAAGTCCACCACGCGCTTGTAGCCGACGAGGATCTTCATCGTGCGGGGGTCCTTGTGGGGGAGGCCGCCGGGCGGCTGGAACCCGACATTCTAGCGGAGCCGCGGGAAGGGAAAGCCGCCTCGGCTATCCTTGCCGCGACTCCCCACGAGACGCCCCGCATGCTGCACCCGGTGGTCCTCAGCGGCGGCAGCGGCACCCGGCTGTGGCCGCTGTCGCGCCAGAACCAGCCCAAGCAGTTCCTGGCCCTGATGGGCGACCGTTCGCTGTTCCAGGAAACGGTGCTGCGCGCGGCCGCGCTCGAGGACGTGGCCGCGCCGATCACGGTCTGCAGCGAGGAGCACCGCTTCATGGTCGGCGAGCAGCTGCAGGCCGTGGACGTGGCCAGCGGCGGCATCCTGCTGGAGCCGGTGCCGCGCAGCACGGCGCCGGCGATCGCGCTCGCCGCGCTGCACGCCCGCGCCACCGACCCGGACGCCGTGCTGCTGGTGCTGCCGGCGGATCACCTGATCGCCGACGAATCCGCGTTCCGCAGCGCGGTCGGCGCCGCGCGCACGCTGGCCGGGGCCGGGTGGCTGGTGGCGTTCGGCATCACGCCCGACTACCCGGAAACCGGTTACGGCTACATCCGGCGCGGCACGGCACTGGACGGGGCGGGGTTCCGGATCGAGCGCTTCGTCGAGAAGCCCGACCTCGCCACCGCGCAGCGCTACCTCGCCGAGGGCGGCTATGCGTGGAACTCCGGCATGTTCCTGTTCCGGGCGGACGCCTACCTAGACGAACTCGGCCGGCACGCAGCGGCGATGCGCGACGCGGCCGAGCGGGCCTGGCACGGCGCGCGCCGCGACCTCGACTTCACCCGGATCGACGCCGAGGCATTCGCGGCGAGCCCCAGCGATTCGATCGACTACGCGGTGATGGAAAAGACCGACCGCGCCGCGGTGGTGCCGGTGAGCTGCGGCTGGAGCGACATCGGCTCGTGGTCCTCGCTGTGGGCGGTTGCCGAGCGCGACGCGAGCGGGAACCGCTCCGAGGGGGACGTGATCGCGGTGGATACCCGCGACAGCCTGATCCGCGCCTCCGACGGCCGTCTGATCGCCACGCTCGGTGTCGAGGAGCTCGTCATCGTCGACACCGCCGATGCCACGCTGGTCGCACGCAAGGACCGGGTGCAGGACGTCAAGCAGGTGGTGGACCTGCTCAAGAACGCCGGCCGCACCGAGCATCTCGTGCACCGCAAGGTGTACCGGCCGTGGGGCAGCTACGACTCGATCGCGGTGGGCGAGCGGTTCCAGGTCAAGCGCATCGTGGTGAAGCCTGGTGCCGCGCTCAGCCTGCAGCGGCATGCCCATCGCGCCGAGCACTGGGTGGTGGTGTCGGGCGTCGCCGAGGTGACCTGCGACGACCGCGTGTTCGAGCTGCGCGCGAACGAGAGCACCTACATCCCGCAGGGCAGCGTGCATCGCCTGCGCAACCGCGGCAGCCAGCCGGTGGAACTGATCGAGGTGCAGTCCGGCGGCTACCTCGGCGAGGACGACATCGAGCGGCTTGAGGACGTCTACGGACGCGCCTGAGGCGGCTTCATGCGGCAGGCGCGGCTTCAGCCGCGACTCGCGGCGGCGCCGCGCCTAGCGGCTCAGCGAGCGTGCAGCAACGCCGCAAGCCGCGCGGCGAAACGCTCGGCGCTGCCGGGCGCGTGGGTGACGAACAGCGCCGGCTCGCACAGCTCCAGTTCCAGCAGTCGCGGCTTGCCATCATCGCCGCGCACGAGGTCCACGCGCGCGTACGCCAGCATGCCGCCGAGCGCGGGATGCGCGGCCACGATGGCGAGGATGCGCTCGGCCAGCGCGCGCTCGTCCTCGGTGGGCTCGCACGGCCGGATGACATCGGGCGCCGCGGTGTGCGAGCGCGCCGTGCCATCGCGTTCGAGCAGCGCCGCCTTGCGGATCGCATGGCTGTAATCGCCGGCGAAGTAGAGCAGCGCGGTCTCGCCGTGCGTGTCGACCGCCGGCAGGTACGGCTGAAGCATGGCGCTGCGCCCGGCGGTGAGCAGACGGCCGAGATGGTTGGCGGCGAGGAACGTTTGTTCGCGGCCGTAGCGGTGGGTGTCGCGCGAACCCGCGCTGACCGCCGGTTTCACCACGAACTCCGCGCAGTCGAACGTGGCGAGGAACGCCTCCAGCGCCGGTAGCGGCTCGGCATCGGGTTCGACGAAGCGGGTCGGCACCACCGGCACCTCGCGCGCGGCGAGGTCGGCGAGGTAGTGCTTGTCGGTGTTCCAGCGCACCACCGGCAGCGGATTCAGCAGCCGGCTCGCACGGTCCACGCGCGTGCACCAGTCGAGGAAGGCGGGCAGACGCTCCATGTAGTTCCACGGCGAGCGCAGCACCACCGCGTCGAAGCGGCCCCACGAGACGCTGGGGTCGTCCCAGGCAATGACCTCGGCCGCCAGCCCAGCCGCGGCGCACGCTGGCGCGAGCAACGGCAGGTCGGTGTCGTGCGCGCGCGATTCGACGGCGGTGACAAGGGCGATCCGGAGCATCCATCCAGTCTAGCGGCCGCGGGCTTGCCCGAAAGGCCAAGGCCGGCGGACGCGGCGGCCACGCTACACTTCGCACCTTCCCGAATGCGGAGCTCCCCCATGGTCCACGCCACGGCCGCCGCAGGCGGCAAGCGAAGCAAGCTCTATCCGGATGCGGCCACTGCGCTGCGCGGTCTGGTGCGTGACGGCCAGACGCTGGCGGTCGGCGGCTTCGGGCTGTGCGGCATCCCCGAGGCGCTGATCGGTGCGCTGCGTGATTCCGGCGTCCGCGATCTGACGGTGATTTCCAACAATGCCGGCGTCGACGGCTTCGGCCTCGGGCTGCTGCTGGAGACGCGGCAGATCCGCAAGATGATTTCGTCCTACGTGGGCGAGAACAAGGAATTCGAGCGCCAGTTCCTGTCCGGCGAGCTGGAGCTGGAATTCAACCCGCAGGGCACCCTGGCCGAGCGCCTGCGCGCCGGTGGCGCCGGCATTCCGGCGTTCTACACCCGCACTGGCTACGGCACGGTGGTGGCCGAAGGCAAGGAGACGCGCCAGTTCGGCGAGCACTGGTACGTGCTGGAGACCGCGCTGCACGCCGACGTCGCGCTGGTGAAGGCTTGGAAGGCCGACAAGGCCGGCAACCTGGTGTTCCGCAAGACCGCGCGCAACTTCAACCCGGCCTGCGCGATGGCGGGCAAGGTGTGCGTCGCGGAAGTCGAGCAGCTGGTGGAGGTCGGCGAGATCGACCCCGACCACGTGCACCTGCCCGGCATCTACGTCGACCGCATCGTCGTCAATCCGACGCCCGAAAAGCGCATCGAGCAGCGCACCGTGCGCGCCGCCTGAGGAGTATCGAAATGCCCTGGACCCGCGATCAGATGGCGCAGCGCGCCGCACAGGAACTCGCCGACGGCATGTACGTCAACCTCGGCATCGGCCTGCCGACGCTGGTGGCCAACTACATCCCCGACGGGGTCGACGTCTGGCTGCAGAGCGAGAACGGCCTGCTCGGCATCGGTCCATTCCCGACCGAAGCCGAGGTCGACGCCGACCTCATCAATGCCGGCAAGCAGACCGTCACCGCCCGTCGGGGCGCGAGCTTCTTCGGCAGCCACGACAGCTTCGCGATGATCCGCGGCGGCCACATCGATCTGGCCATCCTCGGCGCAATGCAGGTCACCGACAAGGGCGACCTCGCCAACTGGATGGTGCCCGGCAAGATGGTGAAGGGCATGGGCGGCGCGATGGACCTGGTGGCCGGCGTCAAGCGCGTCGTGGTGCTGATGGAGCACGTCGCCAAGAACGGCGAGCACAAGATCGTGCCGGAATGCACGCTGCCGCTGACCGGGGTTGGGGTGGTCAACCGGATCATCAGCGATCTGGCCGTGATGGACGTCACGCCCGAGGGGCTGCGGCTCGTCGAGCTGGCGCCGGGCGTGTCCAGGGATGAGCTGCAGGCCGCGACCGGCGTGAAGGTCATCTGACGGCGGTCACAGCCGTTGACAAAACCTTCGCGCGGGCTCCGGCCTTCGCCAGCGCGCAGACCGAAGTTGGGC
Source organism: Lysobacter sp. (assembly GCA_035645555.1). Lineage (GTDB taxonomy): Bacteria > Pseudomonadota > Gammaproteobacteria > Xanthomonadales > Xanthomonadaceae > Lysobacter_F. Next base: position 48,259 of record DASQMI010000094.1, on the reverse strand, counting down.
TAGGCTGATGCCTGCGCCGACGGGTGCGCGTTTGTCAAGTCCTCAGCGTATGCGTCGTATTTGGGCTGCCGCGGCGGTTCTGGCTCTGGTGGCCGGCTGCTCGACGAAGGAACAGGAAGCCGACCGGGCGGGCGCGGCTGCGGGCCGCATGCCGGTCGCGGGCTCCGCGGGCCGTGTCGCCGCCTATCCCGGGCCGGCGGCACCGGCGGGCAAGTCGTTCGCGTCGCTACCGGACCGCGGCGCGTTGCTGGCCTACGACAAGGTCGTGCAGCCGCGGCGCACGCGCGCCTACACATTCCATCCGGTGAGCCTGAGCGAGGCGCACGCGCTGCGCGCGATCGCCACCGGCGAGCTGACCATCCCGGCGCCGGACGGCAGCCAGATCCGCCTGCGCTATGACCGCCACGTCGAGCATCCGGACGGCAACTGGACCTGGATCGGGCGCGTGCCCGGCAGTGCGCCCGGCACCGAGGCGATCATCACCTTCGGCGAGAAGGCGGTGTTCGGCACCGTGCCGTACGGCGACCGCGAGCCGCTGCGGCTCGGGCTGTCGCAGGGGCGCGCGTGGCTGATCGAAACGCATCCGCAAGGCTTGGCCAGCCTGGACAACGAAGCGACCCGCCCGACCAAGCCGGACCACCTGCCGCCGCCGATCGCGACCGGCCCTGTCGCCGCGGCGGCCGGCACGACGCCGGCGACCGCTTCGGCGTTCACCGCGCAGGCGACCACGAGCGCGGCGACCACGGTCGACGTGGTGCTGGGCTATACCTCGAACTTCGCTGCGCGGCTGGGCGGGCAGTCGCAGGCCAATACCCGGCTCGCACATCTGATCGCGGTTGCCAACCAGGCCTACACGAACAGCCAGATCGACGCCCAGGTGCGGCTGGTCCGCACGGTTCAGGTCGACTACGCGGACGCCACCGCCAACGAACAGGCGCTGTACAACCTGACCGGCGTGTCCTGCACCGAGCAGAACGGCTCGCTCAACTGCACCGATACCGGCGTTCCGCCCGCACTGCAGCCGCTGCACACGGCGCGCGAGCAGTTCGGTGGCGACCTGGTCGTCCTGGTGCGCAACTTCAACGATCCCGAAAACGACGGTTGCGGCATCGCCTGGCTGAACGGGTCCGGGCAGCGCACGATCACCACGTCCCACGCGAAGTGGGGCATGGCCGTCATCGGCGATTCCAACCTCAACGCGTTCCCTGACAACGGCTACATCTGCCGCGACGAAACCCTGGCGCATGAGCTCGGCCACAACATGGGCTCGGCGCACGACCGGGGGGAGGCCGACGGTGACGACAACGTGCTGCAGTCCAACGAGTACGGGCGCTACCCCTATTCGTTCGGCCACAAAGCACCCGCCGGCAGCGGCGCGTTTTACACGGTGATGGCGTACGGCGAGTCTGGCCTCACCCGCATCCGGGTGTTTTCGAATCCGTATATCAACACCTGCAACGGCTTCCCGTGCGGCGTGCCCGATCAGGCGGACAACGCGCGGAGCTTGCGGCAGACGATGCCGGCGGTGGCGGCGTTTCGGGCGACTGTAGTCCCGAGTCAGCCCACACGGCGCGTGACCAGCGACTTCGACGGGGATGGCAGGTCAGATCTGTACTGGCGTCATTCACTCTCCGGCAACAATGACATTTGGTTCTTGAACGGCGCCGCTCTCGTAAGCGCCGCTACCGTTAGTCGCCTCGCGGACGTGAGATGGAACGCAGCCGGACTTGGCGATTTCAATGGCGATGGAAAAGCTGACGTGCTCTGGCGCCATGCGACTTCAGGCGAGCTTCTGATCCATCACATGGATGGGACGCGCGTTCTCGCCAGCTCAGGTGCTTCGCTCACTGTCGCCGATCCTGATTGGCGGATCGTTGCGTTGGGTGATTTCGATGGGGATGGTGTGACGGATCTGTACTGGCGTCACCAGGTGAGCGGGGTCAATGACATCTGGTTGATGGGCAGCCTGCTGCCCCGCCAAGTGCGCTCCGTGCATCGCGAGCCGGATCTCAACTGGAAAGTGGTCGCTACTGGCGACTTCAACGGCGATGGGAAGAACGACGTCTTCTGGCGTCACTCGCTAACCGGCCGCAATGTTGTGCATCTCATGGATGGCTTTACGGTGCGGACCGGGTCGGCGTTCGTCGATACGGTTGCTGACACACGTTGGCGTATCCATGCGGCGCAGGACTTCGATGGTGATGGCCGTGCAGACGTGTACTGGCGGCACGAGGACTCTGGCGAGGTTTATCTCTGGCGCATGAACGGTGCGGCAGTCGCGGCTGTTGCCTTCGTGCACAAGGAGCCGGACCTTGCTTGGCAAGTCGCAAGCGCGGGGGACTACAACGGCGATGGCTATGCCGACATCCTGTGGCGAAATACCGCCACGGGGCAGAACGTAATCCACTTGATGCGCGGGTCCACGATCATCTCCGGCTCAGCCCAGATCACCCACGTTCCAGACACGGCTTGGCGTGTGGTGCCGGGATGAGCTCAAAACCGGTCCGCGTACGGGTAGCGATGCCGCTGTAGCTTAATGTTTGGTTGGCTAGCATTTAGGCTCGTCCCGCCTAGGGTGCAGCCAGTCGAGCAGACGGCGAGCGCCATGGCCCGCTCGACCGCGTGCGCGAACGTGCCGTCCACCTGGCCGCGTTCCGGCTCGAACAGCCAGTCGTCGAGATGGGCGTCGAGCAGCGGGCGCAGCGCCTCGGTGCGTACCCAGAACATGCTGCCGGCGGCGAATCGATCGGCTTCAGGCCGCGGCAGGGGAAGACCCAGCCGCACGCACAGGGCCTCCACGTTGTCGCGATTGGCGCCCCAGAAGTAACTCAGGGGCTGGATGTGTCCATCGGGAGCCACCAGCCCCAATGTCGGCTGCTGGCGGAATGCGGCAAGAATTCCGGCCACGCGCGCCGGTGCGGTCAGCTCATCGACCAGTTCGCGCCGCCATTGGCCGCCATCATGGCGATGCGTGGAGCGCTTGGTGTGCAGCTTGAGGATCAGCGGCTCGCCTTCGTCCGCCAGTCGCGATGCCACACGCAGGAACGGCAGGATGTCGCGTCCGCGGTTCTCGAACACGCACAGTTCGGCCTCCGGCCACAGGCGCTGCAGACGGGCTTCGACCTCGGCCTGCACCTCGGGCGCAGTGGTGACGATCAGCTGCCACGGTACCTCCGCGCGCTTCAGCGTCTCCAGGATTTCCTCGAGCACGTCCGGGTACCAGGCATGCACCACTGCGCACGGCCGCGGCGATGACGCCGCTTCGGCACGGGGCACGGACGCCTGGGCGAGCGCGTCACGCGTGGCCTGCAGCCACGCGTGTCCCAGGCGTGCATCCGGCTCCAGTACCGCGCCCTCGGCCCATTCGTTCCACGCATTGACGAACACCAGCCGCCGGTCGGCGGTGCGCTCGCCGAGGCGGTGCGCGATCGTCTCGTGCAGCCAATCGCGATAACCGCGCGGCGACGCGTGCAGATAGATGCGGCCGCGCCCGGGGCGACGTGGCTCGTTGTCCCAGCCGCAATTGACGCCCGGATAGACGTGCGCCGGCGCCACGCCGCGCGCGACGTACTCGCGCGCAAGCTCGCGCCAGTCCAGTACGTGTCCGTGGAAGTCGGGGTTGATCAGCAGTTGCGCGCCGGTGATCTCGCGCGGCGTCGCGAGGTTAGGCGGAAACTCGACCGCCGCGTCGAAGCCGATGTCGGCAGGCTCGGGGCGCTCGAACGCCTGCACGTAGGCGAGATGGATCTCGCCGATGCCGTGCTCGCGGCACCACGCGCGCCAGCGCGCGGCGGTGGCGCGCGCATCGGGCAACAGCCCTGGCCGGTAAACGAGCAACAGCGGGCGCCCGTCGACGCGTAGGCAGCGCGGATCGCGCAGGTAGTCGGCGACATGCCGGATGAACGCGAGATCGTCCTCGGGCGAGTGGCGCTGATCGATCAGCACCTCCTGCGGGCGGCCGTCCCAGCGCCGCGACCACGGTTCGTTGGCCCAGCACAGGCAGAACGGCAGGTCGATGGTCGGATCGGCCAGCCATTGCCGCAGCGGCTGCTCCAGCAACGTGGTGCCGCCGAACCAGTAGAAGTAGAAGCAGAACGCGCCGATGCCATATTCGCGCGCCAGCTTCGCCTGCGCGCGCATCGTTTCGGGGTTGCGCAGGTCGTAGTAGCCGAGCGCGCCCGGCAGGCGCGGCTGCGCGTGGCCTTCGAACTGTGGAAGCGCGCGCGTGACGTTGTGCCACTCGGTGAAGCCGGTGCCCCACCAGCGGTCGTTCTCGGGAATCGGGTGGAACTGCGGCAGGTAGAACGCGACCACCGTGGCCGGCAGCGGTTGCGGCAGCGGCTCGATGCGGTGTTCGACGTAGCCGATCGCGCGCTGGTCGGCACGAAGGAGCGGACGCTGCAGGCGCGGACCGCCGGTGACCAGCACGCGACCGCGCGCGGGATTTGGGATCAGCCCGGGATAGCGGTTGAGGAACGCCTGCCGCCAGCGGTCGCGTGTGCCCCCTGAAAGGGGAGCCAGGCGAAACGCAAGGCGCAGCGTGCGGAACAACGCGCCGCGCACACGCGATCCAAGCCTCGGCGCCATCGCTCAGAGGTTCTGGTAGTTGGGCCCGGAACCGCCTTCCGGCGTCACCCAGTGGATGATCTCGTACGGGTCCTTGATGTCGCAGGTCTTGCAGTGCACGCAATTGGCGGCGTTGATCTGCAGGCGCTTGCCGGCGTCGTCCTCGACGATCTCGTAGACGCCGGCCGGGCAGAACCGCGTGCACGGGTTGGCGTATTCCTCCGCGCAGCGGGTCACGCAGATCGAGGTGTCTACCACCTTCAGGTGCACCGGTTGATCCTCGTCGTGCTCGGTGGCGGCGAAGTACACGCCGGCCAAGCGGTCGCGTGGCGGCAGCGCGCGTTCGACGTAATCGCGCTTCGGCGCCTCGTATTCGCCGACCTTCTCCAGCGAGCACCAGTCCGGCTTGTTGCGCAGCGTCCACGGCGACGCGCCGCCGGTGACGGTTTCCCACGCCGCGTTGAACATGCCGAACCAGAAGCCGCGCTTGAAGCCGGGCTTGATGTTGCGGACCTTGCGCAGCTCGGCCATCGCTTCGGACGCGCGCAGCTTCGCATCCCAGCCCTGCGGGGAAAGGCTCTCGGCGAGATGCTCGGCGGCGAGTATGCCGGAGCGGATCGCCTGGTGCGTTCCCTTGATCTTCGGCACGTTGAGCAGTCCGGCGGTATCGCCGATCAGCAGCGCGCCCGGCATCTCCGTCTTCGGCAGCGACTGCCAGCCGCCGGTGACGATCGCGCGCGCGCCCGCCGACAGGATGCTGCCGCCGTCGAGCAGCGGCTTCACCGTGGGATGGTTCTTCCACTGCTGGAACGCTTCCCACGGCTGGTAGCGCGGGTCCTTGTAGTCGAGGCCCGACACGTAGCCGAGCGCGATGCGGCCCTTGTCCAGGTGGTACAGGAAGCTGCCGCCGTAGGTCTGGTTGTCCGCCGGCCAGCCGACCGTGTGCACGATCTTGCCCGGCGTGACGCGTTCCTCCGGTACCTGCCACAGCTCCTTGATGCCGATCGAGTAGCTCTGCGGGTCGCAGTCGGCATCCAGTCCGAACTGTTTGATCAGTCGCTTGGTCAGATGCCCGCGCGCGCCTTCGGCGAGCACGGTGATCTTGGCGCGAATGTCGATGCCGGCGGTGTAGGTCGGCTTGTGCGAGCCGTCCTTCGCCACGCCCATGTCGCCGATGCGCACGCCGACCACCGCGCCGCTGTCGTCGTGCAGCGTCTCGGCCGCGGCGAAGCCGGGGTAGATCTCCACGCCCAGCGCCTCGGCCTGCGGCGCCAGCCACGCGCACATCGCGCCGAGGCTGACGATGAAGTTGCCGTGGTTGTTCATCTGCGGCGGGACCACCGGCAGCTTGCGGCCGCCGGTCTTGGTCAGCAGCCAGAACTCGTCCTCCTTCGCCGGCACGCAGATCGGCGGCGGGTTGTCGCGCCAGTTCGGCAGCAGCGCGTCGAGCGGCTGCGGTTCGATCACCGCACCGGACAGGATATGCGCGCCGATGGTCGAGGCCTTCTCGATCACGCACACCGACAGCTCGGGCTTGAGCTGCTTGAGCCGGATCGCGAACGCCAGTCCCGCGGGACCCGCGCCGACGGTGACGACGTCGTACTCCATCACGTCGCGTTCGATCGCATCGCTGGCGCTGGGCTCGCTCATGGGGGCTCCGGTCAAACGGTCGTTCGAAGCGGAATTGTCGCAAATCGCCGTGCTAGCGTGCGGCGATGGATCGCCCGCCCGCCGACCCCGACCTGCGCTACCGCCCGGACTGGCTCGATCCGGCCGCGGCGGCGGGGCTGTTCGAGGCGCTGCGGGCGGCCGTGCCGTGGGAGCAGCACCGCATCCGGCTGTTCGGCCGCGAGCACGCCGCGCCGCGTCTGAGCTGCTGGATCGGCGATGCGGACGCGGTGTACCGCTATTCCGGCAGCCGCTTCCTGCCGCGGCCCTGGCTGCCCGAGCTGGCCGCGCTGCGCGCGCGCCTGCAGGCGGAGCTGGCGGTGCCGTTCAACAGCGTGCTGGCCAACCTGTACCGCGACGGCAAAGATGCGATGGGCTGGCACAGCGACGACGAGCCGGAGCTCGGCCCGGCGCCGGTGATCGCCTCGGTCAGCCTTGGCGCGCCGCGGCGGTTCCTGCTCCGGCACCGGCGCGATCCGACCCGGCGGCGCGCGCTGCTGCTGGAACCGGGCAGCCTGCTGGTGATGGCGGGCGCCTCGCAGCGCGACTGGAAGCACGCGCTGCCGCGCACCGCGCGGCCGGTCGGCGCGCGGATCAACCTGACGTTCCGCAACGTGCGCCCGCGCTGAGCACGCGGCTCAGCGCGTCGGCAGGTGGCCGTCGCGGTCGTGCGCGGCGGCGGTGACCAGCACCCAGCCGGAGATGCCGTGGCCGATGCCGCCGAGCGCGCGCTCGAACGCGGCGGCGACGTCGGCAACCGCGGCGCTCGCCGCCGGTTCCGCATGGCGGAACACCCGGCTGGCGATCACGCTCTGGTCGTTGGCGTGCAGCAGCTTGGCGCTGACCTCGATCGTCGCGTTCGGCACCGCCGCCCCGGCGTAGTCGGATTCGAACCGGCGCAGGTCGAGCACCAGTTTGTAGTCGGCGGCGATGCCGGTGCCCTGGCGCGCGACCGCCGGGATGCGGCCGGAATCTTCCAAGGTACGCAGCACCACGTCGGTGACCATGTCGGTCGGCCGCTTGGCCCAGCTCGCGCCCTTGTAGACCTGCCACTCCAGCGGGGTGGGACGCACCACGATGCGCAGGCCGTCGGCCTCGCGTGCGGTGTCGGGCGTGGTGATCGCGAGCTGGCTGCGCACCACCGGCCAGGTCGGATCGGCGGCCACGCGCGGATTCGGCGCGTAAACGGTGAACGTGGTCTTCTCGCTGCCGAGGATCGAGCAGGCCGACAGCAGCGCGGCCAGCGCCAGGGCGGAAGCGCGCGCGGCGCGCGACGGGGCGGAGACGGGATTCATTTCGGCTCGAACTCCTTGGGCGCATCGCGGCCGAGCAGGTAATTCGTCGGGCTGCGTTCGAGGCGGTCGCTGATCCGGCGCAGGTCGCGCACCAGCGCACGCAGTTCCGCCAAGGTGGGACCGAGCTGGGCCAGCCCGTCGTTGGCGAAGCTGTGGATCGCCGCGCGGTTCTCGCCGACGATGCTGTTGGCGCCGCTGGCGGCGGAATCGAGTTCGTCGAGCGTGTGATCGAGCTTGGCGACCAGTCCCGGCAGGCGGTCGGCGAGCTGGCGGTCGATCTTCTCCGCCGCGCTGCGGCTGTGGGTGAGCGTGGCCTCGAGCTGCTCGCTGGAACGGCGCGCGTTGACGATCAGCGCGCGCAGGTCCTCGCGCTGGTCGGCGAGCGAACCGGTCAGCGTCTCCACGTTCTCCAGGGTGGCGGCGATGCGCTGGATGTTGCGTTCGCTCAGCACCTGGTCCAGCCGCGCCACCAGCCGGTTGGCGGTGTCGGCGATGTTCTGCAGCGCCGACGGCTCGGTGCGGATCACCGGCACGTCGTGGCGGTCGACGTCGGTCAGCAGCGGCGCGCCCGGGCTGCCGCCGGTGAGCTGGATGATCGGCGTACCGGTGATGCCGGTCATCGACATCTTGGCGCGGGTGTCGGTCTTGATCGGGGTGTCGGCCTGCACGCGCAAGGTCGCCACCACTCGCCGCGGGTCGTCGGGCGCGAGCCGCAGCTCCTCGACGGTGCCGATCTGAATGCCGTTGTATTGCACCTGGCTGCCTTCCGACAGGCCGGTCACCGGCTCGTCGAAGATCACCGCGTACTGGCGCCAGCTGCGTTCGGACGAATACTTCGCCGCCCACAGCGCGAACAGCAGCAGCGCCAGCATCGTCACCAGGGTGAACGCGCCGATCAGCACATAGTTGGCCCGCGTCTCCATCTCACCTCGCCTCCCGGGCGTCGCGTGCGGCGCGCGCCCGTGGACCATGGAAGTAGTCCTGCAGCCAAGGATGCTCGACCTGCTCGATCTCGGCCAGCGGCGCGCAGGCGATCACCCGGCGGTCAGCCAGCACCGCCACCCGGTCGCAGATCGCATACAGCGTGTCGAGATCGTGCGTAATCAGGAACACGGTCAGCCCGAGCGCCTCCTGCAGCGCGCGGATCAGGCGGTCGAACGCCGCCGCGCCGATCGGGTCGAGCCCCGCGGTCGGTTCGTCGAGGAACAGCAGCGGCGGGTCCAGCGCCAGCGCGCGCGCAAGCCCCGCGCGCTTGCGCATGCCGCCGGACAGCTGCGACGGCAGCTTGTCGATCGCATCGGCCGGCAGCCCGGCCAGGCGGATCTTCAGCAGCGCGAGGTCCTCGTACAGCGAGGCGGGCAGCTCCGGATGGTGTTCCTTCAGCGGCACCTGCACGTTCTCGCCGACGGTGAGCGAGGAAAACAGCGCGCCGTCCTGGAACAGCACGCCGATCTGCTGCTCGATCCGCGCGCGCACCGCCGGATCGCGGCTGCGGCCGTCCTCGCCGAGGATCTCCACCGCGCCATCGTCCGGCTCGCGCAGGCCGATGATCGAGCGCATCAGCACCGACTTGCCACTGCCGGAGCCGCCGACCACGCCGAGAATCTCGCCGCGGCGGACCTCGAGATCGACCCCCTCGTGCACGACCTGGGCGCCGAAGCGGTTGACCAGGCCGCGCACGCGGATGATCGGGTCGGGCACGGCGGCCATCAGATGCCCATCTCCATGAACCAGATCGCGGCGAACGCATCGAGCACGATCACCAGCGAGATGGTCTGCACCACGCTCGAGGTGGTGCGCTCGCCGACCGACTGCGCGGTGCCTTGCACCTGGAGGCCCTCCAGGCAGCCGATCAGCCCGATCACCACTGCGAACACCGGCGCCTTCGCCAGCCCGACCAGGAAATGGCGCAGCTCCATGGTGTCCTGCATTCGCGCCAGGTACTGCGGCGGCGGGATGTCGAGCCCGTAGGCGCCGACGGTGAGCCCCCCTAGCAGGCCGAACACCATCGCGATGAACGTCAGCAGCGGCAGCATCACCAGCAGCGCCAGCAGGCGCGGGATCACCAGCAGGTCGACCGGATCGAGGCCGAGCGTGCGGATCGCGTCGATCTCTTCGCGGCTCTTCATCGCGCCGATCTGCGCGGTGAACGCGCTGGCGGTGCGGCCGGCGAGGATGATCGCGGTCAGCAGCACGCCGAATTCGCGCAGGAACGAGATGCTGACCAGCTCGACCACGAAGATGGTCGCGCCGAAATCGCGCAGGATGTTGGAGCCGAGAAACGCGATCACCGCGCCGACCAGGAAGCACAGCAGCGCCACCAGCGGGGTCGCGTCGAGCCCGACCTGCTCCATGTGGAAGACGGTGGCGGTGGCGCGGAACCGCGACGGCTCGCGGAACAGCCGCAGCATCTTCACCAGCACCTCGCCGAGAAAGCCGACCAGCGCGCGGATCTCGCGCCCGTTCTCGGTCACCGCCTCGCCGAGCCGGCCGAGCGCGGCGTACACGCCGTAATCCCGCTTCGCCGGCGGGCGGACGTCGGACAGCTCGCCGATGCTGCGCACCAGCGCATGGTGCTGGTCGCGGAACGCGAACGTGGCGAAGTCGAGCCCGCGCCGGCGCGCGAAGCGCATCAGCTGCAGCACGCCGAGCGAATCGAGCGCGTCGACCTCGCCGGCATCGAACACACGCACGCCTTCGGGCACGCCGGCCAGCTGCTCGGCGATCGCACCGGCATGGGCGAGGGTCCAGTTGCCGCACAGGCGCGCACGCGCGGCATCGGCACGGTCCACGAACAGCTGCGGGGGCGCGGTGGCGGAATCCATGACGGCCCGAGCATACATGCCTCGACCGCGTGGACGGCTCACCTTGCCGCCATGCCATGCGATCCTTCCGTGCATGTCTGCCGTCCTGCCGAACGAACGCCCGCTGCCGCCCTATGCCGCCCGGGTCGACTTCGTGGTCGACCTGGCCAGCCGCCTGCACGCCTACGGCACCACCGCGCAGCGGCTGGAAGGCGCGATCGTCTCGGTGGCCAGCAAGCTGGGCCTGCATTGCGAGCCGTGGTCGAACCCGACCGGGCTGATCCTCACGTTCCGCGAACACGGCCAGCGCCCCGGGGTGCAGGACATCACCCGGGTGATCCGCCTGTCGCCGGGCGAGAACGACCTGTACCGGCTCAGCGAAGCCGACCGCATCGCCGACGCCGTGCTCGACGGCTCGCTCGGTCTGCAGGACGGCCATGCCGCGCTGCGCGCGCTGGACGTGCCGCCGAGCCGGCGCGCGCGCCTGCTGCAGGTGTTCGCCTACGGCCTGGCCGCAGCCGCGGTCGCCGGCCTGCTGCGGCTGCCGTGGACCGACATCGGCGTGGCCGCGTTCAACGGACTGCTGATCGGCCTGCTGGTGCAGGCCGCCGAGCAGCGGCCACGGATGAAGGAAGCGCTGGAGGCGGTGGCGGCGATGCTCGCCGCCGGCGTCGCGCTGCTGGTGGCCGCGCTGCTCACGCCGCTGAACCAGAACACCGTGATCATCGCCTCGCTCATCGTGCTGCTGCCCGGCCTTGCGCTCACCAATGCGGTCAACGAGCTGACCAGCCAGCACCTGGTGTCCGGCACCGCGCGTTTCGCCGGCGCGGCGACCACGGTGCTCAAGCTCGCGGTCGGCACCGTGGTGGCGCTCTATTGCGCGGACCTGTTCGGGCTCGAGCCGCAGGTGCGCGCGCTGCGTCCGCAGCCCGACTGGGTCGAATGGGCGGCGCTGGCGCTCGGCGCGTTCGCGTTCGCGCTGCTGTTCCGCGCGCATCGCCGCGACGTGCCGATCGTGATGCTGGCCGCGGCCAGCGGCTACCTGCTCTCCCGCCTCGGCGGCGAGCTGTGGAACCAGCAGGCGGGCATCTTCCTCGCCGCGCTGGTGGTGACCGCCGCCGGCAACGCGTTCGCGCGCTGGGGGCAGCGCCCCGGCGCGATCGTGCGGCTGCCCGGCATCATCATGCTGGTGCCCGGCAGCATCAGCCTGCGCGGGCTGCTGACCTTGCTGCAGCAGCAGGACATGGCGGCCGGCCAGGATTCGCTGCTCGCGGTGCTGAACATCCTCGCGGCGCTGATCGCCGGGCTGCTGTTCGGCAACCTGCTGCTGCCGGCACGGCGCAACCTCTGAGCCGGAAACGATGACGCCGGCGCGGGGCCGGCGTCGTTCGCGTCATCCCTGGCGCATCCTCACTTGATGAGGAAATCCTCCAGCTTGCGGCCGTTGGCGACCTGCGCGGCCAGCCAGCGCGGCTGCTTGCCGCGGCCAGTCCAGGTTTCGGCCGGATTGGCGGGATTGCGGTACTTCGGCGGCACCTTGCCGCCGGCGCCCTTGCGCGCGGCGCGCGGGGCCTTGGCCGGCGCCTTCGCGGCACGACCGTTGCGGCTGCCGGTGCCGAACAGTTCCTCGACGGAATAGCCCTCGGCATTCGCCAGCTGGGTGAGCTTCCTGCGCACCTGGGCGATCGGCTTGCGCTTGCTCAGGAGCGTGCGGCGCTTCTTGGCCTGGTTGATGAGCGCATCGAGCTCCTTGGCCGAGAGCGAATTCAGATCGATCGACATGCAGTCCTCCGGATTGAAAGCGAGATAAACCTGCCGATCCGTGGCAATCCGGCGATGGTAATGGCAAATGCGGCCGCGCGTAAATGCACGCGGCCGTCGTGAAAACGTCTTCGGGCTCAGGCGGTGGTGCCGAGCCGCGCCAGCAGCGCGTCGCAATCGAGGTTTTCCGATTCCGCGGCGCGACGGTGGCGGTATTCGAAGGTGCCGGCCGCCAGCCCGCGCTCGGAAACCACGATCCGATGTGGAATGCCGATCAGTTCGATGTCGGCGAACATCGCGCCCGGACGCAATCCGCGGTCGTCGAGGGCGGTTTCGATGCCGGCGGCGTTGAGCTCGCGGTACAGGGTTTCAGCGGCGTCGGCGACCGCGGCGTCGCCCTTCGGATTGATCACGCAGACCACCGCGCGCCACGGCGCCATCGATTCCGGCCAGATAATCCCTGCGTCGTCGTGATTCTGCTCGATCGCCGCGGCGACGATGCGCGACACGCCGATCCCGTAGCAACCCATCGCCGGGACGATCGCCCGTCCGTTGGCGTCGAGCACCGTCAGTCCCATCGCCTCGGCGTATTTCCGGCCCAACTGGAACACGTGGCCGACCTCGATGCCGCGGGCGATCCGCAGGGTGCCGCGTCCGTCCGGCGAGGGATCGCCCTCGACCACGTTGCGGATATCGGCGACCAGATCCGGTTCCGGCAGGTCGCGGCCCCAGTTGACGCCGGCAAGGTGGTAGCCGTTTTCGTTGGCGCCGACCACGAAATCCGCCATCGCCGCCACGCCGCGGTCGGCGATCACCCGCACCGGGCGGCGGGTGTTCACCGGGCCGAGGAAGCCGGGTTCGGCGCCGAGGTGCTGGCGGATTTCCGCCTCGTTGGCCAGGCGGTAATCGGCCAGCCCCGGCAGCTTCGCCAGCTTGATCTCGTTGACCGCGTGGTCGCCGCGCACCAGCGCGACGGCGAACTGCGGCTGGCCGTCGGCGTCGGTGCCCATCACCGCGATGGTCTTGACCGTGCGCGTGAGTGCAATGCCGAGCAGTGCAGCGACGTCCTCGCAGGTGCGCTGGGTCGGCGTATCGACCTTGCGCATGGCTTCCGCCGGCGCCGGCCGCGGGCCGGGCGCGACCGCTTCGGCCAGTTCGACGTTGGCGGCGTAATCGGATTCGCTGGAAAACGCGATCGCGTCCTCGCCGGAATCGGCGAGCACGTGGAATTCGTGCGAGGCGCTGCCGCCGATCGCGCCGGTATCGGCGAACACCGCGCGGAAGCGCAGGCCGAGCCGGGCGAAAACGCGCGAATAGGTGTCGTACATGTTGCGGTATTCGCGCGCCAGATCCTCGTCGGCGACGTGGAACGAATAGGCATCCTTCATCAGGAACTCGCGCGCGCGCATCACGCCGAAGCGCGGGCGGATCTCGTCGCGGAACTTGGTCTGGATCTGGAAGAAATTGACCGGCAGCTGCTTGTAGCTGGACAGCTCCTGGCGCGCGAAATCGGTGATCGCCTCCTCATGGGTGGGGCCGAAGCAGTATTCGGCCTCCTTGCGGTCCTTCAGCTTCAGCAGCTGGCCGCCGAACTTCTCCCAGCGCCCGGTTTCCTCCCACAGCTCGCGCGGCAGCACCGAGGGCATCAGCACTTCGATCGCGCCGGCGGCCTGCATCTCCTCGCGCACCACGCGCTCGACCTTGCGCAGCACGCGCAGGCCCAGCGGCGACCACGTGTAGATGCCGGCGGCGAGCTTGCGGATCATGCCGGCCTTGAGCATCAGCCGGTGGCTGACGATCTCGGCCTCGGCCGGCGTTTCCTTGCTGGTGCGGAGGTGGAATTGCGAAAGACGCATCGGGGGGCGGTCGGAAGACGGAAAGCCGGCATTTTGCCTGAGCCGGCCGCCCCCGGTGGGCCGATCACAGCGGCCACGGCGCTCCGGGCGCGCGCGGCAGGCCGCGTGCGGGCTACCGCGTGGCCGCCGCCGGCGCGCAGTTGACCTTGATCGCCGCCAGCATCAGCTCCTTCTGCGCGGCGCGCTGCTCGGGCGTGAGCACGCTGTCCGGCTTGCCGTCGCCGTTGCGGTCGGGGCCGACGTCGGCGCTGCTGTTGAGGCGTTCAAGGTTGCTGCGCGCGTTGGTGCAGTCCGGGTTCTCGGCGGTGGACCCCGTGCCCGCGGCAGCCGGCGCGCCCCGGTCGCGGATGGTCCGGTTCTGGTAAGCGCGGTTCGGCGGCGGGGAGTCGGAGTAGTGGGTGACGCCGTTGGCGTCCTTCCACTGGTAGATCTCGCCGGCAGCCGCGGGGGCGGCCAGGCCGGCCAGCGCAAGCGCGAGCGCGGCGGTGCGGAACGGGGTGGCGGCCATCGGCGGCCTCCGGGGTGGAACGGAAGCTCAGCATAGCCCCGATCCGCGGTCGTTCGCGCAGGTCGCGGCCGCGGCGGCGCTACACTCGTCGCATGGAGAACCTGAACACGCCCCGCCCGCGGAGCCGCGGCATCTACCTGCTGCCCAACCTATTCACCACCGGCGGCCTGTTCGCGGGATTCTTCGCCATCATCGCCGCCACCCAGGGGCGCTTCGGCGCCGCCTGCATCGCGGTGTTCACCGCGGCGATCCTCGACGGCATCGACGGCCGCGTCGCGCGGCTGACCAATACCCAGAGCGAGTTCGGCGTGCAGTACGACTCGCTGGCCGACCTGGTCAGCTTCGGGTTGGCGCCGGCGCTGGTCATGTACCACTGGGCGCTGTCGGCGATGCGCCTGGACGGTCCGCTGCCGGGCAAGATTGGCTGGGTCGCGGCGTTCCTCTACGCCGCCTGCGCCGCGCTGCGGCTGGCGCGCTTCAATTCGCAGGTCGGGGTGGTCGACAAGCGCTGGTTCATCGGCCTGGCCAGCCCGGCCGCCGCCGGCCTGGTCGCGAGCTTCGTGTGGACGTTCCACGACCTCGGTTTCACCGGCGAGCAGCTGCGCTACCCGGCGCTGGCGGTGACCGTGATCGCTGCGCTGCTCATGGTCAGTCGGCTGCGTTACTACAGCTTCAAGGGCGCCGGCCCACGCCACGACCGCGTGCCGTTCCTGGCGGTGGTGATCGTCGTGGCGGTACTGGTGGCGATCGCGATCGATCCGCCCACCGTGCTGCTGGCGATCGGCACGTTGTACGCGCTGTCGGCGCCGCTGGCATGGCTCTTCCGCCGCCGCCGGACCGCGGAGCCTGCCTCATGAGCGCGCTGTGGGACCGCGAGCAGCGCGAATGGCTGCAGGCGATGGGGCTGACCTGGTGGGTACGCGCCGATGGCGATGACCGCAGTGCGCCCGCGCCGGCGACCGCATCGCAGGCCGCCCGCGCCGAGGCGGCCGCGCTGTTCGCGACCGACGCTCCGCCGCGGCCCGCCGTACGCGTAGGCGCATCCGCCGACCGCCTGCTGCGCGCGGTGCTGCGCGCCGCCAACTTGCGGCCGGAGGACGGGCTCGATCCGGAGCTGGCCGCGCGCGTCGATCCGGAACGCCTGCGCGGCGATGCCGCCGCCAAGCGCGCGCTGTGGCCCTACCTGCGCGCGCTGAGGCGGGGGACGCGCGGATGAACGCGCACCTGCGTCCCGCGCCGGATCCGCTCGTCGGCACCGCGCTGCGGCCAATGCGCGAGGACGACCTGGAGCGCGTGCATGCGATCGAAACCCTCGCCTACGCGTTCCCGTGGTCGATGGGCATCTTCCGCGACTGCCTGCGCGCCGACTATCCGGCGTGGGTCCTGCTGCGCGAGGACGCGCTGGTCGGTTATTTCCTGATGAGCCTCGCGGCCGGCGAGGCGCATGTGCTCAACATCTGCATCGCGCCGGAATGGCAGGGGCAGGGATACGGTCGCCGGCTGCTGCGCGCGCTGCTGCAGATCGCGCGCAGCCGCGGCGCCGAGCGAGTGTTCCTCGAGGTGCGCCCGTCGAACCCGGCGGCGATCGCGCTGTACCACAGCGAAGGCTTCAACGAGATCGGCCGCCGCCCGCGCTACTACCCGGCCTTCAGCGGCCGCGAGGACGCGATCGTGATGGCGATGGAGCTGCTGCCCGCCGACACCGCCTAAGAGCGGGCCTCGCCGCAACAGCTCAGTTGCCGCGAAGCGGCGTCGGCTTGGGCGACCTACTGTGGTTCTCCAGCTGCCGGCAACGGCAGCTGCTCGTACTGCGGCAGCCCATCGACAATCTCGTAGTAATCGCCTTTCTCAGCGGCAAAGACGTGCAGTTCGATAGACGTCTCGCTTGGGCCGTCAAACGCGCCCATGGCCACACCGATCCAGTCTTTCGCAGGTGGATCGAAGAACAGGGAGCAGCCGCAAATGGAGCAGAAACCGCGACGGACACGCTCAGACGACGGGAACCACGTGATGTTCTCGCCACCTGTTATCCGGACGGCATCGCGCGGCACATCAGTCGAGACAAAGTAGTGACCGGAAAACTTGCGGCACTGCGAACAGTGACACGCATCCGGACGCTTGAGCTCACCGGACACTTCGAACGAGATCGCGCCGCACATACACGAGCCAGACTTCACGATGCCTCTCGAGTTCCCCAAAGCGGGATGTATGCCGATCTCAGCAAATACAGGAGCCGAATGTCGCCGGGAACGACGCGGGAAGGTTCATCCCAGACGTTCGCGCTGCGTCGCCAGCGCGGCGTGCTGCGCGCTCCAGTCCGCGAGGCGCCGGCGCTCCTGCTCGACCACCGCTTCCGGCGCGTTCTGCACGAACGTTTCGCTCGCGAGTTTGTTGCGGCACTTGGCGATCTCGGCCTCGACGCGCTTGAGCTCCTTGTCCAGCCGAGCGCGCTCTGCATCGAGATCGACCAGGCCCTCCAGCGGCACGAACAGCTTGAGCTCGCCCACCACCGCGGCCGCGGCGGCGGGTGCCGCGTCCGCGCCCGCCAGCCACTCGATGCCGTCCAGCCGCACCAGGAAGCGCAGCGACGCGCCGAAGCGCTCCACCCGCGCGCGGTCGGCGCCGTCGCCGTCGGCGAGCAGCAGCGCGACGGTTTTCGCCGGCGGCACGTTGAGCTCGCTGCGGATGCGCCGCAGCGCGGTCACCATCGCCTTCAGCCATTCGACGTCGGCTTCGGCCTGCGCATAGCCGGCTGCCGGCACGTCGTCCGCGGCCGGGTAGGGACGCAGCATGATCGAGGATTCGCCGAGCGCAAGGCGCGGGGCCACCGCCTGCCACAGCTCCTCGGTGACGAACGGGATCAGCGGATGCAGCAGGCACAGCAGCCGCTCCAGCACGTACAGCAGGGTGTGGCGCGTGCTGGCCGCGGCGGCCGCGTCGTCGCCCTGCAAGGCGGGCTTGGCGAGCTCGACGAACCAGTCGCAGAACTGGTTCCAGGCGAACTCGTACAGCGCCTGCGCGAGCAGGTCGAAGCGGTAGTCGGCGAAATGCTGTGCCGCCTCCTCAGACACGCGCGCAAGCTGCGCGAGGATCCAGCGCTCGGCGTCGGTGGTCGGTTCAGGCACGCCGCTCGCGCAGAACCCGTCCGTGTTCATCAGCACGAAGCGGGTGGCGTTCCACAGCTTGTTGCAGAAGTTCTTGTAGCCCTCGGCGCGGCCGAGGTCGAACTTGATGTCGCGGCCGGGACCGGCGAGCGCGGCCATGGTGAAACGCAACGCATCCGCGCCGTGCGCGGCGATGCCGTTAGGGAACTCCTTGCGCGTGGCCTTCTCGATCTTGGGCGCGTCCTGCGGCTTCATCAGCCCGGTGGTGCGCTTGCGCACCAGCTCGTCGGCGGCGATGCCGTCGATGATGTCGAGCGGGTCGAGGATGTTCCCCTTCGACTTCGACATCTTCTGCCCGTCCTTGTCGCGGACGAGGCCGGTGATGTAGGCGTCGCGGAACGGCACCTGGCCGATGAAGTGGTCGGTCATCATGATCATCCGGGCGACCCAGAAGAAGATGATGTCGAAGCCGGTCACCAGCACCGCAGACGGCACGTAGCGCTCGAAACCGCGCTCGCGCATCGCGCGCTCGTCCGGCCAGCCCATGGTCGAGAACGGCCACAGCGCCGATGAGAACCACGTCTCCAGCACGTCGTGGTCCTGGCGCAACGCAACCTCGGCGCCCAGACCATGCTTGGCGCGCACCTCGGCCTCGTCGCGGCCGACGTAGACGTTGCCGGCTTCGTCGTACCACGCCGGGATGCGGTGGCCCCACCACAGCTGACGGCTGATGCACCAGTCCTGGATGTTCTCCATCCAGTGCCGGTAGGTGTTTATCCAGCTCGGCGGCACGAAGCGCACGTGGCCCTGTTCGACCAGTTCGAGGCCGCGCTTGCCGAAGCGGTCCATGCGCACGAACCACTGGTCGGTGAGGAACGGCTCGATCACCTGGTTGGTGCGGTCGCCTCGCGGCACCTGCAGCTTGTGCGGCTTGGTCTCGACCAGCAGGCCGGCGGCTTCGAGATCGGCCAGCACCGCCTTGCGCGCTTCGAAGCGGTCGAGCCCTTGGTACTTCGCCGGCGCGTTGCCGTTGACGCGGGCCTCGTCGGTAAAGATGTTGATCAGCGGCAGCTTGTGGCGCTGGCCGACCGCGTAGTCGTTGAAGTCATGCGCCGGCGTCACCTTGACCACGCCGGTGCCGAACTCGCGGTCGACGTAGGCATCGGCGATGACCGGGATCTCGCGCTCGCACAGCGGCAGGCGCACGGTCTTGCCGACCAGGTGCGCGTAGCGCTCGTCGTCGGGGTGCACCATCACCGCAACGTCGCCGAGCATGGTCTCCGGGCGCGTGGTAGCGACCACCAGTTGTCCGCTGCCGTCGGTCAGCGGATAGGCGATCGACCACAGGTGGCCGTCCTCCTCGGCGTTGACCACCTCCAGGTCGGAGATCGCCGTCTTCAGCACAGGGTCCCAGTTGACCAGGCGCTGGCCGCGGTAGATCAGGCCGTCGTCGTACAGGCGCACGAACGCTTCCAGCACCGCCTCGGACGCCATCGGGTCCATGGTGAACGCGCTGCGCGACCAGTCGCCCGAGGTGCCGAGCCGGCGCATCTGGCGCTCGATGGTGTCGCCCGACTGCTGCTTCCACTCCCAGACCTTCTGCACGAACGCTTCGCGACCGAGCGAATCGCGCGTCTCGCCCTTGCCTTCCAGCGCGAGGTTGCGGCTGACCACCATTTCGGTGGCGATGCCGGCGTGGTCGGTACCCATCTGCCACAGCGCATCGAAACCGCGCATGCGGTAGTAACGGATCAGCGCGTCCTGCAGCGTGTGCTGGAACGCGTGGCCCATGTGCAGCGTGCCGGTGACGTTGGGCGGCGGCAGCAGGATGACGTAGGGCTGGCCCTCGCCGCGCGGCTTGAATACGCCGCTGCTCTCCCACTGCCGGTAGATGCGGGTCTCGAAGCTCTTCGGATCGTAGGTGGGGGCGAGGGACATGACGGCTGGGATTGGAGATTGGGGATTCGGGATTGGGCGGGATACGAGGGAGGGATTCGATGCTCTGAAGCGGTACCTCTGCTTCTACGAATCTCGAATCGCCAATCCCGAATCCCGACCTCTCACATGTCGTGCTTGTTCAATTCGAACCCGCGCGCCTGGTACTGCTTCCAGCGCTCGCGCAGCGGGCCGCGCGCCTCGGCGTCGGCAGGCACCACTTCCAGCACGCGCTCGAAGCTGCCCTCGACGGCGGCGTCGCGCAGGTTGATCACCAGCGGGCGGAGCGGGGCGTCGATCTCCGGCGGCGCGATCAGCACCGGTGTGAGATCGTCCTCCTCGTCGCCGGCGATCTGGTGCGGCACGTAGGCGTCCTCGTCGAACGCCCACAGCAGCTCGTCCAGCGCCTCCGCCTGCTCCGCGTCGCGGACCAGCACCAGCGTCCACAGGTTGGCATCGCAGGCCTTGCGCGCCAGTTCGCAGACCAGCCGCAGCGGTTCCTCGCGGAAGCGCGGCGACTGGATCAGGTAGAAGTCGGCGCGCGGCATGCCGGTCAGGCGCGCGCCGCGCGGTCCATCAGCCACTGCGCAAGCAGGCCGACCGGACGACCGGTGGCCATGCCGCGCTTGCCTTCCTCGTTCGCCACGCCGGCGATGTCCAGATGCGCCCAGCGCTGGCCTTCGGTGAAGCGGGCGAGGAAGCAGCCGGCGGTGATCGCGCCGGCCCAGCGGCCGCCGATGTTGTAGACATCGGCGAAGCTGGATTCGAGCAGCGTCTGGTATTCGTCCCACAACGGCAGGCGCCAGGCGCGGTCGAAGGTCGCCTCTCCGGCGGCAAGCAGCTCGTCGGCGAGGTCGTCGTGCTTGCTCATCAGGCCGGTGGCGAACTTGCCGAGCGCAATCACGCAGGCGCCGGTGAGGGTGGCGACGTCGAGCATCGCGGCCGGCTCGAATCGCTGGGCGTAGGTCAGCGCGTCGCACAGGATCAGGCGGCCTTCGGCGTCGGTGTTGCCGACCTCGATGGTCTTGCCGGACATCGAGGTGATGACGTCGGACGGGCGGTAGCTGTTGCCGTCGGGCATGTTCTCCACCGCCGGCACCACCACCACCAGGTTGACCGGCAGCTTCATCCCGACCGCGGCGACGAATGCGCCCATCACGGTCGCGGCGCCGCACATGTCGTACTTCATTTCCTCGACGCCGCCCTGCACCTTGAGGTTGATGCCGCCGGTGTCGAACGTGATGCCCTTGCCGACCAGCACGTAGGGCTTGGCGTCGCCGCCGCCGTCGTACTTCAGCACGATGAGCTTCGGCGGATTGGCCGAGCCGCGCGCGACGGCGAGCAGCGAGCCCATGCCGAGCGCCTCCATCTGCTCGCGGTCGAGCACTTCGCACGAGGTGGTCTCGAAGCGCGCGGCGAACTCCTGCGCCTGCTCGGCGAGATAGGTCGGGTTGCAGATGTTCGGCGGCAGGTTGCCGAGCTCGCGCGCGAACTGCACGCCGGCCGCGATCGCCTGGCCCTGCGCCAACGCGGCGGCGTCCTCGCCGGCGATTGCCAGCGTACGCAGCCCCGGCTCGTCCTTCTTCTTGCCGAGCGTGGCGGTGTAGCGGTAGCAGGCGTGGTCGGCGGCAATCGCGGCCTGGCGAATCGCCCAGGCGCGATCGCGGCCGGGCACGTCGAGCTCGCTCAGGGTGAACAGCGCGTGCGCGACCGGCCCGGTCTTGAGCGCGCGCGCGGCATCGCCGATGGCCTTCAGGTACTGCGGCACCGCGAACTTGTCGCGCTCGCCCAGCCCGATCACCAGCACGCGCGGCGCGGTAACGCCGGACAGGTCGTGCAGCAGCGCGCTCTTGCCGGTCTTGCCGCTGACGTCGCCGCGCTCCAGCAGGGCGCGCAGGCGGCCGCCGCTGGCCTCGTCGAGCGCCTGCGCCGCCGGCGTCAGCGACTTGTCGGCGAACGCACCGACGATCACGCAGTCGGTGCGCGCGGTGGCGGGGGCGTCGCGGTTCAGTTCGAATTCGAGGCTCATCCAACAGATTCCAGGCGGGTGTGGGGCGGTCGCCCGCGGCGTGCGGCGCGGAGGCCGCAACCGCGGGGCGCGGCGGCATCTCGTACAATTCCGCGCTTTGCGGCCGGCAGGCCGGCGGCGGCGGCCGTCGGGCGGCGGTCGCCCGTGCGACAGGCCCACGAGTGTAAATCAAGCCCCCGCGATGCCGAAGCCGAGTGCCGATGCCCCGTCTTGACCGCTACCTGCTGAGCGAATTCGCCCAGGCCACGTTCGGCACGGTGGTGGTGCTGCTGATGGTGTCCCTCGGCGGCGTGTTCGCCGACGTGCTGCGCGACATCGCCCGCGGCACGGTGCCTGCGGGGATGCTGCTCGCCCAGCTCGGCCTGGTGCTGCTGAACTGGTTGCCGCTGATCCTGCCGCTCGGGCTGATGCTCGGACTGATGCTCGCGGTGGGGCGGCTGTACCGGGATGCCGAGATGCCGGTGCTCGCCTCGATCGGCGTCGGGCCCCGGCGCCTGCTGCGCCCGCTGCTGATGCTGGTGCTGCCGATGGTGGCGCTGATTGGCGCCTGCTCGCTGTGGCTGGGGCCGTGGGCGGAGCGCACTTCGCAGCGGATGGTGCATGAGGCCAATCGCAACATGGTGGTGGCCGGCCTCGAGCCGGGCAGCTTCACCGAACTCTCCGGCGGCGGCGTGGTCTACGTCGGGGCAATGTCTCCGGACGGCAGCCGGTTCGACCGGGTGTTCCTCTACCGTCATCGTGACGACCGCATCGACGTCACCACGTCCAACGACGGCGCACTGAAGATGGACGCCGATGGCGAGCGCTACATCACCTTATACGACGGCTTCCAGGTCGAGGGCCCGCGCGACGGCGACCGGCTCGACTGGCGGCTGATGCGCTACGCCAGCAACGAGGCACGGATGCCCGCCAACGAAACCAAGTACGACCCCAACGATCCGGAGATCCTCGCCACCCCGCGGCTGGTCGGCGATGCACGTCCGGAGGCGCAGGCCCAGCTGCACCGGCGCCTCGCACCGCCGCTGCTGGCGCTGGCGTTCGCGCTGATGGCGGTGCCGCTGGCGCGCAGCTCGCCGCGTGAGGGCCGCTACGGCCGCGTGCTGATGGGCTTCCTGGCCTACCTGTTCGGCATGAACCTGATGTCGATGGGCACGGAATGGCTCGAGCGCGGCAAGGTCGCGGCCGCGCTCGGCCTGTGGTGGCTGCTGCTGCCGCTGCTGGCGGCCGCGCTGTGGCTGTACTTCCGCGACGGCCGCATCGGCCGGCCGCGGCCGCTGAGGGTGCTCGGGCGATGAGGCTGTTGCCGCGCATCCACGACGTCTATGTCGCGCGCAGCGTGGTCGGCACCGTACTGCTGACCTGGGCGGTGCTGCTCGGTCTCGACGTAATGATCAATCTGGTCGGCGAGGTCGAAGACTTCGGCAAGGGCCGCTACGGTTTCACGCTCGCGGTCGCCTACATGGCGCACACGGTGCCGTTCCGCATGTACCAGCTGTTCCCCAGCGCGGCCGTCATCGGCTCGCTGATGGCGCTGGGGCAGCTGGCCGCTTCATCGGAGCTGACCGCGCTGCGCGCGCTCGGCCTGTCGCGGCGGCGCATCAGCCTGACCATCGCGCTGACGCTGTCGGCACTGCTCGGCGCGATGGTGGTCAACGGCGAGACCCTGGCGCCGTGGGCGCAACGCCGCGGCGACGCGCTGAAGGCCTCGGCGAAGTCGCGCGACATGATCGTGGCGCAGTATTCCGGTTTGTGGGCGCGCGAAGGCGAGGTCATCCTCAACGCCAACGGCGGGCAGGAGCACGAGGGCCCCGACGGCGAGCGCTGGCTCGAGCTGCGCGAGGTGCGGCTGTTCGAGTTCCATCCCGACGGGCGGTTGAAGTCGCTGGCCAAGGTCGACGTCGCCGAGCATCGCGAGGGACGCTGGCGACTGCGCGGGGTAACCCGCACCCACTTTGCAGAGAAGTCCGTGCGGCAGGAGCGCGTCGGCGAGGAGAGCTGGCAGTCGCGGCTGGACGCGGTGGCGCTGACCGCCGGCACCGACAAGCCGCGCTA
Organism: Lysobacter sp.; assembly: GCA_035645555.1. Taxonomy (GTDB): domain Bacteria; phylum Pseudomonadota; class Gammaproteobacteria; order Xanthomonadales; family Xanthomonadaceae; genus Lysobacter_F. Next base: position 24,681 of record DASQMI010000094.1, on the reverse strand, counting down.
CCTGACCGCGCGCAAGCTGCGCGAGGCCATCGAATACCGCGAGCGCAACGGGCTCGACGCCGGCGAGATGCTGGAACACTACTGGGGCCGCTGGTTCTATCCACTCAACGCGCTGGCGCTGGTGCTGGCGGCGGTGCCGTTCGCGTTCGGCACCCTGCGCAGCGGCGGCCTCGGCCGCCGGCTGTTCATCGGCATCGTGTTCGCGCTCGGCTTCGGCATGCTGCAGATGCAGTCGGTCCGCGCCGCCGGCGTCTACAAGTTCGACTACCGCATAGCCTATGCGCTGCCGACGGTGGTGATGGTGGCAGTGTCGATGTGGCTGTTCCGCCGCCGCAGCGGGTGAGTCCGGCGGCCGGTGCTGGCCGTATGGGGTCAAAAAGCGGTTCCGTCCGCTGCGCGGCCGGGCTACTTTCTTTGTCTTGCCAAAGAAAGTAGCCAAAGAAAGGCGCTTTCCCCGACACAGCAATCGCAGGCGCACGTGCGTCCTCGGCATTTTTCTACGCGACGTCCCTGTCGCGTAGAAAAACGGCCGGCATCCTGCCGGCCGCCCTCCGGGTGTCCGATTCAGAGGGCTCAGCCCCGCGGATGATGCTTCGCGTGCAGCTGCTTGAGGTGCTCGCGCGCCACCAGCGTGTAGATCTGCGTGGTCGACAGCGACGCGTGCCCGAGCAGCATCTGCAGCGCGCGCAGGTCCGCACCGCGATTGAGCAGGTGCGTGGCGAAGCTGTGGCGCAGCCCGTGCGGGCTGATCTTCGTCGGATCGATGCCGGCGAGCGCGGCGTAGCGCTTCACCAGCCGCCAGAACTCCTGCCGGGTCAGCCCCAGCGCCCTGGCGTCGACGAACAGCTCCGGCGGGTTGCGCTGCTTGCCGACCAGCGCGGGGCGGGCGATCGCGAGGTAGCGCTCCAGCCAATGCCGCGCTTCCTCGCCGAGCGGCACCAGCCGTTCCTTGCTGCCCTTGCCGGTAACCCGCAGCAGGCCCTGACGCAGGTTGAGCCCGACCGCGGGCAGCGTGACCAGCTCGCTCACGCGCAGGCCGGCCGCGTACATCAGCTCCAGCATCGCGCGGTCGCGCGCGCCCAGCGCAGTGTCGGTGTCGGGCGCCGCGAGCAACGCGTCGATCTGGCTCTCGGCGAGTGCCTTCGGCAGCGAGCGCGGCAGCCGCGGCGGATCGAGCAGCGCGGTGGGGTCGTCCTCGCGCTCGCCGCGCCGCACGCACCAGCCGTAGAATGCGCGCAGCGCCGACAGCAGGCGCGCGGTGCTGCGCGGCGAGTAGCGCTGCGCGCTGCGCCAGGCCAGGTGGTCGAACAGCGCCGCCCGCGTGGCGCGCGCCAATCCGCCATCGCGCCCGTCGAGCCAGCGCGCCAGCCCCTGCAGGTCGCGCCGGTAGCTGGCGAGCGTCTGCGTGGCCAGTCCGCTTTCTGCCCACACCGCATCGAGGAAGCGCTCGATCGCGGCGGCGTCCTCGTCGCGCAGCGGCGGCAACGCCAGGGTCTGCTCGCGGCGTTCGGCGGGCGTGCGCGGACTCATGCACCGAGCTTAGCGGCTATGCTGGCGCGATGGCATCGCACCCCGAACCCGCACGCGCGCTGATCGGCTGGCGGCTGCTCGCGCTGTTCTACGACCTGTGGCCGATGGTGGCGCTGTGGATGCTGGCCTCGCTCGCGTTCACCTTCGGCTACACGTTCGCCCATGGCACGCGCGCCAACATCCCGCCGTGGAGCGCCTGGCAGTGGGCGCTGTGGAGCGCGTGCTGGCTGCTCACCGGGCTGTACGCGGTCCTCAGCTGGCGGCGCGGCGGGCAGACCCTCGGTATGCGCCCTTGGCGGCTGCGCCTGTCCGCCGTCGACGGAGGACCCGCATCGATCCGCGCACTCGCGCTGCGCTACGCGGTGGGCACGCTGTCGTTGCTGGCGGGCGGGCTTGGCTTCTGGTGGGCCTGGTTCGACCGCGAGCGACTGACCTGGCACGACCGCGCAAGCGGCACTCGCCTCCAGCGGGAACCAAAACGACCGCGCGGCGGTCAGTAACTTCCGGCACGGCGGCGCGCGGGCAGCGCATGCCACAATCGCCGCCCGTGCGGCCCATGCAACCAGGATCCTCGATGAAGCGCATCACCTTCGCCCTGCTCGGGTTGGTCAGCATCACCGCGTGCGCGCAGGCGCCGCAGGGCGACGCCGGTAGTGCCGGCGCGCAGGCCGCCACCGCGCAGCAGCAGGCCGCACCCGCGCGGCCTGCCGCGCCGGCGCCGGCCGCCAACACGCCGGAAGGCCGTGCGCTGGCCGCGCTGCGCACGCTGGATCCGAACGTCGCACCGGATCGCATCGGCGCCGCGCCGTTGCCTGGCTTCCGCGAAGCCATCGTCGCGGGACAGGCGATCTACATCAGCGACGACGGTCGCTACCTGTTCATCCCCGGCACCAACGGCGCGCTGTTCGACACGGTGGCGCAGAAGAACCTGAGCGAAGCTGCATTGGCCGGTCTTCGCATGGAACTGCTGAAGGAGATTCCGAAGAGCGAGCGGATCGTGTTCGCGCCGGCGAATCCCCGGCACACCGTCACCGTTTTTACCGACATCAGCTGCGGCTTCTGCCGCAAGTTCCACGAGCAGATCGGCGAATACAACCGGCAGGGCATCGCGGTCGAGTATCTGGCGTTCCCGCGCATGGGGCTGGGGAGCCAGGACTACCACACGATGGTGTCGGTGTGGTGCGCGCCGGACCGCCGCCGCGCGCTGACCGACGCCAAGAGCGACCGCCCGGTTCCGCGTCGGGCGTGCAAGACCACCGTCAACCAGCAGCATGCGCTCGGCCTGCGGGTGGGGCTGACCGGCACGCCGATGATCCTCGCCGCCGACGGCACCCAGCTCGGCGGCTACGTGCCGCCGGAGCAGCTGCGCCAACGCCTCGACAAGCTGGCCAGCGAGACCGCTGCAGCCTCGAATTAGGCGCGGCCCGGCGGCGCGGGGAGGGGTCCGGTACAATGTGCGGCCCGTCCTCGCCTTGCCCGGACACATGATCGTCCTCGAGGGCCCTTCGGCCCTTTCGCCGTTCCGTCGCGAGCGGCTCCAAGCGCGTCTCCAGGCCCTCCACCCCGCGATCCGGCTGCTCGACGCCTGGCCCGTGTACTGGGTCGAAGCGGACGCCGGCGCGCAGCCGGATCCGCAGGCGTTGTGCCGCATCCTGCAGGCGGGCTTCGAGCCGGCCGCGCGCGCCGACGGCATCGCCTCGCGTTACGTGGTGCCGCGGCTGGGCACGGTGTCGCCATGGTCGAGCAAGGCCACCGAACTGCTGCGTGGTGCCGGACTGCCGATCAAGCGCGTCGAGCGCGGCACCCGCTACGACCTGGCCGGCTGGCCGCACGAGGCCGCGATCCAGGGCGCGCTCGCCAAGGCGCTGCACGATCCGATGACGCAGTCGCTGCTGGTCGCGCGCGAGGACGCCGCGGCGCTGTTCGCGGTGCCGACGCGCGGCGAGCTCGAGCGCATCGCGCTCGACGATCTGGAGAACGCCAACACGCGGCTCGGGCTCGCGCTCGCGACCGACGAGATCGCCTACCTGCGCGAGCGCTACGCCGCGCTCGGCCGCGCGCCGTCGGACGTCGAACTGATGATGTTCGCGCAGGCCAATTCCGAGCACTGCCGGCACAAGATATTCAACGCCAGCTGGACCATCGACGGACGCGCGCAGACGACGTCGCTGTTCGGCATGATTCGCAACACACATGCGCAGACGCCGGCGCACACGCTGGTGGCCTACAGCGACAACGCCGCGGTCGTCGAAGGTTTCCCCGCGCGCCGTTTCCGCCCGCAAGCCGGTGGCGTCTACCGCGCCGAAGGCGAAACGCCGTCCGCGTTCTGCATCAAGGTCGAGACCCACAACCACCCGACTGCGATCGCGCCGTTTCCGGGCGCGAGCACCGGCGCCGGCGGCGAGATACGCGACGAGGGCGCGACCGGCCGCGGCGGCAAGCCGAAGGCCGGCCTGTGCGGCTTCTCGGTTTCGCACTTGCGCATCCCGACCCTCCCGCAGCCGTGGGAAGCGCCGCGCGCGCTGAATCCGCGCATGGCCTCCGCGTTCGAGATCATGATCGAAGGCCCGATCGGCGCGGCCGCGTTCAACAACGAGTTCGGCCGGCCTAACTTGGCTGGCTACTTCCGCAGCTTCGAGCTGGCCGAGGGCGAGCTCGTTCGGGGTTACGACAAGCCGATCATGCTCGCCGGCGGCGTCGGTGCGATCGACCGCGCGCAGGTCGGAAAGCACCGGCTGCGACCGGGCGATGCGGTCGTCGTGCTCGGCGGGCCGGCCATGCTGATCGGCCTCGGCGGCGGCGCGGCCAGTTCGCTCGCGTCCGGCGAGAGCAACGAGGAGTTGGACTTCGCCAGCGTGCAGCGCGACAACCCCGAGATGGAACGCCGCTGCCAGGAAGTCATCGACGCCTGCGTGGCGCTCGGCGAGCGCAATCCGATTCTCGCGATCCACGACGTCGGCGCCGGCGGCCTGTCGAACGCGATTCCGGAACTGCTGCACGATGCCGGCGTGGGCGGCGTGATCGATCTGGGCAAGGTGCCGACCGACGATCCGTCGCTGTCGCCGATGCAGCTGTGGTGCAACGAATCGCAGGAGCGCTACGTGCTCGGCCTGCCGGCCGACCGCATCGACGAGTTCGCGGCGATCTGCGAGCGCGAACGCTGCCCGTTCGCGGTGGTCGGCCATGCGACGGCGGAAGAGCGGCTGGTGGTCGGTTATGGCGCGACGGTGGAAGGTGTGGACGCAGGCGGCAGCGCCGCGCAAGCGGGCCATCCTCACCCGATCGACCTCCCGATGGACGTGCTGTTCGGCAAGCCGCCGAAGATGCACCGCGACACCCGCACCCCCGCAGCCGGGCCGTGGCCGGCGCTGCATTGGGGTGGGCTCGACCTGCGCGAGGCCGGGCTGCGTGTGCTGGCGCATCCGACGGTGGCCGCCAAGCAGTTCCTGATCACGATCGGCGACCGGACCGTCGGCGGCCTGACCGCCCGCGACCAGATGATCGGTCCCTGGCAGATGCCGGTGGCCGACTGCGCGATCACGCTGTCGGATTTCCACGGCTTCGCCGGCGAGGCGATGGCGATCGGCGAGCGTACGCCGCTGGCGCTGCTGGACGCCGCCGCGGCCGCGCGCATGGCGGTGGGCGAGGCGATCACCAACCTGTGCGCCGCGCCGGTCGAATCGCTCGACCGCATCAAGCTGTCGGCAAACTGGATGGCCGCCGCCGGCCATCCGGGCGAGGACGCCAAGTTGTTCGAGGCGGTGAAGGCGGTCGGGATCGAGCTGTGCCCGGCGCTGGATCTGTCGATCCCGGTCGGCAAGGACTCGCTGTCGATGCAGGCGCAGTGGCGCGACGCCGACGGCGAGCACAAGACCGTCTCGCCGGTGTCGCTGATCGTCAGCGCGTTCGCGCCGGTGCGCGACGTACGCGAGCAGCTGACCCCGCTGCTGTCGCGCGAGGGCGACACCGAACTGTGGCTGATCGGCCTCGGCGCGGGCCGCCAGCGGCTCGGCGGTTCGGTGCTCGCGCAGTGCCATCCGGAGGCCAACGGCGGCGCGGTGTGGCCGGCGTTCGCCGGGGTGTCGCCGGATCCCGACGATCCGGCGGTGCCGGACCTCGACGACCCCCAGCGGCTGCGCGATTTCTTCGAGCTGATCCGCGACGCGCGCGAGGCCGGTCTGCTGCGCGCCTATCACGACCGCAGCGACGGCGGCGCGTTCGCCGCATTGTGCGAGATGGCGTTCTGTTCGCACCTCGGGCTGGAGATCAGCCTGGACGGCTGGGGCGAGGACCCGTTCCGCACGTTGTTCAACGAAGAGCTCGGCGCGATCGTGCAGATCGACGCCGACGACCGCGCGGCGTTCGCCGACCTGATCGCCCGCCACAACCTGATCGACTGCGCCCAGCGGATCGCGCGTCCGACCACCGCGCCGCACGTGCGCGTGCGCAAGGACGGCGAGACGCTGGTGGAGTGGCGCTGGGAGGAGCTGTTCGACGCCTGGTGGTCGGTCACCCACGCGATGCAGCGGCTACGCGACAACCCGGAGTGCGCCGACGAGGAACGCGTGGCGGCGCGCACGTTCGCTGCGCCGGGCCTGAAGCCGAAGCTGACGTTCAATCCGGCCGAGGACATCGCCGCGCCGTTCCTCAACCTCGGCGCGCGGCCGAAGGTGGCGATCCTGCGCGAGCAGGGCGTCAACGGTCAGATCGAGATGGCCGCGGGGTTCGACCGCGCCGGCTTCGACGCGGTCGACGTGCACATGAGCGACCTGATCGCCGGTCGCGTGCGTCTGGACGATTTCGTCGGGCTCGCCGCGTGCGGCGGCTTCAGCTACGGCGACGTGCTCGGCGCCGGCCGCGGTTGGGCGACGTCGGTGCTGGAGCGCCCGGCGCTGCGCGAACAGTTCGCGTCGTTCTTCGCCCGTACCGACACGTTCGCACTGGGCGCCTGCAACGGCTGCCAGATGCTCAGCCAGCTCAAGCCGATCATCCCCGGCGCCGAGCACTGGCCGCGCTTCCTGCGCAACCGCAGCGAGCAGTACGAGGCGCGGCTGGCGCTGCTGGAGGTGCAGGAATCGCCGTCGATTCTGCTCGCCGGCATGGCCGGTTCGCGCATCCCGGTGGCCGTCGCGCACGGCGAGGGCCGCGCGGACTTCGCCGGCACCGGCGACCCGGCGCGCGTGCCGGTGGCGCTGCGCTTCGTCGACGGCGACGGCGGCATCGCAGCCGCGTATCCGGCCAATCCGAACGGCTCGCCGGAGGGCATCACCGGCCTGACCACAACCGACGGCCGGGTCACGATCCTGATGCCGCACCCGGAGCGCACGCTGCGCACCGCCAACTTCAGCTGGGCGCCGCGCGGCTGGGGCGACGACTCGCCGTGGCTGCGGATGTTCCGCAACGCGCGGGTCTGGGTGGGGTAGGCGCCCGCCACCCCGTTTCCATCCGGTGCGGGCGCACTGACACGACCGCACCGGGGAGGCTGCTACATTCGCGGCCTCGACATGGGAGAGCGGCGTGAGCGCGGTTCGTGACGACATCGGCCCGGCGGCGGACGAGGAGAGCCGCATCGTCGAGGCCCTGCTGGCGAAGGGGCGGCTGAAGGACGCCGACCTCGCGCGCGCGCGGCGCGTGCAGGAGGAGGCCGGCGGCAGCCTGCTCGGGCTGCTGGCGCGACTCGGGCTGGTGTCTGAGCGCGACCACGCCGAGATCAGCGCGGCAGTGCTCGAGCTGCCGCTGGTCAGCGTCAAGGACCTGCCGGAGCTGCCGCCGGAAGGCGTGGCGCTGTCGACCAAGTTCATGAAGCAATTCGCCGTGTGCGCGTTCGCCGAGAACGAGCACACCGTCGACGTGGTGATGGCCGACCCGCACGACGCCTACACCCGCGACGCGGTGCGCCTGGCCACCGGCCGCGAGCCGCGCGTGTTCGTGGCCGCGCGTTCGGAGATCGACGACCTGATCGAGCGCTGGCACGGCCAGGGCCGCAGCGCGATGGGCGCGATCGTGGAAAGCGCCGAAGGCGAGGGCGGCGGCGACGCCGACGACGTCGAGCACCTGCGCGACCTGGCCTCGGAAGCGCCGGTGATCCGGCTGGTCAACCTGATCATCCAGCGCGCGGTGGAGCTGCGCGCATCCGACATCCACGTCGAGCCGTTCGAGCACCGGCTCAAGGTGCGCTACCGCATCGACGGCGTGCTGGAGGAGGGCGAAAGCCCGCCGGCCAACCTGACCGCGGCGGTGATCAGCCGCATCAAGATCATGGCCAAGCTCAACATCGCCGAACGCCGGCTGCCGCAGGACGGCCGCATCATGCTGCGCGTCCAGGGCCGCGAACTCGATCTTCGTGTCAGCACGATGCCGACCTCGCACGGCGAGAGCGTGGTGATGCGCCTGCTCGACCGCGAGACGGTGGTGCTGGATTTCCTGCGCCTGGGTTTCACCGAGGACGTGCTGGCGCAGTTCCAGAAGCTGCTCGACCTGCCGCACGGCATCCTGCTGGTGACCGGCCCGACCGGCTCCGGCAAGACCACCACGCTGTACACCGCGCTGTCGCGGCTCAACACCCCGGACGTCAAGATCATCACCGTCGAGGATCCGGTCGAATACCAGCTCGAAGGCATCAACCAGATCCAGGTCAAGCCGCAGATCGGGCTCGACTTCGCCAACGCGCTGCGCTCGATCGTGCGCCAGGACCCCGACATCATCATGATCGGCGAGATGCGCGATCTGGAGACCGCGCGCATCGCGATCCAGTCCGCGCTGACCGGCCATCTGGTGCTGTCCACGCTGCACACCAACAACGCCGCCGGCGGCATCACCCGCCTGCTCGATATGGGGGTGGAGGATTACCTGCTCACCTCCACCGTCAATGGCATCCTCGCCCAGCGCCTGGTGCGCCGGCTCGAACCCACCCACGCCGAGCGCTACCGCGCCTCGCCGGAGGAGATCGACAAGTTCGGCCTGCGCCGCTTCCAGCCGGAAGGCGAGATCTGGCTGTACCGGCCGCGGCCGTCGCCGCTGTCGCCGACCGGCTACCTCGGAAGAACCACGATCCTCGAGTTCCTGGTGATGGACGACGAGCTGCGCCGCGCGGTGATTCGCCACGCCGGCATCGGCGAGCTGGAGACGCTCGCGCGCCGCGCCGGCATGCGGACGATGTACGAGGACGGCATCGCCAAGGCGCTGGCGGGGCTGACCACGATCGAGGAAGTGCTGCGCGTCACCGAGGAAACCGCGTAAGCCCGCCATGCCGCTGTTCCACTACAAAGCCCTCAACACCCGCGGCGAGCTGCTCGACGGTCAGATGGAGGCCGCCAGCGAGGCCGAGGTGGTGTCGCGCCTGCAGGAGCAGGGCCACCTGCCGGTGGAGGCGCGTCCGGCCGGCGCCGGCGACGGCGCGATGCTCCGCGGCCTGTTCAAGGCGAAGCCGTTCGCCGGCGCGCGCCTGGTGCAGTTCACCCAGCAGCTCGCCACCCTGCTGACCGCCGGCCAGCCGCTCGACCGCGCGCTGTCGATCCTGCTGGAGCTGCCCGACGACGAAGCGGCGCGGCGCACGATCGCCGACGTACGCGAGGCGGTACGCGGTGGCGCGTCGCTGTCGGCCGCACTGGAACGCCAGCACGGCACGTTCTCGCGCCTGTACGTGAACATGGTCCGCGCCGGCGAGGCCGGCGGCAGCCTGCCGGAGACGCTGGCGCGGCTGGCCGATTACCTCGAACGCAGCCGCGCGCTGCAGGGCCGCGTGGTCAACGCGCTGATCTATCCGGCGATCCTGCTGACGATGGTCGGCCTCAGCCTGCTGTTCCTGCTCGGCTACGTGGTGCCGCAGTTCGCGCAGATGTACGAGAGCCTGGATGCGGACCTGCCGATGTTCACCCGGCTGGTGCTCGGACTCGGCCTGTTCGTACGCGACTGGTGGCTGCTGGTGGTGGCGGTGCCGGCGCTGGCGCTGTGGTGGCTGGACCGCCGTCGCCGCGATCCCGCGGTGCGCGAGCGCCTCGATGGCTGGCTGCTGGCGCGGCGCGTGATCGGCCCGCTGCTCGCCAAGATCGAGACCGCGCGGCTGGCGCGCACGCTCGGCACGCTGGTGCGCAACGGCGTGCCGCTGCTGACCGCGCTCGGCATCGCGCGCAACGTGCTCGGCAACCGCGTACTCGCCGCCGACGTCGACGCCGCCTCGCAGGAGGTCAAGAACGGCGTGCCGCTGTCGGTGGCGCTCGGGCGTGGCAAGCGTTTTCCCCGACTCGCGCTGCAGATGATCCAGGTCGGCGAGGAATCCGGCGCGCTCGATACGATGCTCGCGCGCACCGCCGAGACGTTCGAGCAGGACACCGCGCTCACCCTCGACCGCCTGCTCGCCGCGCTGGTGCCGGTAGTGACGGTGGCGCTGGCGCTGGTGGTCGCGGTGGTGGTGATCGCGGTGCTGCTGCCGCTGTACGGGCTCACCGAGGCGATCGGATGAGCGCCGCGCTGCCCATCGTACGGTCGCGTCACACTCCCTTCACGCCGCGCGCGGCCGTCTGCTGACCCTGAACCCGCTTTCCTTTCGACGACGAGGTCCTTCCGCCATGCGCCCGTCCCGCGTTCCCGCCCGTTTCGCCGCCCGCCAGCGCGGCATGAGCCTGATCGAGATCATCATCGTCATCGTGCTGATCGGGGCCGTGCTCACCTTCGTCGGCACCCGCGTGCTCGGCGGCGCCGACCGCGCCAAGGTCAACCTGGCGAAGTCGCAGCTGCAGACCCTGGCCGGCAAGGTGGAATCGTTCCAGATGGACACCGGCCGCCTGCCGGGTTCGCTGGAGGAACTGGTCAAGCAGCCGGCCAACGCCACCGGCTGGCTCGGCCCGTACGCGAAGGCCAACGAGCTGGTCGACCCGTGGGGTCGCGCGATCGAATACCGCGCGCCGGGCGAAGCGGGCCCGTTCGACCTGGTCAGCCTCGGCGCCGACGGCCAGCCCGGCGGCAGCAGCGTCGACGCCGACATCCGCTACGAGTAACCACGGCCCGCGCGCCATCGTCATGCAACGCTGCGCCGGCGTCTCGCTGCTGGAGATGCTGCTGGTGATCGCGCTGATCGCCGGCATCGGCGTGCTCGCTGCGGCCGCGCTCGGCGGCGGCTTCAAGGGCGCGCAGCTGCGCAACAGCGCGCGCGAGATCGCCGCGCAGCTGCGCTACACCCGCACCCACGCCATCGCCACCGGCCAGCCGCAGCGCTTCACCGTCGATCCCGACGCGCATCGCTGGGCTGCCGCCAACGGCCGCCGCGGCGAGATTCCCGAGGCCGTGCGGGTGCGCTTCATCGGCGCGCGCGAACTGCAGCCGCGGGTCGGCGAAGGCGCAATCGTGTTCTTCGCCGACGGCGCGTCCAGCGGCGGGCGCGTGCATCTGCAGTCCGGCAACGCGGCGTGGCAGGTGGATGTCGGCTGGGTCACCGGCGAAGTGCGCCTGCAGCGTGCGGAGGCGGCGCGATGAGGCGCCAGCGCGGCTACTCGCTGCTGGAGGTGATCGTGGCGTTCGCGCTGCTCGCCGGCGCGCTCGCGCTGCTGCTGGGTGCGCTGTCGAACGCGACCCGCCAGGTGGCCGACGCCGACCGCAGCGGCCGTGCGGCGCTGCACGCGCAGTCGCTGCTGGACCAGCTCGGCGTCGGCACGCCGTTGCGGCCGGGGCGCAGCGAAGGCACGTTCGAGCAGGGCACGTACCGGTGGACGCTGCAGGTGGCGCCGTGGCAGGACCCGACCCGGCCGGACGGGCAGCCGGTCGACCCGGCCGCGCCGCGCCTGCTGGAGATTGCGCTCGCGGTCGAATGGGAACACGCCGGGCGCGCGCAGCGCCTGCAGCTGCACACCCTGCGGCGCGTGGCCTCGCAGCCGCTGGAGTCGCTGTGATGCGCGCGCGCGGCTTCACCCTGATCGAGGTGCTGCTGGCGACCGCGCTGCTCGCCGCCGGCATCACGCTGGCGTTCGCGACGGTGATCGCCGCGAGCCGCACCGTCGAGCGCGGCGAGGCGGTGGCGGCGCGCAACGAGCGCATGCGCGCGGTGGAGTCGGTGCTGCGGCGGCGCCTCGCCGGCGCGCGCGCGGTGCCGTTCGGCTTCGATCAGGATCGCGGGTTGCCGGTGCGCTTCCTCGGCGAGCGCGACCGCATGCGCTTCGTCGCCGACCTGCCGGACTACCTCGGGCGAGGCGGCTCGCACCTGCACGACCTTGCCGCGGTGCGCGACGGCGATGCGCTGCGGCTGGACTTGGGACTGACGATGGTGCTGGCCGGCAACGTGGTCGAGGAGAAGCCGCCGCGGCCGCCGGAGACGCTGGCGCGCGAGCTGCGCGAGGTCCGCTTCCGCTACCGCGCGCTCGGTGCCGATGGGCGCATGGGCGAATGGCAGGAGCGATGGGATGTGGCCGACCAGCTGCCGCTGCTGGTCGAGGTGACGGTGCGCGACGGCGACGGCCGCCCGTGGCCGCCGCTGGTGGTCGCGCTGCCGTTGGCTGCGGCGGCCAGCGGGGCGGGAGTGCCGGCGCCATGAGCGCGCATCGCCCGATGCGCGGCGCCGCACTGCTGCTGGTGCTGTGGCTGATCGTGCTGCTGACCGCGCTGATCGGCGCGTTCGCGCTGACCGCGCGGATCGAGCTGCTGCAGGGGCGCGTGCTGGCGCGCGGCCTGGTCGGCGACGCCGCCGCGCGTGCCGGGCTGGAGTACGCGCTGGTGCGGGTCGACGAGACCGATCCGCGGCGGCGCTGGCTGCCGGACGGACGGCCGTACCGGTGGCAGTACCACGACGCGCGCGTGGAGGTGCGCATCACCGACGAGAACGGCCGCGTCGATTTGAATTACGCCGACCATGCACTGCTGACCGCGCTGCTGCGCGCGCTCGGCGTGGAGGCCACCGAGGCGGCGCGGCTGGCCGGCGCGCTGGTCGACTGGCGCGATCCCGATCCGCTCACCCAGCCGGCCGGCGGTGCCGAGGATGGCGACTATTCCGCCGCCGGCCTGCCGTACGGCGCCAAGGACGCGGAGTTCGAGAGCACCGGCGAGCTGCTGCAGGTGCTCGGCTTCACGCCGCAACTGGTCGCCAGGCTCGAACCTCACGTCACCGTGTACAGCGGCCGCGAGCGTCCGGATCCGGCGTTCGCCACGGCGCCGGTGCTCGACGCGCTCGGTCTCGACGGCGACGCCGTGGTGGCGCAGCGGCAGCGTTGGGATCCGGCGTCGGGCGCGCCGCCGCCGCTGCTCGCGGGGGGCGCGTCGGCGGGCGGCGAACGCAGCGGCGCCTATAGTATTGAGTCCCGGGCCCGTCTCCCCGACGGACGCGAGTCGCGGCTGCGCGCGGTGGTGCGCAGCGGTGGTGGGGCATTGCCAGGGATGACGTACACCCCCTTGCGTTGGGAGGAAGGCGCATCAGCACGCTAGCGACCAGCGAACAGGCGATTCCACGCAGCGCACCGCGCTTCGTCGGCGTCGGCCGGGGTATCGGCGGCTTCCTCGCCTGGTGGCGGCGGTCGCTGATCGCCTGGCTGCCGCCGGCCGCACGGCAGGCGCTCGGGCTCGACCGCGGCCGTCTGCTGCTGCAGCCGCAGGGCGACGGCGTCGAGCTGCGTCTGCAGCAGGGCGATGCGGTGCGCGACCTCGGCCATGTGCCGCTGGACGCGGACGCGCCCGATCCGCTGCCGCGAGTGCTGGCCGCGCGCATCGCCGACCTGCCGCGCTGGCTGCTGGTGCCGTCGGCGCACGGCCTGCGCCGCGCGCTGACGCTGCCGGCCGCGGCCGCGGAACGGCTGCGCGACGTGGTCGGCTTCGAAATCGACCGCCAGACGCCGTTCGCGGCCGAGCAGGTGCATTACGACGCGCGCGTGCTGGTGCGCCGCGACGAACAGATCGACGCCGAGCTGGTCGCGGTGCCGCGCGCGCGGGTGGAGCCGCTGCTGCACGCGCTCGGTCCGCTCGCCGAGACGCTCGCCGGCATCGACGTCGCCGGCACCGACGGCGTGCCGCTCGGCGTCAACGTGCTCGAGCCGGCGCGCCGCCGCCGCCGTCGCGACGCGTTCCGGCCGTGGAACTACGGCCTGGCCGCATTCGCGTTGCTCGCGCTGGTGGCGACGATGGCGCAGATCCTCGCCAACCGCGAGGCCGCCGCCGACGCGCTACAGCGGCAGATCGCCGCCAACGCACAGCGGGCGCAGGCCGCCGCCGCCGAGCGCGCCGAGCTGCTCGCGCTGATCGAGGGGCAGCGCTTCCTCGACCGCGCGCGCGCGGGCCGGCCGGCGACGCTCGCGGTGATCGACGAGCTGACCCGCCGCCTGCCCGACGACACCTACCTGGAGAAGCTCGCGATCGAGGACGGCCAGATCCTGATGATCGGCTTGAGCAGCCAGCCCTCGGACCTGATCGCGCGCCTGCAGGGCAGCACGCTGTGGCGCGCGCCGGCGCTGACCGGTGCGCTGATGCCTGACCCGGTGGCGCGCAAGCAGCGGTTCACGCTCACCGCCGAACCCGCCGGTGCACCGGCGGATGCGGCGGATGCGGCGCCGCCCGCGACGGGGGCGCCATGACCGCGGTGTCGCGTCGCGATCGCTGGCTGGCGTTGGCGCTGCTGCTCGCGGTGATCGGGCTCGCGTACCTGCTGCTGGTGCATCCGTGGTGGACGCAGCCGCTGCGCGAGGCGAACGCGCGCATCGCGCAGCTGCAGCAGCGCGAGCTGCGCCAGCGCATGGCGCTGGCGCAGGCGCCGCAGGTGCGCCGCCTGCTGCAGCAGGCGCGCGCCCAGCAGCTGCGTACGCCGGGCTTCCTGCCGGAGGCGTCGGCGGAACTCGCCACGGCCGCGCTGGCACAGCGGCTGGAAGCGATCGTCGCCCAGGCCAGCCCCGGCAACCGCGGCTGCGCGATCGTCAACCGCTCGCCGCTCAACGAGCCGCAGCGCGACACCTATGCGCGGGTGACGATCCAGGTGCGCCTGCAATGCGGCGTGCCGGAGCTCGCTGCGGTGCTGCACGCAATCGAAACCGGTTCGCCGCGGCTGTTCGTCGGCAACCTCAACGTGGTCGCGCAGCGGTTCTATTTCGCGCCCGGGACCGGCCAGGCCACGCCGGGCGAGGGCGGGCTGGACGTGAGCTTCGACCTGTACGGCTATCTGCGCCCCGGCGTGCAGGCGGCCGCGCCGGTCCGCGAGGAGGGCAGCGATGCGCCTTGACGCCGCCGGACCGCGCACCTGGCTGCTGGCCACGCTCGCCGGCTGGGCGCTGATTGCCTGGCTGCTGGCGCTGGCCGGCATGGGCCGCCGGGTCGAACCGCTGCCGCCGGATCCCGCGCTGCAGCGCCCGCTGCCGCCTCTGCCGCGCCCGGCGCCGCCGGTGCTCGGCCCGCCGGGGCAGTACGTCGCGGTCGGCGCGCGTCCGCTGTTCACCTCCGATCGCCGGCCGAAGCCGTTCGCGGTCGCAGGCGCCAACGCCGGCGGCGAGCAGGCGCCGACGTTCGACTACGTGCTCACCAGCGTGATGCTCACGCCGCGGGTGAAGCTCGCCATCCTGCAGTCGCGCGACGGCAGCCAGTCGGTCCGCGTCCGCCTGGGCGAGGCGCCGGAGGCGCAGCCGGGCTGGCGGCTGACCGCGCTCGATCCGCGCCGGGCGGTGTTCGAAGGTCCCGAGGGCCAGCGCGCGCTGGAACTGCGGGTGTTCGACGGCCAGGGCGGCGCGCCGCCGACCGCGGTGCGCGCCACGGACGCGAACGCGGCCGCCGCTGCGGTCTCGGCACTGCCGGTGCCACCACCCCCGGCGCCGCCGGCGCCGACCGCGACCAGCGAGCCGGCCGAGCGCGTCGACACCGCCGAAGCGCAGATGGACGCGATCCGCCGCCGCATCGAGGCGCGCCGCGCCGCACTCCGCCAGCAGCAACAGCAACAGCAACAGCAGCAGCAAGGCCAGCCCACGCCGACACCGGCGCCCGAACCGACACCGTAGACTCGACCGAATGAAGACGTCCTCGATGCCGCGCGTCGGCCTGCCTCGCCAACTCCTCGCCTCCGCCGTGATGCTGAGCCTCGCCGCCTGCGCCAGCGCGCCGGTGCCGGTGGTGCAGCGCCCGGCCACGACCCCGCCGTCGGCACCGGCGGGCGCCGCCGCTCCGGCCGGCACCGTCGAAACCCAGCCGCTGCCGCCCAGCGAGGACGACGGCCCGCGTCCGCAGATCCGCCGCGGCAGCGGCCAGGTGATCAATCGCAGCGCGGCCGCTGCGCCGCCGCCGCGGCTGGGTGGGACCACCGGCTCGGCGACGTTCAACTTCGAAGGAGAATCGCTGCACGCGGTGGTGAAAGCGATCCTCGGCGACATGCTCGGGCAGAACTACGTAATCGCCCCGGGCGTGCAGGGCACCGTCACCTATGTCACCGCCAAGCCGGTGTCGCCGGCGGAGGCGCTGAGCCTGCTGGAGATGGTGCTGGGCTGGAACAACGCGCGGCTGATCTACAGCGACGGCCGCTACAACATCGTGCCGGCCGACCAGGCGGTGGCCGGCAACGTCGCGCCGCGGACCGGCTCGCCGGCTACCGCGCGCGGCTTCGAGAGCCGGGTGGTTCCGCTGAAGTACATCTCCGCGAGCGAGATGGAGAAGGTGCTGAAGCCGTACGCGCGGCCGAACGCGATCGTCCACGTCGACAACGCGCGCAACCTGATCACCATCGCCGGCACCCGCAGCGAGCTGGAGAACTACCTGCGCACGGTCGAGATCTTCGACGTCGACTGGCTGCGCGGGATGTCGGTGGGCGTGTTCCCGATCGGCTCCGGCAAGGCCAGCAAGGTGGTCGCCGATCTGGAAAAGGTGTTCGGCGAGAACAGCAAGTCGCCGGTCGCCGGCATGTTCCGCTTCATGCCGCTGGACGGCGCCAACGCGGTGCTGGTGATCACCCCGCAGGCCGAGTACCTCGACGAGATCGAGCAATGGCTGGAGCGCATCGACAGCGCCGGCGATGCCATGCAGCTGTTCTCCTACGAACTGAAGTACATCCAGGCGCGTGATCTCGCCGACCGGTTGGCCGAGGTGTTCGGCGGCGGCAGCCGCGGCAGCGAGACCAGCACCGGCGCGCCGACGCTGATGCCGGGGCTGGAATCGACCGAGATCAAGGAAGGCGACGACGGCAGCAGCGCGCAGCTCGGCAACGCCAGCGCGGCCACGCCGGCCGGCGGCACCGGCACCTCGCTCAACCTCGGGCAGCGCCGCAACGGCAGCGGCGCGGTCACGCTGGAGGTCGACGGCGACCGCGTCGGCGTGTCGGCGGTGGAGGAGACCAACTCGATCCTGGTGCGCAGCACGCCGTCGGCGTGGAAATCGATCCGCGACGTGATCGAGCGGCTCGACGTGATGCCGATGCAGGTACATATCGAGGCGCAGGTCGCGCAGGTGCAGCTGTCCGGCGACCTGCGCTACGGGGTCAACTGGTACTTCGAGCGCGCGGTCACCGATGCCGGCCTGCCGAGCGCGGTCGGCCGCGACACCTGGAGCACGCTGGCCGGCAGCGTGATCGCCGGCGACGGCACAGGCAACGGCGGACTCAGCTGGACCTTCCTCGGCCGCAACGCGGCGGCGGTGATCAGCGCGCTCGACGAGGTCACCGACGTGCAGCTGCTGCAGACGCCGTCGGTGCTGGTGCGCAACAACGTCGAGGCGACGTTCAATGTCGGCAGCCGCATCCCGGTGGCGTCGGTCACCGTGAATCCGGGGGTGGACAACAGCAACACCTACAGCCAGGTGCAGTACCTCGACACCGGCACCATCCTCAAGGTGCGACCGCGCGTCACCCGCGACGGCATGGTGTTCCTGGAGATCGTGCAGGAAGTCAGCCAGCCCACCGGCCAGCCGGACCGCAACGGCAACGTGCGCATCGACACACGCAAGCTGAAGACCGAGGCGGTGCTGGCGAGCGGCCAGACCGTGCTGCTGGCCGGCCTGATCAGCGACGGCGTCACCCGCGGCTCGTCCGGCTTCCCCGGGTTGAGCCGCATTCCGGTGATCGGCGGTCTGTTCGGGCAGCAGCGCTCCGGCACCAGCCGCACCGAGACGATCATCCTGCTGACCCCGCGCATCGTGCACAACGCGCAGGAGGCCAGCGATCTCACCGAGGAATACGGGCGCCGCTTCCGCGCGCTGGAGCCGATCAACCGGACCCGCCAGGCCACGCCGCGCCGCTGATCACGCATGCCAGCCCTGCCCATCGTGCTGGTCCCGGTCGGCGTGGACGATGCCGCGCTCGACGCCTGCCTCGGCGCGCTCGACGCGGCAACGCCCGCCGGTACCGCGGTGTGGCTGGCCGACGACGCGCAGGCCGGGCCGCGCGGACATGCGCTGATCGAGCGCTGGATGCAGCGCACCCGGCTGAAGGCCGAATACACCCGGCGCGCCCGGCCGGTGGGCGAGGTCGCGCATCTCGACGAGGCGCTGCGCGCCTGTGGCGAGCTCGATGTGGCGGTTCTCGCGCCGGACGCGGTGCCGCTGCCCGGCTGGCTCGAGCGGTTGGCCGACACGCTCGCTGCCGACGCCGCGATCGCCTCGGCGACGCCGTGGAGCAACGCCGGCGAAGCCGCGTCCTGGCCGCGCATCGGCGAAATCGCGCCGATGCCCGACGAGCCCGAACGTCTCGTGCAGGCGGCGGCGTCGCTTCCGGCATTGCATCCGGAGCTGCCGGCGGCGTGCGCGCACGCGGTGCTGCTGCGCGGCGCCGCGCGCCGCCGCGCCGGCGGACTCGATGCCGCGAGCTATCGCTCCTGGTATGCCGCGCTGATCGACCTGTCGCTGCGGTTCGCCGGGCTCGGCTGGCGCAACGTGCTGTGCGAGCGGGCGTTCGTCGCGCGCGCAGGCGAAGGCATGCCCGCCGATGGCGACATGGATCGGCTCGCCGCGCGCTGGCCGGACTGGCACGCGCGCCTGGCGCGTTTTCTGATGGAGGACCCGCTGCGCGCGACGCGCGAGCGCTTCGGCGCATGCTACGCCGGGATCGGCCCGCTGCCGCCGCAGCGCGAGCTGTTCGCTCTTGCCGAGCCGGCGCTGGTGGCGACGGGAGGCGAGGCATGAACGCGCGCGATGGCATCGCCGCGGTGGTGGTGAGCCACCAGAGCGCGGCTACGCTGGACGACTGCCTGCGCCGGCTGCGGGTGGCGCAGGACGTGGTCGCGATCCGCGTGGTCGACAACGCCTCCACCGACGGCACGCTGGAAGTCGTGCAGCGCCACGCGCTGCAGGACCCGCGCGTGCGTTTCATCGCCAATCCGGACAACCCGGGCTTCGCGGTCGCCTGCAACCAAGGCGTGGCGGCGCTTGGCGATGCGGCGCCGCAATGGCTTGCGTTCGTCAATCCCGACTGCCTGGTCGAGGACGACACGCTGGCGCGCCTGCGCACGCATGCGGAGACGCTCGGCGCGGCGCTGCTGGGTGCCGACCTGATCGACGAGGCCGGCATGCGCGACGATGCCGCACGCCGGCGCGACCCGGATTTCGCCGCCATGCTGCGCTCGCCGCGCGCCGCCCGGCTGGCGGTGCCGCGTGATGGGGCGCAGCCGGTGCAGCCGGTCGAAGCCGTCTCCGGCGCGTTGATGCTGCTGCCGCATGCGCTGTTCCTGCGCGTCGACGGGTTCGACGCGGGCTACCGCCTGCACGCCGAGGACCTCGACCTGTGCCGGCGCGTGCGCGAGGCCGGCGCCACGGTGGCGTGCGCCAACGACGTGCGCGTGGTGCACGTGCGCGGTGTGTCCTCGCGCTCGCGGCCGCTGTTCGTGGAGTGGCACAAGCACCGCGGTCTGTGGCGCTACTTCCGGAAGTTCGAAGGCCCGCGCCGCGGCGCGCTGGTGCGCGCGGCGGTGTTCGCGGCGATCTGGCTGCGCTTCCCGTTCGCTGCGCTACGCGCCGTCGTCGCCGTCGCGCTCGTGCGCTAGACGTCAGCCGCGGCGCTCCTCCATCAGCGCCAGCAGGTGGCCGTCCGGGTCGCGGAAGAACACCATCCACAGCTCGTGGTCGGGCAGCTTCGCCACCACGTGCGGCGTGTCGATGAACTCCACGCCGCGACCGCGCAACCGGTCGAACTCGGCGTCGATCGCGGCCACCCGCAGGTAGTGGCACACGCCCTCGCACGGCTGCACTGCCTTCGCCGAGCCTTCCAGCATCAGCCGCACGCCGCCGCAGTCGAAGAACACCAGCGTGCCGAACCGAAAGAGCTTGGGCAGGCCGAGCACTTCGCCGTAGAACGTCTCCGCGCGGTCGGCGTCGGACACCGGCAGCGCGACCTGCGCGAGGCCCATCGTGGTCATGACGCATCCTCCAGCCGGTAGCGGAACTCGAAGCATTCGATGCCGAAGCCTTCGCGGAAGTAGAAGCGGTGCGCCTGTTCGCGGGTGACGCGCGAGATCAGCTGGACCTCGCGGCAGCCGTGTTCGCGCGCCTGCGCCTTCAGCCAGTCCAGCAGCCACGCACCGCAGCCCTGCGAGCGCGCGGATTCGTCGGTGACCAGGTCATCGACATAGAGCAGGCGGCCGCAGTAGAGCATGTGCATGTAGCGGTAGCCCGCCACCGCGCGTACCGCGCCGGCGTCGTCGATGAGCGCGGCGAGGCGGTAGCCGTCGCTGGCCATCATCGAGCGCACCAGCGGCACGTAGCCGTCACGCGCGAGGTGCGGACGCAGTTGTTGCATCACGTCGAACGTGGCGGCGATCTGGGTATCGGTCTCGGCCGGTTCGACGCGCATCGGAGGATTTCGCTCAGCGGACCAGCGACAGCCGCGACGGCGGCTCTTGGCTCAGCCATTGGATGGCCTGCACCATGTCGTTGTAGAACACCCGGTAGTCGCCTTCGCCGAACGCGAGCCGGGCGAGATAGGCAAGCTTGGTGTTAGGCACCACGATCGCGCGGCGCAGGTGGATACCGGTGGTGCGCTGGTCGAGCTCGCGCTGCGACCACGGCACGTCGACCGGCGGCGGCAGCATCTCCAGCGCGTCGCACAGCACCTTGGCCAGGCCGGCGTCGCCGGCCAGGAACAGGATCTTCTCGTGGCACTCGCGCAGCAGCTCGATGGTGGGCTCGCCGCGTATGCGCGCGATGATCAGGTCACCGACCGGTTCGATCCACAGCTCGCCTTTCATCTCGATCGTCCTCCAGCATCGCGGGCCGGTCCGCAGCCACGCGGCAATGGTAAGCCCGCCGGCGCCGCGCGGCTTCAGGGCTGCTTGGCGGGCTCGGCGCGGCGCACGCCGCCGGGCACGGCGAGTTCCAGCGGCGGCTGGCCGCGGCCTTCGGCCGGCAGGTAGGCGAACCACGCCAGCCCCACGCGCTGCGGGAAGCGGCGTACCTCCTCGCCGCTGGCGCGGTTGACCCAGACCGCGTCGAACGTGCCGCTGGTGCTCATCAGTCCGCGCCACATCACGGCCGGGTTCTCGAAGCCCGGGTTGGCGCCTTCCACGTAGCTGCGCTGGGCGATGTGCTCCGGCAGCTGCACCACCACGTCGGACTCGTTGACGATGGTCAGGAACACCGGCTCGGCGACGTGCTCGACGCTGTACGTCTTGCCGCCGGTCTCCAGCTTCATGCCCCAGGCGAAGCGGATCGGCGCCCCGGCGCGGATCGCCGCGAACAGGTCGGCCTTGGAGCCGGCGAGCGCGCGGCCGTCGGCATCGTGTCGGTACACCAATCGCCAGCCCGGCTCGGCGGGGGTCGCGCGCGTCTGCGCGGCGGCGGGGGCGGAGCCCAGCAGGGCGGTGGCGAGCAGCAGGAGCAGGAGGCGCATGATGGGAGCCGGACGGTGGACGGCCGACGATAGCCGGACCGGGACGCGTTCGTACCGCCTGGAAGTCACTGTCGCCGGCCTTGCGCCACGGCCGCCCGCTGCTCAGGCCGACGCGAACGCCTCGCGGGTGAGGTTGATCGGCTCGCCGTCGGTGCAGACCACGTCGTCCTCGATGCGGATGCCGCCGAACGGGCGGAACGCGTCGACGCGCGCCCAGTCGACGTGGCGGGCGTGTTCGGATGCGCGCAGCGGCTCGAGCAGCAGGTCGATGAAGTACAGGCCCGGTTCGATGGTCACCACCATGCCCGGCTCCAGCACCCGGGTGAGGCGCAGGAACGGGTGGCCGTCCGGCTTGGCGACCGTGCCGCCGCGGTCGGAAGCGGCGAAGCCTGCGACCTCG
The DNA here is from genome assembly GCA_035645555.1 of Lysobacter sp. Lineage (GTDB taxonomy): Bacteria > Pseudomonadota > Gammaproteobacteria > Xanthomonadales > Xanthomonadaceae > Lysobacter_F. Next base: position 3,001 of record DASQMI010000094.1, on the reverse strand, counting down.
TGCACCTGCAGGCCGATGCCGTGGCCGATGCCGTGCGGGAAGAACACGCTGCTGACCCCGGTCTGCAGTGCCGCTTCAGGACTCATGTCGATGATGCCGAACTCGCGCAGGATGCCGGCGAGCATCAGGTGCGCGTCGAGGTGCAGGCGCTTGTAATCGTGGCCGGCGCGCACCTGCGCGCACATGCGCTGCTGCGCGGCGTCGACCGCGTCGATCAGCGCCTGGAATTCGCCGGTCGGATCGGCGGCATAGGTGCGTGTGATGTCGCAGGCGTAGCCGTCGTGGCTGGCGCCGGCGTCGATCAGGAAGCTGCGCGACTGCTTCGGCGGCACCCGCTCGAGCTGCATGTAGTGCAGGATCGCGGCGTGCTCGTTGAGCGCGACGATGTTGTTGTACGGCAGCTCGTTCGCGTCCTGGCCGGTGGCCTGGCAGTAGGCGAGGTGGATGCCGAACTCGGATGCGCCGGCGCGGAACGCGCGTTCGGCGGCACGGTGGCCGCGCACGCCGCGCGCGCTGGCGGCGCGCATCATCGCGATTTCGTACGTAGTCTTGTACCCGCGGTGGTAGTGCAGGTAATCGAGCACCGCCGGCGGGTTGTTCGGCACCCAGTCGCCGAGCGCGCTCTGCGGCTCGCCGACGATCGCGCAGCGCGCCGGGTCGGCCGGCAGGTGCCCGAGCGCCTGTTCGGCCTCGCGGATGACCACGATGTCGAAGTGCTCCACCCAGTAGCCGGCGGGCGCTTCCGGCACCACGTGCCAGTAGTCGAACGGCTGCAGAAACACCAGCTTCGGCTTCGTGCCGGGCGTGATCACCAGCCAGCTGCCCGGCGCGCGCGTCACCGGCAGCCAGTGCTTGAAATGCGGGTTCACCGCAAACGGGTAGTCGCGGTCGTCGAACGCCTGGTAGTGCAGCGTGCCGCTGGGCACCACCAGATGGTCGAACCCGCCGCGCGCGAGCGCCTCGGCGGTGCGGCGCTGCAGGGTATCGAGGTGGTCGGGATAGAGGCGGGCCAGCTCGGACATCGGCGTGCGGCGGTCGTGGGGGACCGCGATTGTGCCGGAACGCCCGCGTCGCCGCCCCTGCCGTCAGGCGTATTCGCCGCCGGGTGCGCTGAGCCAGGCCAGCAGCTTGGCGAGCTGGTCGCTGCCGATGCCGATGAAGCGGAAGCCCGCCCACCACTGGTCGTCGGCATGCGTTTCCGCCCACCACAGCAGGTGGGCGCCGACCTCCACGGTGGTGTCCGCCACGCCCGGCGTCGGCAGCGCGAAGCGGAACTGGTACAGCGCGTCCTCCACCAGCGGCGTGCTGGCGATCAGCAGCATGCCGGTCTCGGACAGATTGCCAATCTGGCCGACCACCTGGTCGGTCATCGTGTCGGTCACCAGCACGGTGCCGTTGACCTTGCGACGCGGCGCGCGGCGGTATTCGGGCTGGTTCATCGTGCGCCTCCGGCGAGCGTCGGCTCGGGGCCGCCGGTGAGGTTGCGCAGTGCGCTGACCGCCGCGGTCCAGGCGCGGTCGACCAGCCGCGCGCGGCTGACCGTGACGATCCGTGCCTGGCCTGCGGCCATGGTGCGCGCCAGCGCATCGAGCGACATCTCCGCAACGCGCTGGCCGCGCGCGTTCACGAACAGCGCGTGGTCGCTGATGGTGCTGTACCAGGACAGCCGGCGGCGGGCGACGTCGCCCTGCTGGTTGGTGACGAATTCGAACCAGGTGCCGAACGGCAGCGTGCGCACTTGGTCGTAGCGCTCCTGCTCGGCCGGCGTGCGCGGCGGCAGCTCCGCCTTGCCGGCCTTGTTGCTTTCCTCGCCGAGCCGCGCCCGTGCCTTCAGCTTGATCGCAAGCTCGGTGCGGGAGGCGGCATCGTCCTCGTCCTCGCGGCCGCCGGCCAGGTGGACGGCGATCGCGCCGGCCTCGTCGTCGTGGTAGCCGACCTGCTTGAGCGAGCGCTCCGCCAGCGCCACCAGCGCCGGGTCCGGCTGGCCGCTGCCGGCACCGCATGCGGCGATCATCTGCCGGGTGGCGTCGAGCAGCTTCTGCCATTCCGTGGAATCCTCGCCCTGGCGCAGCAGGGTGAGCGTCAGCACGTCGGCCCACGCCTGGGTGAGCAGGCCGCGCGGGAACCGCGGCAGCTCGTGGCCGTCCAGCAGCGACTGCAGCGTGCGCTCGGCCTGCTGCTTCGCGCTCTCCAGGCGCTCCTTGCCGCGCGCGGCCTCGATGTGGCGGCGTTCCAGCAGCTCGGCCTTGCGTACCTGCGCCTCCAGCTGCGCCTGCAGCTGGCGGTTGCTGGCCTCGAACACGCGGATGTCGCCGTCGTAGTGCTTCACCACGTGGTTGACCGCCTGCTGCAGCGGGGTCAGCAGCTGCGGATCGAAATCGTCGTCGCCAAGCCACTTCGCGGCGGCCTCCGCGACCGTGCTGAGCAGCTCGCGCGCCGGATGGTGCGCGCGCACGAAGAACGCCGGATCGCGCAGCGCCACCTGCAGCAGCGGCACCTGCAGCCGGCGGATCAGCTCGGCGGCAGGCGCGTCGGGGCGGATCTCGGTCTCGATGTGTCGGTACAGCAGGCTGAGCAGTTCGAACGTGTCGTGGTCCTTCGGCGACAGTGCCGCCGACGGTCCGTAGCGGTGGCGTGCCTGCGCCAGCAGCACGTTGCGGATGTCGCCGAGGCTGCCCTGCGAGCTGCCGGTCGGCGAGCCGGGCGCGCGCTGCAGGGTGTCCAGCGCGCCGAGCAGGTCGGCGGTGTTGACGGGGGCCGCGGTGGCGGCGTCGCTGCGGCCGGGGCCGAGCTTGTGCATCAGCTGGCGGCGTCCGGCGAGCAGCTGGCGCAGTGTCGAGAAGGCCGCCTCGTCGTCGGCCGGCGCGACGGCCCCGTCGCCGGCGCTACCGCTGCCACCGCCGCCCCAGCCGGTATACGGCGCGTCCGCTTCCGCCGTGGTCGCCGCGGCGTCGGCCAGGGTGATCCGGCGCGCCACCGGTGCGGCGCGGCGCCCGCCATG
>DASQMI010000093.1:0-5021 GCA_035645555.1 Lysobacter sp. | reverse complement strand
GCGCGACGGGCGCTTCGAGCTCGCCGCGGTGATGCAGCTGCTGGCCGGGCGCCAGATCAACGAGGTGCAGGTCGAGGCCGGCGCGACGCTCGCGGGCGCGCTGCTGGCCGAGGGCCTGGTCGACGAGCTGCTGCTGTACGTGGCGCCGGTGCTGCTGGGCGCGCGCGCGCGGCCGCTGTTCGATGGGCTCGACATCGACGTGATGGCGCAACGGTTCGACTTGAGCGTGGTCGACGCGCGCCGGATCGGCCACGACATGCGCCTGCTGCTGCGGCCGAAGGACGCGGCGTGACGTTCAAGGACCACTTCTCCGGCGTGGCGGCCACCTACGCAGCGGCGCGCCCGGAGTACCCGGACGCGTTGTTTGCACAGCTGGCGCGGCACGTGCCGGCGCAGGCCGCGGTGTGGGAACCCGGCTGCGGCAGCGGCCAGGCCACGCGCGGGCTGGCCGCACGCTTCGACCGCGTGTACGCCACCGACCCGAGCGCGCGCCAGATCGCCGAGCACTGGGCGGCCGCCGGGCCGGGCAAGGTGACGCTGGCGGTGGAGCCGGCCGAGCGCACCGCGCTCGCCGACGGCAGCGTCGGTCTGGTCGCCGTGGCGCAGGCGCTGCACTGGTTCGATCACCCGGCGTTCTTCGCCGAGTGCGCGCGCGTGCTGGCGCCGGGCGGCGTGCTCGCGGCGTGGGGCTACGACGACTTCGAGCCGCCGGCCGGGATGGAAGCCGCGGTGGCGGCGTTCCGCGCCGACATCGAACCCGACTGGACGCCCGAACGCGCGCTGGTGCGGGCGCATTACGCCGGCATCGACTGGCCGTTCGCGCCGCTGGCGCAGGAGACGTTGTGGTTGGGTGCGGAGTGGACGCTGGCGCGCTTGCTGGACTACCTGGCGAGCTTCTCCGCGGTCGGCGTGCACCGTGCGCGCACCGGCCGCGACCCGGTCGCCGCGCACGCCGATGCGCTCGCCTCCGCCTGGGGCGATCCGCAGGCGGTGCGCGCGATCCGCTGGCCGCTGTTCCTGCACCTGCGGCGCAAGCCCGGCTGACCACGCAACGCAGCGTCCGACCCCGTTCGCGCGGCGGGCGGTAGAATGCGCACGGCCGGTTCGCCGGCCTCATGACGTCTTCAGGGCGGGGTGGAAGTCCCCACCGGCGGTAGGTGCGCATCGCGCACGAGCCCGCGAGCGCCCGCCGCACCGCGGCGGGGTCAGCAGATCCGGTCCGATGCCGGAGCCGACGGTCACAGTCCGGATGAAAGAAGACGGCCCGTACGGCGGCGGCGCAGGCCGCGGCCGTGCGTTGCCTTGCCTGGGGACGTTTTTCGCCCACCCACCGCGAGAAACGTCATGTCGAGACACGATCAGCACGGGCGCGCCGCCTCCGCGCGGGAGGTGCGCTGAATGTTCACCGGAATCGTCGAGGGTGTCGGCCGCCTGGTCGCCGCGGAACCGCGCGGCGGCGACGTCCGCCTGCGCATCGCTGTCGGCACGCTGCCGTTCGCCGACGTGCGTCTGGGCGAAAGCATCGCCGTCAGCGGCGTGTGCCTCACCGTGGTCGCGCACGGCGCCGACTGGTTCGAGGCCGATGCGTCCACCGAGACGCTCGCGCTCACCACGCTTGGGCTGCTGCAGCCGGGCGCCGCGGTGAACCTCGAACGCGCGATGCGCCCGACCGACCGCCTCGGCGGCCATCTGGTCAGCGGCCATGTCGACGGCATCGGCCGGGTCGAGGCCGTGCACGCCGACGCGCGCGCGCAACGCTGGCGCGTCGCCGCGCCACCCGCGCTGCTGCGCTATGTGGCGAAGAAGGGCTCGATCTGCGTCGACGGCGTCAGCCTCACCGTGAATGCGGTCGACGCGCACGGGTTCGAGGTGGCGCTGATTCCGCACACGATCGCGCACACCGCGTTCGCCAGCACCCGCGTCGGCGACCCGGTCAACCTCGAGGTCGATCTGCTCGCGCGTTACGTCGAGCGCCTGCTGCAGCCGGAGACTGCGCCATGAGCTTCGCGAGCATCCCCGAGCTGCTGGACGAGATCCGCGCCGGGCGGATGGTGGTGATCGTCGACGACGAGGACCGCGAAAACGAAGGCGACCTGATCATGGCCGCCGAACTGGTACGGCCGTCCGACATCAACTTCATGGTCACCCACGCGCGCGGCTTGGTGTGCCTGTCGCTGACCCGCGAGCGCTGCCGCCAGCTCGGCCTGCCGCCGATGGTGCGCGACAACACCTCCCCGCACGGCACCAACTTCACCGTGTCGATCGAGGCGGCCGAGGGGGTGACCACCGGCATCAGCGCCTACGACCGCGCGCACACCATCCGCACCGCGGTGCGGCCGGACGCGCGCCCGCAGGACCTCAGCCAGCCCGGCCACATCTTCCCGCTGATGGCACAGCCGGGCGGCGTGCTGACCCGCGCCGGCCACACCGAGGCGGCATCCGACCTGGCGATGCTCGCCGGCCTCGAGCCGGCCGGCGTGCTGGTGGAGATCCTCAATCCGGACGGCAGCATGGCGCGCCGCCCGGAGCTGGAACGCTTCGCCGCCGCGCACGGGCTGAAGATGGGCTCGATCGAGGATCTGATCCGCCACCGGCTTACCACCGAGCACACCGTCGAGCGCGTCGACGAGCGCGACATCGACACCGCGCACGGGCCGTTCCGGCTGGTGACCTACCGCGACCGCCTCAGCCGCCAGCTGCATTTCGCGCTGGTGCGCGGCGAGCCCGCGCACGGGACGCCGACGCTGGTGCGCGTGCACGTGCACAACCCGCTGGCCGACGCGCTGCACTGGCAGCGGCCGGACTTTGGTCCGGCGGTCGGCGACGTGCTCGCGGCGATCGCGCGCGAAGGTCGCGGCGTGCTGGTCGTGCTGGGCGATGCGCCCGACGCCGACGCACTGTTGGCGCGGCTGCGCGCGGTGCCGAGCGAGCAGGAGACGCTCCCCGCGCGCGGCCACGCGCTCGCCGAGTGGCGGCGCACCGGCGTCGGCAGCCAGATCCTCGCCGATCTCGGACTGGGCCGGCTGCGCGTGCTGGGCACGCCGCGCAAGCAGATCGGCCTGGCCGGCTTCGGGCTCGAGGTGGTCGAACACGTCGAGCTCGGCGGCTGAGCGCGGCCGAGCGGGTACACTGACGCCCCCCGTCGTAGCCTCCACCATGACCGACTACCAGGGCGACCTGCGCCGCGTCGACGGCGCGCGCTTCGCGATCCTCGCCAGCCGCTGGAACCCGCGCATCGTCGACGTGCTGGTCGACGGGGCGCGGCGCGCGCTCGCCGGCCACGGCGTGGCCGACGACGCGGTCGACGTGGTGCGCGTGCCCGGCGCATGGGAGCTGCCGGTGGCGGCGGCGCGGCTGGCGGCCTCGCAGCGTTACGCCGCGATCGTCGCGCTCGGCTGCGTGGTGCGCGGCGACACCCGCCATTACGAACATGTCGCCGACGGCTGCGCGGACGGGCTGATGCGGGTCGCGCTGGATCACCGGCTTCCGGTCGCCAACGGCGTGCTGGCGGTGGAGCGGTTCGAGGACGCCGAGGCGCGCGCCGGCGGCCGGCTCGGCAACAAGGGCGAGGAAGCCGCACTCGCCGCGCTGGAAATGGCGCATCTGTGGGAGCACTTGCTGTGAAGCGTCGTCACGATGGCATCGATCCGGTCGCGCGCACCCGCGCGCGTCGCCGCGCGCTGCAGGCGGTGTACGCCTGGCAGCTGTCGGGCGGGCGGATCGAGGAGATCCTGGTGCAGTTCGCGCACGAACAGGCGCGCGAACCGGCCGACCTGAGCTATTTCGAGGACCTGGTGCGCGGGGTTATCAGCCGCTGCGACGAGCTCGACGCCGCGCTGGCGCCGTTCCTCGACCGCACGATCGAGCAGATCGACCCGGTCGAGCGCGCCGCGTTGCGGATCGCCGTCTACGAACTGCGCCACCGGCTCGACGTGCCGTACCGCGTGGTGCTCAACGAGGCGATCGAGAGCGTCAAGCGCTTCGGCGCCGAGCACGGCCACACCTACGTCAACGGCGTGCTCGACCGCGCGGCGAGCGAGTGGCGCGCGGCGGAGCGTGGCCGCGGCTGAGGCCTGCGCCGTGGCCGAATTCGACCTGATCGCCCGCATCCGCGCCCGCGCGCGCGGCCGCGACGACGTCGTGCTCGGCATCGGCGACGACGCCGCGCTGCTGGCGGTGCCGCCGGACCGCCAGCTGGTGGTGGCCACCGACACGCTCAATGCCGGCGTGCATTTTCCCGACGGCACCGCGCCCGCCGACATCGGCTGGAAGGCGCTCGCGGTCAATCTTTCCGATCTCGCCGCGATGGGCGCCGAGCCCGCATGGTGCACGTTGGCGCTGTCGCTCCCCCAGGCCGATGCCGCGTGGCTGGACGGGTTTCTCGACGGCTTCCTCGAGCTCGCGGCGATGCATCGCGTCGCGCTGGTCGGCGGCGACACCACGCGCGGACCGCTGTCGGTGAGCGTGACCGTGCACGGACTGGTAGAACCCGGCACCGCGCTTCGCCGCGACAACGCGCGGGTCGGCGATGTGGTGTGGGTGAGCGGCACGCTCGGCGACGCCGCCGGCGCGCTGGCGCAATGGCGCGCGGGCAACACCATCGACCCGGCGCTGCGAGCACGGCTCGACCGGCCGCACCCGCGCGTCGCACTCGGGCGCGAGCTGCGCATCCTCGCGCATGCGGGCATCGACGTCTCCGACGGCCTGCTCGCCGACCTCGGCCACGTGTGCGCGGCCAGCGGCGTCGGCGCCGAGATCGACGTCGATGCGCTGCCGGCCTCGCCCGCGCTGGCGGCCTCGTTCGCCGGCGATGCGCGCCGCACGCTGCAGGCCGCCGGCGGCGACGACTACGAGCTGTGCATCACCGCGCCGGCCGACGCCGCGTCCGCGCGGCGCTTGCCGGCCGCTGAGCGTCAACCGAAGTGCACGTATCCCGCGCGGGGCGGCTGCCAATCGCGGCCGTCGGCGGTGCGCGCCCGCACCTCGCCACCGGCGACGATGCGGCCGATCGCGCTCAGCGC
>DASQMI010000092.1:0-84515 GCA_035645555.1 Lysobacter sp. | reverse complement strand
CACGGCGCCTCCGACGGGCTGATCCCGGCGGCGTTCAGCAGCGCGCGCTACGTGCAGTGGGCCCGTGCCGCCGGCCGCGACGTGCGCTACTGGCAGGTCGACAAGGCGCAGCACTTCGATTCCTCGCTCGGCCTGCCGGTGTATGCCGCGCAATACGTGCCGCTGATGCCGTACTTCTACGCCGCGCTCGACCGTACCTGGGCCCACCTGGAACGCGACGCGCCGCTACCCATCGATGCGACGGTCGCCGCGACGCCGCGCGGCAATGCAGCGCTGACCGCCGAGCACTTGGCGATTCCGCAGCAGTAGTAATCGTGCGCAGAACGGGGCGTCGGCATCGCTCCGCGATCCCGCATTTTTCATGGGCCGAGCATTGCCAAGGCGGCCGGCCGGTTCAGGCAGGTAATAGAACCCCGATCGGCCGCTAGCCCGTTTCAGTCACGCCCTCACTGCTCACCCGCGGTCCGTGCGGGTGCACGTCCACCGTCCAGGTCGAGAACACGCAGCCGTGCGGGCGCGCGGCGTCGCACATAAAATCGACCCAGTCGCGGTGCTGGTCTTCGGTCAGCGACACGCCGTAGGGTCGGGTGGTGCCCTTGACCAGCCAGTAGCCGTCCGGGCCGGGTTCCAACGAGGTCGCGTAGTGCTCCGACAGCTGCTGCGCCAGCGCCTCGGCGTGTGTGCGGTCGGCGCCAAAATGGGTGAAGTCGATCACCAGCACCGTGTCCTCCGACACGCCTGCCGCTGCCAGCCGGCGCCAGACCGCATCGGCTTCCTGCAGGCGCTCGTTGCGCTTGCGGTCGTAGTAGGCGTTCCAGGTCGCGTCGTGCGTATCGGTCATCGGTATCGCCTTGGAAGAGTCAAATCGCCGCGTGCGGCGACCGTGCCACTCTACTCGTAGTAGCAGGTGGCGCAGCGGTTGTTCTCGCAGCGGCTCGGCGCCTTTTCCGGCAGGAAGCGGGCGCCGTCGAAGCTGCGGCACCAGCAGTCGGTGTCGACCTCGCAGCTCGTCTCGGGGCCTGTTTCAGCGGGCCCGACGGCGAGTGGGGTCTGCGCGGCCGGGCGGACCGGTTCGCGCGGCTGGCAACCGCTGACGGCCATTGCAAAAGCGAACAGGAGTGTGGTGATCGCAGGCTTCGATGTCACGGGCGCCGCTGCCTCATCGGGGGCGGTGAGGCCGCAGCATCGCACACCCGCCGTTCGCGTCATCTATCGTCCGGACGTGCGGATCGTCGATGGGATTATGCATGCGCATCGAGCGGCACGATGACGGCGTCCGGTCCCGTAGGGGCAAGCGTCAGCAGTGCCACGGTCACCGGCAGCCTGAAGCGGCGCGGGCCGGCGCTGCCGGGATTGACGTGTAGCACCCCGTCGCGCCGTTCGGCCTGCGGCTTGTGCGAATGGCCGAAAACGACCACCTGCACGCCGGCCGCTCGCGGGGCGAGCGCGAGGTCCTTCAGCTGGTGCAGCAGGTGGATGCGGACGCCGGCGAACTCGAGCGTGACCGCCTCCGGCAGGCGCTCGGCCCACACGCCGCGGTCGTTGTTGCCGCGCACCGCCGTGGTCGGGGCGAGCGCGGCGAGCGCATCGAGGATGCCGGGCGTGCCGATGTCGCCGGCATGGAGGATCGCGTCGCTGCCACGCAGCGCGTCGCAGGCCTCGGGCCGGAGCAGGCCGTGGGTGTCGGCGATGAGGCCGAGGCGGAAGGGCATGTCGGAGGCGGTGGCGGAACGCCGGTGCAGGATGCCAAGCGCGCGTCGGCGCGCCGTCAGCGCCGCCTCAGCGCGCGTCGGCTGCGCTCAGCGGGCGGTGGTCGTAGCTGATCACCCGCGCCAGTTCCCAGCGCTCGCCGTTCTGGCGCCACAGGTTGACGAAACGCGCGATGCCGACGCAGTTGCCGGTCTTGGACTCGCAGAAGCGGTGGCTGCCCAGTTGCACCACCCCGTAGCCCTGCATCGGGAACGTCTGCAGCGTGCCTTCGACCAGCTCGCGGCGCACCTTGCCGCAGATGTGCTGGCGCACCGCGCCCACCACGCTGGCGCGCGAGTGCATGACGCCGGCCTGGTCGTGGAAGAACTCGATGTCTTCGGCCACCAGTGCGCCGAAGCGCTCCAGGTCGCAGCGGTTGTAGGCATCGAACAGCTCGGTGTCGATGCGGCTGCCGAGCTCCGCCAGCGCGTGCGGATCCGCCGGCGGTTCGGCATGCGCGTGCGGCACGGAGGCGAGCGCGAGGGCGAGCAGCAGGGTGCGCGTGGACTTCATCGGAGGCTCCGGGGAGGACTGGAAAGCGAAATGATCAGCGGGCGCCGGCGACCAGACTCTGCGAGGCGCCGTCGCCGAGCCCGATCGGACCGAGCGCGTCCATGTCCACGCCGTCGATGCAGGCGACGTTGAACCCGAACTCGTTCGGATTGCTGCGTCGCTGGTGGTGGGTGTAGATGCCGCAGATGCTGCAGAAGTAGTGCTTCGCCTGGCGCGTGTTCCACTGGTACAGCGACAGCTTGTCGGCGCCCTTGGTCACGCGCAGTCGCGCGATCGGTACGCTGGCCATCACCGCGCCCTTGCGGCGGCACAGCGAGCAGTTGCAGCGGCGCAGATTCTCGAAGCCGTTCTCCAGCTCGACTTCGAACTGCACGGCCCGGCAGTGGCAGGTTCCGGTTCTGGTTTCCATGTAGCTCCCGGATACGCGCCGGCACGGCGCGGTTGCAGATGGGTCAGTCGATGCCGGCGATCGTGACGTCGCCGATCCAGCCGCGCTGGCGCCGCGCCAGCCGCTCGGCTTCGGATTCGTCGTCGAAGCTCACCGGGCCCGGCCGCAGCAGCGGGCGCGCCGCACCTTCGAACGTGTTGACGTTGACCACGGCGTACAGCCGGCCTTCGATGCGGCTCAGCACGGCCGGCACCGCGCCGCAGCGGGCGCAGACCAGGAAGTCGGCGGTGTGGGTGCCGAAGGCGTAGCGCGAGAGCAGGGTGGGGTCGTCCACCGTGATGCGCAACGACGCCGCCGGATGCGCGGTCCACACGCCGCCGTGCTTGGTGCAGAAACTGCACGTGCAGGCCCGTGCGGGAATCTCAACGGGATCGGGTTCCCAGCGCAGGTGGAAGCCGATGTTCCCACAGTGGCAGCTGCCTTCGATCAGCATGCGGATTCCCTGGATGGGATGCCCGCATGATGCACCGACTCGGGCGTGCCGACAGTGCGCGCGGTGAAACGGTGCGGCCACGCCGCGTGCTCAGACGTCGGAAAGCCGATTGCCGCGGCGGTGGAAATACACCAGCTCCGCCGCCCAGCGCAGCGGCAGCGAGTACAGCAGCAGGTCAAACGGCCAGTCCATCTGGAAGCGGTCGAACGCCCAGCGCAACGCGCGCTTGCGGCGGAACGTCGGTGCTGCTTCCACGGCGACGTGTTCCGGCGGCGGCCCGCCGTGCAGCAGGTGTGCCGCGATCGCTTCGCCGACGCGCCAGCCGTGTTCCCACGCCGAATGGATGCCGCCTGCGGTGACCGGCGAGACGATCCCGGCCGCATCGCCGGTGAGGATCACGCCGTCGCCGGCCAGCGGCCGCACCGCGCCTCCGCATGGGATCGGGCCTGCGCGCACCGTGCTCGGGCGCAGCCCCGGCGGCAGCCCCACGGTCGGGCCGATGTGGCGCAGGAAGCCGTCCAGATCGGGTCGGCGCGGACGGCCCTGGCGCGGCCGCAGCGCGATGCCCGCCTGCACGCCGGTCGGGTTCTGCGCCAGCCAGCCGATGTAGCCGGGCGCGTACTGGCGGCTGACGAAGCAATGCAGCGCGTCGGGGTCCGCCAAGGTGAGGCCGGCGAACTCGTACTCAACGCCGAGCAGGTGGTCCTGTTCCTGGCCGAGTCCGAAGCGCGCGGCCACGCGCGAGCGCGCGCCGTCGGCGCCCACCAGGTAGCGCGTGCGACCGGCGTCCGCGACGTTCCAGCCGGAGCCGTCGCGCTCGGCCTGGGTGAACGCGCGACCCAGCCGGAGCTCGACGCCGTGGCGGACCAGCTCGTCGGCGAGCCAGCGCATCACGCCGGGGGTGTCGGTGGTGAGGAAGTAGTAGCCGGGTGCGCCCAGGTCGAGATGGCGCAGCCGCGGCGAATACAGGCGCACGCGTTCGATGCGGCGGGTGAGGTCGGCCGGGAGGCGGTTGAGCCAGGTGCGCTCGGCCGCTTCCTTCACGATGATGCCGGTGGTGTGCAGCCGCTCGCCCGGGTCGTGCTTGCGCTCCAGCACCAGCACGCGCAAGCCGTGGTGCGCGGCGGCCAGCGCGCAGGCGGCGCCGGCGAAACCGGCGCCCGCGACCACCACGTCCCACTCGTACGATATGCCCATGCCACCACTCCCTCGCTTTCGCGCAGGTTGACGGGGGTGGGTGAAGCGACGATGGGGCCGACGTGAAGCGCGTCGGCGCGGGGCGGGCTACATCGGCAGCGTCTGCGTGTAGATCGCCACGTGCCCCTCTTGGCGAGCGAGCGCCAGGGCTTCGTGCATCGACACCAGACCGCACAGGAGGCCGTCGATGTCGTCGCACTCCTCGCTGGCTTCGTAGTTGAGGCGCCCGCAGACACGCGCGCGTTGCCAGGCTACGGCCACGTCCTCGCCTGTATAGCCATCCTCGATCGACGCCGCCACCCGTTCCGGCCGGGCACGCATCTCGTCGAGCAGATGTCGCATCTGGTCTGCCGCCTCCGCGAGCGCAGGTCCCTGCAGCAGCGTGTACAGGAGGTGGGTGCCGCCAAGCTCCTCGTTCACGGCCTCACCTTCGGGCGGCGAATCGTAGGGTTCGAATTCGCGGTGCGTGACCTGCTCGCGCGTCAGAAAGCGCAACGAATCGTAGCCGGGAAAGTCGCGCAGCAACCGCAGGCAAGACTGCGTGAACCAATCGCTGCGCGAGGACGCGGCGATGGTCCGCACGGCCAAGTCGAGGTCGTCCTGCGTACGGCGATAGGGCGCGACGGGCTGACCGAGCAGCAGCGTCGCGGTGCGGGGCGGGTAGTGGCGTGCGATGGCCGCGTGCGGCAGCACGACGAGCTGGAACCAGGCGTGGTAGGACATGACGACGGGAGGCGAACGATGCGCCGAGCGTAACGCGTTTCACAGCGCTGCACGGCGCTCCGCGGCCTCGAACGTCGATACGGGTTGGGCTTCGCCTTTGGCTCAGCCCAACCTACGGCACTGCGTGGCAAACACGCCTCGCGATCTAGCGCGGGCCGCGACCGCCGCCGCCGGGGCGACCACCGCCGCCCGGACGACCGCCTCCGGGGCGTCCACCGCCGCCCGGACGACCGCCGCCGCCGTTGCGGCGCGGGCCGCCGGCGCCGCCGGGGCGCGGGCCGCGCGGCTTGTCGCCGTACGGCGAATAGCCCGGGTTGGCGTGGTCAGAGGGGAAGCTCACCGCACCGGCGGGATGACCGTACGGCGCCTTGCGGCCGGGCTGGCCCTGGCGCTGGCCCTGACCCTGACCTTGGCCTTGCCCCTGTCGGCCGCCGGGGCGACCGCCCGGACGCGGGCCTCCCGCACCGGCGCCCGCACCCTGTCCGGCGCGCGCGCCCGGCTTGCCGTACGGCTTGCGGCCGCGGCCGTCGGGGTTGCGGTGGCCGCTGGGACCGGTCTCCACGCCATCGGGCACGTACCAGGTGCGGAACGCGGCCGGGTTGCCGTCCGGCAACGGCTTCGGTCCCTTCTGCTTGCGCTGCTTGAACGGCTTGTTGGCCTGCTTGGCAGCGGCCTCGCCGGTGACGGTGAGGCCGCCATGCTTGCCGCCGCCACCGCGCCGGCCGCGGCGATCGTCGCGCACGTGATCGAAGCGGCGCAGCTCGCGGCCCTCGTCGGCGGTGTTGTGGCCGTTGACGTAGCCCTGCGCGCGCTCGCCGCCGAGGTGCACGGTCGACTTCGCAGCCTTGCGCTGGCCGATCACCGGCTGCAGCGTCAGCGCCGGCGGCGGGCCATCGTCGAGGCCGAGCTCGCGCCGCAGCGCCTCGACCTGGGCGGCGGGAAGTTCCTGCGACTGGCCGCGCTTGAGCTCGCGCGGCAGAGCGACCTTGCCGTAGCGGATGCGCTTGAGGCGACTGACCTGGCAGCCCTGCGATTCCCACAGTCGGCGCACTTCGCGGTTGCGACCTTCCTTGACCACGACGCGGAACCAGTCGTGCGATTCGCTGCTGCCGATCGCCTCGACCTCGTCGAACTTGGCCGGCCCGTCGTCGAGCGCCACGCCGCGGCGCAGGCGGTCGACCAGGTTCTCCGGCACGTGCTCCTGACCTTCCGGCGGACGGATGCGGCAGACATATTCGCGCTCGACCTCGTAGGAGGGATGCATCAGCGCGTTCGCGAGCTCGCCGTCGGTGGTGAGCAGCAGCAGGCCGGTGGTGTTGATGTCCAGCCGGCCGATCGCGATCCAGCGCGCGCCCTTCAGCGCCGGCAGCGCGTCGAACACGGTCGGCCGGCCTTCCGGATCCTCGCGCGTGGTCACTTCGCCTTCCGGCTTGTGATAGACCAGCACGCGCGCCGGTTCGGCGAGCGCGGTGGCGACGAACTGGCGGCCGTCGAGTTCGATGCGGTCGCCGCTCTTGACGCTCATGCCCACCTGGGCGGTTTCGCCGTTTACCTTGACCAGGCCGTCGGCGATGCGCTGTTCGAGCGCACGCCGGGAGCCGAGTCCGGCCTGCGCCAGCACCTTGTGCAGGCGTTCCTCGAGACGGGGAGCGGGTTCACGGGGGGTGTCGCCGCGTTTGAGCGACAGCGTGCGGCGGGTCGATTCAGTCATGGCGTGGCGTGCTCCGACGAGACCGTTTCGGCGTCGTCATCCAGGGCTTCGGTGGGGGTGGCGGACTCAAAATCCGTCGCCGGGTCGGGGGCGACAGGCGTGTCCTCGCCTGTCGGGGATGCTGACGCATCGGTCGCGACGCCGGCGTCGTCGCCGACTGCGTCGTTGGACGGCGTCTCGCCCGCATCCGCCGCGCCGGAGACGTTCGCGGGGATCGGATTGTCCAGCGGCAGCTGCGGTTCCAGCTCGCCGATGTCCTTCAGTTCGGACAGCGGCGGCAGCTCGTCTAGGCGCTTGAGCCCGAAGTAGTCGAGGAACGCCTTGGTGGTGCCGTACAGCGCCGGCTTGCCGGGCACGTCGCGGTGGCCGACCACGCGGATCCACTCGCGCTCCTCCAGCGCCTTGATGATGTTGCTGCTGACCGCCACGCCACGGATCTGCTCGATCTCGCCGCGGGTGATCGGCTGGCGGTAGGCGATCAGCGCGAGCGTCTCCAGCGTGGCGCGGGTATACCGCGTCTGGCGCTCGGTCCACAGGCGCGCCACCCACGGGTGCACGTCGGCCCTGACCTGGAAGCGGAAGCCGGAGGCGACCTCGACCAGCTCGATGCCGCGCTCGGCGCAGCCTTCGCGCAGGGTCTCCAGCGCCTGCTCGACGCTGCCCGGCGGCGCCGGCTGGTCCTCGGGGAACAGCGCTTGCAGCTGCACCAGCGACAACGGCTGGTTGGCGGCGAGCAACGCGGCCTCGACGATGCGGTTGATGATCGATTGATCCATTGAGGTCGTTTCGGTCTTGCCTTCGTTATCCCCGCGCGAGCGGGAATCCAGTGTCTACGTTCAGCGGGATTGCGGTGGGGCCGGGGCTGCATCGGGAATCGCCATCCGCTTGGACGAATCCCGAATCACGAATCCCCAGTCCCGCGCCTCAGGCATCGTTCGCCGCATCCGGCGCGTCGTCGAACTCGCTGCGCAACTCCACGCCTTCCGGCGCACCGCCGGCGGCGAGCGACTTCAGGTAGATCGGCGCCAACGGCGCCTCCTGCACGATCTCGAGCAGGCGTTCCTTCGCCAGTTCCAGCATCGCCAGGAACGTCACCACCACGCCGAGCCGGCCTTCCTCGGCGGTGAACAGCGACTCGAAGCGGTGGAACGCGCCGTCGCTCATGCGCTCGAGCAGGTCGCCCATGCGCTGGCGCACGCTCAGCGCGTCGCGCTTGATCGCATGCTGGCTGAACAGCTCGGCGCGCTTGAGCACGTCGCGCAGCGCCAGCAGCATCTCCTGCAGATCCACCGGCGGCGGCAGCTTCACCGCCGCGCGATCCGGCACGTACGCGGCCACCGGCGCGGTGTCGCGCTCCATGCGCGGCAGCGCATCGATGTCCTCGGCCGCCTGCTTGAAGCGTTCGTATTCCTGCAGCCGGCGCACCAGTTCGGCGCGCGGATCCTCTTCCAGCCCGTCCTCGCTGGCCGGCCGCGGCAGCAGCATGCGCGACTTGATCTCGGCGAGGATCGCGGCCATCACCAAGTATTCCGCGGCGAGCTCGAAGCGCATCTCGTGCATCGCCTGGATGTAGTCGATGTACTGGCGCGTGATCTCCGCGACCGGGATGTCGAGGATGTCGAGGTTCTGCCGGCGGATCAGGTACAGCAGCAGGTCGAGCGGGCCTTCGAACGCGTCGAGGATGACCTCCAGCGCGTCCGGCGGGATGTACAGGTCCTGCGGGATCTGCAGCACCGGCTGCCCATGCACCACCGCCAGCGGCATTTCCTGCTGCTGCGGCGTCGTCGGGCTCGGATTGGCGTCGTTCGCGGCGGGCGCGAGTTCGTGGGTCATGCGATGCGCTGATGGCCGGAGCGTGTCCGGCCGTTGGGCCACAGACGTCACGCCGCCGTGCGCGGGCGGCGACAGCCGCGGCGCGGGCGATGCAACGGACAGCTAATACTTTCGCGCGGTCGCAGGACCCCGACCGGACGGCGCGCCGTGCGGCCGCCAGCGTCGGTGGGTTGCGAGCCGGGCCGGTGGGGGGAGCAGCTGTCGCACACGTGGTTCGCGTGTGCCGGGCGGTTCGGACGCCCCGTGGCCGCTGCGCCGGCCTGATGCATTGGCCGCTAGGGTAAGCGCGCGGGCCCGGCGCTGTCCAGCGCCTACAATGCCGGCCCTTCGCCGCTGGAACGTATGCCGATGTGGTACCTGATCGAAGGTTTTGATGCGCCCGACGCGTTGCCGCGCCGGCTCGCCGCGCGGCCTGCGCACCTCGCGCGGCTGGAAGCGCTGCGCGATGCCGGCCGCCTGCTGATGGCGGGGCCGTGTCCGGCGATCGATGCCGAGGACCCCGGCCCGGCCGGCTTCAGCGGCAGCGTGATCGTCGCCGAGTTCGCCTCGCTCGACGAGGCGCGGGCGTGGGCGCAGGCCGATCCGTACGTGGAGGCGGGCGTATACGCACGCGTCGAGGTGCGGCCGTTCCGCAAGGTGCTGCCGTGAGCGCGCCGCTGCCGCGCGAGCAGCGTGTGCCCGCCATCCGCGTCGCGCTGGAGCGCGCGCTGACGCCGCTGCAGCTGGAGATCGAGGACCAGAGCCACCTGCATGCCGGTCATGCCGGTGCGCGCGACGGTCGCGGCCACTTCAAGGTGAGCATCGTGAGCGAAGCGTTCGAGGGCTTGAGTCCGATCGCCCGCCATCGCGCGGTGTACGCGGCGCTCGGTACGCTGATGGACACCGACATCCACGCGCTCTCGATCAGTGCGCGGACGCCCACGGAGGCCTCGCGGTAGGAGCGGCTTCAGCCGCGATCCGTTTTCCCGCGATGCCCAAGCCCGTCCGCCAGGATGGCTACGGACACCAATGCACCTGCAATGGCGCCCCGCCGCCCAGCGCGACGAGCACCGGCCAGCGTCGCGGATCGCCGTCGGCCAGGGCGCGCTCGAGCACCGCGCGCTTGCCGGTGCCGCGCAGCAGCAGCACGCGTTCGCGCGCGCAGCGCAGGCCCGCCGGCGTCAGGCTGATCCGGCGTGCCCACTGGCGCGCGCCGGGGCAGTCGCGCGCGTCGACCGCGACGTACGGACGTTCGCTGGAGAGCGCGCGCTCCAGCCCGTGCATGCCGGGGAACAGCGATGCCGTATGGCCGTCGTCCCCCATGCCGAGCACCGCCACCGCCGCCGGCTGCTGCGCATGCGCGTTGGCCCAGGCCACCGCGTCCTCGAGCGTGCGGCCGGGCTGGGTCAGCGGCTCGAAGCGCGCCTCGGCCGCGCCGTGCTGCAGCAGGTGCTCGCGCACCAGCCGCGCGTTGCTGTCCGGATCGTCCGGGTGCAGCCAGCGCTCGTCGACCAGCGCCACGTCCACCCGCGACCAGTGCAGCGCGACCTGCGACAGCGCGGCGTATACCGGTGCCGGGGTGGTACCACCGGAGACGAGCAGGCGCGCGCGCGGGCGCGACGCCAGGTCCTCGCACAGCGTGCGCGCGATCGCCTCGGCCGCGGCGGCGGCCCAGCGCTCGGCGTTCGGATGGGTGTGCAGGACCGGTGCGGCGACGGTCGCGGGCGAAGGCGTATCGGTCATCGTCCTGATGCAGCTGGCGGTCGGGGCTCCACGCACGCCGTGCGGCGCGCCGGACAACGATAGCGTGCCGGCGCGCGCGTGAGCGCGGGGCAGTCGCGCTAGCGCGGCAGGCGCTGCGCGATCGCGGCCGCGCCGAGCAGCCCGGGCTGCGCGTGCATGACCGCGAGCGTAGGCACCCGCGCCATCGCCGGGGAGAAGCGGCCCTTGTGCTCGAAGCGGAAGCGGAACGCCGAGTGCGCGAGCCATGGCATCAGCTTCGGCACCAGTCCACCGGTGAGGAAGACCCCGTCCCAGGCGCCGAGCGTCAGCACGAGGTCGCCCGCGATCGCACCGAACACCGCGCAGAACACGTCGATCGCGTGCTCGCAGCGCGGGTCGCCGTCCTTGGCGCGCGCCGTGATGTCGCGCGGCTGCATCGGCCCGGGGTCGGTACCGGCGATCGCCGACAGCGCGCGGTGGATGTTGACCAGTCCCTGGCCGCAGATCAGTCGTTCGTTGGAGACGCGGCCGAACTCGTTGGACAGCCGCTGCAGGATCTCGATCTCCACCGGCGTGCCGGGCGCGAAGCTGACGTGGCCGCCCTCGGTCTGCAGCGGGTGGTGCCGGCCGCCGCGGATCAGCAGCCCGCCGACGCCCAGGCCGGTGCCGGGCCCGAGGATGGCGTAGGTGCGGTCGAGCTCCCCGGCGTCGGGCTGCCAGCCCACCGGCCCGATCGGAACCACGTCCGCGGGCGTGAGTAACGGGATGGCCATCGCCTGGGCGGCGAAATCGTTCACCAGCTCGAGCTGGTCGAGCTTGAGCGCCTCGCCGGTGCGTCGGCGCGAGATCACCCACGGGTGGTTGGTGATGCGCGCCTCGTCGCCATCGACGCGCCCGGCCACCGCGAACACCGCGCGCCTCGCGCTGGCACCCGTGGTATCGAGGTAGTGCCGCGCGGCATCGGCGAGTGACGGGAACTCGGCCACCGGAAACTCGCGCACGCTGTCCATCGCCAGCGGCATCGGCGCGGCCGGTTCGGCGAGGGCGAAGCGGGCATTGGTGCCGCCGATGTCGGCGAGCAGGACGGTGTCGCTCATCGAAGACCGCGGGTGTGGGCGAGCCGCGTACGTTAGCCGATCCGCCGTGGCGCGCAGGCGCCCGTGCGCCTGCCGGACAGGCGCACGCGGGTGCCGCGGTGGCGCGACGCGCGCCCCGGTGCGGGCCGTCGCCCGGCCGTTATACTCCGGTGAGCTCGCGGCCTCCGGGCCGCGTTCCTGCCCAGACCAATCAGGGGGTTGGGCACTCCAGTTGCTCCAGTTTCTCAGCGACCGCGCCCTCCGGCGCGTCGAGGGCCGTCCGCCGCATGCGTCTGTCCACCATCAAGCTGTCCGGGTTCAAGTCGTTCGTCGATCCGACCACGCTGCACCTGCCGACCAACATGACCGGCGTCGTCGGGCCCAACGGCTGCGGCAAGTCGAACATCATCGACGCGGTGCGCTGGGTGATGGGCGAAAGCTCGGCCAGCCGCCTGCGCGGCGATTCGCTGACCGACGTGATCTTCGCGGGCAGCACCACCCGCAAGCCGGTGTCGCAGGCGACCGTCGAGCTGATCTTCGACAACTCCGACCACGCGATCACCGGCGAGTACGCCGCGTTCAACGAGATCTCGGTCAAGCGCACGGTCGGCCGCGACGGCCAGAGCAACTACTACCTCAACGGCACGCGCTGCCGCCGGCGCGACATCACCGACCTGTTCCTTGGCACCGGCCTCGGCCCGCGCAGCTACTCGATCATCGAGCAGGGGATGATCAGCCAGATCATCGAGGCCAAGCCGGAGGAGCTGCGCATCTATCTGGAAGAGGCGGCCGGCATCTCCAAGTACAAGGAGCGTCGTAAGGAGACCGAAACCCGCATCCGCCACACCCGCGAGAACCTCGATCGCCTCAACGACCTGCGCGAAGAAGTCGGCAAGCAGCTCGAGCACCTGCGCCGCCAGGCCCGCCAGGCCGAGCAGTACCAGGCGCTGCAGGCCGAGCGGAAGATCAAGGATGCCGAGTGGAAGGCGCTCGAATTCCGCGCGCTCGATGCCAAGTTGCAGTCCCAGCGCGAGAAGCTGTCGCAGCAGGAGACCCGCCTGCAGCAGCTGATCGCCGAGCAGCGCGAGGCCGAGCGCGAGCTGGAAACCGGCCGCGCGCGCCGCGACGAGGCGGCCGACGCGCTGAGCAGGGCACAGGCGGGGAGCTATGAAGTCAGCGCCACGCTCGCGCGCATCGAACAGCAGATCCAGCACCAGCGCGAGATGACCGCGCGGCTGCAGCGCGCCCGCGAGGAGGCCGAGCAGGCGCTCGCCGAACTCGGCCAGCACATCGGCAGCGACGCGTCGCGCCTGCAGGTGCTGCGCGAGGCGGTGGAGCGTGACGAACCGCGGCTGGAGCAGCTGCGCGAGGAGGACGAGGCGCGCCAGGACGCGCTGCGTGATGCCGAGGCGAAGCTCGCCGACTGGCAGCAGCGCTGGGACGCCCACACCCGCGCGCAGGCCGAGGCCGCGCGCGCCGCGGACGTCGAGCGCACGCGCATCGAACATCTCGACCGCCAGGCGCTCGATGCCGAGCGTCGCCGCGAGGCGCTCACCGCCGAGCGTGCCGCGCTGGATCTCGCTGCGCTAAGCGACACCTTCGCCGAGCTGCAGGTGCAGCACGAGGAGCGCAAGGCCTCGCTCGAGCTGCTCACCGAGGAGCTGGAAACGCGCAAGCGCGCGGTCGCCGAGGTGCAGGAGCAGCAGCGCGCGACCCAGCAGGAACTCGCCGACGTGCGCAAGCAGGCGCAGGCCGCTCGCGGCCGGCTGTCGTCGCTGGAGACGCTGCAGCACGCGGCCCTGGGCCAGGAACAGGGCGCCGCGCTGGCCTGGCTGCAGGCGCGCGGACTCGACAATGCTACCCGCGTCGGCGAGGCGCTCGACGTCGAATCCGGCTGGGAGGGCGCGGTCGAAGCCGCACTCGGCCAGCTGATCGAGGCGGTGCTGGTCGAGGCGCCCGAGACGCTGGTCGACGCGGTCGCCGAACTCGCCGACGGCCGCCTGGCGCTGGTCTCGCCGCAGCGCGACGGCACCACGTACCCGGTCACGTCGCTCGCCGCCAAGGTGCAGGGCCCCGCCGCGATCCGCGCGCTGCTGGCGCCGCTGCACGCGGCCGACGACCTCGCCGCGGCGCGCGCGATGCTGGCCTCGCTCGGCCCCAGCGAGTCGGTCATCACCCGCGGAGGCGAACGGCTCGGCAGCGGCTGGCTGAGGGTGTCGCGCGCCACCGCGCCGACCTCCGGCGCGCTGTTGCGCGAGAAAGAGATCCACGCCCTGCGCGCCGAGATCGAGACGCTGCAGGAGCGCGAGCGCGAGCTCGAAGCGCGCCTCACCGACCTGCGCGACCGCCTGCTCGCCAGCGAGCAGCAGCGCGAGGATGCCCAGCGCAGCCTCTACCTCGCGCACCGCGGGGTGTCGGAGCTCGCCGGGCAGATCCAGAGCCAGCAGGGCCGCATCGATTCCGCGCGCGGCCGCATCGAGAAGATCGATGCGGAGCTGGCGCAGCTTACCGCCACGCTCGATGCCGCCCGCGACCAGGCGCGCGAGGCGCGCAGCCGGCAGGAAGACGCGGTCGCGCGGATGGCCGAGCTGGAGGAAGCGCGCCAGCGGCTGGAAGCCGAGCGCCGCAGCCTGGGCGAAGCGCGCGACTACGCCCGCAACGCCGCGCGCGAGGCGCGCGACGCCGCGCATGCGCTGGCGCTGACGCTGGAATCGCAGCGCACCCAGATCGCCTCGCTGTCGCAGGCGCTGGAGCGGATGGGTGGCCAGCGCGGTCAACTCGATTTGCGGCTGGAGGAGCTGAGCCGCCAGCTTGCCGAAGGCGACGCGCCGGTGCGCGAGCTGGAACAGCAGCGGCAGGTCGCGCTGGAGCAGCGCGTGCTCGCCGAGCAGCAGCTCACCGCCGCGCGTACCGCGCTCGACGGCATCGACCACGAGCTGCGCCGCTTCGAGCAGGTCCGCCAGCAGCGCGACGAGCAGGCGATCCAGCAGCGCGAGGCGATCGGCCAGCGCCGCCTGGAACTGCAGGCGCTGATGCTGAAGGCCGAGACCCTGACCGCCGCGATTCAGGAAGGCGGTTTCGTGCTCGAGGACGTGCTGAACGCGCTCTCCGACGACGCCGACGCGGCCACCTGGGAGAAGGCGGTGGCCGACCTCGACCAGCGTCTGCGTCGGCTGGAACCGGTCAACCTCGCTGCGATCCAGGAGCACGCCGAGGCCGCGCAGCGCAAGGAGTACCTCGATGCGCAACACACCGACCTCAGCACCGCGCTGGAAACGCTGGAGGACGCGATCCGCAAGATCGACCGCGAGACCCGCGGCCGCTTCAAGGACACGTTCGACCGCGTCAACGCCGGCATCCAGGAGCTGTATCCGCGCCTGTTCGGCGGCGGCCATGCCTACCTCGAACTGACCGGCGAGGATCTGCTGGACACCGGTGTCGCGATCATGGCGCGGCCGCCGGGCAAGCGCGTGTCCAACATCTCGCTGCTGTCCGGCGGCGAGAAGGCGATGACCGCGGTCGCGCTGGTGTTCGCGATCTTCCGCCTCAACCCGGCGCCGTTCTGTCTGCTCGACGAGGTGGACGCGCCGCTCGACGAGGCCAACGTCGGCCGCTTCTGTGCGATGGTCTCGGAGATGAGCGAACAGGTACAGTTCCTGTTCGTCACCCACAACAAGGCGACGATGGAAGCGGCGCGCCAGCTGATGGGCGTGACCATGCGCGAGCCGGGCGTGAGCCGCCTGGTGTCGGTCGACCTGGCGGAGGCGACGCGCCTGGCTGGCGCCGCCTGAGCCTCGAGGAGGAACGCATGTCGGACATGATGCTGTTGCGGCTGGGCATCCTCGTCGCGGGAATCCTGCTGATCGGCGCGATCTATTTCTTCGGCCGGCCGCGCAAGCCCGGTCAGGGGCGGCGCATGCCGCGCGAGGAGCGGACCGCGCCGCGCGCCGAGCCGACGCTGGCCGAGCAGCTCGAACGCGAACTGGGCGAACGCGAACCGGCGGTCACGCAGCCGGAACTCGAACTCGGCGGCGCCGAGCGGGCCGCGCCGAACAGCGATCTCGGCCGCCGCGTCAGCGAGCACTTCGACAAGATCGTCACGCTGTACGTCGCCGCGCGCGCCGGCCGTAAGCTGCACGGTCCCGACATCGTGGTGGCGGCCGAGAAGGCCGGCCTCGTCTACGGCCACATGGCGGTGTTCCATCGCCTGGTGGAGAACCATCCGGAGCGCGGCCCGGTTTTCAGCGTGGCCAACGTGATGAAGCCGGGAAGCTTCGACATGGCCGCCATCCAGGCGCTGGAGACGCCGGCGCTCGCGTTTTTCCTTACCCTGCCGGCGCCGGTGCCGGCGCTCGATGCGTGGGACGCGATGCTGCCGACCGCGCAGCGCATGGCGGAGTTGCTCGACGCTGTGGTGCTCGATGACCAGCGCAACGCGCTCGGCCGCCAGCGCATCGCACACATCCGCGACGAGCTGCGCGCCTACGACCGCCAGCGCGAAACGCCGCCGCTGACCCGGCCGACGCGCTGGTAAGCCGCGCCGACGCGCGCCGTCGCTCCCCGTCCTGCCGCCGATGACCGATTCCGCCGTCCGCATCGCCGAACTGCGTCGCCTGATCGACGAAGCGAATTACCGCTACTACGTCCTCGACGACCCCTCGATCCCGGACAGCGAGTACGACCGCCTGCTGCGCGAGCTGCAGGCGTTGGAGGCGACCCATCCCGAACACGCCGACCCGAACTCGCCGGCCGCGCGCGTGGGCGCGGCCCCGTCGCAGAAGTTCGCGCCGGTGCGCCACGCGGTGCCGATGCTGTCGCTGGCGAACGCGTTCAGCGACGCGGAGGTGGCGGATTTCGTCGCGCGGATTGCCAAGGAAACCGGCGATGCCGACCCGATGTTCTCGGTCGAGCCCAAGCTCGACGGGCTGGCGATCAGCCTGCGCTACGAGCACGGCCGGTTCGTGCGCGGCGCGACCCGCGGCGACGGTGCGACCGGCGAGGACGTCAGCGCCAACCTGCGCACCATCCGCGCGATCCCATTGACCCTGCGTGGCGACGCGCCGCCGGTGCTGGAGGTGCGCGGCGAGGTCTACATGCCGCGCACGGCGTTCGAGCGCTACAACGCGTGGGCGCGCGAGCACGGCGAGAAGACGCTCGCCAACCCGCGCAACGGCGCGGCCGGTTCGCTGCGCCAGCTTGACCCGCGGGTGACCGCGCAGCGTCCGCTGGCGTTCTTCGCCTATGCGCTCGGCGAGGTGGAGGGCAGTGTGCTGCCACCGACCCATTCGCAGACCCTGCAGTGGCTGCACGCGCTCGGTTTTCCGGTGTGTCCCCAGAGCCGCACCGCGCGCGGCACCGGAGGGTTGCTCGCATACTTTGCCGAGATC
The DNA here is from genome assembly GCA_035645555.1 of Lysobacter sp. Classification (GTDB taxonomy): domain Bacteria; phylum Pseudomonadota; class Gammaproteobacteria; order Xanthomonadales; family Xanthomonadaceae; genus Lysobacter_F. The sequence goes on along the minus strand of DASQMI010000092.1, from coordinate 67,744 downwards.
GGCGCGTGCCGCAACGCGTTGCCGTACGACATCGACGGGGTGGTCTACAAGCTCGACCGCTACGACCAGCAGCGGGCGATGGGCTTCGTTTCGCGCGCGCCACGCTGGGCGCTCGCGCACAAGTTCCCTGCGCAGGAAGAGGCGACGGTGATCGAGGCGATCGACGTGCAGGTCGGACGCACCGGTGCGCTGACGCCCGTGGCGCGGCTGCAGGCGGTGCAGGTGGCCGGCGTCACCGTCACCAGCGCGACCCTGCACAACGCCGATCAGGTGGCGCGGCTGGACGTCCGCGTCGGCGACAGCGTGATCGTGCGTCGTGCCGGCGACGTGATTCCCGAAGTGGTACGGGTGATCGAGGAGCGAAGGCCACTCGACGCGGCCGGCCGGCCGCTGCATCCACCGTACGCCCTGCCGGCGACGTGCCCGGTGTGCGGCTCGGCGGTCGAGCGCGAGGAAGGCGAGGTGGTCGCGCGCTGCACCGGCGGTTTGTTCTGCGCGGCGCAGCGCAAGCAGGCGCTGCTGCATTTCGCTTCGCGGCGCGCGATGGACATCGAGGGCCTTGGCGAGCGCTTCGTCGAGGCGCTGGTGGATTTCGGCTACGTGAAATCGGTGGCCGACCTGTACACGCTCACGCTCGAGGACTTCCTCGAGATGAAGCGGCGCGCCGACGAGCGCGACGGCACCGTGCCGGAGACGGTCAAGGCCGGCAAGGTCGCCACCAAGTGGGCGGAGAACCTGCTCGCCGCGATCGACCGCAGCCGCGACACTTCCTTGGAGCGCGTGCTGTTCGCGCTCGGCATCCGCGACGTCGGCGAGAGCACGGCGAAGACGCTCGCACGTTACTTCGGCGCGCTCGATCCGCTGATGGCGGCCGATGCCGAAGCCCTGCAGTCGGTGCCCGACATCGGTCCGGTCGTGGCCTCGCGCATCGCGCATTTCTTCGCCGAACCGCACAACCGTGAGGTGATCGCCGCATTGCGCGCCAACGGCGTGCGCTGGCCGGAAGGTCCGCCGCAGCGCGCCAGCGACGGTCCGCTCGCCGGCAAGACGGTCGTGCTGACCGGCGGGCTTTCCTCGATGAGCCGCGACGAAGCGGGTGCGCGGCTGGAAGCGCTCGGCGCCAAGGTCTCGGGCAGCGTGTCGAAGAAGACCTCGGTGGTGGTCGCCGGCGAGGCCGCCGGCAGCAAGCTCGCGAAGGCACAAGAGCTCGGTGTCGAGATCTGGGACGAGGCGAAGCTGCTCGCGTTCCTGGCGGAGCACGAATGACCGCCGGCGACTGGAGGCCGTCCGCCGGCTTCGAAGCGCTGCGCCTGCGCGCCCGGCTCAACGCGACCATCCGGGCGTTCTTCGCCGAGCGCGGCGTCCTCGAGGTCGAGACGCCGATCATGTCGCAGGCCGGCAACACCGACCCCAACATCGCGTCGTTCGCGCTGGAGTTCTCCGGGCGCACCGAGGGCGCGCCACGCACGCGCTGGCTGCGCACGTCGCCGGAATTCGCGCTCAAGCGACTGCTCGCCGCCGGTATCGGCGACTGCTACGAGCTCGGGCGGGTGTTCCGCGACGGCGAGGCCGGGGGCCGCCACAACCCCGAGTTCACCATGCTCGAGTGGTACCGCGTCGGCTGGGACCACCGCCGGCTGGTCGGCGAAACGGTCGAGCTGGTGCAGGCGGCGCTGGCGCTGGTCGGCCGCCGTGCGGGGGTCGAGGAAGTGAGCTACCGCGCGCTGTACCGCGATGCGCTCGGCATCGACCCCTTGCTCGCCGATGAAGAACAGCTGCGCGCGGCGCTGGGCGAGGTGCGGATCGATCCCGACGGCCTGACCCGCGACGACTGGCTCGACCTGCTGATGACGCACCGCCTGCAGCCGACGTTTCCGACCGACCGCCTGCTGGCGGTCTACGACTATCCGGCGTCGCAGTGCGCATTGGCGAAGCTGCGCGCGGACGACCCGCCGGTGGCGGAGCGCTTCGAGCTGTATCTCGGACCGCTGGAGCTCGCCAACGGCTATCACGAGCTGCAGGACGCCGGCGAACAGCGCGCGCGCTTCGCGCGTGACGCCGCCGTGCGGGCCACGCGCGGCCATGCTGCGCCGCCGCAGGACGAGCGGCTGCTCGCCGCGCTCGATGCCGGGCTGCCCGCCTGCGCGGGCGTCGCGCTCGGCATCGACCGCCTGCTGATGGCGATGCGGGGCACGGAGCGCATCGCCGACGTGCTGGCGTTCGACTTCGCGCGGGCGTGAGCGGGGTGAACGGCGCCTGCACGAAGTTCGCGCAACGTGAAATTCTTGCAATGCCATTCATGAGCAAAGGCTAGATTCGGTGCAGACATCCACAGGAGCGACCTCCATGCGTGCCGCGATGCTTTCCGTCCTCGGCGTGTTGTTCGGCACCGCGTTCGCGGCGCCCGCGCAGGCGCAGTACGGCGGCGATTACTACGGCGAGCGCATCCTGCGCTGCGAATCCAACGACGGCCGCTCGCAGTTCTGCCCGGCCGACACGCGCGGCGGCGTGCGCCTCGCGCGCCAGGTCTCCGACACGCCCTGCGTCGAGGGGCGCAGCTGGGGCGTGCGCGGCGACGGCATCTGGGTGAGTCACGGTTGCCGCGGCGACTTCGTGCTCGGTTACGGCGGCCCGCACGGCGGCGGCTGGGGCGGTGGCGGCGGTGAAGTGGTGCGCTGCGAGTCGCGCGACGGCCGCTGGATGCATTGCGATGCCAACACCCGCGGCGGCGTGCGGCTGCTGCGGCAGTTGTCGTCCTCGCGCTGCATCGAAGGCCAGACCTGGGGCTACGACCGCCGTGGCGTGTGGGTGGCCGGCGGCTGCCGCGCCGACTTCCGCATCCGCGGCGGCGGCTGGGGCGGCCGCGACGAAGCCGTGCAGCGGGTGCGCTGCGAGTCCGGCGACGGCCGTTCGCGCTTCTGCCAGGCCAACACGCGTGGCGGGGTGCGCCTGGTGCGCCAGCTGTCGCGCAGCCCTTGCGTCGAAGGGCGCAGCTGGGGCGTGCAGCGCGGCGGCATCTGGGTCGATCACGGCTGCCGTGGCGAGTTCGAGGTCGGCTACCGGCGCGGCTACGGCTGGGGCCCGCGCGACGACGACCACGGCCCACCCGTGTGGAGCATGGAAGAGTCGCAGTGACACCCGCGGGGCGCCGGTCGGCGCCCCGTTTCCGTTCAGGCCGGTGAGCGCGGCGACTACAATCGCCGGATGAACGACGCCCTCGATTTCGACCGCTACGACCGCATCCGCCCGATCCGCTGGACCGGCGACGCGCTGGAGCTGCTGGACCAGCGCAAGCTGCCGTTCGAGGTGGGCTACGTCCACTGCGCCGACAGCGACGCGGTGGCGGAGGCGATCCGCGCGCTGGTCGTACGCGGCGCGCCGGCGATCGGCATCGCCGCCGCTTGGGGCGTGGTGCTCGCCGCGCGCACCGTCGATGCCGTTGACGGCGCGGGCGCGATGCAGGCGCTGGAACCGGCGATGCAGCGGCTCAACGCCGCGCGTCCGACCGCGGTCAACCTGGCGTGGGCGCTGACGCGGATGCGCCGCGTGCTGCGCGCCGCGGGCGGCGACTGGCGCGACGTGCTGGAACGCGAGGCGCAGGCGATCGCCGAGGAGGACCTGGCCGCCAACCGCCGCATGGGCGCGCTCGGCGCGGCGCTGATCGCACCCGGCAGCGGCGTGCTGACCCACTGCAACACCGGCTCGCTCGCCACCGCCGGCTTCGGCACCGCACTCGGCGTGATCCGCGCGGGCGTGGCGCAGGGGCGGGTGGAACGCGTGTATGCCGGCGAGACCCGGCCCTGGCTGCAGGGCGCGCGGCTGACCGTGTGGGAACTGCAGCAGGACGGCATCGCGCCGGTGCTGATCGCCGACGCCGCCGCAGCGCACCTGATGAAGACCGGTGCAGTGCAGTGGGTGATCGTCGGCGCGGACCGCATCTGCGCCAACGGCGATACCGCCAACAAGATCGGCACCTACCAGCTCGCGATCGCCGCGCGCCACCACGGCGTCAAGTTCATGGTCGCCGCGCCGTCGTCCACGGTGGACCTCGACACGCCGTCAGGCGACGCCATCCACATCGAGGAGCGCGACGCCGCCGAACTGTTCGCGCTCGGCGGCGTGCGTACCGCGGCGGAACAGGTGGGCGCCTGGAACCCGGTGTTCGACGTCACGCCGCACGAGCTGATCGACGTGATCGTGACCGAACGCGGGGTGATCGAACGCCCCGACGAGCAGGCGCTGCGCGCGGCGTTCGGCGGCTGAGCCGTCCGGCGTCTGGGTGCCGGCACGACGCCGTTCCGGCGCCATCCCCAAGTGCGCCGGCGCACCCCGTTGCGGGGCGCGCAAGTGCTTGTTTCTGCGAAAAAACGGCGTCGTTCGAGCGGCCGTTCCGTGGTAGGATTTCCTGTCTTTTTCAGGCGTCTGCGCGGGCCGTCCGCAGCGGCGCTCCGGCGGCCGCCTGAACGAGCGAACACCGTCTTCCTCGCAGGCCGCGGGCCCACCCGCGCGACGCCCAATCCAACGGAATCCTGATGGCCGAACTCGCCAAGGAAATCATCCCCGTCAACCTCGAAGACGAGATGCGCCGCAGCTACCTCGATTACGCGATGAGCGTGATCGTCGGCCGCGCGCTTCCGGACGTGCGCGACGGCCTGAAGCCGGTGCACCGCCGCGTGCTGTACGCGATGAACGAGCTCGGCGCGCACAGCAACAAGCCGTACTACAAGTCGGCGCGAATCGTCGGTGACGTGATCGGTAAGTACCACCCGCACGGCGACTCGGCGGTGTACGACACCCTGGTGCGCATGGCGCAGCCGTTCTCGCTGCGCTACCTGCTGGTGGACGGGCAGGGCAACTTCGGCTCGATCGACGGCGACAACGCGGCGGCGATGCGTTACACCGAGGCGCGCATGTCGCGCCTGTCGCACGAACTGCTGGCCGACATCGACAAGGACACGGTCGACTTCCAGCCGAACTACGACGAGAAGGAGCTCGAGCCCACCGTCCTGCCGACGCGGGTGCCGAACCTGCTGGTCAACGGCTCGGCCGGCATCGCGGTCGGCATGGCCACCAACATTCCGCCGCACAACCTGTCCGAGGTGGTGGACGCGCTGATCGCGCTGATCGACGACCCGTCGATCGACGTCGACGGCCTGATGCAGTACATCCCGGGGCCGGATTTCCCCACAGCCGGCATCATCAACGGCACCGCCGGCATCGTGGCCGCCTACCGCACCGGCCGTGGCCGCGTGCGCATGCGCGCGCGCGCCACGATCGAGGTGAACGATTCGACCGGCCGTGAGGCGATCGTCGTCACCGAGATCCCGTACATGGTCAACAAAGCCCGGCTGATCGAGAAGATCGCCGAGCTGGTCAAGGAAAAGAAGCTCGAGGGCATCAGCGAGCTGCGCGACGAGTCCGACAAGGACGGCATGCGCATCTACATCGAGGTCAAGCGCGGCGAATCCGCCGACGTGGTGCTGAACAACCTCTATCAGCAGACCCAGATGGAGTCGGTGTTCGGCGTCAACATGGTGGCGCTGGTCGACGGCCGGCCGCAGGTGCTCAACCTCAAGCAGATGCTCGAGTGCTTCGTGCGCCACCGCCGCGAGGTGGTGACCCGCCGCACGATCTTCGAGCTGCGCAAGGCCCGCGACCGCGCCCACATCCTCGAAGGCCTCACGGTCGCGCTCGCCAACATCGACGAGATGATCGACCTGATCAAGACCTCGGCCACGCCGCAGGAAGCGCGCGAGCGCATGCTCGCGCGCACCTGGGAGCCGGGGCTGGTGTCGACGCTGCTCGCCGCCGCCGGCGCCGAGGCGTCGCGCCCGGAGGATCTGCCGGACAGCATCGGTCTGGTCGAGGGGCGTTACCAGCTCAGCGAGACGCAGGCACAGCAGATCCTCGAGATGCGTCTGCACCGCCTGACCGGGCTGGAGCAGGACAAACTCACCGACGAATACAAGCAGCTGCTGGAAACCATCCGCGCGCTGATCGAAATCCTCGAGAACCCGGACCGGCTGCGCGAGGTGATCCGTACCGAGCTGCTGAACCTGAAGGAAGAGTTCGGCGACGCCCGCCGCAGCGAAATCCGCGCCAGCGAGGAGGATCTCGACATCCTCGACCTGATCGCTCCGGAAGACGTGGTGGTGACGCTGTCGCACGCCGGTTACGCCAAGCGTCAGCCGGTCACGGCGTACCGCGCGCAGCGCCGCGGTGGCCGTGGGCGCGCGGCGGCGGTGACCAAGGAAGAGGATTTCATCGACCGGCTGTGGCTGGTGAACACGCACGACACGCTGCTGACGTTCACCAGCACCGGCCGGGTGTTCTGGCTGCCGGTGCACCTGTTGCCGGAAGCCGGGCCGAACGCGCGCGGCCGCCCGATCATCAACTGGATCCCGCTGGAAGCCGGCGAGCAGGTGCAGGCGGTGCTGCCGGTGCGCGAGTACAGCGACGGCCAGTACGTGTTCTTCGCCACCCGCAACGGCACCGTCAAGAAGACGCCGCTGACCGAGTTCGCGTTCCGCCTGCAACGCGGCAAGATCGCCATCTCGCTGGAGGACGGAGATGCGCTGGTGGACGTGGCGCTCACCGACGGCAAGCGCGACATCATGCTGTTCGCCAGCAACGGCAAGGCGGTGCGCTTCGACGAAAGCGAAGTGCGCGCGATGGGCCGCACCGCCACCGGCGTGCGCGGCATGCGGCTCGCCGATGGCGAGGAGGTGGTCAGCCTGATCGTGGTCGAAGGCGAGGGCGATATCCTCACCGCCAGCGAACGCGGCTACGGCAAGCGCACCCCGGTCGCGGAATACCCGCGCAAGGGCCGCGGCACCCAGGGCGTGATCGCGCTGCAGACCACCGCGCGCAACGGCAAGCTGGTCGGTGCGATCCAGCTGTCCGACCACCACGAGGTGCTGCTGATTTCCGACCGCGGCACCCTGGTGCGCACGCGCGCCTCGGAGATCTCGCAGGTCGGTCGCAACACCCAGGGCGTCACCCTGATGCGCGTGAGCGACGGCGAATGCCTGCAGGCGGTCGAGCGCGTCGATGCCTCGCTGGACGAGGAAGCCGCGAGCGAACTGCCCGGCCCGCTGGCGGCGCCGGAGACGGTCGACCCGCCGCTGGTCTGACCGCCCACGCAGTTCACTGGAACGCCGCCTGCGGGCGGCGTTCCCGTTTTCGGGCGCTATACACTGGCCGCAGACCGGGCCGGGAGACGCCACGATGTCCAGCATGGCAGGGGGAGCGCGCGCCGGCTGGCTGCGCGCGGGGCTGTGGATCGGACTCGCGGTGCTGGCGCTGGCGGGTTGCCGGCGCGATACCGACGGACAGCTGCCCGCGCCGGGCGGCGAGAAGATCCAGGCGCAGCGCGCCAGCATCGAAGGCTTCGGACTGCTGGCCGCCTATCCCGACCAGCAAGGCGACACGCTGGCGATCGCGCTGGAGTTCAGCCGGCCGCTGGTGGGCACCCAGTCGTTCGACGCGTTGCTCGCGGTGGCCGACGAGAAGGGCGCGCCGGTTGCGGGCAGCTGGGTGCTCGACGACGGCGCGAAGGTGCTGCGCTTTCCCCACGTGCAGGCCAGCCGCACCTACCGGGTCACGCTGAAGGCCGGCCTCACCGCCGCCGACGGCCAGCGGCTCGGGCGCGAGGTGCGACGCGAGGTCCACACCGGCCCGCTCGACCCGGTGGTCGGTTTTGCCTCGCAGGGCAGCGTACTGCCCGCACGCGACAGCCGCGGCCTGCCGGTGGTGTCGATCAACGTGCCGGAGGTCGACGTCGAGTTCCTACGCGTGCGCGAGAAGGAACTGCCGAAGTTCTTCGCCGAATACCAGCGCGGCGGCCGTCGCGGCAGCTGGGAACTCGACAGCGAGCACGGCGAGACGACGCCGATCTCGCGGCTGGCCGAACCGGTCTACGTCAACCGCTTCGTGCTCGGCGGCAAGCGCAACGAGCGCGTGCTGACCTACCTGCCGGTGCAGGACATCGAGGAGCTGCAGGAGCCGGGCCTGTATTTCGCGGTGATGAAGAAGGCCGGCGACTTCAAGGACCGCTACGAGACGGCGTTCTTCACCGTCAGCGATCTCGGCGTGCACGTGCGCGCCTACCGCGACCGACTGTTCGTGCATACCGCGTCGCTGGAAAGCGGCGCGGCCGCCAACGCGGTCGAGCTGCGCATCCTCAACGCCGCCGGCGAGCCGCTGCTGAAGGGCGCCACCGACCGCAACGGCAACGCGCTGCTGAACTACAGGCTCGATGCCGGTCATTTGCTGATCGCGCGTCGCGGCGATGACGTGTCGATGCTGCCGTTCAACCAGCCGGCGCTGGATCTGTCGGAGTTCGCCGTCGCCGGCCGCGAGCAGGCGTGGTTCGACGTGTTCGCCTGGTCGGGGCGCGACCTGTACCGGCCGGGCGAGACGGTGCGGCTGTCGGCGCTGCTGCGCGATCACGACGGCAACCCCATCGACACGCCGGGCAAGCCGCTGCAGCCGGTGTTCGTGCGTTACGTGCAACCGGACGGCAAGGCGCTGATCGAAACGCGCCTGCAGCCGAACGCGCAGGGCTATGTGCGCCACGAGCAGACGATCCCGCTGGAAGCGCCGACCGGACGCTGGCGGGTCGAGTTCCGCACCGATCCTGGCAGCAAGGAGGCGGTGCAGGGCATGGCCCTGCGCATCGAGGAGTTCCTGCCGGAACGCCTGAAGCTGGAGCTCGGCGCGCAGGAGACGCTGCGTCCGGGCGAGCCGCTGCGCCTCGCAGTCGAAGCCGACTACCTGTACGGCGCGCCGGCGGCCGGCAACCGCTTCACCGCCAAGCTCGCGGTGGCGGTCGAACAGCATCCGCTGGAGTCGCTACCGGGCTGGTTCTTCGGTGATCCGACCCTGGCGCTGCCGAAGCAGGCGCAGGACGTGCTCGACACTACGCTCGATGCCGACGGCCGCCTGCAGCAGGCGATCGTGCTGCCGAAGGAGGCGAAACCGGTCAGCCCGATCGCCGCGATCGTCACCGGCAGCGTCTACGAAAGCGGCGGCCGCAGCGTCAACCGCGGCCTCAAGCGCGTGCTGTGGCCGGCCGATGCGCTGGTCGGCGTGCGCCCGCTGTTCGACGACGAGGACGGCAGCGATGCGAACGTGGACGCCGGCTTCCAGATCGCGCGCTACGGCCGCGACGGCGCACCGCGCCCGGGCAAGGGCCTGCGCGTCACCCTGATCCGCGAGCATCGCGACTACCACTGGGCTTACGACGAGGACGGCGGCTGGGACTACGAGTTCACCCGCCGCTTCGAGGCGGTGGAAACGCGTGTGGTGGATGTCGGCGCCACGCCCGCCAAGCTGGCGTTCCCGGTCGAATGGGGCGAGTACCGGCTCGACGTGTACGACCCGGCCACGCGGCTCACCACGCGCTATCCGTTCCGCGCCGGCTGGAGCTGGGACGACCAGAACCGCGGCCTCGACGCGCGGCCGGACAAGGTCAAGCTCGCGCTCGACAAAACCGCCTATCGCGCCGGTGACACGGTCAAGGTGACGGTGACCCCGCCGCATCCGGGCAAGGGCCTGCTGATGGTGGAAAGCGACCGCATGCTGTACGTGCAGGCGATCGATGCCAAGGCCGGCAGCACGTTCGAGATCCCGGTGACGCAGGACTGGGAGCGCCACGATGTCTACGTCACTGCGCTGGTGTTCCGCGGCGGCAGTGCGGCCAGCAAGATCACGCCGGCGCGCGCGGTCGGTGTCGCGCACGTGCCGATGGACCGTCGCTCGCGGGTGGTGCCGGTCGGCCTGTCGGTGCCGAAGCAGATGCGCCCGGAGCGCGAGATGCCGCTCACCGTCGCCGCGCCCGCGCTGGCCGGGCAGGAGGCCTACGTCACCGTGTCGGCGGTCGACCTTGGCATCCTCAACATCACCCGTTTCCCGGTGCCGGACGCAGCCGGGCACTTCTTCGCGCAGCGCCGGCTCGGCGTGGACGCGTACGACGTCTACGGCCGGGTGATCGAGAGCTTCGACGGCGGCGTGGCGCGCATCCGTTTCGGCGGCGACATGGCGCTGCAGCCGCTGCCGCAGGCGCGGCGGCCCACCGCGCGGGTGCAGACGGTCGACCTGTTCGTCGGTCCGGTGAAACTCGACGCGAAGGGGCTTGCGCGCATCCGCCTGCCAGTGCCGGATTTCAACGGCACCCTGCGGGTATCCGCGCTGGTGTTCGCCGGTGGCCGCTACGGCAGCAAGGCGCAGGAGACCGTAGTGCGCGCGCCGCTGCTCGCCGAGGCCAGCCTGCCGCGCGTGCTGGCGCCGGGCGACCGGTCGAACGTGACGCTGGACGTGCAGAACTTCACCGGCAAGCCGGGCGAGTTCGCGGTGCGCGTGGACGGCATTGGTCCGCTGGCCGTGGGCGAGGGCGAGCGCACCGTCGGGCTCGCGCCGCAGCAGAAGGCAACGCTGACGTTCCCGCTGGCCGCGCGCGAGGGCTACACCACCGCGCAGGTCCGGGTGCGTGTGGAGGGCAACGGCTTCCGCGTCGACCGCCGCCACGACGTGCCGGTGCGGCCGGCATGGCCGGCGGTGGTGCGCTCGCGCTCGCAGGTGCTCGATTCACTGGCGACAATCCGGATGGGCGAGGAGATCGCCGAAGGCCTGATGCCCGATTCGGTCAGCGCACGCCTGGCGGTCAGCCCGTTGCCGCCGATCCCGTTCGGCAGTGCGCTCGCCGGTGCGTTGCAGTACCCGTACGGCTGCGCCGAGCAGACCACCAGCAAGGGCTACGCCGCGCTGCTGCTCGACCAGGACACCGCGCGCCTGCTCGGGGTCGACGGGCTCGACCCGAAGGCGCGCCGCGTACGCATGGAAGGTGCGTTCGCGCGGCTGGCCGGCATGCAGATCGGGTCGGGGCACTTCTCGATGTGGGGCGACGACGATTACATCAACGTCGTGCTGACCCCGTACATCGCCGAGTTCCTGCTCGACGCGCGCGAGGCCGGCTTCGCGGTGCCGGAGACGCTGTTGCAGAAGGCGCTGAAGGCGCTCAACGAGGACCTGCTGTCGGGCGGTAACGGCTTCTACGGGCACGACCGCCGCGAACACCTCAAGTTCGCCTACCAGGCGCATGCGGGCTACGTGCTGGCGCGGGTCAACCGCGCACCGCTCGGCACGCTGCGCGCGCTGTACGACAACGACCGCCGGCACAGCCTGACCGGCTTGCCGCTGGTGCACCTGGGGCTTGCGCTCGCGCTGCAGGGCGACGCGGCACGCGGACGGCGCGCGATCGCCGATGGGTTCGCGCGCGATCCGGAAGCGCGGCCGCTGTACCTCGCCGACTACGGCACCCGCATCCGCGACGACGCGCTGATGATCGCGCTGGTGCAGGCGCACGGCTTCGCCACGCCGGCGTCGAATGCGCGCCTGCTGCCGTTGAGCCGCGAGCTCGATGCCCGCCGGCGCGGCGGCTGGCTGTGGCTGAGCACGCAGGAGCAGGTCGCGCTGGCGCGGCTGGGCAAGGCGTTGATGGCGGACCAGCGCAAGCAGCTGTCGGGACAGTGGCGGGTCGGCGACGCGGCCTCCGACGCCGGCCCAGCGAAGTACATCGCGCGCCGCTTCGATCACGTCGCACTGCAGCGCGGGGTCGCGTTCCTGCCGCAAGGACCGACGCCGCTGTACGCGAGCTTCGAGGTGGCCGGCGTGCCGCGCCAGGCGCCGGAGCCGGACGACCGCCTGATCGGCATCAAGCGCGCGTACTACACCACCGACGGCAAGCCGTGGACGGGCGGCACGCTCGCCGAGGGCGACGCGCTGGTGGTCGCAGTGGCGATCACCGCGCATCGCGACATCCCCGATGCGTTGCTGACCGAACTGCTGCCGGCCGGGCTCGAGGTCGAGAACTTCAACCTCGGCGACGCCAAGCAGTGGGCCGGCGTGGTGATCGACGGCATCGAGCTCAGCGAACGTGAGAGCGCCGCCGAGCTGCGCCACGAGGAGTTCCGCGACGACCGCTACGTGGCCGCGCTCAAGCTCGGTTCCGGCGACACCGCCAAGCTGTTCTACCTGGTGCGCGCGGTGACACCCGGCAGCTACACGGTGCCACCGTCGCTGGTGGAGGACATGTACCGCCCCGAGCTGCGCGGCGTCGGCAAGGCGGTGCCGGCCACGATCACGGTGACGCAACCGGGGCGGTGAGCGACGGCATGGCGGATGCGAGCGGGTGATGCGGCAGCACGCGAACGGTCGACGCAGGAGGCGCCTGCTGCAGGCGACGCTCGCGCTGCTGGCTGGACTCAGCGCGGCGATGTTGCTCGACCTCGCGTTCCCGCTGCCGTTGCCGGATCCGCGCAACGCCGGCGCGGTCGTCCGCGCGCGCGACGGCGTGCCGCTGCGCGCTTTTCCCGACCGCCACGGGCTGTGGCGCTACCCGGTGACGCTCGAGCAGGTATCGCCGCTGTATCGCGAGGTGCTGCTGCACTACGAGGACCGCTGGTTCTGGAAGCACGCCGGCGTCAATCCGGTGGCGATGGTGCGCGCCGCGTGGCAGATGGCGCGCAGCGGGCGCGTGGTTTCCGGCGGTTCGACGCTGACCATGCAGGTCGCGCGCATCCTCGATCCGCATTCGCGCACGCCGTGGGGCAAGCTCAAGCAGGTCCTGCGCGCACTGCAGCTGGAAGCGCACCTGTCCAAGCGCGAGATCCTCACCCTCTACGTCAACCACGCACCGTTCGGCGGCACCGTGCACGGGGTCGAGGCGGCGAGCTGGGCGTATCTCGGCAAGCCCGCGTCACGGCTGTCTCATGCGGAGGCGGCGTTGCTCGCGGTGTTGCCGCAGGCGCCCAGCCGGCTCCGCCCGGACCGCCATCCGCAAGCCGCGCGCGCCGCGCGCGACAAGGTGCTGGCGCGGATGTCGGCGCTCGGCGTGTGGGCACCTGCCGACGTGCGCGACGCGCGCATCGAAGCCGTGGTTGCGCGCTCGTTGCAGCCGCCGCTGCATGCGGCGCTGCTCGCGCAGCGCCTGCGTGACGACGATCCGCGCGCGGTGTCGATCGCAAGCACCGTCGATCGCGAACTGCAGCGCACGCTGGAAGAGCGGGTGGCCGCGTACTTCTCGCAGCTGCCGGAGCGCACCTCGGCGGCGCTGCTGGTGGTCGACAACGCCACCCTCGAGGCGCGTGCGTACGTCGGTTCGGTCGAATTCGCCGACGCCGCCCGGCTCGGCCACGTCGACATGGTGCGGGCCTGGCGCTCGCCGGGTTCCACGCTCAAGCCGTTCCTGTACGCGCTCGCGCTCGACGACGGGCTGATCCACAGCGAGAGCCTGCTGGTGGACGCGCCGCAGTCGTTCGGCGACTACCGTCCGGCCAACTTCGACATGGCGTTCAATGGGCCGGTGAGCGCCGCGGACGCGCTGCGGCTGTCGCTCAACGTGCCGGCGGTGGACCTGCTCGACCGCGTCGGCCCCGCGCGCTTCGACGCGCGGCTCGCGCATGCCGGCATCCGCCTGCGCTGGCCGCGCGGCGCCGCGCCGAACCTGTCGATGATCCTCGGCGGCACCGGCGCGCGGCTGGAGGATCTGGTCGGCGCCTACGCTGCGCTCAATCGCGGCGGCATCGCCGGGCGCGTGCGCTACCGCGCCGCGGACCCGCGCGTGGAGCGCCGGCTGATGTCGCCCGGTGCGGCATGGATCGTGCGCGACGTGCTGGAATCGCATCCACGCCCGGGCGACGACGGCGAGGCGCTGGATCCGCGCGGCCGCCCGCGGGTGGCGTGGAAGACCGGCACCAGTTATGGCTTCCGCGACGCGTGGGCGCTGGGCAGCACGCGCCGCTACACCGTGGGCGTGTGGGTCGGGCGTCCGGACGGCACGCCGCTGCCGGGCCAGTACGGGGCGGTGACCGCGCTGCCGCTGCTGTTCGAGGTGATCGACAGCCTGCCGCGTGCGCGCGCCGACGCCGCGCCACGGCCGCCACCGGCGGGTGTCGCGGCGGTCACGGTCTGCTGGCCGCTCGGGCTCTCGGCGGAGACATTGCCCGCAGCGCTGTGCCCGCAGCGCAGGCGCGCGTGGACGCTCGACGGCGCGGTCCCGCCGACGTTCGCCGAACGCGACGCGCGCTTATGGAATCCCGGCATCGAGCGCTTCGAGGTCGACGCCGACAGCGGCCTGCGGCTGTCGGCTGAATGCACCGCCGTGCATCGGCGCGCAACGCGCGCGATCGCGCGCTGGCCGGCGCTGGCGTCGCCGTGGCTGACCGAGGCACGGCGCGAAGCCGCGCGGCTGCCGCCGCTGGCGCCGGACTGCGCGCCCGACGGCCGCGATGCCGGCGCCGCGCTGCGCATCGAAGGCGTGCACGAGGGCGCCACGCTCGCCGCCGCGCCCGGCGGCCGCGGCCTGCAGGTGGAGCTGCGCGCGCTGGGCAGCCAGGCGCGGGTGCGCTGGCTGCTGGACGGTCGGCTGGTGGCCGAATCGCAGGGCGAGGCGCCGCTGCGCCATGATCTGGGCGGGCCCGGCGAGCACGTGCTCACCGCGCTCGCCGATACCGGCGCATGGGTACGGGTGCGTTTCCGCGTGCTGGCGACCGGCGCCCCGCGCTGAGCGGGCTGTCCGACTCAGCCGAGCCGTTCGAGCATGAACTCGGCGGAGGAAACGCGGTATTCGCCCGGCGCTTCCACGTGCAGCTCGCGAACCACGCCGTCCTCGACGTACATCGCGAAGCGCTTGGCGCGGGTGCCCATGCCGTAGGCGCTGGCGTCCAGTTCCAGGCCGAGCGCGCGGGTGAAGTCGCCATTGCCGTCGGCCAGCATGATCAGCCCGTCCGGCACGTTGTGCGCCTCGGCCCAGGCCTGCATCACGAACGGGTCGTTCACCGCCATGCAGGCCACGTCCACGCCGCGACGGCGGAACTCGCCGAACGTGTCCACGTAGCCGGGCAGGTGCTTCTCCGAGCAGGTGGGGGTGAACGCGCCGGGCACCGCGAACAGCACCACCTTGCGTCCGTCGAACAGCGTGCGGGTGTCGATCGCCTCGACACCGTCGCGGATTCGCTGCAGCACGACTTCGGGGACACGGTCGCCGACCTGGATGGACATGGAGCGCTCCTGAACGAGGGGGAAGCGACATGGTAACCGGCGGCGCGCCGGCCGCTCGCAATCCCTTGAAAACCCGCGCGCGATTCCTAGATGGCGGCGCAGGACGGCGGCTTGGTCGCCGCTTCCGTAGCAGCAGGAGGAGGTCGCAATGAACATCAACCGTTACAGCCAGTGGCCGAGTTCGGGCGTGCTGCAGCAGGAGATCACGCAGATGTTCGACCGGCTGTTCGAGAGCCCGCTGATGGGCGAGACCGCCGACGAGTCGTCGCTGGTCACCGCGCAGTGGGTGCCGCACGTGGACGTCAAGGAGGAGCCGGACCGTTTCGTGCTGTATGCCGACCTGCCGGGCGTCGACCCGGACGAGATCGAGGTCTCGATGGACAAGGGCATCCTCAGCATCCGGGGCGAGCGCCGTGGCGAGCTGCGCACCGAGAACGCGCGCTTCTCGCGCATCGAGCGCCGTTACGGCAGCTTCCACCGCCGCTTCGCGCTGCCGGACAGCGCCAACCCCGACGGCATCGAGGCGCATGGCCACAACGGCGTGCTGGAGATCGTGATCCCGAAGCGGCCGGAGACCACGCCGCGCCGCATCCAGGTGGCACGCCCGAACGGCAACGGCGAGCGCCGACTCGCAACCGGCAACGGCAGCCAGGCCTGATCGCCGCGGCGGCGTTCGCATCGGCGCCACGCGCGCGTGCGAACATCCACCGTCGAGTCGCCTTGCGCTGGCCCGCGGCGAACGTCGCGGGCCAGCGCGTTTCCGAGTGCGGAGCCTGACGGATGCAGTTCAAGGACTACTACCAGACGCTCGGCGTCGCGCCGGGGGCCGGCGAGGCCGAGATCAAGGCGGCCTATCGCAAGCTCGCGCGGCGCTACCACCCGGACGTCAGCCAGGAGCCCGACGCCGAGGAAAAGTTCAAGGCGGTCAACGAGGCCTACGAGGCGCTGCGCGACCCGCAGAAGCGCGCCGCGTACGACCACCTGCGCGCGCGCGGCTACCGCCCGGGCGACGACATCCATCCGCCACCGGGCGGGTTCGGCGGCGGCTACGGCGGCGGCGACTTCGATTTCGACGAGATCTTCGGCGGCGGCGCCGGTGGCGGCTTCAGCGACTTCTTCGAGAGCCTGTTCGGCCGCGGGCGCACCGGCGCAGGACCGCGCACCGGCAACGGGCGTGGCGACGCCCGCGCGCGGCTGGCGGTGCCGCTGGAAGCGGTCTACGAGGGCCGCAGCCTGCGCATCAACGTCGACGGCCGCGCGCTCGAGGTGAGGATCCCGCGCGGCATCCGCCCCGGTCAGAAGATCCGCCTGGCCGGACAGGGCGGCCGCGGCGACCTGCTGCTGGAGATCGAGTACGCCGCGCACCCGCAGTTCGACGTCGAGGGGCGCGACGTGGTGCACGTGCTCCCGGTGGCGCCGTGGGAGGCCGCGCTCGGCGCGCGCGTCACCGTGCCGACGCTCGGCGGGCCGGTGGAGTTGCGCATCCCGCCGGGTTCGGAGGCCGGGCGCAAACTGCGCCTGCGCGGACGCGGCCTGCCGGGCACCAACGGTGCACCGCCCGGCGACCAGATCGTGGAGCTGGAGGTGCTGGCGCCGCGCGCGCAGACCGAGGCGCAGCAGCAGGCCTACGAGGCGCTGCGCGAGGCGTACGGGTCGGGCTGGCGGCGCGGGTGAGCGCCGGTGCGGCTCAGGCCGGCAGCATCTGGCCGATCACGCCGGCCAGTTCGGCTTCCGAGAACGGCTTGGTGATGTAGGCGCGCGCACCTTGGCGCATGCCCCACACGCGGTCGGTGTCCTGGTCCTTGGTCGTGACCAGGATGACCGGGATGTGCCGGGTGCTTTCCTCGCGGCTCAGCGAACGGGTGGCCTGGAAGCCGTTGAGGTTCGGCATCACCACGTCCATCAGGATCAGATCCGGCAGCTCGCGCTTGGCGACTTCCACCCCGGACGCCCCGTCCTCCGCGGTCAGCGCCTCGTGGCCGAGTTTTTCGACGATGCGCCGGATGCCCATGAGCTGGGACGGCGAGTCGTCGACGATCAGGATGCGCGCCATTGGTACGGGTCCGGGGGAGGGCCGTACATTTTCACGCGGCGTAGGCATGCGTCGCAAGTCACAGCCGGACCAGGGTCCGCCCGCGCGAGCCGCCGGCCAGCATGGTGGCGAACACCGCCGGCAGTTCCTCCAACCCCGCCTCGCGAGTGCAGATGCGCTCCAGATGGGCCGGTTTCCAGTCCGTAGCCAGGCGTTGCCACAGAGCGGTGCGGATGTCGCGGGCGGTGCCGGCCGAGGCCACGCCGAGCAGCGACACCCCACGGATGATGAACGGCATGACGGTGGTCGCGAGTTCCGCGGCCGCCGCCAGGCCGGCGCTGGCCACGTTGCCGTACGGAACGGTCTGTGCCAGCAGGCTCGCCAGCATCGTGCCACCGACGTTGTCCAGGCCGCCGCCGAAGCGCGCCGATTCCAGCGCGCGCGCGGTCGACAGCGCTTCGCGGCCGAGCACCTCGCGCGCGCCCAGCTCGCGCAGCCAGCCGGCATGCTCGGCCTTGCCGCTGATCGCGTGCACCTCGAAGCCGGCGCGGCTGAAGATGTCCACCGCCAGCGAGCCGACGCCGCCGGTGGCGCCGGTGACCGCGATCGGCCCGAGCGCCGGGGTCTGCCGGTTTTCCAGCATGCGGAACAGCGCAAGCGCGGCGGTGAAGCCCGCGGTGCCCAGGATCATGCTCTCGCGCAGCGTCAGGCCCGCCGGCAGCGGGATCGCCCACTCGGCTTCCAGTCGCGCATATTCCGAATAGCCGCCGTCGCGGGTTTCCGACAGCCCGCAGCCGGTGACCAGCACGGCGTCGCCCTCGCGGAAGCGCGGATCGCGCGAGGCGACCACGTGGCCGGCGACGTCGATGCCGCCGACCAGCGGGAACCGGCGCAGGATCTTGCCCTGGCCGGTGCCGGCGAGCGCGTCCTTGTAGTTTACCGACGAATAGGCGGTCCTGATCACCAGCTCGCCCGGGGCGAGGTTGTCGATCGACAGCGTCTCGATGCCGCTGCGGTAGCTGGCGGCGTCGTTGTGGATGCGGAAGGCGCGGAACGCGGCGGGGATGCTCATGCGCGAATGATAGCCGCCGTGCTCAGCGCATCGCGTTGCGGCGCTTCTCGTCGATCCACTTGGCGGCCTGCGCCGGCTGGTAGGCGCGCATCCACTCCAGCAGCGCGTCCTGGCTTTCGCCGTACCACACGTCGGCGCGCTGGTCCGGATGCAGGAAACGCTCCGCGACCATGCGGTCGAGCATCTGGATCAGCGGCGCGTAGAAGCCGTCGACATCGAGAAACGCGCACGGCTTGTCGCCCAAGCCGAGCTGGCGCCAGGTGAGCATCTCGAACATCTCGTCGAGCGTGCCGAAGCCGCCGGGCAGGGCGACGAAGCCGTCGGCGAGATCGAACATCCGCGCCTTGCGCTCGTGCATCGAGCCGACCACGTCCAGCCGGGTCAGGCCGCGATGCGCCACTTCCCACTGCACGAGGTGCTCGGGGATCACGCCGATCACCTCACCGCCGGCTTCGAGCGCCGCATCGGCGACCACGCCCATCAGACCGACGTTGCCGCCGCCGTAGACGAGGGTGAGGCCCTCGGCGGCGATGCGCCGGCCGAGGTCGGCGGCGCGCTCGGCGTAGACCGGCTTGGCGCCGGCATTGGAACCGCAATAGACGCAGATGCTTTTCATGAGTGCGGGATTCGGGATTGGAGATTTGGGATTCGCGATCGGGATTCGGGATTCGCGAATGGCAAACGCCAGGCGTGGCCTGGCGTCTGCATCGGATGGATCGGGCAAAGGTGCGCGGGGTTTTCGAATCCCGAATCTCCAATCCCGGATCCCGTCGTCTCAGTTGGCCTTGTGGATCGCGCGCTTGTCGACCGCCATCGCCGCGTCGTGGATCGCTTCGGACATGGTCGGGTGCGCGTGGCAAATCCGTGCGAGGTCGTCGGCGGCGCCCTTGAACTCCATGGTGATGACGCCCTCGTGCACCAGTTCGGAGACGTTGGCGCCGCACAGGTGCAGGCCGAGCACGCGGTCGGTTTCCGCGTGCGCGATCACCTTCACCAGGCCCGCCGGCTCGTTCATCGCCACCGCGCGGCCGACCGCCGCGAACGGGAACGTGCCGACCTTGTACGGAATGCCTTCGGCCTTGCACTGCTGCTCGGTCTTGCCGACCCAGGCGATCTCCGGTTCGGTGTAGATCACCCACGGGATCGTTTCGAAGTTGACGTGGCCCGGGAGGCCTGCGATCAGCTCGGCCACCGCGATGCCTTCCTCGAAGCCCTTGTGCGCGAGCATCGGGCCGCGCACGCAGTCGCCGACCGCCCACACGCCGTCCACGCCGGTGTGGCAGTGGTCGTCGACCACGATGCGGCCGCGCTCGTCGAGCTGCACGCCGGTGCCTTCGGCCAGCAGGCCCTTCGTCGCCGCCTTGCGGCCCACCGCAACCAGCAGCTTGTCGACCACCAGCGTGTCTTCCTTGCCGGCGGCATCCGCGTAGGTGACGTGCACCTCGCCCTTCCTGATCTCGGTCTTCGCCACCTTGGCGCCGAGACGGATGTCGAGGCCCTGCTTCTTGAACTCCTTGAGCGCGGCCTTGGCGATGTCGGCATCGGCGGCACCGAGGAACTCCGGCATCGCCTCCAGGATCACCACCTCGGCGCCGAGGCGCTTCCACACGCTGCCGAGCTCGAGGCCGATCACCCCGGCGCCGATCACGCCCAGGCGCTTCGGCACGGCGGTGAAGTCGAGCGCGCCGACGTTGTCGACGATGTGCTCGCCGTCGAACTTGGCGAACGGCAGCTCGATCGAGTCGGAACCGGCGGCGAGGATCACATTGGTGCCGCGCAGCTCGACCTCGCTGCCGTCGTGCTGCTTCACCTTGACCACGCGATTGGGGTGCAGCGTCGCGAAGCCGTAGTAGGCGGCGACCTTGTTCGCCTTGAACAGCTGGGCGATGCCGCCGGTGAACTGCTTCACGATCTTGTCCTTGCGCCCGACCATCGCGCCGACGTCGATCTTCGGCTTCTCCACCGAAATGCCGTGGTCGGCGAAGTGATGGGTCAGGTTGAAGAACTGGCGCGAGCTGTCGAGCAGCGCCTTGGACGGAATGCAGCCGACGCGCAGGCAGGTACCGCCGAGCGCGGGCTTGCCGTCCTTGCCGATCGCCGCGTCGATGCACGCGGTCTTCAGGCCCAGCTGCGCGGCGCGGATCGCGGCGTGGTAGCCGGCCGGGCCGGCGCCGATGACGACGACGTCGAACTGTTCGCTCATTTCATTCGCTCACGGGGGATTCGGGATGGGGGATTCGGGATTCGCAAGAGCGGGTCCGGCTGCTTCTCCGGATCCCGAATCTTGAATCCCCGAACCCCGGCGCTCGGTATTACATGCCGAGCAGCATGCGGTGCGGATTCTCGAGCTGGTTCTTGATGTCGACCAGGAACAGCACCGCGTCCTTGCCGTCGATGATGCGGTGATCGTAGGACAGCGCGATGTACATCATCGGCGCGATCACCACCTGGCCGTTCTCGGCGACTGGACGCTCCTTGATCGCGTGCATGCCGAGGATCGCGCTCTGCGGCGGATTGACGATCGGCGTGGACATCAGCGAACCGAAGGTGCCGCCGTTGGTGATGGTGAACGTACCGCCCTGAAGGTCTTCCAGCGTCAGCTTGCCGTCGCGCGCCTTCTTGGCGTAGTCGGCGATGCTGCGCTCGATGTCGGCGAAGCCCATGCGCTCGACGTTGCGCAGCACCGGGGTCACCAGGCCCTTGTCGGTGGCCACGGCGACCGAGATGTCGGCGTAGCCGTGATAGATGATGTCGTTGCCGTCGACCGAGGCGTTGATGATCGGGTGGCGCAGCAGCGCATTGGCGGCGGCCTTGGCGAAGAAGCTCATGAAGCCGAGCTTGATGCCGTGGCTCTTCTCGAACTGTTCGGCGAGCTCCTTGCGCATCGCCACGACCTTGCCCAGGTTGACCTCGTTGAACGAGGTCAGCATCGCGATCGAATTCTTCGACTGCATCAGGCGCTCGGCGATGCGCGCGCGCATGCGGGTCATCGGCACGCGCTCTTCCGGACGCGCGCCGCCGGCGACGCCGCCGCTGCGGGCGAAGTTGACGATGTCCTCCTTGGTCACCGCGCCGCGGCGGCCGGTGCCCTCGACCTGCGCCGGGTCGACGCCTTCCTTCGCGGCGGTGAAGCGCGCACCGGGCGGCAGGTTGTCGGAAGCGGCCGCGGCCTTCGGCGCCTGCGCCTTCGACTGCACCGGCTGCGCCTCGATCGTGGTGGCGACCTCGTTCTTGTTGTCCATCGCCTTGGCAGCCGGGCTGTCGGCCTTCGGCGCCGCGGCGGCGGCCGCGCCGGCCTCGACGATGCCGATCACCTGCTGGCTGTTGACGGTGGCGCCGACCTCGAAGCGGATCTCCTTGAGCACGCCGTCCACCGGCGACGGCACCTCGAGCACGACCTTGTCGGTCTCCAGATCCACCAGGTTCTCGTCGCGCTTGACCGCATCACCCGGCTTCTTGTGCCAGGCGGCGATGGTCGCGTCGGAAACCGACTCGGGCAGAACGGGGACTTTGATCTCGGTGCTCATGCAATGGGCATCCTGGCTGACATAGAGGGGAGGGCGGCGGACGTCAGTCGGCGTCCATCTCGCCGTTGAGCGGGTTGACCAGCGCGTCGGCGACGAGCTTGGTCTGTTCGGCGACGTGGTCGGACAGGTGGCCGACCGCCGGCGACGGCGAGCGAGCGCGCCCGGCGTAGTGCAGCGTCTGCTTCGGCCCGAGGCACGCGGTCAGGTGGTGGCGGATCTGGTACCAGGCGCCCTGGTTCATGGGCTCCTCCTGGCACCACACCACGTCGCGCACGCCGCTGTAGCGTTCCAGCTCCGCCTTCAGCTCGGCGCGCGGGAACGGGTACAGCTGCTCGACGCGCAGTAGCGCGACGTCGTGCGCATCGCGCTTCTGCAGGTCTTCCAGCAGGTCGTAGTAGACCTTGCCGGAGCAGACCACCACGCGCTTGACCTTCTTCGCGTTGGCGGTGGCGTCGGGGATCAGCGTGCGGAACTCGCCGTTGGCCAGTTCGTCGAGATCGGACACCGCCAGCTTGTGGCGCAGCAGCGACTTCGGCGTCATCACCACCAGCGGCTTGCGGGTGGCCATGTGCATCTGCCGGCGGATCATGTGGTAGGCCTGCGCCGGCGTGGTCGGCACGCACACGAGCATGTTGTCGAGCGCGCACAGCTGCAGGAAGCGCTCCAGGCGCGCGGAGCTGTGCTCGGGGCCCTGGCCTTCGTAGCCGTGCGGCAGGAACAGCGCCAGGCCGCACAGGCGGCCCCACTTGGCTTCGCCGGACGACAGGAACTGGTCGATCACCACCTGCGCGCCGTTGGCGAAGTCGCCGAACTGCGCTTCCCAGATGTCCAGCGTCATCGGATCGGCGGTGGCGTAGCCGTACTCGAACGCCATCACCGCCTCCTCGCTGAGCAGCGAGTCGATGATGGTGACGTCGTGCGGGTTCTTGACCAGCTGGCGCAGCGGCAGCAGGTACTCGTCGGAATTCTGCTCGTGCAGGATCGCGTGGCGGTGGAAGAACGTGCCGCGGCCGCTGTCCTGGCCGACCAGGCGCAGGCGGTAGCCCTCGCTCAGCAGGGTG
This sequence comes from Lysobacter sp., assembly GCA_035645555.1. Taxonomy (GTDB): domain Bacteria; phylum Pseudomonadota; class Gammaproteobacteria; order Xanthomonadales; family Xanthomonadaceae; genus Lysobacter_F. The sequence continues at coordinate 44,992 of DASQMI010000092.1, read as the reverse complement.
GCGTAGGCGAGGTTCTCGGCGAAGCCCCAATCGGCCGGCAGTTCGCCGGCGGCCATCTTGCGGCGGTCCTCGTAGATCTTGGCGACGCGCGGGTGCAGCTTGAACTCGGCGGGGACGGTGTTGATCCGCAGCGCCAGCTCGTCGAGCTTGGCGCGCTCGAAGCGGGTATCGACCGCATCGCGCACCCGGCCCTTGAGATACGTGGTCCAGTCGACGGTGAACTCGTCCGGCTTGACCGCCACCAGCTCGGTGGTGACCTCGCCCTTGTCGAGCTTGGTGCGGTAGCCGTCGACCAGCACCTGCGCGTCTTCTGCGCCGAGCGTGCCCTCGGCGACGAGCTTCTCCGCGTACAGCTCGCGCGGCGTCTTGTGCTTGCGGATCACCTGGTACATCACCGGTTGCGTCGCCGCCGGCTCGTCGGCCTCGTTGTGGCCGTGGCGGCGGTAGCACACCAGGTCGATCACTACGTCCTTGCCGAACGTGTTGCGGAAATCGAGCGCGAGCTCGGTGCAGAACGCCACCGCTTCCGGATCGTCGCCGTTCACGTGCAGCACCGGCGCGCCGACCATCTTGGCGACGTCGGTGCAGTACAGGGTGGAGCGCGCGTCCTGGCGCTCGCTGGTGGTGAAGCCGACCTGGTTGTTGATGACGATGTGGACCGTGCCGCCGACCGCGAAGCCCCGCGCCTGCGACATCTGGAACAGTTCCATCACCACGCCCTGGCCGGCGAACGCGGCATCGCCGTGCATCAGCACCGGCAGCACCTGCGCGCGGCCGTTTTCGCCGCGGCGGGTCTGGCGCGAGCGCACGGAGCCCGCGACCACCGGATCGACGATCTCCAGGTGCGACGGGTTGAACGCGAGCGCGAGGTGCACCGGGCCGGCCGGGGTGGCGACGTCGGCGGAGAAGCCCATGTGGTACTTGACGTCGCCGGTGTGCGGACGGTCGTCGGCGATGTGCTCGAACTTGCCTTCGAACTCGTCGAACAGCTTGCGCGGCGGCTTGCCGAGCGTGTTGACCAGCACGTTGAGGCGGCCGCGATGGGCCATGCCCATCACCACTTCCTTGACGCCCTGTTCGCCGGCGCGGTGGATCAGCACGTCCAGCATCGGGATCAGCGCGTCACCGCCTTCCAGCGAGAAGCGCTTCTGGCCGACGTACTTGGTGCCGAGATAGCGCTCCAGGCCTTCGGCCGCGGTCAGACGCTCCAGGATGCGCTTCTTCTGCTCCGGTGTGCGGTTGAACCGGCCGCCGGCGGCCTCGAGGCGCGTGTACATCCAGCGCCGCTGGGCTGCGTCGGTGATGTGCATGAACTCCGCGCCGATCGGGCCGGTGTAAGTGGCCTTCAGCAGAGTCAGCAGATCGCCGAGCTTCATGCGGTCGCGGCCGGCGACGCCGCCGGTGGAGAACTCGCTCGACAGGTCGCGCTCGGACAGGCCGTGGAAGCCGAGCTCGAGGTCGGGCGCCTCCGGCTTCTCCTGCAGGCCGAGCGGGTCGAGGTTGGCGGCGAGATGCCCGCGCGAGCGGTAGGCGATCACCAGCTTGCCGACCGCGCGTTCGCGCTCGTCGGCCACACCGCCGGCCAGCAGGCCGCGCTGCGCGGCCTGGCCGGCCTGGGCGATCGCGTCCAGCACCGGCGAATGCGGCACATCGCCGGCTTCGCGTCCCTTGAGGCCGTCGAAATACGCCTTCCATTTCGCCCCGACGCTCTCCGGGGACACGAGGTACTGCTCGTAGAGCTCCTCGATGTAGGCGGCGTTGGCGCCGAGTTGCGAGGACTGGGCGAACTGCTTGAGAAGACTGTCCACGATGGCGTCGGAAGGGAGGGAGGGCAAAAAGTGCCGCCGGTTTCGCGGCCGATGGCCGGAGATGCCGGCGGTAAGACTCGGAATTATAGACCCAGCGGCCGGTCCGATGGGCGCGGCCCGCCAGCGCTCAGAGCCCGAGCGCGCGGAATTCGGTGCACGGTCGGGCGCGTTCCCAGACCGGATCGAACGTCTGCCTCAGCTGGCGCACGCGGACCGTATCGCCGAGCCGCGTCTCGCCCTCAAAGCGGTGGCCGAGCGGGCGGAACAGCCAGCCGCCGCGGTCGTTGGCGGCGAACGCCGACGGGTAGGCGCGGTCGGTCGGATCCTCCACCGCGTGGAATTCGAACGCGCTCGGCAGCCGCTGGGCCAGGCCGATCAGCGGCGCGAGCGCCGCCTGCGGGGCCGCCGGGTCCTGCACGGCGATGCGGGCGCGACCGCCGCCGGTGGCGAAGCGGCGCAGTGCCCGCAACACCTCCGGCTGGTCCAGCTGGCCGGGGTCGAGCTCGCGGCTGTACACCAGGAGCTCGCGGCGCGCGCCCGCGATCACCGCTAGCCATGCCGCCAGCGCGGCTTCGCGGGTCTCCACGGGGTTGGGCGCATCCAGCGTCAGCTGCATGGCCTGGTGTTCGATGCCAGCTTCCAGGAAGCGCGTGCCGCTGGGCAGGAAGCCGTGCCGCGCGTAGAAGCCGACCGCCGGCGCCTGTGCGTGCAACCGCAACCGGCGCCAGCCGAGCCGGCGGGCCTCGTCGAGCAGCGCGCGCAGCAGCGCGTCGCCGATGCCGCGGCCGCGCAGCGCGGCCAGCACCGCCATCCGGCCGAGCTTCGCCGCGGGCGCGCCGTTGTCGGCGCGCGGCGGCGCCAGCCGAGCGCTGCCCACCGGGCGGCCGTCGCCGTCGCAGGCGAGCGCGTGGCGGCAGAGCGGATCCAGCCCGTCGCGCTCGAGCTCCGCCGGCACCCGCTGCTCGTGCAGGAACACGGCGTCGCGGACGGCGTGCAGCGCGGTCGCGGCCTCGCCGTACTCGACGATTCGCACCTGCACGCCCGCTGCGCTCACGCCGCGTCTCCGTCGTCGTGCAGGCGGTAGTGGCCGGCGGCGAGCAGCGCGTGCAGGCAGACGCGGCCGGCATCGGACAGCGCATGGTAGGCGGCGCGATCCAGCGCGTCCGCGTTGGCCAGCGCACGCGCATCCGCCACCGGCAGCGCATGTACGTCGCCGGTGACGTACAGCCGCGCGCCACGGCGCGCTTTGCGCCAGGCCATCCGCGACCACGGATGGCGCACCAGCAGCGCGCCTTGGGCCAGTGCGACAGCCACGTCCGCCGCAGGCGGTGCCGACGGATCGGCGATCGCCATGCCGGCGCTGCGATAGGTGGTGATGAAGCGGCCGAACCAGTCGCCCAGGCGGTCGGCATCGTTCATCCGCAGCGCGTTGAGCGCCGCGACCACGCGCGCCATTGCCGCGGGATCGATTTCCGCGGGATCGCGCGCCGGCGCGAGGTCGGGATCGGCATAGCGGACGCCCTCGTCGGCGTCGACGGTCAGCGTGTCGACATAGTCGGCGAGCAGCTCGGCAGCCGACGGCGCGCGCATGCCGACCGAGAACGTCAGACACGCGTCCTCGGCGATGCCGTGATGCGGCACGCCCGGCGGCAGGTACAGCATGTCGCCTGGGGCGAGTATCCACTCGTGGGTGGGGTGGAATTCGCGCAGCAGCTTGAGCTCGGCGTCCTCGCGGAACGCGGTCGGCGGATTCGGCGAGGCGTCGATCAGCCAGCGCCGGTGCCCGTGCGCCTGCAGCAGGAACACGTCGTACTGGTCGACGTGCGCGCCGACCGAACCGCCCGGCGCGGCGAACGACACCATGACGTCGTCGATGCGCCAGCGCGGCAGGAAATCGAACGCCGGCAGCAGCGCGGCGACGTCGGCGTCCCACTTGTCGACGTCCTGCACCAGCAGGGTCCAGTCGCGCTTCGGCAGACGCGGGAACATCTCCTCCGCGAACGGGCCGTGCTGCACGGTCCAGCGGTCGCGCCGGCGGTCGTGGCGCACCAGCCGCGCGAGCGCGAACTCCTCGCAGGCGAGCCCGGCGAGATCCTCCGGCTGCAGTGGCGAGACGAAGCCAGGGAACGCATTGCGGATCAGCAGCGGCCGCTTCTGCCAGTAATCGCGCAGGAAGCGCGCGGGCCGCATGCCCAGCGGCGGCGCGGCGGACGCGTCGATCTCGATCGGCAGGCGTGTGGCGCTTCGGCGTGCGGTCATGGGGTGGCAATCTCGTCGTAGCCGCGGTTGCGGAATTCGACCAGGCACCAGCCGTGCCCGAACGGGTCGGCCAGCGGCACGATCGCGCCCCATGCGGCCTCGCGCACGGCGCCTTCCTGGCGCGCCCCGGCCGCGAGCGCGCGCGGCAGCGCCTCGCGCAGGTCGTCGACCACGACGTCGGCATGCAGCGGCGTCCAATGCCGGCGGTAGTCCCGCGCTGCGTCGGCCGCGCCGATCGTGCCGGCGGGCTTGCGCAGCAGGTAGACAGGTACCTGCGCGCCGCGCATCTCGACCACGTCCTCGCCGAGCCTTCGCGTGCGCACCAGGCCGAACGCGGCGGTGTAGAAGCGCTCCGCGGCCGCGAGATCGTCGACGTCGATGTTGAGCAGCAGGCGCATGCGGGGCTCGCGCAGGGCGGCCGATTCTACGTCGCGGCGCGGCGCCGCGCGCGCGGCGACTGCTTGAGCTTCGCGCCCACTTCCACCAGCGCCTCGATCGCCGGCACGAGCTCCATGCCGAGCGGCGTCAGCGCGTATTCCACGCATGGGGGCGAGGTCGCGTGCACCTTGCGCTCGACGACGCCCTTGCTTTCCAGCTCGCGCAGGCGCGCGCTCAGCACGCGCGCGGAGATCGCCGGAATGTCGCCGCGCAGCTCGCCGAACCGGCGCGGCCCTTCGCGCAGATACCAGATGACGTTCGGCGCCCATGCCCCCTTGAGCAGCTTCATGCAGCGGGTGAGCGGGCAGGCCACCAGCGGATCGTGCACGACGGGTTTGGCGGGGGTGTCCATTTGCAAGGGTCTCGGCGCTAAGGCGGCCGGAAACGGATTGTTCCGCTAACCGGCAGTTACATGGTAACTCTTGGTTACTAGGATGGCGCGGTCTCCAACCGTCGGAGTGGACATGGATCGCGTCACCCTCAATGCTGCCACGCGGCTGCTCGGAATCGACCATCCGGTGGTGCAGGGGCCGTTCGGTGGCGGCCTGTCCAGCGTCGAGCTGGTCGCCACGGTGTCGAACCTGGGCGGGCTCGGCTCGTTCGGCGCCCACATGCTGCCGCCGGAGCAGATCGGCCCGCTGGTCGAGGCGATCCGCGCCCGCACGGCGCGTCCGTTTGCGATCAATCTGTGGGTGTCCGACCACGATGCCGGCGGCCTAAACCTGGATGCGGCGACGCTGGAGCGCTACTGGCCGGTGTTCGAGCCGTATTTCCGCGAGCTCGGCGTGCCCAAGCCCGAGCGGATGGAGCGCGGCCACCCCGCGTTCGAGCCGCAGGTGGAGGCGTTGCTCGCGGCGCGGCCGCCGGTGTTCAGCTTCGTCTTCGGAATCCCGTCGGCCGACGTGCTGCGCGAGTGCCGCCGGCGCGGGATCGTCACTGTCGGCGCCGCCACCACGCTTGCAGAGGCCGAAGCGCTCGACCAGGCCGGGGTCGACCTGATCGTCGCCACCGGCGCCGAGGCCGGCGGGCACCGTCCTTCGTTCCTGGAACCGGCCGAGGCGTCGCTGACCGGCACCTTCGCGCTGGTCGCCACCGTCGCGCCGCGCGTGCGCGCGCCGGTGATCGCCGCAGGCGGCATCGCCGATGGCCGCGGCGTGCGCGCCGCGCTCGCGCTCGGCGCGCAGGCGGCGCAGCTCGGCACGGCGTTCCTCGCCTGCCGCGAATCCGGCACCACCGACCTGCACCGCGAGGTGCTGTTCTCGACGCGCGCGCGCAGCACCACGCTCACCCGCGCGTTCACCGGCCGCCTCGCACGCGGCGTGCGCAACCGCTGGACCGAGGAGATGGCTGAAGCCGCGCTTCCGCCGTTCCCGATCACCGGCTGGTTCGTCTCCCGGCTCCGTCCGGCCGCGCTCGCCGCCGGCCGCAGCGACCTGATCTCGCTCTGGAGCGGGCAGGTCGCACCGAATCTGCGTCACCGCGACGCTACTGCGTTGATGCAGTCCCTCCTGGCCGATTTCTACGGCCACCCTTCCCAGCAACACGAGGAACGCATCCCATGAAGCTCTACTACGTCCCCGGCACCTGCTCGCTCGCGCCGCACATCATCGCCCGCGAGCTCGGCATCGACCTGAAGCTCGAGAAGGTCGACTTCGTCACCAAGACCTACGGCGATGGCCGCGACTTCAACGAAATCAACCCGAAGGGCTACGTCCCGGCGCTCGAGCTGGACAACGGAGAAGTGCTGACCGAAGGCCCGGCGATCATGCAGTACCTTGCCGACCTGCGCCCGGAAGGCGGTCTGGCGCCGGCCAACGGCACGTTCGAGCGCGTGCGCCTGCAGGAACTGCTCGGCTACATCAACTCCGAGCTGCACAAGAGCTTCGGCCCGCTGTGGAACCCGGCCAGCCTGCCGGAGGTGCGCGAGGAGCGCTCCGAATACCTGCGCAAGCGCTTCGGCCTGTTCGAGAAGCTGCTGGCCAAGCAGCCGTACCTGATGGGCGATCGCTTCACCGTCGCCGACGTCTACCTGTTCGTGGTGGCGGCGTGGTCGAAGCCGACCAAGTTCGACCTGTCGCCGTTCCCGGTGATCCAGGAGTTCCAGAAGCGCATCGGCTCGCGCCCGGCCGTGCAGCAGGCGATGGTCGCCGAAGGCCTGATCAAGGCTGCCGCGGCGGCGTGATCGCGCGACGGCCGGGCCCGCACGGGTCCGGCCGTCCACCGTTTCAGATGGCGCGCGCGAGTCGCGCGGCGAGGCCGGTGTAGTCGGCCGGCGTCATCGCCAGCAGTCGCTGCTTGGCGTCCTCCGGCAGCGCGAGGCCGGCGACGAACGCGCGCAGCGAGTCTGCGGTGATGCCTTGGCCGCGGGTCAGCGCCTTGAGCTGTTCGTACGGCTCCGGCAGGCCGTGGCGGCGCATCACCGTCTGCACGGCTTCGGCCAGCACTTCCCACGACGCATCCAGATCGGCCGCCAGCCGCTCCGGGTTGGCGCTCAGCTTGCCCAGTCCGCGCATCAGCGCGTCGAAGCCGATCAGCGCGTGGCCGAACGCGGTGCCGAGCGCGCGCAGCACCGTGGAATCGGTGAGGTCGCGCTGCCAGCGGCTGATCGGCAGCTTGGCGGCGAAGTGCTCGAACAGCGCGTTGGCGATGCCGAAGTTGCCCTCGGCGTTCTCGAAGTCGATCGGATTGACCTTGTGCGGCATGGTCGAACTGCCCACCTCGCCGGCCTTGAGCGCCTGCTTGAAGTAGCCCAGCGAGATGTAACCCCACACGTCGCGGCACAGGTCGATGGCGATGGTGCCGATCCGCTTGCCGGCGTCGCACAGCTCGGCGATGCCGTCGTGCGGCTCGATCTGGGTGGTGTACGGCTGCCAGCGCAGCCCGAGTGATTCGACGAAGCGGCGCGAGAACGCTGGCCAGTCGACTTCCGGATAGGCGGCGACGTGCGCGTTGTAGTTGCCGACCGCGCCGTTGATCTTGCCCGGCATCGGCAGGTCCGCCAGCACCGCGCGCTGGCGCGCCAGCCGCGCGACCACGTTGGCGAGTTCCTTGCCGACCGTGGTCGGCGAGGCGGACTGGCCGTGCGTGCGCGACAGCATCGGCAGCGCGGCGTGCTCGTGCGCCATCTCGCGCAGCCGGGCCAGCGCGTCGTCCAGGCGCGCCAGCAGGACGTCGCGGCCTTCGCGCAGCATCAGCGCGTAGCTCAGGTTGTTGATGTCTTCGCTGGTGCAGGCGAAATGCACGAACTCCAGCGACGGCGCCAGTTCGGCGTCGCCCTTCAGACGCTCCTTGATGAAGTATTCGACCGCCTTGACGTCGTGGTTGGTGGTGCGTTCGATCTCCTTGACGCGTGCGGCGTCCGCCACCGAGAAGCCCTCCGCCAGCGCGCGCAGGCGCGCGGCGGCCTCGGCGCCGAACGCCGGCAGCTCCACGATCGCCGGCTCCGCGCCGAGCGCCAGCAGCCACTCGATCTCCACCTTCACCCGCGCCCTGATCAGGCCGTACTCGGAGAAGATCGGGCGCAGCGCATCGACCTTGCCGGCATAGCGGCCGTCGAGCGGGGAGAGGGCGAGCAGCGCGGATTCGGCGGACATGGCGGCCTCGGGCAGGGAACACGGAATTCTACCGGGCGCGGCGCGCCCGGGCGCGATGCGGCGGCCACGGCGGGCGGCGTATGCTCGGCCGTCCGCTTCCGACGGGAGAGACCATGGCGACCCGGCGCACGTCCGCTCCGCGCTTCCGCACCGAACACGACAGCATGGGCGAGCTGCAGGTGCCTGCCGATGCGCTGTGGGGCGCGCAGACCCAGCGCGCGGTGGAGAACTTCCCGATCTCCGGTGAGCGCATGCCGCGCGAGTTCATCCGCGCGCTCGGGCTGGTCAAGGCCGCCGCCGCCGACGTCAACGGCGGGTTCGGGCTGCTGCCGCGGCGGATGGCGCAAGCGATCCGTGCCGCCGCGCTGGAAGTGGCCGAGGGCGCGCACGACGCGCAGTTCCCGGTCGACGTGTACCAGACCGGTTCCGGCACCTCGAGCAACATGAACGCCAACGAGGTGATCGCCGCGCTCGCCGGCGCCCGCCTGCAGCGCGAGGTGCACCCGAACGACCACGTCAATCTCGGACAGAGCTCCAACGACGTCATCCCGACCGCGCTGCGGGTGAGCGCGGTGCTCGCCGCCAGCGAGAACCTGCTGCCGGCGCTGCGCTACCTGCGCAAGGCCATCGAGCGGCGCGCGCAGGCGCTGCGCAAGGTGGTCAAGACCGGACGCACCCATCTGATGGACGCGATGCCGCTGACGTTCGCGCAGGAGCTGGGCGCATGGCATTCGCAGCTGGTCTCCGCGCAGGCGCGCATCGAGGACACGCTGCGCCGCCTGCGCCGCCTGCCGATCGGCGGCACCGCGGTGGGCACCGGCATCAACACCGACCTGCGCTTCGGCTACGCGATGGCGAAGACGCTCGCGGCCTACACCGAGGTGCGCTTCGAGTCCGCCAGCGACAAGTTCGAAGGGCTGGCCGCGCAGGACGACGCGGTGGAATTCTCCGGCCAGCTCAACGTGCTCGCGGTGGCGCTGATGAAGATCGCCAACGACCTGCGCTGGATGAATTCCGGGCCGCTGGCCGGTCTCGGCGAGATCGAGCTTCCGGCGCTGCAGCCGGGCAGTTCGATCATGCCGGGCAAGGTCAACCCGGTGGTGCCGGAGGCGGTGGCGATGGTGTGCGCGCAGGTGATGGGCCACCACACCGCGGTGACCGTGGCCGGGCAGAGCGGCAACTTCCAGCTCAACGTGATGCTCCCGCTGATCGTCCACAACCTGCTGGAGTCGACCCGGCTGCTGGCGGCGGCGATGCGCGCGCTGGCCGATTCGGCGATCGCCGGCCTGCGCGTGCGCGAGGACCGGGTGCGTGCGGCGCTGGACCGCAATCCGATCCTGGTCACCGCGCTCAATCCGCTGATCGGCTACGAAAAGGCCGCGGAGATCGCCAAGCAGGCGTACCGCGAGGGCCGCCCGATCCTGGATGTCGCGCGCGAGATGAGCGGGCTGCCCGAGGCGCAGCTGCGCAAGCTGCTCGATCCCGCGCTGCTGACCCGCGGCGGCCTGCACGGCACCGGCGGCAGCGGCGGCTGACCGCCGGGCGCCGGCGCGGCGGGATCAGCCGCGGTCCGGCTTGCCGGCGTCCGCGGTGGTGGGCGGGGCGGTGTCGCGCCGGCAGTCGTCGATGTCGTCCTGGTCCATCGTCGCGTACGGCCTGAACGCCGGCAGCGACGCGGCGAGTTTCTGTTGCAGCCCCATCAGCGCGGGCAGCTGCTCGCACATCACCGCGGCCGACGCCTTGATCCCGGCCGCCTTGGCTTCGATGCTGCGCTCGATGTCCTTGCCGGACTTGCCATTGAACACGCCCTTGAACGCCTCGCCGACGGCTGTGGCGGCGATGTCGGCGCCCTGCGCGCCGATCTCGATGCCGTGTTCGGCGATCGTGGCGAGATGGCCGCGGTACTGCAGCAGCAGCGCTCGCTGCTCGGCATTCACCGGCACCGGCTTGCCGTCGATGACCAGGTCGCCCTTCGCGGTGATCACCGCTTCCGGGTGGCCCGTGCCTTCGGAGATCGTCATGTCCTCGTGGCGCAGATCCTGACGGGCTTCCTTGAGCGCCGAGCGGATCGCGCTGGCGACGACGGTCTTTTCTTCCTCGCGTGCCGCGCGTTCGCCGGCGTCGCAGGCGGTCAGCGCGGGCAGCGCGGCGAGCAGGGCGGTGGCGGCGAGGGTGCGGACGGTGTTCATGGCGTGACTCGCGGTCGATGGGAGGGATGCGACGAGGGCCTCAGCCCTCGTCGCGCCAGCGGCGCAGGCGGATCGCGGCGTAGATCAGCGCCGCGCCGATGATCGCGCCGATCCACAGGTCGAGCGTGGTGAACGCCTGCCAGCTGGCGCTCAGGTCGAGTGCCCGCGCGATGTCCTGCGGGTTGTCGATGTCGGCGACGTTGCCGTCGACGGTCGGATGGAAATACCAGGTGCCCGGCACGATGCTCACCAACCCGCGGAACACCAGCGTGTACCAGACCCGGTCGTGCGGGATCTCGAGGCCGGGCAGGGTATCCAGCCAGCTGATCAGCACGGCGGCGAGGAGCGGTACCAGCACTGCCCACAGGAACGGCACGCGGCGCGCCCAGGCCGAGCAGAACATCAGCCAACCCACGGTCGGCAGCGCCCAGAACGAGTACACCGGCAGCACCAGCAGCGTGTTCATCAGCACGCGGAACGGGTGCGACTCGGTCAGCATCGCCTGGATGCCCGGGATCCCGCTCAGCAGCAGCGACAGCGCCGACAGCAGCCACATCCCGAAGCCGATCAGCAGGCCGATCGCGACCGCCAGCGCCGGCGCCAGCAGCAGCGCCCAGGTCACTTTCGACAGCACCGTCGCGGTATCGGACACCGGCAGCGATTTCCAGAACAGCACGCTGCGGTCGCGGCGTTCGTCGTACAGCGAGCCGAGCGAGTAGAAGAACACCACGAACACCAGTACCGCGCAGGCGATTCCGACGCCGGTGAGCAGCGTGATGTCGCCGGCGGCGCCGAACACCTGTTCGTGGCCATCGAGCTGCGCCTGCACGTGGCCCATGTCGACCAGGCCACGCTCCTTCGCGCGCTGGAGCATGATCGTACTGGTGATGGTGCCGAGCAGGCCGATCAGCAGCACGATCGCGCCGGTCACCACCGGGGCCCAGAAGAAGCCGCCGCGGTGTTCCCAAAATTCGCGCCTCAGCAGCATGCCGAAGCTCCGGGCCGGCGGGATGGTCGCTGCCGCGCGAGGGGCGGCCGTCGTTTCGATGTCCACGGCGTTCATGCGTAGGTCCCCTTCATGGTGGCGACGAACAGGTCGGCCAGGCCGGGCGTGCGGGTCTCGCCCAGCTCCGCCAGGCGGCCGTTGTCGGCGCCGTCGAACAACATCACGGTCTTGCCGAACGGCAGCGCACGCTCGTCCAGCGGCTTGAGCGCCCGCGCCGCCTCGGCGCGGTCGGCGTTGACCAGCACCTCGGTAAAGCGCTCGCCGAGCGTCTCCATCGGCTGGTCGAGCACGATCTTGCCGTCGCGGATGAACATCACGTCGGTGAGGATGTGCTCGATCTCCTCCACCTGGTGGGTGGTGACGATGATGGTCTTCTGGTCGTCGAAGTAGTCCTCCAGCAGGCGCTGGTAGAACTGCTTGCGGTAGAGGATGTCGAGGCCGAGCGTGGGCTCGTCCAGCACCAGCAGGCGCGCGTCGATTGCCATCACCAATGCGAGGTGCAGCTGCACGATCATGCCCTTGGACATCTCGCGCACCTTCATCTTTGGCTTCAGCTGGGTGTTGGCCAGGAAGCGCTCGCACTTGGCGCGGTCGAATCGCGGGTGCACGCCGGCGACGAACTCGACCGCCTCCTGCACCCGCATCCAGCGCGGCAGCACGGCGACGTCGGCGATGAAGCAGACTTCGCGCATCAGCGCGTCGCGCTGGGTACGCGGGTCGTAGCCGAGCACCGACAGCTCGCCCTCGAACGGAATCAACCCGAGGATCGCCTTCAGCGCGGTGGTCTTGCCGGCGCCGTTGGGGCCGATCAGGCCGACGATGCGGCCGGATTCGATGGCGAACGAAGTCCCGTCGAGCGCGACCTTGTTCTTGTAGGCCTTGCGCAGGCCGCGGGCGGTGACGATGGACGCGGCGTTCATTGCTGGGTCTCCATGCGGCCGGCGCGCAGCAGCTGTTCGGTAGTCAGCCCGAGCCGCTGGATGCGCTCCAGCACCAGTGGCCACTCCTCGCTCAGGAAGCGCTCGCGCTCCCGCATCAGCAGCTTTTCCGTTGCTCCTTCGGTCACGTACATGCCGAGTCCCCTGCGCTTTTCGACGAGTGCTTCGTCCGCGAGCTCCTGATAGGCGCGCGAGACGGTGATGGGATTGAGCCGATACTCGGCGGCGACCTGCCGTACCGAAGGCAGGGCATCGCCGGGCTTGAGTACGCCGTCGAGCATCATCGCGACGACGCGCTCCTTCAGCTGGCGGTAGATCGGAGCGGCATCGCTCCATTCGATTGCGGTCATGAGGTTCAGCCCCGCGGTGCGAATGAGAAATACGGCATGACCAGGGTCTGCCGGTGGGCGCGCGCGCGGCGCTTGGCCGGGCGTGCAGCGGACTCGTCCATGGCGTCCGGATGAGCGGTGTCGGCCGGTGCCGGTGCGGGCAGCGCGGCGCGGGTGGCTGCCGCATCGGCACGCAGGCCAAGCGCGGCCAGGCGCGCGTGCGCCGCCGGATCGACGTCGCCCTGCGAGGCATGACGCACGGCCAGCGTGGGGGACGCGGCCAGCGGCGCGACCGGTGCGCCGGGATGGGCGGCGACCAGGGCGAGGACGAGCATCGCGGCCGAGCTGGCGAGGGCGGCGAGGGAGTTGCGGAGCTTGCGGTTCATGATGAACGTCCTGCTCGTTGGTAGACCGGTGTTGTATGCAACTATAACACCAAAACAGGTGGCGTCAACGCCCCAGTACCCAACTGAAGTCATACTGGTCGGCATCCGGCCCGGAACCGGTCCGGCAAGGAGAGAAAGGCATGGCATCCCGAGGTTTTCGCCCGTTCGTGGCCGCCGTCGCCGTGGTGCTGCTGGTCGCGGTCGGCGCCGCGCTCGCCGCCGGCGGCCTGCTCGACCGCAGCTACCGCCCGCTCGCCGGCAAGACGCCGGTCCATCTGCAGAAGACCTACGGCGGCCAGGTGCTGCTGGTGGTCAACACCGCCAGCAAGTGCGGCTTCACCCCGCAGTTCGAGGCGCTGGAGGCGCTGCACGCGCGCTACAAGCCGCAGGGCTTCGCGGTGCTCGGTTTCCCGTCCGGCGACTTCCGCGAACAGGAGTTCGAGGACGAGAAGCAGATCCGCGAGTTCTGCACGCTGACCTACGGCGTCAAGTTCCCGATGTTCGAGAAGGTGCACGTGGTCGGCGACGGCGCCACGCCGCTGTACCGCGAACTCGCGCGCGCGGCCGGCGAAGCGCCGAAGTGGAACTTCCACAAGTACCTGATCGGCCGGGACGGCAAGGTGCTGGCAAGCTTCGGCAGCAAGACCAAGCCTGACGATCCGGCGGTGGTCGCGGCCATCGAACGCGCGCTGAAGGCACCGCGCCCCGCGCCGCGCGGCTGACGGTTCTTCCATTGCCGCGCATCGGGACGGTCGCGACAATGGCCGTCCCGCGGCGCGCGCGCCGTCACCCACAGGAGTTCCATTCCGATGAAGGCTTATCTGCGCGGCGTGGCCGTGCTCCTCCTCGGCGCGGCCGCGACGCTCGGCGTCGTGTCCGCGCAGACCACCGCCGCCGCCGGCAAGACCTCGCTCGCCACCGAGCGCGACAAGGTCAGCTATGCCATCGGAGTGGACGTCAGCAACTCGCTCAAGGCGGTCGCGCCGGATCTCGATCCGGCCGCGTTCGAGCGCGCGCTGCGCAATGCATTCGGCGGCGGCCAGCCGCTGTTGACGGATGCCGAGATCGCCCAGCTCGGTCGCGACCTGGTGATCCGCATCCAGGCGCGCGGCGGCAAGCCGCCGGCGGACGGCAAGGTGCCCGAGGTCGCCAAGGACAAGGTCGGCCTGCTGGTGGGCGGCGACGTCGGCCGCTCGCTGGCGCCGATCAAGGACGAGCTCGACATCGCGGTGTTCATGCAGGCGCTGCGCGCCGGCATGGGCGGCGCCCAGCCGCTGATGAGCGACGCCGAAGTGCAGTCCACCCTGCAGGCGTTCTCCGGCCGCATGCGGACCAAGCTGGAAGCCGAGGCGCGCGCCAAGGGCGAGCGCAACAAGGCCGACGGCGCCGCGTTCCTGGCCAAGAACCGCTCGGTGAAGGGCGTGGTGACCACCGCGTCCGGCCTGCAGTACATGGTGCTGCGCCAGGGCAATGGCCCGCGCCCGAAGGCCACCGATCGGGTGCGGGTGAACTACCGCGGCACCCTGCTGGACGGCAAGGAGTTCGACAGCAGCTACGGCCGCGGCCAGCCCGCCGAGTTTCCGCTCGACCGCGTCATCCCCGGCTGGACCGAAGGCGTGGCGCTGATGCCGGTGGGCAGCAAGTACCGGTTCTGGATCCCCGCCGAGCTCGCCTACGGCGCGGGCGGCACCCCGGACGGCAGCGTGCCGCCCAACGCGGTGCTGGTCTTCGACGTCGAGCTCATGGCGATTCTCTGATCCTTAGCTCATCCGTCGCGGGGCATGGCGCCCCGCGGCTCCTACGGAGTGTCTTTTCGATGAATGTTCTGCGTGTGCTGCCGGCTGCCGCGACGGCCGGCCTGATCCTCGTCCTGGCCGCCTGCCAGCCCTCGGACAGCGCCAAGGACGCCGGCAGCAAGGCGGCGACCGCCAAGGGCGCCGCCGACGGCGATGCGATTCCGGGCCTGCCCACCGAGAAGGACCGGGTCAGCTACATGATCGGCCTCGACATGGGCCGCTCGCTGCAGCCGATCAAGGACGAGGTCGACGTCGACGTGATGATGCGCGCGCTGAAGGCCTCGCTCGCCGGGCAGAAGCCGCTGATGACCGAGGAACAGGCGCTGCGCGTGCGCGAGGCGTTCGCCCAGCGCCTGCAGGCCAAGCAGATCGCCGAGATGATGGCCAAGGCGAAGAAGAACGCCGAGGACGGCGAGAAGTTCCTTGCCGCCAACGCCAAGAAGCCGAACGTCAAGACCACCGCGTCCGGCCTGCAGTACGAAGTGCTGCGCGCCGGCAACGGCCCGACCCCGAAGCCCACCGATACCGTGCTCGCGCATTACCGCGGCGCGCTGCTGGACGGCACCGAGTTCGACAGCAGCTACAGCCGCAACGAGCCGGCGACGTTCCGCCTCGACCAGGTCGTCCCCGGCTGGTCGGAAGGCGTGGCGCTGATGCCGGTCGGCAGCAAGTACCGGTTCTGGATCCCGGCCAAGCTCGGCTATGGCGAGCAGGGCACGCCGGGCGGCCCGATCCCGCCGAATGCGACGCTGGTGTTCGAAGTCGAACTGCTCGAAATCAAGTAAGTGCCAGGCCGCCGCAGAGCGGCCGGCATCCGATTTTCTCGTTCATTGACCCGCCCGTGATCGCGGCGCCGGAGCCCTGTGCCCGGCGCCTGCCATGACCAGAAGGACTCTCCATGCGCGTCACGATTTTTGGAACCGGTTATGTCGGTCTCGTAACGGGTACCTGCCTGGCCGAAGTCGGCCACGACGTGGTTTGCGTCGACATCGACAAGAACAAGGTCGACGGCCTCAACCGCGGCATCATTCCGATCTACGAACCGGGGCTGGAGCCGATGGTGAAGGCCAACCACGCCGCCGGACGGCTGCATTTCACCACCGACGCCGCCCAGGCGATCGGCCACGGCGAGGTGATCTTCATCGCGGTCGGCACCCCGCCGGATGAGGACGGCAGCGCCGACCTCAAGTACGTGCTGGCGGTCGCGCGCACGATCGGCGAACACATCGACAAACCGGCCATCGTCGTCAACAAGTCCACCGTGCCGGTCGGCACCGCGGACAAGGTACGCGCCGCGATCGGCGAGGTGCTCGCCAAGCGCGGCGCGAACGTGGCGTTCGAGGTCGTTTCCAACCCGGAGTTCCTCAAGGAAGGCGACGCCGTCAACGACTGTATGCGGCCGGACCGCATCGTGATCGGTTCGAGCAATCCCGACGCGGTCGAGAAGCTCAAGCGCCTGTACGCGCCGTTCAACCGCAACCACGAGCGGATCGTGGCGATGGACGTGCGTTCGGCGGAGCTCACCAAGTACGCCGCCAACGCGATGCTGGCGACCAAGATCTCCTTCATGAACGAGATCGCCAACATCGCCGAGTGCGTAGGCGCGGACGTCGAAATGGTGCGCCAGGGCATCGGTTCCGACCCGCGCATCGGCTGGCACTTCATCTATCCGGGCGCCGGCTACGGTGGTTCCTGCTTCCCGAAGGACGTGCAGGCGCTCGCCCGCACCGCCCACCAGTGCGGCTACAAGCCGGAACTGCTGGAGGCGGTCGAATCGGTCAACCACCGCCAGAAGGGCCACCTGTTCGAGCTGATCCAGCGCCACTACGGCGGCGCGGTGGCCGGCAAGACGTTCGCCGTGTGGGGGCTCGCGTTCAAGCCGAACACCGACGACATGCGCGAGGCGTCCAGTCGGCGGCTGCTCGCGCAGCTATGGGAGGCGGGCGCGAAGGTGCGTGCGTACGACCCGGAGGCGATGCACGAAGCACGGCGGATCTTCGGCGAGCGCGACGATCTGGTGCTGTGCGAGTCGGCGCAGGACGCGATCGCCGGTGCCGATGCACTGTGCGTGGTGACCGAGTGGAAGCAGTTCCGCAGCCCGGATTTCCAGCGCCTGCGAGGCGCGCTGCGCGACGCCGCGGTCTTCGACGGGCGCAACCTGTACCATCCCGACGAGGTCGAGGCGGCCGGGCTGGCGTATTACGCGATCGGCCGCGGCCGGTCGGTGACCCGGCCGTAACGCCAACGGGCGCGCCCGCCGCCGGCGGGTGCGCCCACCGCGGGGACGTTCATGCAGGATCTCGAGCAGCGCCTGGTCGATCTGGAAACGCGGCTGGCGTTCCAGGAGCATGCGATCGCCCAGCTGAGTGATGCATTGGCGGAGGCGCGCGAGGAAAATACCCGTACGTTGCTGGCGCTGCGGCGGGTCCTCGAGGAGCTGAAGCAGGTGCGCAGCACGCTGACCGGCGACCTGTTCGGCAGCGACCCGGCCAGCGAACCCCCACCGCCGCACTATTGATCCACATGAGCAACAGCCTCCGCGACCAGTTGATGGGCCTGGGCTTCAAGCCGCTGCCCAAGGCCGAGCGCAAGCCGGAGCAGGGCAAGCCGAAGACCGGCAAGGGCCAGGCGCCGCACATGCCCCCCGGCGCGCCGAGGGGCGGGCAGGGTCCGCGACCGCAGGGGCACAAGGCGCAGGGGCACAAGCCGCGCCCGCCGCGCACCGCCGAGGAGATCGATCTCGCCAAGGCCTATGCGCTGCGCGCGCAACGCGAGCAGGAAGAGCGGCTGGCCGCCCAGAAGGCGAAGGAAGAGGAGGCGCGCCGTCGCCGCGAGGCGCGCGCGAAGCTGGGCGAACTCCTCAAGGGCGCGACGCTCAACGATCCGGAAGCCGACATCGCGCGCCACTTCGAGTACGGCGGCAAGATCAAGCGCATCTACGTCAACGCCGCACAGCTGCGTGCGCTCAACGCCGGCGAGCTCGGCGTGGTGCAGCTCGACGGCCGTTACCTGCTGGTGAGCGCCGAGACCTTGGTGCAGGCCGAGGCCATCTTCCCGCAGTGCGTGGCGCTCAAGGTCGATCCGAACGCCTCGCCCGAGGAGGATCCGTACGCGGATCCGAAGTACCAAGTCCCCGACGACCTGGTCTGGTGAGACCCCTCCCGTGTAGGAGCGGCTTTAGTCGCGATCAAGGCAGCAGGCGTTCGGTCGCGCCGAAGGCGCACCCACAAGCATTGCCCGGCCGACACCAATAACGCGGTTGTAGGAGCGGCTTCAGCCGCGATGAAGGCAGCAGGCGTTGGGGTGGCGGCTGAAAGCCGCCCACAGGATTGCGCGGCCGACAGCAGTAGCGCTGTTGTAGGAGCGGCTTTAGCCGCGATCAAGGCAGCAGGCGTTCGGCCGTGGCCGAAGCCGCACCCATAGCATTGCGCGGCCGACATCAATAATGCTGTTGTAGGAGCGGCTTCAGTCGCGATGAAGGCAGCAGGCGTTCGGTCGCGCCGAAGGCGCACCCACAAGCATTGCCCGGCCGACACCAATAACGCGGTTGTAGGAGCGGCTTCAGCCGCGATGAAGGCAGCAGCTTCGCGTCGCGGCTAAAGCCGCTCCTACAGGCACCGCTTGAGTCGCGGCTGAAGCGCTCGTACACGCAGCGCGTGAGGCCTACTCCGGGTCGTAGTCCAGATTGGCGGCCAGCCAGCGTTCGGCCTGGGCAATGCTCACGCCCTTGCGGCGTGCGTAGTCCTCGACCTGTTCCTTCGACACGCGCCCGACCACGAAGTACTGGCTCTTCGGATGGCTGAAGTAGTAGCCGCTGACCGACGCCGCCGGGTACATCGCGAAGCTCTCGGTCAGCCGCACGCCGGCGTTGCGTTCGGCATCGAGCAGGCGGAACAGGGCGGCCTTCTCGCTGTGCTCCGGACAGGCGGGGTAGCCGGGGGCAGGGCGGATACCCCGGTACTTCTCGGCGATCAACGCCTCGTTGTCGAGCGCCTCGTCGGGCACATAGCCCCAGAACTCGGTGCGCACGCGCTGGTGCAGGCGCTCGGCGAACGCCTCGGCGAGCCGGTCGGCGAGTGCCTTGAGCAGGATTGCGTTGTAGTCGTCATGGGCGGCTTCGAAGCGGGCGACGTGCTCCTCGATGCCGAGCCCGGCGGTGACCACGAACGCGCCGATCCAGTCCTGCTTGCCGCTGTCCTTAGGGGCGACGAAGTCCGCCAGGCAGAAGTCGGGGCGGTCGGCCGGCTTGTCGGCCTGCTGGCGCAGGAAGTGCAGGCGCGTGCCGTCGTCGAGCACGACATCGTCGCCGACGCCGTTGGCCGGCCACAGCCCGAACGCCGCCTTCGCGGTCAGCCATTTCTCGCGGACGATGCGGTCGAGCATCGCGCGCGCGTCGCGGTACAGCTCGCGGGCCTGCGCGCCGACCACCGGGTCCTGCAGGATCGCCGGATACTTGCCGGCGAGCTCCCAGGTCGAGAAGAACGGCGTCCAGTCGATGTATTCGACGAGTTCCGTGATTGGGTAGTCGTCGAGCACGTGCAGGCCAGGCTGTTTCGGCGCGGGCGGATCGTATGCGTCCCAGCCGCCATCGAAGCGCTGCGCGCGCGCCTTGGCCAGCGGGACCAGCCGCTTGCCGTCGCCACGGTGCTTGTGCCGCTCGCGGATCTCGGCGTAATCCGCGTCGTTGGCGGCGACGAAGCGCTCGCGCAGCTCCGGGCTGATCAGCGACTGCGCCACCCCGACCGCGCGCGAGGCATCCTTCACCCACACGGTCGGCGCCTGGTAATGCGGGTCGATCTTCAGCGCGGTATGTGCACGCGAAGTGGTCGCACCGCCGATCAGCAACGGCGTGCGGAAACCCTGCCGCTCCAGCTCGCGCGCCACATGGCTCATCTCCTCCAGCGACGGCGTGATCAGGCCGGACAGGCCGATCAGGTCGGCATTTTCGGCGCGCGCTCGGTCGAGGATGGTCTGCGCCGGCACCATCACGCCGAGGTCGACGACGTCGAAGTTATTGCAGGCCAGCACCACGCCGACGATGTTCTTGCCGATGTCGTGGACGTCGCCCTTGACGGTAGCGAGCAGGATCTTGCCGTTGGAGCGGCCGGCGTCGCCGCTTCGGCGCTTCTCCTCCTCGATGAACGGGATGAGGTAGGCAACCGCCTTCTTCATCACCCGCGCCGACTTCACCACCTGCGGCAGGAACATCTTGCCGGCGCCGAACAGGTCGCCGACCACGTTCATGCCGGCCATCAGCGGGCCCTCGATCACGTCGAGCGGGCGGGTGGTGCGCTGGCGCGCCTCCTCGGTGTCGGTCTCGATGTAGGCGTCGATGCCGTGCACCAGCGCGTGGGTCAGACGCTGGTCGACCGGCAGCTCGCGCCACGCAAGGTCCTCCTCCTTCTTCGCGCCCTTCTTGCCCTTGTAGCGCTCGGCGATCTCCAGCAGTCGCTCGGTGGCGTCGGAACGGCGGTTGAGCACCACGTCCTCGACGCGCTCGCGCAGCTCCGGATCGAGGTCGTCGTAGATCGGCAGCGCGCCGGCGTTGACGATGCCCATGTCGAGCCCTGCGCGCACCGCGTGGTACAGGAATACCGAATGAATCGCCTGACGCACGGTTTCGTTGCCGCGGAAGGAGAACGAGACGTTGGAGATGCCGCCGGAGACGTGGCTGTGCGGAAAACGCCGCTTCAGTTCGCGTGCGGCTTCGATGAACGCCACCGCATAGTCGTCGTGCTCGGCGATGCCGGTGGCGATCGCGAACACGTTCGGGTCGACGATGATGTCCTCGGGCGGGAACCCGATCTGTTCGGTCAGCAGCCGCCAGGCGCGCGAACAGATCTCCAACTTGCGTTCGACCGTGTCGGCCTGACCCTGCTCGTCGAACGCCATCACTACCACCGCGGCGCCGTAGCGGCGCACCAGTCGCGCCTGCCGCAGGAATTCGGCCTCGCCTTCCTTGAGCGAGATCGAGTTGACGATGCCCTTGCCCTGCAGGCACTTCAGCCCGGCCTCGATCACGCTCCACTTCGAGCTGTCGACCATGATCGGCACCCTCGCGATGTCGGGCTCGGCGGCGATCAGGTTGAGGAAGGTCACCATCGCCTGCTCGGAATCGAGCAGGCCCTCGTCCATGTTGACGTCGAGGATCTGCGCGCCGTTCTCGACCTGCTGGCGCGCGACCGCGACCGCCTCGTCGAAGCGGCCTTCCACGATCAGCTTGCGGAACTGCGCGCTGCCGGTGACGTTGGTACGCTCGCCGATGTTGACGAAGTTCGTCTGCGGCGTGATGACGAGCGGCTCGAGGCCGGCGAGGCGGGTGTGGCGATGCAGGGTCACGCGTGATCCGGTCAGGCGTCGGCGAACGCGGGCAGCGCGCGCGGTGTCACGCCCCGCACCGCCTCGGCGATCGCGGCAATGTGCGCCGGCGTGGTGCCGCAGCAGCCGCCGACGAGGTTGAGCAGGCCGGCGCGGGCGAATTCGCCGAGCACCTGTGCCATGTCCTCCGGCGTCTCGTCGTAGCCGCCAAACGCGTTGGGCAGGCCGGCGTTGGGATGGCAGCTCACATAGGTATCGGCCACCTGCGCCAGCACGTCGACGTGCACGCGAAGGTCGCGCGCACCGAGCGCGCAGTTGAGTCCGATCGCAAGCGGGCGCGCGTGCGCGACCGAGTACCAGAACGCTTCGGCGGTCTGCCCCGACAGCGTGCGCCCGGAGGCGTCGGTGATGGTGCCGGATACGATCACCGGCAGCCGCCCGCCGCGTGCGTCGAAAGCTTCCTCGACCGCGAACAGCGCGGCCTTCGCGTTGAGCGTGTCGAAGACGGTCTCGACCATCAGCACGTCGGCGCCGCCGTCGATGAGGCCTTCCGCCGCGTCGCGGTAGGCCGCGCGCAGCTCGTCGAACGTGATCGCGCGGAAGCCCGGGCGGTTGACGTCCGGGCTGATCGAGGCGGTGCGGTTGGTCGGGCCGAGCACGCCGACCGCGAACCGCGGGCGCGACGGATCGCCGGCTTCGGCTTCATCGCAGGCCTGACGTGCCAGACGCGCGCCGGCTTCGTTGAGCTCGCGGGCCAGATGCGAGAGGCCGTAGTCGGCCAGCGCCACCGACGTGGAGTTGAACGTGTTGGTTTCCACCAGGTCCGCGCCGGCGTCGAGATAGGCGCGATGGATGCCGACGATGATGTCGGGCCGGGTGAGCGAAAGCAGGTCGTTGTTGCCGCGCTGGTCGTTGCCGCAGCCGCAGCCCGGTCCGTGCGCGTGGCCTGACGGCGCGAACAGCGCGTCGTAGCCGTGCACGAAACGCTCGCCGCGGTAGTCGGCCTCCTGCAGGCCGTGCTGCTGGATCATGGTGCCCATTGCGCCGTCGAGCACGAGGATGCGCTCGCGCAGCGCGGCCTGCAGCGCGTCGGCGCGGGCGGAGTTCAGCCAGGGCTGGGTCATCCGGGTGTCCTCACCGGTTTATGGGCGATCAGCGCGATCACCTCGAAATGCGGCGGACGGCGCTCGCGCGTCACTACGCCGCAGCTGGTCACGTTCACCCCGGCCTTGGTGGCGAAGCGCTGCAGCTCCTTCTCGGTGAAGCCGAGATTCACGTGGCTGTAGGCCGCGACCACGCTGCGGTGCTCGTGCCGGGCCAGCACGGTGATCAGCAGGCGGCCGCCCGGACGCAGCACGCGCGCGGCTTCGGCGACCGCCTGCGCGGGCTGTTCGGCGTAGGTGAGCGCGTGCATCAGCACCACCAGATCGAACGTGTTGGCGGCGAACGGCAGCGCGTGCATGTCGCCCTCGCGCACCTCGACGTTCTTCAGCCGGCTCAGCCGCTCGGCGGCCGCCGCGACCACCTTGGTGCTGGCGTCGAGGCAGACGTAGCGGTGCGAATGCGGCGCCATCAGTTCGGCCAGCACGCCGTCGCCGGAGGCGATGTCGAGCACGTCGCCAGGCGCCAGGAGCGGCAAGGCCGAACGTGCCAGTGCTTCCCAGGTGCGGCCCGGGGAATAGTGGCGCTCCATGTCGCCGGCCACCGAATCCGCCCAGTTCTGGTCGGCCGCGCGCGCGGCCAGCACGCTGGGCACGCGCTCGGCGTCCTGGCGCAGCAGCGGGTCGTCGCTGCCCTCGCGCAAGGTGCGCCACAGCGCGCGCTGCGCCGGATCGAGCGCGTCCTCGTCGAAGCGGTAATAGGCCGATACGCCGGCGCGGCGGTCGCGCACCAGGCCCGCCTCTTTCAGCTTGGCCAGATGGGTCGACACGCGCGGCTGCGCCAGCCGGGTGATCGCCGACAACTCCGCCACCGTGAGCTCCTCCTGCTCGAGCAGGGCGAGCAGGCGCACGCGGGTGGCGTCGGCGAACACCTTCAGTCGGGTCGACCAGCCTTCCAGGTCCATCACATATCCGCTTATCGCGATATAGAGATAAGTGTCGACCCGCCGGCGCCGCGGCGTCAAGCGAAAGGGTGGGGTTGGCGCGGCCGCACGGCTACAATTCGCGCTTCACGACATCGCCCGCCGAGGTGCAGCAGTGGATTTCAGCTTTACCGAAGAGCAGTTGATGATCCAGGACGTGGCGCGCCGCATCGCGCAGGAGAAGATCGCGCCGACCGCCGAGCACTTCGACCGCAGCGGCGAGTTCCCCAGCGAGAACATCCGCCTGATGGGCGAGAACGGCCTGATGGGCATCGAGGTGCCGGCCGAATACGGCGGCGCGGGCCTCGACGCAGTGGGCTACGTGCTGGCGATGATCGAGATCGCCGCCGCCGACTGCGCGCACTCGACCATCATGTCGGTCAACAACACGCTCTACTGCAACGGTCTGCTGAAGCACGGCAGCGAGGAGCAGAAGCAGAAGTACGTAACCCCGATCGCCAGCGGCGAGGCGATCGGCGCCTATGCGCTGACCGAGCCGCAGTCGGGCTCCGACGCCTCGGCGATGCGCTGCCGCGCGGTGCTGTCGGCGGACGGCAGCCACTACGTGGTCAACGGCAAGAAGAGCTGGATCACCTCCGGCCCGGTGGCGAAGTACATCATGCTGTTCGCGGTCACCGACCCATCGAAGGGCGCCAAGGGTATCTCGGCGTTCATCATCGACACCGAGCGCGAGGGCTTTTCCCGCGGCAAGACCGAGCCCAAGCTCGGCATCCGCGCCTCGGCCACCTGCGAGATCGAGTTCGTCGACTACAAGATTCCGGTCGAGGATCGCATCGGCCCGGAAGGCGAGGGCTTCAAGATCGCGATGAGCGTGCTCGACGCAGGTCGCATCGGTATCGCGGCGCAGGCGGTCGGACTGGCGCGTGCGGCCTACGACGCGTCGGTCGCGTACGTGAAGGAGCGCAAGAGCTTCGGTCAGCCGATCGGCAGCTTCCAGATGATCCAGGCCAAGATCGCCGACATGAAGTGCCGGCTGGACGCCGCCACGCTGCTGACGCTGCGTGCGGCCTGGGCGAAGGACCAGGCCCACCGCACCGGCGCGCGCTTCTCCACCGAGGCGTCGGTTGCCAAGCTGTTCGCGTCCGAGGCGGCGATGTTCATCACCCACCAGGCCGTACAGATCCACGGTGGCATGGGTTACTCGAAGGAAATGCCGCTGGAGCGGTACTTCCGCGACGCCAAGATCACCGAGATCTACGAGGGCACGAGCGAGATCCAGCGTCTGGTGATCGCCCGCAACGAAACCGGCCTGCGCTGAGCGCACTTTCCCGCGGCCCGCGCCGTCCGGTGCGGGCCCTATGACGGATCCGTCCCGCCATGACCACCGCCACCAAGAAGGCCGGCAAGCAAGCCGCCGGCAAAGCCGTTGCCACGCGAACCGCCGCCCTCCCCGCGCCCGACGGGGTGTCGCTGGAGCCGATCGTGGCTGCCGTCCTCAAGCGCGTGCCGAAGGCGCAGCACGCCGAGGCCGACGCGTTCGTACGCGCGTTCTACCGGCGCATGAGCACCGACGAGCTGCCGCAGCACAGCACGGACGGCTGGGCCGCGCTGGCCGCCGACTTCCTCGAGTTCGCGCGCACCCGCAAGTCCGGTACCGCGCGCGTGCGGCTGTTCAACCCGGCCACCAAGAGCCACGGTTGGGAGTCCGCCCACACCGTCGTGCAGGTGGTCAACGACGACATGCCGTTCCTGGTCGACTCGGTGACCATGGCGCTTGCGGAGATGGGCATCGGCGTGCATGTGCTGGGCCATCCGGTGGTGCGCTTCAAGCGCGACAAGGCCGGGCGCCTGCAGCAGGTCGGCGAGGGTACGCCGGAGTCGCTGATGCACCTGGAGATCGACCGCCAGGCCGCTGCCGCGATGCCGGCGATCGAGGAGCGCCTGCATGCGGTGCTCGCCGACGTGCGTGCGAGCGTCGCCGACTGGCAGCCGATGCGCGCGAAGATGCTGGAAGTGGCCGAGGATCTCGGCCGCCGCGCGCTGCCGTCCGATCCGGACGACCGCGGCGAGGCGCAGGAGTTCCTGCGCTGGGCGGCGGACAACCACTTCACCTTCCTCGGCTACCGCGAGTACGAGGTCGCGCGCGTAGATGGCAAGGAGGTGCTGCGCGCGAAGCCGCAATCCGGGCTCGGCCTGCTGCGCGGCAAGGAGGTCGGGCAGCCGCGGCTGCTGTCCACGCTCGGTGCGCAGCGGATGAAGCGCACCGGTGCCGAGGATGTGCTGATCCTCACCAAGACCAATTCGCGCTCGACCGTGCACCGGCCGGGCTACATGGACTACATCGGCGTGCTCAGCTTCGACAAGAGCGGCAAGCCGGTCGCCGAGCAGCGCTTCATCGGCCTGTACACTTCCAGCGCGTACACGCGCCGGCCGTGGGACATTCCGCTGGTGCGCCGCCGCCACAACTTCGTGATGCAGCAGTCCGGACTCGCGCCGGATAGCCACAGCGGCAAGGCGTTGCGCCACATCCTGGAAACGCTTCCGCGCGACGAGCTGTTCCAGTCGACCGAGCAGGAGCTGCTGCAAACCGCGCTCGGCATCCTCGGCCTGCAGGAACGTGTGCGCAGCAGGCTGTTCCTGCGCCGCGACCGCTACGGCCGGTTCTTCTCGGTGCTCGTGTACATCCCGCGCGAGCGCTTCAATACCGACATGCGCCTGCGCATCGAGTCGATGCTCAAGCGCGTGCTGCAGGGCGAGCACGTCGACGCCAGCGTGGTGATGGGCGAATCGCCGCTGGCGCAGCTGCACCTGTTGGTGCGCCCGCGCTCAGGCGAGGCGCCGGAGATCGACGCGTCGCGCATCGAGGTCGAACTGGCGGAGATCGTCCGCAACCGCCAGGACGATCTGCGCGACGAGCTGGTGCGCCGCCACGGCGAGGAACGCGGCCTGCGTTTGGCCAACGGCGTGGCGCGCGCGCTGTCGAACGAATATCTGCGCGACCTGTCCGCCGCCGCGGCCGCCGACGACGTGGAGCACCTGGCGTCGCTCGCCAAGGCCGACGACCTGCGGCTGTGCCTGTACCGCGGCGCGAGCGGCCTGCGCTTCAAGCTGTACCGGCTCAACGACGACATCCCGCTGTCCGATGCGCTGCCGTTGATGGAGAACCTCGGCCTGCGCGTGATCGCCGAGCATCCGCACCGCATCGAGCACGCCGGCCAGGTCGCCTATATCCAGGACTTCGAAGTCGAGCCGCTGAACGCGGCGCTCGATCTGGACGGGCTCGACGTCTCGTTCGAAGAGGCGTTCGAGCAGGTCTGGCGCGGCAATGCCGAGAACGACGGCTTCAACCGCCTGGTGTTGCGCGCGGGGCTGTCGTGGCGCCAGGTCGCCATGCTGCGTGGCTATTGCAAGTACCTGCTGCAGGTCGGCGTGCCGTTCTCGCAGAGCTACGTCGAGGAGACGTTCGCGCGCTATCCGCTGCTCGCGCGGCTGATGGTGGAGCTGTTCGAAGCGCGCTTCGACCCGAGCACAGGCGCGGAAACCAAGGCTGAGATCAAGGCCGGCCAGGAGCGCTTCCGCGCGCAGATCACTGCGCTGGCGGGCGACGATGCGGCGGCGCTGGCGGCGGTCGAGCCGGTGATTGCCGCGCGTGCCGGCAAGCGCGGCGAGCAGGAGACCGCCGCGCGCGAGGCGCTGACCGGTCTGCTGGACCGCGTCGCGAGCCTCGACGAGGACCGCATCCTGCGCAGCTTCATGGGCGTGATCGAGGCGACGCTGCGTACCAACTACTACCAATGTGACGCAGTCGGCCAGCCGAAGTCCTACATCAGCTTCAAGTTCGACTCCTCGAAGGTGCCGGACCTGCCGAAGCCGAAACCCTATCGCGAGATCTTCGTCTACAGCCCGCGCGTGGAAGGCATCCACCTGCGCTTCGGGCCGGTGGCGCGCGGCGGCCTGCGTTGGTCCGACCGCCGCGAGGATTTCCGCACCGAGGTGCTCGGCCTGGTGAAGGCGCAGATGGTGAAGAACACCGTCATCGTGCCGGTGGGCTCCAAGGGCGGCTTCTTCGTCAAGAAGCCGCCGAAGAACGGCGACCGCGACGCCATCCAGGCCGAGGGCATCGCCTGCTACAAGCTGTTCATCCGCGGCCTGCTCGACGTCACCGACAACATCGTCGGCGGCAAGGTGGCGCCGCCGCAGGGCGTGGTGCGGCACGACGCCGACGACCCGTACCTGGTGGTCGCCGCCGACAAGGGCACGGCGACGTTCTCCGACATCGCCAACGGGATCGCCCGCGAGTACGGCTTCTGGCTCGACGACGCGTTTGCGTCGGGCGGTTCGGCCGGCTACGACCACAAGGGCATGGGCATCACCGCCAAGGGTGGGTGGGAGTCGGTCAAGCGCCACTTCCGCGCGATGGGTCGCGACTGCCAGAAGCAGGACTTCACCGTGGTCGGCATCGGCGACATGTCCGGCGACGTGTTCGGCAACGGCATGCTGCTCTCCAAGCACATCCGCCTGATCGCGGCGTTCGACCACCGCCACATCTTCATCGATCCCAATCCGGACGCCTCTACCAGCTTCCGCGAGCGCGAGCGCATGTTCTCGCTGCCGCGCTCGTCGTGGGAGGACTACGACCGCAAGCTGATCAGCAAGGGCGGCGGCGTGTGGCCGCGCAGCGCCAAGGCGATCGCGCTGTCGGCGGAGGCCAAGGCCGCGCTCGGCATCGATCCGGCGGTGGAATCGATGAGCCCGAGCGAGCTGATGACGGCGATCCTGCGCGCGCCGGTCGACCTGTTGTGGAACGGCGGCATCGGCACTTACGTCAAGGCCACAGGCGAATCGCACGCCGACGTCGGCGACCGCGCGAACAACGCGATCCGCATCAACGGCCGCGAGCTGCGCTGCAAGGTGGTGGGCGAGGGCGGCAACCTCGGCCTGACCCAGCTCGGGCGCATTGAGGCGGCACTCAACGGCGTTCTGCTCAACACCGACTTCATCGACAACTCCGCGGGCGTGGACACCTCCGACCACGAGGTGAACATCAAGATCCTGCTGAACGCCGAGGTGCAGGCGAAGCGGCTCACGCTGCCGGCGCGCAACAAGCTGCTGGCGGCGATGACCGACGAGGTCGCCGAGCTGGTGCTCAACGACAACTACCGGCAGAACCAGGCGATCAGCCTGATGGAGCGCATGAGCCTGGCGCGGCTCGGTTCCAAGCAGCACTTCATCCGCACGCTGGAGCAGCAGGGTCTGCTCGACCGGCAGATCGAGTTCCTGCCGTCGGACGCGGAAATCGCCGAGCGCAAGGCGCGCGGCGTCGGCCTGACCCGACCGGAGCTGGCGGTGCTGCTGTCCTACGCCAAGCTGGTGATCTACCCGCAGCTGCTCAACTCGGACGTCCCCGAGGATCCGTACCTGTCGAAGGAGCTGGTGCGCTACTTCCCGCAGCCGCTGCAGGCGAAGTATGCGAAGACGATGGAAGGCCACCGGCTGAAGCGCGAGATCATCGCCACCGCGGTGACCAACTCGCTGGTCAACCGGATGGGGGCCACGTTCACCTTGCGCATGCAGGAGGACACCGGCCGCAGTGCTGCCGAGGTGGCGCGCGCGTACACCATCGCGCGCGAGGCGCTCGACGCACGCGCGCTGTGGGCGCAGATCGACGCGCTCGACGGCAAGGTGCCGGAGCCCGCACAGATCGATGCGCTGCAGACGCTGTGGCACCTGATGCGCACCATGTCGCGCTGGCTGCTGTCGCGCCCGGGCAAGATGCCGGAAATCACCGGCGCGATGGCGCAGCTCGGCGAGGGCCTGCGCGCGGTGCGCGCGGCGGTGCCGGAGGTGCTTTCCGACGTGCGCCGCGACGCGTACGAGGCGCGGCTGCAGGAGTGGAAGTCGCGCGGCTTCCCGTCGGCGCTGGCGTCGCAGCTGGCGGCGCTGCCGCTGCTCGAGTTCGGCTGCGACATCGTCGAGATCGCGCAGGCCCGCAAGCTGTCGCCGGTGGAAGTCGCACGCGCCTACTTCGCCCTCGGTGCCGCGCTGCATCTGCCGTGGCTGTACGACCAGATCGACGCCTTGCCGGTCGACGGCCGCTGGCAGGCGCTGGCGCGCGGCTCGCTGCGCGACGAGCTCGCCGCGCAGCAGCGTGCGATCGTCACCCAGCTGCTTGCCGACCGCAGCCGCAAGCCGGTGGAGGTGAAGGTGCAGGCGTGGCTGCAGCGTGACGACCCGACGTTGCGCTTCACCCAGGCGATGCTCGCCGACCTGCTCAACCAGAAGTCGCTCGACTACCCGACGCTGTCGGTGGCGGTGCGGCGCCTGGCGCAGGCGGCGTCGGCCACTGCGGCCTGATCGCCATAGCGGGGCGGTCCGGCCTGCCGGGCGCCCCGCGCGTCTCGCCGGCGCGTGCGCACGCAGCGCGCCGGGCGCTCACGCGCAGGCGTTATGCTGGAGCCACGAGACGCCAGGAGCCGCCGATGAGCCCGACGCCCCGCATCGCCTTTCTCGCCAGCCCGGCCGAGGACGCCCAGCGTGCGCTGGCGCGGCTGTCCGGACGCCATGGTCAATGCACGCCTGACGACGCGGACGTGCTGGTGGCGCTGGGCGGCGACGGCTTCATGCTGCAGACGCTGCATCGCTACGGCACGCTCGGCAAGCCGGTGTTCGGCATGAAGCTCGGCACGATCGGCTTTCTGATGAACCAGCAGCGCGAGGAGGATCTGCTCGCGCGCCTGGCCGCGGCCGAGCCTGCCGTGCTACGCCCGCTGGAGATGCTGGCGCAGACCGAGTCCGGCGCCACCGTCGGCTCGCTCGCGTACAACGAGGTGTCGCTGCTGCGGCAGACGCGCCAGGCGGCGCATCTGCAGGTGGTGCTCAACGGCAAGAACCGGCTCGAGGAGCTGATCTGCGACGGGCTGCTGGTGGCTACGCCGGCCGGCAGCACGGCGTACAACTTCTCCGCCAGCGGCCCGATCCTGCCGCTCGGCGCGGCGGTGATCGCGCTGACGCCGATCGCGCCGTTCCGCCCGCGGCGCTGGCGCGGCGCGCTGCTGAAATCCGATACCGAGATCCGCTTCCGCGTGCTCGATCCGTACAAGCGACCGGTCAGCGCCACCGCCGACTCGCACGAGGTGCGCGACGTGGTCGAAGTGGTGGTGCGCGAATCGCGCGATCGTACGGTGACGCTACTGTTCGATCCCGAGCACAACCTCGAGGAGCGGATGCTCACCGAGCAGTTCGCGACCTGAGGCCCGCGCTCGCGCCCGCTAGGCGCAGGTCAGCGGCTCAGCTGGCGAACGGGCGAGGGCGCCTTGCAGCGCCCCCGTCGTCACGCTGTCTGCTTCGGCGCCTCGCGCAGCTCGCGGCGCAGGATCTTGCCGACGTTGGTCTTCGGCAGCTCCTTGCGGAACTCGACGTACTTCGGCTGTTTGTAGCCCGTGAGGTTCTCACGCGCGAACGCCTTGACCTGCTCGGCGGTGAGGTTGGGATCCTTCTTCACGATCACCACCTTGACCGCCTCGCCGGACTTCTCGTCCGGGACGCCGACCGCCGCGACCTCGAGGATTCCCGGCATCATCGCCAGCACGTCCTCGACCTCGTTCGGGTACACGTTGAATCCGGACACGAGGATCATGTCCTTCTTGCGATCGACGATGTAGAAGTAGCCGCGCTCGTCCATCCTGGCCATGTCGCCGGTGTGCAGCCAGCCTTCGGCGTCGATGACCTTGGCGGTCTCGTCCGGCCGCTGCCAATAGCCCTTCATCACCTGCGGGCCCTTGATGCACAGCTCGCCGACTTCGCCGGCCGGCAGCCGGCGGCCGTCGTCGTCCTTGATGCAGGCGTCGGTGGACGGCACCGGCAGGCCGATCGAGCCGTTGTAGTCGTCGAGCGTCATCGGGTTGATGCACGCCGCCGGCGAGGTTTCGGTGAGGCCGTAGGCCTCGATCAGCGGGCAGCCGGTGACCTTCTTCCAGCGATCGGCGACCGCGCGCTGAACCGCCATGCCACCGCCGAGGGTGAGCTTCAGGCGCGAGAAATCGACCTGATCGAAGCCCGGCGTGTTGAGCAGGCCGTTGAACAGCGTGTTGACGCCGGTGAAGGCGGTGAAGCGGGCGCCCTTCAGTTCCTTGACGAAGCCGCGCATGTCGCGCGGGTTGGTGATCAGGTGGTTGAGGCCGCCGATCTTCATGAAGACCAGGCAGTTCGCGGTGAGCGCGAAGATGTGGTACAGCGGAAGCGCGGTGATGATGACTTCGCCGCCGGGTGCGATCAGGTCGCCGATCCACGCAGACGCCTGCTGCATGTTGGCGAGCATGTTGCGATGGGTGAGCATGGCGCCTTTTGCGACGCCGGTGGTGCCGCCGGTGTACTGCAGGAACGCGATGTCCTCGCGCGCGATGTCGACGGACGGCAGCGGGTGCCGCGCGCCGCGCTCCAGCGCATCACCGAAGCGGATGGCGCCCGGGATGTCGTAATCCGGCACCATCTTCTTGACGTACTTCAGCACAAAGTTGACGAGCTTCCCCTTCGGGAAGCCGAGCATGTCGCCAAGCCCGGTAGTGATCACCTTGATCGGCTTGCCGGCGACCACCTGCTGGACGATGTGCCCGAAGTTGTCGAGCACGAGGATTGCGCTGGCGCCGGAGTCCTCGAGCTGGTGCTTCAGCTCGCGCGCGGTGTACATCGGGTTGGTATTGACCACGGTGAGGCCGGCGCGCAGCACGCCGAACACCGCGATCGGGTACTGCAGGCAGTTCGGCATCATGATCGCGACGCGATCGCCTTTCTTCAGCTTGAGCTCGCCGAGCAGGTAGCCGGCGAACTGCAGGCTGAGGCGGTCGAGGTCGCCGTAGGTCAGGACCTTGCCGAAGTTGGAGAACGCCGGACGGTCGCGGAACTGGGCGATGGATTCCTCCAGCATCGCGACGATCGACGGGTACTGGTCAGCGTCGATCTCGGCCGGCACTCCTGCCGGATACTCCGCAAGCCACGGGCGTTCCAAGCTCATCGTCCCCCCTTGTTGTCGTGTCGCGCAGAGTGCGTCACCGTACGGTGGCCGATTGGAGCATAGGCCCCCGGGGCTGACAAGGCGAGTGACGGCGGGCGGAGGAGAGGCGATGCGCGATGCGTGGCGGTTCGTGGCGCTGGCGGTGCTGCTGTTGACGGTGGGGGCATGCCGGCGCGAAAGCGCGGAGCAGGCATTGCGCGCGCAGGTGACGCGGGTGGAGCAGGCGGTGCAGGCGCGCGAGCCGGCGGTGCTGCGCGAGGCGCTCGCGGACGACTTCGTCGGCAACGACGGGCTAGACCGAGAAGGCGCGGTGCGGATGGCGCAGCTCAGCTTCCTGCGTTATCGCGACGTCGGCGTGGCGCTCGGGCCAATGACGGTGGAGGTGCGCGGCGAGCGTGCCAGCGTCCGCTTCAGCGCGGTGCTGACCGGCGGCGACGGGTTGCTGCCGCGTGCCGGGCAGGCGTACGACGTGGTGACCGGATGGCGCTTCGAGGACGGCGAGTGGCGCTTGGTCAGTGCGGAATGGACACCGCGGCTGTGAGCGTTCCGGCGGGCGATCGCGGTTGAGGCCGCTGCTACGGACCGCGGCGCAAGGTCGCGGCTGAAGCCGCTCCTACGGACCGCACGGGATCGCGGCTGAAGCCGCTCCTACAGAAACCAAAGGCAGGTCGCGGCTGAAGCGGCGTTGCAAAAGCGAAGCCCCGCCGTGCAGCGGGGCTTCGTGCAACACTGGCCGAGGATGGATTTCGGTCGTCCACGGCGTGAAACGGTCTGGCTACGCCGCCTTCTTCGCGGCGAGCTGGCGCAGCACGTAGTGCAGGATGCCGCCGTGGCGGGTGAGGAAGGGCAGCTTGCGCGGCACTGCCGCGCGGCCCTTCCGAACGCCCGCGCGTCTAGCGCGGGCGGGGCTTCCGCCCGATCCGGAAGCGCCCTTACGCCGCCTTCTTCGCAGCGAGCTGACGAAGCACATAATGGAGGATGCCGCCGTGGCGGAAGTACTCCACTTCCTTCGGCGTCAGCAGCAGCACGCGCGCCTCGAAGCGGATCTCGCCGCCGCCGGCCTTGTGGGCCACCACGGTCGCGGTCTTCGACTGCCCGTCGGCCAAGCCGACGATGTCGAACGTCTCGGTGCCGTCCAGGCCCAGGCTCTGCGCGTTCTGGCCCTCGAGGAACTGCAGCGGCAGCACGCCCATGCCGACCAGGTTGGAGCGGTGGATGCGCTCGAAGCTCTCGGCGATCACCGCCTTCACGCCCAGCAAGTTGGTGCCCTTGGCCGCCCAGTCGCGCGAGGAACCGGTGCCGTACTCCTTGCCGGCGATCACCACCAGCGGCACGCCGTCGGCCTTGTACTTCATCGCCGCGTCATAGATGGCGAGCTTCTCGCGCTCGCCGTTCTTGCCGAAGTAGATGGTGTTGCCGCCTTCCTCGCCGCCCAGCATCAGGTTCTTGATGCGGATGTTGGCGAAGGTGCCGCGCACCATCACATCGTCGTTGCCGCGGCGCGAGCCGTAGCTGTTGAAGTCCGCCGGCTGCACGCCGCGCGAGATCAGGTAGCGGCCCGCCGGCGAATCCTTCTTGATGCTGCCGGCCGGGGAGATGTGGTCGGTGGTGATCGAGTCGCCGAACAGGCCGAGCACGCGCGCGCCATGCACGTCGTCGATGGTGCCCACGTTCATGCTCATGCCGTCGAAATACGGCGGGTTCTTGATGTAGGTGGACGCGCCGTCCCATTCGTACGACTCGCCATCGGGCGAAGCGATCTGGTTCCAGCGGGTGTCGCCCTTGAACACGTCGGCGTAGTTCTTGGCGAACATCTCCGGACCGATGGTCGCGGCGATGGTGTCGCCGATCTCCTTGTTGCTCGGCCAGATGTCGCGCAGGTAGACCGGCTTGCCGTCCGGCGTGTGTGCCAGCGGGTCGCGGGTGAGGTCGATGTCGACCGTGCCGGCGATCGCGTAGGCGACCACCAGCGGCGGCGAAGCGAGGTAGTTCATCTTGACTTCGGGGTGCACGCGGCCCTCGAAGTTGCGGTTGCCGGACAGCACCGAGGCTACGACGAGGTCGTTCTCGGCGATGCCGCGCGAGACTTCGTCCGGCAGCGGACCGGAGTTGCCGATGCAGGTGGTGCAGCCGTAGCCGACGACGTAGAAGCCGAGCTTCTCCAGGTCCTCGAGCACGCCGGCCTTCTTCAGGTAGTCGGTGACCACCAGCGAGCCCGGTCCGAGCGAGGTCTTGACCCACGGCTTGGCCTTCAGGCCCAGGCGCGCGGCGTTGCGCGCCAGCAGGCCGGCGCCGAGCATCACCGCCGGGTTGGAGGTGTTGGTGCACGACGTGATCGCCGCGATCACCACCGAGCCGTCGGTGAGCTCGCAGTCCTGCTCCTGGATGCGGATCCGCGACGCCGGCTTGGCGGCCAGATGTTCGGCCTGCGCCTGCGCGCCGCCTTCGGTGGCCATGGCCTCGACCGCCACCTTTGGCGCGCGCTTGGCGGCGAGCCCGCCGATCGCCTCGCGCGCGTTGGCCTGCACGTCCTGCAGCAGCACGCGGTCCTGCGGGCGCTTCGGACCGGCCAGCGACGGCTTGACGTCGCCGAGGTCCAGGTGCAGCACCGCCGAGTACTGCGCCTCGGCCTGGCCGGGCTCGTGCCACAGGCCCTGCGCCTTGGCATAGGCCTCGACCAGCGCGATCTGCGCTTCCGGGCGACCGGACAGGCGCAGGTAGGTCAGCGCCTCGGCGTCGATCGGGAAGATGCCGCAGGTCGCGCCGTATTCCGGGGCCATGTTGGCGATGGTGGCGCGGTCGGCGAGCGGCAGGTGCTGCAGGCCATCGCCGAAGAACTCGACGAACTTGCCGACCACGCCGAGCTTGCGCAGCATCTGGGTGACGGTCAGCACCAGGTCGGTGGCGGTGGAGCCTTCCGGCAGCTTGCCGGTCAGCTTGAAGCCGACCACCTGCGGGATCAGCATCGACGAGGGCTGGCCGAGCATCGCCGCTTCCGCCTCGATGCCGCCCACGCCCCAGCCGAGCACGCCGATGCCGTTGATCATGGTGGTGTGCGAGTCGGTGCCGAACACGGTGTCCGGGAACGCCTGCAGCTCGCCGTTGACTTCGCGCTCGACCACCACGCGGGCGAGGTGCTCGAGGTTCACCTGGTGGACGATGCCGGTGTTCGGCGGCACCACCTTGAAGTTGCGGAACGCCTTCTGGCCCCAGCGCAGGAAGCTGTAGCGCTCCTTGTTGCGCTCGAACTCGATCTTGCCGTTGAGGTCCAGCGCGTCCGCACGGCCGAACACGTCGACCTGCACGGAGTGGTCGATCACCAGCTCCGACGGAATCAGCGGGTTGATCTGCGAGGGATTGCCGCCGAGCTTGGTCACCGCATCGCGCATCGCGGCGAGGTCGACCACGCACGGCACGCCGGTGAAGTCCTGCAGCACCACGCGCGCCGGCATGAACGCGATCTCGGTGTCCGGCTCCTTGAGCGGATCCCACTTCGCCACCGCCTCGATGTGCTCGGGCAGCACGGTGACGCCGTCCTCGTGCCGGAGCAGGTTCTCCAGCAGGATCTTCATCGAGTACGGCAGCTTCGCCAGGTCGAAGCGCTGGGCCAGTTTCGGCAGGCTGTAGTAGGCGTAGGTCGTGCCGTTGACGTCGAGATGCGCGCGGGTGGCGAAGGAGTCGGCCATGTGGGGGCTCCGTGGCTGCAGCGAAGGGGGAAATCGCGGCGCGCGGGGAAACGGCGCCGCGTGAAGCGGCTCATTATGCCGCAAACCGCGTCGCATTCAGGCCAAACCGGAGTGGGCGGCGCTCAGCCGAGATGGGCGCGGATGGCCTCGAGCAGGGCGCGCCGGCGCAGGGTGAGGTCCCACAGGCTGCCGCCGAGCTGGCGCCACAGCATCGCCGAGCGCACGGCGGCCAGCAGCACCGCGCGCACCTCGGCGACCACGCCCGGCTGGCCGAGGTAGTGCGGGTTGCCCTGCACCAGCACGCGCGGGCGCAGATGGCTCAGGGTGTCCGCGTACAGTGTGCCGAGCGCGCCGAGCACGTCCGGATGGGTGCTGCCGTTCTGGCGCGCGCGTGCGGCCTGCGCCTGCAGGCCCTGGCGCACGCGGTCCATCATGGCCTCGTCCTGGGCGAAGCGGCGCTCCAGCTGCAGCACCGCAAGCGCCAGCCGCGGGAGCTGCTCGTCGCGCGCGCGGTTTTCGAAGTAGTCGCGCAGGACGCTCAGGCCGTTGCGGAGGGCCTCGGTGCCGCCGTACACGTCGGCGGCGGAGTCGGGGTCGAAACGGAACACCGAGTCGACCGCGGTGGCGAGCATGGCGGCGTTGGCCTGGCCGGTGTCGGCGATGCGGCGGACCTGGGTCAGCGCCTGCACCAACCCGGCCAGGGCCAGCACGCGTTCGGACATCGGTTGCGGGAAGGACGCGCCTCGCATCATGCGGCTTCGGCTCTCAAGCGTTGTTCCAGCGGGGAGTCGGTGCGCTCGATCACCGCGCCGCCCAGACAGATCTCGCCCTGGTACAGCACCACCGACTGCCCGGGCGTCACCGCTCGTTGCGGGCGCTCGAAGCGGACTTCAAGGCAGCCGCGGTCGTCGACCGCCACCTCGCAGGGCTCGTCGGCCTGGCGGTAGCGGGCCTGGGCGGTGCAGGCGAAGCGCGTCGACGGCGGGGCACCGGCCACCCAGTGCGCCGGTTCCGACCACAGCGTCTGCGAGCGCAGCCAGCGGCTTTCGGCGCCCTGGTCGACGTACAGCACGTTGCCGTGCACGTCCTTGCCGACCACGTACCACGGCGCCGCGGCAAAGCCGCGCACGCCGCCGATGTTGAGGCCTTCGCGTTGGCCCAGCGTGAAGTAGAAGACGCCGGGGTGCTCGCCGATGCGCTGCCCGTCGGGCGTGCGGATCTCGCCCGGGCGCGCCGGCAGATAGCGCGCGAGGAACTCGCGGAAGTCGCGCTCGCCGATGAAGCAGATCCCGGTGGAGTCGCGCTTGGCGGCGGTCGGCAGGCCGGCGTCGGCGGCGAGTCGGCGTACGTCGCGCTTCAGCAGGCCGCCGAGCGGGAAGCGGGTGGCCGCCAGCTGCGCCTGGCCCAGCTGGTGGAGGAAATAGGTCTGGTCCTTGCTCCGGTCGACCGCACGCAGCAGCAGGTGCCGTTCGCCTCGACGCTCGACCCGCGCGTAGTGGCCGGTGGCGATGAAATCGGCGCCAAGCGCCTGCGCGGCATCCAGGAAGTGCTTGAACTTGATCTCCCGGTTGCACAGCACGTCCGGGTTAGGGGTGCGGCCGGCGGCGTACTCGGCCAGGAAGTGCGCGAACACCCCGTCCCAGTACTCGCGCGAGAAATCGCGGAAATGGATCGGCAGGCCGAGGCGACCGCACACCGCGACCGCGTCGCGGCGGTCGTCCTCGGCGCGGCAGTCGCCGCTGCCATCGTCGGCCCAGTTGCGCATGAACAGGCCGGCGACCGGCTCGCCCGCGTCGCGCAGGAGCAGGGCGGCGACCGAGGAGTCGACGCCGCCGGAGACGCCGACGATCGTGCGTGGCGCGCTCATGCGAGCTGGCGCGCCAGGTGCAGCGGGTGACGCTGGCCGGCGAGGAAGTCGCCCACCACCTGCCATACCAGCGGGCTGCGGTGGCGGTCGTGCGCGTCGCGCAGCTCGCTCGGCGTCATCCACAGGGTGCGCACGATGCCTTCGTCGAGCGCGCTGTCGGGGTCGTGCCGCACCGGCTCGGCGGCGAAGGCGAAGCGCAGGTAATGGCGGCCGGGCTGGTCGGGCAGGTCCGGCGCCTTCCACTGGTAGGCGCCGATGAACGCGGTCAGGCGCACTTCCCAGCCGGTTTCCTCGCGGGTCTCGCGCAGCGCGGCTTCGAGCAGCGATTCGTCCGGCTCCAGGTGACCGGCCGGCTGGTTGAGCACCAGCCGGCCGCGGACTGCCTCCTCGACCATCAGCAGCCGGCCGGCATCCACCACCACCGTGGCGACGGTGACGTCCGGCTGCCAGAAGCGGCCCTCGCGGTAGCTCACCTCAGAACGCGTCCTTGCCCGGACTCAGTTCCGATTCGAGCTGGTCCGCGGTGCGGAAGGCCGCCTCGATGGCGTCGTCGAGCTCCTTGGCGTCGGCGTCGGCGGAGATCTTCACCACGAACACGGCGTATTGCTCCTGCTTGACCCAGGCGCCGAGCTTGCTTTCGTGGCTGTCGGTCAGCAGCCGGTTGGCGACGTCGGCAGGGAAGCTCTTGCCCTTGGATTCGTAACCGGGCGACCAGATCTCGCGGATGCGGTGCGTACCGAACGTCTCGACCGAGGAACGGACGAACACCAGCTGGGTGCGGCCCCCGTCGAGCTCGAACAGGAGCTTGTAGTCGCCGTCCTCGTCGATCTCGTAGTCGTACTCAAGGGACTTGAGCTGCCGGCCGATGAGCGGGTCGGGCTCCGCGGCGGTCGCCGCCACCGGAGCGAGACACAGCGTTGCAAGCAGGGAAGCAGTCAGGAGGTGACGCATCGATGTTCTCCGGTGTGTGGCTGAACGATTGTGCGCGCCCGACCGGGTGCCCGTCCACGCCGTCTCCACCGCCGCGGCCGCCACGCTCACGCTTCGTATACTGCCGTCCATGTCCAAGAAGACCGAGCACGAACACCACCACGGCGTACTGGTCGAGACCGGCAGGCCGGAACTCGCCCGCCCGCCGCTGTATTCGGTGGTGCTGCTGAACGACGACTACACGCCGATGGACTTCGTGGTGGAAGTCCTGATGCGGTTTTTCCCGCTCAACATCGAGCAGGCGACCCAGATCATGCTCCACGTGCACACCCGCGGGCGTGGCGTCTGCGGCGTGTTCACCCGAGAAATCGCAGAGTCGAAGGTGGCGCAGGTGAACGAATACGCAAGACTGCACCAGCACCCCCTGTTGTGCACCATGGAAAGAGCCTAAGAAGCAGATGCAGGCGGCGTCGGCTCCGGAGATGGAAAAGCGGACGGGTGCCCCCACCTAGAGCGCATACGTTGCGGAGGCTTGATGCCCATGTTCAGCAAAGACCTCGAGTACAGCATCGGCCAGTGCTACAAGCGCGCGCGGGAGGCCCGTCATGAGTTCATGACGGTCGAACACCTCCTGCTCGCGCTGCTCGACAACCCCTCGGCCGAAGCCGTACTGAAGGCGTGCAGCTGCGACTTCGCGCGCTTGCGCCACGACCTGGAGCAGGTGATCGCGACCACAGTGTCGGTGATTCCGGACGCGGTCGACCGCGACACCCAGCCGACGCTCGGCTTCCAGCGCGTGCTGCAGCGCGCGGTCTACCACGTGCAGTCATCCGGCAAGAAGGAGGTCACCGGCGCGAACGTGCTGGTGGCGATCTTCGGCGAGAAGGACTCGCACGCGGTGTACTTCCTGAACCAGCAGGACATCGCCCGCCTGGATGTCGTCAACTACCTGTCGCACGGCATCACCAAGCACGGCGCGGAGGACGCGCACGGCGAGGAAGGCGCCGCCGGCGGCGAGGGCGGCGAACACGAGGGCAAGGGCGATCCGCTGAGCGAATACGCGGTCAACCTCAATCAGCTTGCACGCGAGGGCCGCATCGACCCGCTGGTCGGCCGCGGCGACGAGGTCGAGCGCACCATCCAGGTGCTGTGCCGCCGGCGCAAGAACAACCCGCTGTTCGTCGGCGAGGCCGGCGTCGGCAAGACCGCGATCGCGGAAGGCCTGGCCAAGCGCATCGTCGACAGCCAGGTGCCGGAAGTGCTGGCGCAGGCGACGATCTACGCACTCGACCTGGGCGCCCTGGTCGCCGGCACCAAGTACCGCGGCGACTTCGAGAAGCGCCTGAAGGCGGTGCTGGCGCAGCTGCGCAAGCATCCGCATTCGATCCTGTTCATCGACGAGATCCACACCATCATCGGCGCCGGCTCCGCGTCGGGCGGCACAATGGACGCCAGCAACCTGATCAAGCCGGCGCTGTCCTCCGGTGAGCTGCGCTGCATCGGTTCGACCACGTTCCAGGAGTACCGCGGCATCTTCGAGAAGGACCGCGCGCTGGCGCGGCGCTTCCAGAAGATCGACATCGTCGAGCCGACGGTGAGTGAGGCGGTGGAGATCCTCAAGGGCCTGAAGGCCAAATACGAGGCGCACCACGGCGTGGTCTACGACGAGAAGGCGATCCAGGCCGCGGTCGACCTGTCGGTCAAGCACATTGCCGACCGTCTGCTGCCGGACAAGGCGATCGACGTGATCGACGAGGCCGGCGCGCGCCAGCGCCTGCTGCCGCAGGAACAGCGCAAGACGACGATCGATACCGAGGAGATCGAGATGATCGTTGCCAAGATGGCGCGCATCCCGGCCAAACAGGTGTCGGCAAGCGACAAGGACGTGCTGCGCAACCTCGAGCGCAACCTGAAGATGGTCATCTTCGGTCAGGACGAGGCGATCGAGACGCTGGCCTCGGCCATCAAGCTGGCGCGCTCCGGCCTGGCCAATCCGGATAAGCCGATCGGCAGCTTCCTGTTCGCCGGCCCCACCGGTGTGGGCAAGACCGAAGTCACCAAGCAGCTGGCGTTGCAGCTGGGCATCGAGCTGGTGCGCTTCGACATGTCCGAGTACATGGAGCCGCACTCGGTCAGCCGTCTGATCGGTGCGCCCCCGGGCTACGTGGGCTTCGACCAGGGCGGCCTGCTGACCGAAAAGATCGTCAAGACGCCGCACTGCGTGCTGCTGCTGGACGAGATCGAGAAGGCGCACCCGGACATCTTCAACGTGCTGCTGCAGGTGATGGACCGCGGCGTGCTGACCGACACCAACGGGCGCGAGGCGAACTTCCGCAACGTGATCGTGGTGATGACCACCAACGCCGGCGCCGCACAGGCGTCGCGGCGCTCGATCGGCTTCACCAAGCAGGACCACTCCACCGACGCGATGGAGGCGATCCGCAAGGGCTTCTCGCCGGAGTTCCGCAACCGTCTGGATGCGGTCATCCAGTTCCAGCCGCTCGGCGTGGACCACATCCTGCGCGTGGTCGACAAGTTCCTGATCGAGCTGGAAAGCCAGCTGCACGAGAAAAACGTCACGCTCACCGCCACCCCGGCGGCGCGCGAATGGCTCGCCCAGCACGGCTTCGATCCGCAGATGGGCGCGCGTCCGATGGCGCGGGTGATCCAGGACAAGATCAAGCGCCCGCTGGCCGACGAGCTGCTGTTCGGCAAGCTGGTCGAGGGCGGCCGCGTGCTGATCGACGTGCGCGACAACCAGCTGCACGTGGAAGCGCAGCCGGAACCCGAGCGGCTGCTGCCGGCGACGGTCTGAGCCGGATCGGGTCCGGTACCAAAAGGCGGCCCGCGGGCCGCCTTTTCCGTCTGCGCTTTCCGTGTGCGCTCAGCGCCGGCGGCGCAGGCGCTCGAACGTCGCCGCGTCGATGCGCTCCAGTGAGGTGGCCGTGCAGGTGCTGCGGTTGAGCTTCACCCGCGTGTCCGCGCTACAGATGCGGTTGTCGGTGCCGTCGCTGGAGAACGCGAAGCGGGTGGAGATCGACAGGTCGCCGCAGTCGCGGAAGCCAAGCCGGTAATGGGCGTCGTCGTCGGCGACCAGCAGGTACTGGCTGCCGAAGCGGAACGCCTGGTGCCGGTCGCTGATATCGACGCAGCCATCGACCGGTTCGGCGGCCATGGCCGGTGCGCCGACGGCGGTCAGCGCGAGAGCAAGCAAAAGGTGGGAACGCACGGCGGGACTCCTCGGGACCCGGCTCCAATCGAGCCGCGGATCACGCTAGCGGCGCGGGTGCGAGGCGGAATCTGCGGGAAGTCGGCGTGACCGATGGCGGGTTTCGACTGCCGGCGCAACGATCGAACGGCGTTGCGCATCCGTGGATGCGCGCGCTCACTTCATCCGGTAGGTGATGCGACCCTTGGTCAGGTCGTACGGCGTCATCTCGACCTTGACCCGGTCGCCGGTGAGGATGCGGATGTAGTTCTTGCGCATGCGGCCGGAGATGTGCGCGATGATTTCGTGGCCGTTTTCCAGGCGCACGCGGAACATGGTGTTCGGCAGCGTTTCCGACACCGTGCCCTCGAACTCGATCACATCGTCTTTTGCCATGCGGGTTGCTTGGGATCTTTGGGAGCGGGTGGGGCCCGCGAAGCCGCGGATTCTGCCACGGGAGCGGTGAAGCCGCAAAAACGCGCTCAGCCGCCCGCCAGCACGGAGGCCGGCAGCGTGCCGAATGCGGCGGTCCACGGGCCCGGCCGCCCGTCGAGCGCGGACAGCCGCGCGTTCTCGGCGAGGAAGCGCGCACGCGGCCAGCGCTCGGCGCCGAGCGTGAGCAGGTGCGGGTTCTCGACCTGAGCGTCGATCAGCGGCCAGCCCCAGCCGCGCAGGCGGTGCGCGAGCGCGGCGAGCGCGACCTTGGAGCCGCCGGATTCGCCGCTGAACATGCTCTCGCCATAGAACATCCGGCCGAGCGCGACGCCGTACAGGCCGCCGACCAGGCGGTCGCCGTCGTAGACCTCGATCGAATGGGCGTAACCGAGGCCGTGCAGGCGTGCATAGGCCGCGCGCATCGCTGTGGTGATCCAGGTGCCGGACTCGCCGCCGCGCGGAGCGTCGGCGCACGCCGCCACCACCGCGTCGAAACAGGTGTCCGCGCGCACCCGCCAGCGGCTGCGGCGCAACTGGCGACGGAATTTCGACGGCAGCCGCACGCCGTCGCTGCGGAACACCGCGCGCGGGTCCGGGCACCACCACAGGATCGGCTGGCCATCGACGTACCAGGGGAACACCCCGCTGCGGTACGCGTTCAGCAACCGCGTCGGCGACAGGTCGCCGCCGAGGGCGAGCAGGCCGTCGGGCTCGCGCAGCGCGTGCTCCGGCGGCGGGAACGGCGCCGCCGGGTCCGCATCAAGCATCGCCGGCAGGCGCGGCATCGGCGTCGTCCTCCTTGAACGGCGTGTGCGCGTGCAGCGCCATCGCGTAGTGGCGCACCGCTTCGGCTTCCCGCGCGCACCACGCGGCCAGCGCGGCGCGGAAGCGCGCATCGGCGATCCAGTGGCGGCTGCGCACCAGCGCGGGTAGGAAGCCGCGGGCGATCTTGTGCTCGCCCTGCGCGCCGGGCTCGAAACGGGTGAGGCCCTCGCGCAGGCAGTATTCGATGCCTTGGTAGTAGCAGGTCTCGAAGTGCAGCCCGGGCAGCGGCTCGGCCGCGCCCCAGTAGCGGCCGTAGAGCGTGTCCGTGCCGCGCAGGCAGAACGCGCCGGCGATCGACACGCCGTCGCGCTCGGCCAGCACCAGGACCAGCGCGCGCGGCATGGTCCGCGCCAGGTGCTCGAAGAACGCTGGGGTGAGCGCGGGGTAGTTGCCGTAGGCGTCGAACGTCTCGCGGTAGAACGCATGCATGGCGGCGAGGTCGTCGGCGCTGGCCTCGTCGCCGTGCACGATGCGGAAGCGCACGCCGGCGCGGGCGACCTTGGCCCGCTCCTGGCGGATGTTCTTGCGATGGCGATGGTCCATCGCCGCCAGGTAGTCGTCGAACGTGCGCCAGCCGCGGTTGCGCCAGTGGTACTGCACGTCGACCCGCGGCAGCCACTCGTCGTCGAACGCGGCTTCGTCGTCCTCGG
Organism: Lysobacter sp.; assembly: GCA_035645555.1. Lineage (GTDB taxonomy): Bacteria > Pseudomonadota > Gammaproteobacteria > Xanthomonadales > Xanthomonadaceae > Lysobacter_F. The sequence goes on along the minus strand of DASQMI010000092.1, from coordinate 1,277 downwards.
CATGGAAATTGACGTGGAGCGAGGACAGTCCCGCCGCACGGCCGAGTTCGCGCGCGGCGTCGAGCAGCCGCCGCCGCACCGTGGGATCGCGCGCGAGCAGGCGTGGCCCGGTCACCGGCGAGTACGGCACCGCGAACAGCCACTTGGGGAAGTAGTCGAGCCCGGCGCGCGCGTAGGCGTGGGCCCAGGCGTGGTCGAACACGTACTCGCCGTGCGAGTTGGTCTTGAGGTAGCCGGGTAGGGCGGCCACCAGCCGCCCGCCGTCCCACAGGGTGAGATGGTGCGGCGTCCAGCCCCGCTGCGGCAGCACGCAGCCGTGGCGTTCCAGGCCTTCGAGGAAGGCGTGGGCGACGAACGGGTTGCGGCCGTCGTGCAGCGCGTCCCACTGCGTGGCCTCCACGTCCGCCAGCGAGTGGAGCACGCGCGCTTCGGTCATGCGGTGCGCCGGTACACGTCGGGATCGTGTTTCTGCATGTGCCGCTCCGGCTCGGTGAGCGGCACGAAGCCGAGCTGGGCATACAGCCGCTGCATGTCGCGCGTCACCAGATGCCAGCGCCGCAGGCCCTGCAGGCGCGGGTCGGCCATCAGCGCGCTCACCACCGCCTTGGCGTGGCCCTGGCCGCGGTGCTCCGGCAGCACGAAGACGTCGGCGAGATAGGCGAACGTCGCCTGGTCGGTGACCGCGCGCGCGAACGCGACCTGGCGGCCGTCGAGATAGCCGCCGTAGCAGACCGAATGCAACAGCGCGCGCTCCAGCGTCGCACGCGGGATGTCCTTCGCCCAGTACGATTCGGCGGCGAGGAAGCGGTGGATGAGATCGACGTCGAGCTCGGCCGGATCGGCGCTGATCCGCAGCATCAGCCTTCCTTGTCGAGGAACTTCTCGGCGTCCAGCGCCGCCATGCAGCCGAAGCCGGCCGACGTGATCGCCTGGCGGTAGACCTGGTCGGCGACGTCGCCAGCGGCGAACACGCCGGGCACCGAGGTCTGGGTCGCGTTGCCGTCGAGGCCCGACTTGATGACGATGTAGCCGTTCTTCATCTCCAGCTGGCCCTCGAACAGCGAGGTGTTCGGGGTGTGGCCGATTGCCACGAACAGGCCGTGGATCGCCAGGTCGCGCGTGCTGCCGTCCTGCACCGACTTCACCCGCACGCCGGTGACGCCGGCATCGTTGCCGAGCACCTCGTCGACGACGTGGTGCCAGACCGGCTCGATCTTGCCCGCCTGCGCCTTGGCGAACAGCTTGTCCTGCATGATCTTCTCGGCGCGCAGCGTGTC
>DASQMI010000091.1:0-30371 GCA_035645555.1 Lysobacter sp. | reverse complement strand
GGGGCCCGCCGTCGGGCCCGCCAGCCCCCTGGTTTCGCGTGCGGCACGTCGCCGCGCGCACGGTCGCACGCTCGTCGCGCGGCCGCGCAGGGTCGCCAGCGGAACGCACACCTCATTCGAAAGATTGTCGGGGCTCGAAGTGATGAAAGCCGGTCGTTTCAAGCAGTGGGCAGCGGGCGCGTTGGCGTCGGTGCTGCCGGTCCTGGCGTTCGCTCAGTCGGACGACCCGCAGCGCTGGCAGCTGAACATGCGCGAGGGCGTGACCGCGTCCTCGCAGCACGCCTACGACGCGCACATGGTGGCGCTGTACATCTGCGTGGGCATCGGCCTGGTGGTGTTCGGCGCGATGGCGGTGGCGATGATCAAGTTCCGCAAGTCCAAGGGCGCAGTGCCGGATCGCGACTTCACCCACAGCACCAAGCTGGAGGTGATCTGGACGGTGGTGCCGATCGTGCTGCTGATCGCGATGGCGTTCCCGGCGACCAGCAAGCTGATCGAGATGTACGACACCCGCAACGCCGAGATGACGGTCAAGGTCACCGGCTACCAGTGGATGTGGAAGTACGAGTACCTCGGCGAGGGCGTCAGCTTCACCAGCCGCCTCGACCGCAAGAGCGAGCAGATCCGCCAGAGCGGCGTGGACGCGACCCAGGCCGATCACCCGTACTACCTGCTCGACGTCGACAACGCGCTGGTGCTGCCGACCGACACCAAGATCCGCTTCGTCATCACCGCCGACGACGTGATCCACGCCTGGTGGGTGCCATCGCTGGGCTGGAAGCAGGATGCGATCCCCGGCCTGATCAACGAGGCCTGGACCAACATCGAGAAGCCGGGCATCTACCGCGGCCAGTGTGCGGAGCTGTGCGGCAAGGACCACGGCTTCATGCCGATCGTGGTGCGCGCGGTGCCGAAGGCCGAGTTCCAGCAGTGGCTGGCGGCGCAAAAGGCGAAGGGCGTGAAGGCGCCCGAAACCCCGGCCGAGCCGGGCATGCCGGACGTGCAGGCGCCGGGTCAGACGACCACCCCGCAGACCGCGCCGAACGAACAGACGCCGACCCCGGCCGCCGCCGGCTGATCGCCGACCGAATTACGTAGAGGTAGCAATGGCCACGCATCCCGCAGCGATCGACACCCACGCCGGTCACGACGATCACGGGCACCAGCAGAGCTTCTTCGAGCGTTGGTTCTATTCGACCAACCATAAGGACATCGGCACGCTCTATCTGGTCTTCAGCTTCATCATGTTCATCATCGGCGCAGCGATGTCGGTGGTGATCCGCGCCGAGCTGATGACGCCGGGTCTGCAGTACGTCGACCCGATGTTCTTCAACCAGATGACCACGATGCATGCGCTGGTCATGATCTTCGGCGGCGTCATGCCGGCGTTCGTCGGCCTGGCGAACTGGATGATCCCGCTGCAGATCGGCGCGCCGGACATGGCGCTGCCGCGCATGAACAACTGGTCCTTCTGGATCATGCCGTTCGCGTTCACCCTGCTGCTGATGACGCTGTTCCTGCCGGGCGGCGCGCCGGCCGGCGGCTGGACGCTGTATCCGCCGCTGTCGCTGCAGGGTGGCCTCAACGTCGCGTTCGCGATCTTCGCGATCCACATGATGGGCGTCAGCTCGATCATGGGCGCGATCAACGTGATCGCGACCATCCTCAACATGCGCGCGCCGGGCGTGGACCTGCTGAAGATGCCGATCTTCTGCTGGACCTGGCTGATCACCGCGTTCCTGCTGATCGCGGTGATGCCGGTGCTCGCCGGCGCGGTGACCATGCTGCTGACCGACCGCTTCTTCGGCACGTCGTTCTTCAACGCGGCCGGCGGCGGTGACCCGGTGATGTTCCAGCACATCTTCTGGTTCTTCGGGCATCCCGAGGTCTACATCATGATCCTGCCGGCGTTCGGCGTGGTGTCGGAGATCATCCCGACCTTCAGCCGCAAGCCGCTGTTCGGCTACCAGGCGATGGTGTACGCGACCGCGTCGATCGCGTTCCTGTCGTTCATCGTCTGGGCGCACCACATGTTCACCGTCGGCATGCCGCTCGGTGGCGAGATCTACTTCATGTTCGCCACCATGCTGATCGCGGTGCCGACCGGCGTGAAGGTGTTCAACTGGGTGACCACGATGTGGCGCGGCGCGCTGACGTTCGAGGCGCCGATGCTGTGGGCGATCGCGTTCGTCATCCTGTTCACCATCGGCGGCTTCTCCGGCCTGATGCTCGCGATCGTGCCGGCCGACTTCCAGTATCACGACACCTATTTCGTGGTGGCGCACTTCCATTACGTGCTGGTGACCGGCGCGCTGTTCGCGATCATCGCCGCGGTCTACTACTGGTGGCCGAAGTGGACCGGACGGATGTACAGCGAGACGCTCGCCAAGTTCCACTTCTGGTGGAGCGTGGTGTTCGTCAACCTGCTGTTCTTCCCGCAGCACTTCCTCGGCCTGGCCGGCATGCCGCGCCGCATCCCGGACTACAACGTGGTGTTCGCGGATTGGAACCTGATCAGCTCGATCGGCGCGTTCGGCATGTTCGCCACACCGTTCATCATGGCCTACGTGCTGTGGCACTCGCTGAAGTTCGGCGCGAAGGCCGATGCCCGGGTGTGGGAAGGCGCGCGCGGCCTGGAGTGGACCGTGCCGAGCCCGGCGCCGCACCACACCTTCTCCACGCCGCCGGTGGTGCGCGACACCGACCTCGCGCACGGCGACATCACCCACTGAGGCACGCGCGATCGCGCACACTCCCGGCATGAGCCAGCAACCGGCCCCGCGCAATGACGAGCTCGCCGCCCGCCGCAAGGCGGCGCGGCGGACCGCGCTCGTGGTGGCGCTGATCGCCGCGGCGGTGTACGTGCTGTTCATCCTCGGCGGAGTGCTCGGCCAATGAGCGATACCGCCAGCCCGCGTCGCGGCCGCATCGGCCTCGGCAAGCTCGCCGCGATCGCCATTGCCGCGTTCGCGTTCACGTTCTCGCTGGTGCCGCTGTACCGCATCGCCTGCGAGAAGATCTTCGGCATCCGTCTGGAGCGCGGTCCGGCCGACGGCGAGACCGCGGCGGCCGCGCAGGCGAAGACCGACCGCTGGGTCACCGTGCAGTTCGACGGCACGGTGAACTCCAAGCTGCCGTGGCAGTTCGCGCCGAACCGGGTGCAGATGAAGGTGCGTCCGGGCGAGCTGTACGAGACCACGTACCGCGCGCAGAACACCAGCGACCGCGTGATCGTCGGCAGCGCCACGCCGTCGGTGGCGCCGGCGCGCGCCTCGGCGTTCTTCGTCAAGACCGAGTGCTTCTGCTTCACCGCGCAGACGCTCGCGCCCGGCGAGGCGCGCGACATGCCGGTGAAGTTCATCGTCGACCCGAACCTGCCGGCCGACGTGCAGACCCTGACCCTGTCCTACACCTTCTTCAAGAACGACGCGCTGACCGCGCAGGCGACGGCCCAGGCGCCGACCTCGCCGCGCGCGGCGCCCTGATCACCACGCAGTCTCGATACCGGACCTCACGCCATGGCCCAAGCGCATACGCACGACGCCAACATCTACTACGTGCCGCACGGCAGCCGTTGGCCGTTCCTCGGCTCCATCGCGATGTTCGTGACCATGATCGGCCTGGCCGGCTGGTTCAACGACCTCGGCTGGGGCATGTGGACGTTCTACCTCGGCGTGGCCGGACTGCTGGCCGTGCTGTTCGGCTGGTTCGGCGACGTCGTCCGGGAGTCGGTCAGCGGCCTGTACAACCGCCAGGTCGACATCTCGTTCCGGATGGGGATGATCTGGTTCATCTTCTCGGAAGTGATGTTCTTCGCCGCGTTCTTCGGCGCGCTGTACTACGCGCGGCAGTTCGCGCTGCCGTGGCTGTCGGGCGAGGGCGACGGCGCGATGACCAACTGGCTGCTGTGGGACGGCTTCAGCGCCGGCTGGCCGACCAACGGCCCGCAGCAGGTCGGCGGCAACTTCCAGACCATCCCGGCCTGGGGCCTGCCGCTGCTGAACACGCTGATCCTGCTGACCTCCGGCAGCACGGTCACCGCCGCCCACCACGCGCTCAAGGCCGGCAAGCGCAAGGCGCTGCTGTTCTGGCTCGGCGCGACGATCGCGCTCGGTGCACTGTTCCTGTTCTTCCAGGCGGAGGAGTACATCCACGCCTACAAGGAGCTCAACCTGACGCTCGGTTCGGGTATCTACGGCTCGACCTTCTTCATGCTGACCGGCTTCCACGGCGCGCACGTCACGCTCGGCACCATCATGCTGGCGGTGATCTGGTTCCGCTGCCTGAAGGGCCACTTCGACAAGGACCACCACTTCGCGTTCGAGGCGGTAGCCTGGTACTGGCACTTCGTCGACGTGGTCTGGCTGGGCCTGTTCCTGTTCGTCTACGTGCTGTAAGCGCGGCCGCTCGCCGCGTTGCGTACGGGCCGGCCATGCCGGCCCGTCGCGCGTCTGCGGGGGCGAAACCTCAGCGGTTCGGATTCGAGCCGACGCCGTGGAAGTCGATCCAGCCCATCCACGCGGCGAACATCACGCCGAGGATGAGCAGGACCGACAGCGCGATGCGGCGGGTGAGCGCATTGACCGTGCGCTTGCTCTCGCCCTTGTCGACCAGCATGTAGTACAGGCCAGCGCCGAGGTTCCAGACGATCAGGATCAGGAACGCGATGATCAGCAGGGTCTTCAGCGAATCGTTCATGTCGTGGTCCTGCCGGCGCGGGCGGGTGGCATGGGCGTGGCGCGGATTATCGCAGTCCTCGACGGGGGCCACGTGAGTCGTGCGCGCACGCGCTGGATCGGCTGGGCGCTCGCGCTGCTGGCGATCGCGCTGTTCGTGCGGCTGGGCCTGTGGCAGTCGCAGCGCGCGGTCGAGAAGCAGGCGATGCTGCGCGCCGCCGCGTCCGTGCTCGACCGCCGCGAACCGCAGCCGTTGGCGCGCGCGGCCGATCCGCGGCGCGTGCGCGGCTACGACTGGGCCGAAGGGCGCGGCAGGTTCGCCGCACGCGGCCCGCTGCTGCTCGACAACCAGCAGCGCGGCGGCCGCACCGGCGTGCGCGTGTACCGCATCTTCGTGCCGGAGCCGGCGGGCACCCCGCTGCTGGTCGACCTGGGCTGGCTGCCGCTGGCGGGGCGCCGCGAGCTGCCGGCTATCGAGCGGCTCGACGGCAGCCACGTGCTGCGCGGCTTGCTGGCGCCGCCGCCGTCACCCGGGCTCGCGCTCGGCGCGCCGCTGGCGCGCCACGGCGACGCTTGGCTCATGACGCGCGTCGATCCCGCGGCGATCGCGCGCGAGACCGGCCTGCCGGCACTGGCGCCGAGGGTGCTGCGGCTGGATCCTGCGCTGCCGCTCGGCTACGAGCGCGATCTCGTGCTGCTCGCCAACACGCTTCCGCCCGAGAAGCATCGTGGCTACGCCGTGCAGTGGTTCGCGCTGGCCGCCGCGGTGCTCGTGACCGCCGTGCTGTTGACCGTCCGGAGCCTGCGCCGATGAACACCGTCGATGCCGCCACCCGTCGCCGCAACCGGATCGCGTTGATCGCGATCGCGGTGATCTTCTTCGGCAGTTTCGGTCTCGCCGGTGTATTGCGCCTGTCCGGCTGGCGGCCGGCCGGACTGAAGAACCACGGCGAACTGCTGCAGCCGCCCGGCGATGCGCGCCGGTTCGCATTGGCGACGGTCGACGGCACGCCGTATCGCTGGCAGCCGGAGGCGCGGCTGTGGCGCATCGCGGTGGCCGCGCCGGCACGTTGCGGCGTACCGTGCGCGCGCCTCGCCACCGACCTGGAGAAGGTGCGGCTGCTGCAGTCGCGCGAGGCCGGCCGCCTGCACTTGTTGTGGATCGGCGATTACCCGGCCGCGGTGCCGCGCTCGCCAGCGCTTCGCCAGCTGCCGGCCGACAGCGCGCTGCGCACCGCGCTGCCGCGCCTGGACGACGCGCGCGGCATTCCCGTCTACGTCATCGATCCCAACGGCTTCGTCATTCTGCGCTACGCTCCCGGCGCCGATCCGGCCGGGCTGCGCGCGGACTTGGCGAAGCTGCTCAAGCTGAGGTGAGGTTCGACCGCCCATGGCCCCCCGCCCGAAAGCCGTACCGCATCGGCATTTCCACCGCATCGCCTGGCTCGCGGTCGCGCTCGCTGCGGTCGTGATCGTATTCGGCGCGTTCGTGCGCCTGTCCAATGCCGGCCTGAGCTGTCCGGACTGGCCGACCTGTTACGGCCGCGCCACCTGGCCGAGCGTGACGCATGCGGACGTGGATCCGACGCTGACCGCGGTGCGGCCGGTCGAACCGCACAAGGCGTGGCGCGAGCAGGTGCACCGTCACATCGCCGCCGCGCTCGGCGTGCTGGTGATGGTGCTCGCGCTGCTGGCCGCGCGCCGCCAGCGTTTCGGTGTGGCGCAGGTGGCCGCGGCCGTGGTGCTGGTGGCGGCGGCGATTCCGCTGTACATGCGCGGGCATCCGGGCGCGGCGCTGGCGCTCGCCGGCGCCGGCGAGGCGTTGCTGCTGCTGGCGGCGTTGCGCTGGCGCACCGGCGCATTGGCGCGGGTGTCGGCGCTCACGCTCGCGGTGATCATCTTCCAGGCGCTGCTCGGCATGTGGACCGTCACCTGGCTGCTGAAGCCGGTAGTGGTGATGGCGCACCTGCTCGGCGGGCTGACCACGTTCGCGCTGCTCGCGTGGCTCGCCTGGCGCGCCACCGACTATCCGATCCGGCTGGTCGATGCCGGGCGCCTGCGCGCATGGGCGCTGGTGGTGCTCGCGGTGCTGGCGGTGCAGATCGCGCTCGGCGGCTGGACCAGCGCCAATTACGCCGCGCTCGCCTGCGGCACGGATTTCCCGACCTGCGTCGGCCAATGGTGGCCGCCGGCCGACTTCCGTGAGGGTTTCGTGCTCTGGCGCGGCATCGGCGTGGACTACGAAGGCGGCGTGCTCGACGGGGCGTCGCGCATCGCGATCCAGCTGGCGCACCGGATGATGGCGGTGGTGGCGTTCGTCGCGCTGCTGGCGCTGGCAGTGCGGCTGTGGCGCATGCCCGGCCTGCGCGGCTGGGGCACGCTGCTGGCGCTGGCGGCGCTGCTGCAGGTCGCACTCGGCATCGCCAACGTCAAGCTCAACCTGCCGCTGGCGGTGGCGGTGGCGCACAACGCCGGTGCGCTGCTGCTGCTGTTCCTGCTGGTGTCGCTGCTGGCGCGGCTGCGCGCGCCTACGCCCTGATGCCGATGCCCCTGCGCCAGTACTGGGACCTGACCAAGCCGCGCGTGGTCGCGCTGATCGTGTTCACCGCGCTGGTGGGCATGCTGCTGGCGATCGATGGGCTGCCGACGCGCGCGCAGGCGCTGCGTGGACTGGTCGCGTTCCTCGGCATCTGGCTCGCCGCGGCGAGCGCCGCGGCGATCAACCAGATCCTCGATGCGCGTATCGACGCCAAGATGGCGCGCACCGCGTGGCGGCCGATCGTGGTCGGCCAGGTCAGCCCGCGTCAGGCGCTGCTGTTCGCGCTGGCACTCGCCGCGCTGTCGATGCTGATCCTGGCGCTCTGGGTCAATCCGCTTACGGCGCTGCTGACGTTCCTGTCGCTGATCGGCTACGCGGTCATCTACACCGTGTTCCTCAAGCGCGCCACGCCGCAGAACATCGTGATCGGCGGCATCGCAGGCGCCGCGCCGCCGCTGCTCGGCTGGGCGGCGATCACCGGCATGCAGGGCCGCTGGGACTGGGCGCACGCGCTGCTGCTGGTACTGATCATCTTCCTGTGGACGCCGCCGCACTTCTGGGCGCTGGCGATCTTCCGCCGCGAGGATTACGCGCGCGCGATGGTGCCGATGCTGCCGGTCACCCATGGCGTGGAGTACACGCGCTGGCAGATCCTGCTGTACACCGTGCTGCTGGTGGCGGCGACGCTGCTGCCGTTCGCCACCGGCATGAGCGGCTGGTTCTATCTCGGCGGTGCGCTGGTGCTGGGCGCGGTGTTCGTCGCCCACGCGTGGCGGCTGATGGATCCGCCCGACGAGCTGTACGCGATGCGGGTGTTCAACTACTCGATCGTGTACCTGATGGCGCTGTTCGCGTTCCTGCTGCTCGACCACTGGCTGCTGCCGTGGCTTGCGCCAGCACCGGCGTTCGAACTGCGCCCGCTTTGAGCCGCCTCAGGCGGCATCGTGGAAGATCACCCCGAGCGTGTGCCGCAGCCCGGCACGCAGCGTGCTGACGCCGTGGCGCAGCTGGGTGCGGTAGGTGCCGCGCGTCCCGCGCCGCGGCCGCTCGCGCACCGGCACGATCGCCGCCTGGCCCTGCACGAGCGGCACCACGGTGGCGCGCGACTGCATGCGCGGGCGCTGCTCCACCAGCACCAGCTCGCCGCCGTCGAAATCGACGCCGGGCGCGCTCAGCAGCACGATCGCCTGCAGCGGGAAATGCACCGCGCCGTACAGGTCCTGGTGCAGGCAGTTGTAGTCGCCTTCGCGGTAGCGCAACAGCAGCGGCGTGGGCCGGCATTGGCCGGCATCGCGGCAGCGCGCCTGCAGCGCGTCCAGCGCGTCGGGCCAGCGCTCGGTTGCGCCGAGCTGTTCCGCCCACGCGTTGGCAACCTGAGCGAGCGGCGGGTACAGCGTCTCGCGCAGCCGCTGCACCGCTGCCGGCAGCGGGTAATCGAAATAGCGGTATTCGCCCTGTCCGAAGCCGTGGCGCGCCATCCGCACCGTCGAGCGGAATCGCGTATGCGGGTCGTCGTACAGCGCGGCCAGCGCCGCGCATTCGGCCGGCGCGAGCAGCGGCGGGGTCAGCGCATAGCCATCCGTATCCAGTGCGCTCTGCAGCGCCTGTGGATCGAGCGCGTTCATCGCCGGCTCCGCGCGCGTTCGGCATCCAGCAAGGTGCGCTTGCGTTCCAGCCCCCAGCGGTAGCCGCCGAGGCTGCCGTCGCCGCGCAGCACCCGGTGGCACGGCACCAGCACGGCGATGCGGTTGGCGCCGCAGGCGGAGGCGACCGCGCGCGTCGCGCGCGGCAGATCGAGCGCCTGCGCGAGCTCGCCGTAGCTGACCACTTGCCCGTCTTCCAGCCCGAGCAGGAAGCGCCACACCCGCATCTGGAACGCGGTGCCGCGCAGGTCGAGCGGCAGCTCCGGACGCGCCGCGCCGCGCGAGACGTGCGCATCCAGTGCGGCGATCCACGCATCGAGCTGCGGCGAATGCTCGGCGTCGCTGCGCGTGAGCGTCGCGCGCGGGAACTCGCGCTGCAGCTGCGCATTAAGCAGTTCGGCCGATTCGCCGAACTGCGCGAAGCAGACGCCGCGTTCGGTGGCCGCCATCAACAGCGGACCGAGCGCGGTGTCGCGCACCGCCCAGGCGATGTGTTCGCCGGCACCGCCGTCTCGGTAGGCCTTCGGGGTCATGCCGAGGTGGCGTGCGGCCTCGCCGTAGACGCGGCTCGGCGAGCCGAAGCCGGCGGCGTAGATCGCCTCGGTCACCGCGGCGCCCTTGCGCAGTTCGGTCTTCAGCGTGCGCATGCGGACTGCATCCTGCATCTGCCGCGGGGTCACGCCGAACAGCGCGCGGAAGCGGCGCTGGAAATGCGCGCTCGAGAGCCCGGCCTGTGCGGCGAGTTCGGCCAGCGGCAGCGGCCGGTCGGCATGGCGCTCGATGTAGCGCGCCGCCGCCTGCAGCCGCTCGCTTTCGCTCGGCTGGTCGGGCCGGCAGCGCTTGCACGGACGGAAGCCGGCCGCACGCGCCTCGTCGTTGCCGGCGAAGAAGCGCAGGTTCTCCTCGCGCGGCGGCCGCGCCGGACACGACGGCCGGCAGAACACGCCGGTGGTGACCACGCCGTACACGAAGCGGCCGTCGTAGGCGCGGTCGCGCGCGCGCACAGCGCGCAGGCATTCGTTGGGCGAGGGCAGGGTCATGGCGGCTCCCGTTCGGATGGTACGCCCATCCTCCGCGCAGCCTGCGGGGCCGGCACTCCGATTCCTGCGCATCATCCGCGCTGGCGACCGGCTGCGTGGCGCCTCCCTTGAAACGGATCGCGCCCGCCTCGACAACAGCGCATCCAAGGACCGGAGGATGCGGCATGCGGCGATGGACGGCAGTACTGCTGGGCCTGCTGTTGTGGGCGGGCACGACGGGTGCGGCAAGTCCAATCGAGGAGGCCGCGCACGAGGTGCGGCAGGCGGCGGGCGCGCACCGGCTGATCGTGCTCGGCGAGCTGCACGGCACCCGCGAGGTGCCGCGCTTGGCCGCTGCGCTGGCCGCCGCCTATGCGCGCGCCGGCGAGCCGGTCGTGCTGGCACTGGAGCTGCCGCGCGACGGCAGCGCCGCGTCGCGGGCGTATCTCCATTCCGACGGCGGCACCGCGGCGCGGCAGGCACTTGCCGCGCACCGGTTCCTGCGGCCGCCCGCACCCGTCCACGACGGCCGCCGCAATGGCGCGGTGATCGAACTGCACGAAGCGCTGCGGCGGCTGCGCGCACGCGGTGCGGACGTAGCGATCGCGCCGATCGACGTGGAGCGCAGTACGGGTGGCGCGGGCGCGCGCGATCGTATGCTGGCCGAGCGGCTGCGGCGGATCCATGAGGCACTGCCGCGCGGTCGCGTGATCGCGGTGGTCGGCAACGTGCACGCGATGCGCTTCCGCCCCCAAGGGCCCAGCTGGCCCGCCCGGCTGCAGGCACCGATGGCGTGGCACCTGCGCGACCTCGAGCCGTTCACGGTGAACGTGGCGGCCCGCGCTGGCGAATCGTGGGGCTGTGCCTCGCGCGGGCACTGCGGGCCGCGGCCGGTGTTCCCGAGCGATGCCCGCTCGCGGACGCTCGGTCCCAACGACCCCTGGCACTACGCGCTGTACTTTCCGCGCTTCTCGCTGGCCGAGCCGCTGCGCTGAGCACCGGCGCATGCGCGCGCCCGGGCGGCGCGGCTATGCTCGGCGCATCCGTCCGCCGGGATCCGCCCATGTCGATGCTCCGCCGCTGCGCCGCCGCCGTCGTGCTCACCGCCGCCCTCGCCGCACCCGCTGCGGCGCAGGGCGCGCAGGAGCTCGTCATCACCGCCGACCGCATGCTCGACGTGCGCAGCGGCCGCATGCTGGAGCGCCCGCAGATCGTGGTCCGCGATGGCCGCGTCGTCGCGGTCGGCCGCGCCGGCGATGCCGCGCCGACGGGCGCGCGCCGGGTCGAGCTGCCCGGCATGACCGTCCTGCCCGGCCTGATCGACATGCACGTGCATCTCGACGGCGACCCGTCCTACGGCGGCTACACCGGACTGCAGTTCGGCGACCGCTTCTGGTCGGTGCTGACCGTGCCGCACGCCGAGCGCACGCTGATGGCCGGCTTCACCACCGTGCGCAACGTCGGCGCCGATGCGTGGAACGACGTCGGCCTGCGTCAGGCGATCGACGAGGGCAAGGTGCGCGGCCCGCGCGTGGTCACCGCCGCGTACGGCTTCGGCGCCACCGGCGGGCACTGCGATTCGACCTACTTCCCGCCGTCGATGGACCAGAAGAGCCCGTTCAACGCCGACAGCCCGGAGGAAGCGCGGCGCGCGGTGCGTACCCTGCGCAAGTACGGCGCGCAGGTGATCAAGATCTGCGCCACCGGCGGCGTGTTCTCGCGCAACACCGAGCCCGGCCAGCAGCAGCTGAGCTACGAGGAGATGAAGGCAATCGTCGACGAGGCGCACATGCAGGGACTCAAGGTCGCCGCGCACGCGCACGGCGCCGCCGGCATCCGCGCCGCGATCCGCGCCGGGGTGGACACCATCGAGCACGCCAGCCTGATCGATGCCGAAGGCATCCGGCTCGCCAAGCAGCACGGCACCTGGCTGTCGATGGACATCTACAACACCGATTACACCCAAGCCGAAGGCCGCAAGAACGGCGTGCTGGAGGACAACCTGCGCAAGGACCGCGAGATCGGCGAGACCCAGCGCGAGAACTTCCGCCGCGCGCACCAGGCCGGCGTGCGCATGGTCTACGGCACCGATGCCGGGGTGTACCCGCACGGCGACAACGGCAAGCAGTTCGCGGTGATGGTGCGCTACGGGATGACGCCGGTGGAGGCGATCCGCAGCGCCACCGTGAACGCCGCCGAGGCGCTCGGCCGCGACGACGTCGGCGTGCTGGAACCGGGCCGCTGGGCGGACCTGATCGCGGTGCCCGGCGATCCCACCCAGGACGTGCGCGTGCTAGAGAACATCCCGTTCGTGATGAAGGGCGGCGAGGTGGTGAAGGACGCGCGCTGACGGCGCGCCGACGTTTCCTCGGTTGACCGGCCGCGGCGGCACGCCGCGCCGACCGTCCGTCGGATGTTCAACCTTTTGGTTGACAATGCGGCGATGTAGGCGGATTATCAACCGCATGGTTGAACATGCACCCGATCTGGACCTGGTGTTCCAGGCGCTCGCCGACCCCACCCGGCGCGCGATGCTGCAACGGCTGGGGCAAAGGCCGCTCAGCGTCGGCGAACTGGCCGCGCCGCTGGCGATGTCGCTCGCGGCCGCGTCCAAGCACATCCGCACGCTGGAGCGCGCCGGGCTGGTGCAGCGCGAGGTGCAGGGACGCACGCACCTGTGCCGGCTGGATGCGCGGCCGCTGCACGCCGGCGCGGAATGGCTGCGCCACTACGAGCGCTTCTGGAACGCGCGCCTCGATGCCCTCGAGCGCGCGCTGCGCGAGGACGACGCGCCGCCTTCCCGCCCGAGCCGCACCCCACCGCGGCGTCCCGCACGACGCCGCTGACCCCCGACGGAGGAAACCCCATGAACGACGCGTTCGCCGTGCCCCTTGCCGCCGACACTCTGCGCATCGAGCGTGTCCTGCCCGGTCCGATCGAGCGGGTCTGGGCCTATCTCACCGAATCGGACAAGCGCGCCCGCTGGCTGGCCGACGGGCCGCTCGAGCCGCTCGTGGGCGGCCGGGTGCAACTGGTGTTCCGCAACAACGCGCTCACCGAAGGCGACGATGCGGCACCGGCGAAGTACGCCGCCATCGCCGAGGAGTGCCGCACCGGCGGCCGCGTCACCGCCTGCGAACCGCCGCACGTGCTGGCGTTCACCTGGGATGAGGACGGCGACGAGGCCTCGGAGGTGTGCTTCGAACTGCAACCCGCCGGCGACGCGGTGCGGTTGACGGTCACCCATCGCCGGCTCGCGCGGCGTGACGCCCGCATCAGCGTCGCCGCCGGCTGGCATACCCATCTGGACATCCTGCAGGCACGCCTCACCGGCCACGCGCCGGAGGGCTTCTGGCGCCGGCACACCCGACTCGAGGCCGAATACGAGCGCCGGCTGCCGGCCTGAGCGTCGCGCCCCGGTCCGAACGACGAAGGCCGGGGCGGGCCCCGGCCTTCGCGTGCGAACGGTCAACGTGCCGCGTCGCCGATCAGGTGCTGCTGCCAGAACAGCATGGTCGCCGCGCCGAAGTAGTCGGCGTTGCGCTTCTTGGCGAAGCCGTGGCCTTCGTCGTTGAACAGCAGGTACCACACCGGCACGCCGTTGCCGCGCACCGCTTTCACGATCTGCTCGGCCTCGGTATACGGCACGCGCGGGTCGTTCTTGCCTTGGGCCACGAACAGCGGCGCGCGGATGCGGCCGGCGTTGTTGAGCGGCGCGATGCGCTCGAACACCGCCGCCATCTTCGGGTCGCGCTCGTCGCCATACTCGGCGCGGCGCAGGTCGCGGCGGTAGCTCTCGGTGTTCTGCAGGAACGTGCGGAAGTGCGAGATGCCGACGATGTCGACCCCGGCGCGGATGCGCTCGGGGAAGCGGGTCATCGTCGCCAGCACCATGTAGCCGCCGTAGCTGCCACCGTAGACGCCGACGCGCCGCGCATCGAGTTCCGGCTGCTTACCGATCCAGTCCAGCAGCGCGCCGATGTCCTTGACCGAATCCTCGCGCTTCTCCGCGTTGTCCAGGCTCAGGTAGGTCTTGCCGTAGCCCGACGAGCCGCGCACGTTCGGCACCAGCACCGCGACCCCCATCTCGTTGACCAGGTACTGGATCGTCGGATTGAACGTCGGCAGCGATTGCGCCTCCGGACCGCCGTGGATCTGCACCACCACCGGCAGCTTGGTGCCGGCGGCGGCCTTGCGCGGCCGGTAGTAGAACGCCGGGATGCTGCGGCCGTCGAAGCTGCGGTAGCGCACCAGCGTCGGGGCGACGAACGTGGAGACGTCGAGGCCGCCGATCTCGCTCTGCGTCCAGCGCGTCAGCGCCTTCGATTCGAGGTCGACCACGTAGACGTCGCTCGGCGAGGTCGGCGAATTCAGGCTGAGCGCCAGCCGCTTGCCGTCCGGCGAGAAGCCCAGGTTGCCGATCACGCCGACCGGCAGCTCGGGCAGCGCGACCGGCTGGTGGTCGGGCAGCCGCAGCACGTGCAGCTTGCCGATGCCGTCCTCGTTGGTGACGAACGCGAGGTGGCGGCCGTTGTCGGCCAGGGTGAAGTTCTCCACGTCCCACGGGATGTCGCGGCTCAGCACGGTGACGCGACCGCTCTGCAGGTCGTGGTGGCGCAGGCGCAGGAACTCGCTCGGCTTGCCATCCACCGGCTCGTCGGACACGAAATACACGCCGCGCCCGTCGGGTGTGAAACGGAATCCGCCGAACGCCGCCTTGCCGCCCTCGACCGGGAACAGCCGCAGCTGGCCGCTCGCGAGATCGACCACGCCGGGGTAGGACTCGCTGATCGACACGTAGCGCGACACCAGCAGCCGGCTGCCGTCGGGCGCGAAATCGAGCGCGGTCCACTGGCCGCCTTCGGTCACTACCGGCTTGCGCTCGCGGGTGGCGAAGTCCATCACCCACACGTCGGTGTCGGTGCCGTTGCGCGCGGTGCTGCTCCAGGCGAAGCGCGTGCCGTCGCGGGCGAACAGCGGGGCCGAGTTGCGCGCCTTGCCGTCGGTGAGCAGCGTGGTCTCGCGCGAAGCGAGGTCGAACCAGTGCAGCTGCCAGAACTCGTTGCCGCCGACGTCCTTGCCGAACACGAAGCCGTCGAGCTTCGAGGTGGCCGGCGCGGTGCGCAGGCTGTTGAGCGGTTCGGGATAGAACGTCAGCTGCTCACGCATGCCCAGCGGCTGGCAGACGCGGTGCGCCTGCACGGTTTCGGCGAAGCGCGTGCCGACGAGCAGGCAGCCCTCGCGCGTCCAGCCGGCGAAGCTGGCGCCGCGCGTGTTCTGGTAGCGGTTGAGGCGCTCGATCAGCTCCGCCGGGATCGGCGGGATGTTCTCGCTGATGCGGTTGCCGACTTCCTCGCGCTGCACCACGGTCTGCGCGGCGGCGAGCGGCGGGAGCGTGAGGGCGAGCGCGAGGGCGGGGGCGACGAGACGCAGGACGGGCATCGGGCGGCTCCGTGGAACGGGTCCGCCCAGCTTAGCGGCAGTGCGGCCGGTGCGGACTAGGGCGCGCGCGTCGTGAGCTTCTGCTGCAGCAGCTGCCGCAGCTCGGCCTTGTCGTCGTCGTCGAGGCCGGATTCGCGCTGCTTGGCCTGCAGCTCGTCGATGCGCTGCTGCAGGGTCTGCTGTTCGAGCTTGGCGGCCGCGTCGACCAGTTCCGCGCGCCAGGCCGGTTCCTCGCCCGGCATGCTCTGCAGCGCCAGTTTCTGCAGCGCGGCGTGCTCCTCGCGCTCGGCGAAATGCTCGACGAGCACGCCGGTGGTGATGTCCGGGCGCGCGTGCACCAGCTCGATGAGCTCCACAAGCAGCGCCACGCCGGGCTGGCGCAGCGCCGCGAAGCGCAGCGGCAGCGGCAGTTCCAGCGCGAGCGCCGGCTTCTGCAGCAGCAGCGCGATCGCGCCGCGCACCAGGCTGCGCTTCGGCGCCGGCACCGCGGCCGGGCGCGATGACCCGCGCGGCGCGGGCGCCGGACTTTCCGGCGGCGCGCTGCGCGCACCCACGCCGGTGAGTTCGGTCAGCCGCTGCTGCATCAGGTCGCGGAATGCGCCGTCGGGGATCTGCGCGAGCAGCGGCTTGGCGCGTTCGGCCAGCCGGCCCTTGCCCTCGAGCGTGGCGAGGTTGACGTCGTGGGCGAGCGTGTCGAAAAAGAACTGCGACAGCGGCGTGGCGTGCGCCAGGCGCGCCTCGAAGCCGGCATGGCCTTCGTGTCGGACCAGCGAGTCCGGATCCTCGCCCTCCGGCAGGAACAGGAAGAACGCCTGGCGGCCGTCCTTCATGCGCGGCAGCACCGACTCCACCGCCTTCCACGCCGCCGAACGCCCGGCGCGGTCGCCATCGAAGCAGAAGAACACGTCCGGCGCGTTGCGGAACAGCAGCTCGGCATGGTCCGGCGTGGTCGCGGTGCCGAGCGTGGCCACCGCGGTGTCGATGCCGTGCTGGAACAGCGCGACCACGTCCATGTAGCCCTCGACCACGATCAGCCGCGGGATGCGCGCGTGCGCCTGGCGCACCTGCCACAGCCCATATAGCTCGCGGCCCTTGTGGAACAGCGCGGTTTCCGGCGAGTTGAGGTATTTCGGCGCGTCGTCCTTCTTCTCCAGGATGCGCCCGCCGAACGCGATCACCCGCCCGCGGCGGTCGTGGATCGGAAACATCACCCGGTCGCGGAACTTGTCGTAGACGCGGCCGGCGTCGTTCTTGGAGAACAGCCCGGCGCGTTCGAGCAGCGCCATCCGCCGCGCGTCGGTGCCGAGCGCATCGCGCAGCGCGTTGAAGCTGTCGGGCGCGTAGCCGATCGCGAAGCGCGCGCGGATCTCGGCATCGACTCCGCGACCGTCGAGGTAGGCGCCCGCGCGGTCGTTCGCGGCGAGCTGCTTCTGGAAGAACTTGGTCGCCGCCTCCAGCGCCGCGTACAGATCGCGCGTATCCGGATTCTCGTTGCGGCTGCGGGTGTCGCGTGGGACTTCCATGCCGACCCGGCGCGCGAGCTCCTCGACCGCGTCGAGGAATTCGAGCCGGTCGTAGTTGATCAGGAAGCTCAGCGCGGTGCCGTGCGCGCCGCAGCCGAAGCAGTGGTAGAACTGCTTGGTCGGCGAGACGTAGAACGACGGCGAGCGCTCGTCGTGGAACGGGCACCGCGCGGAGTATTCGCGGCCCTGGCGCTTGAGCGGCACGCGCGCGCCGACCACCTCGACGATGTCGGTGCGCGCCAGCAGCTCGTCGATGAACGCGTCGGGTATGCGGCCCATCGGCACATCATCGCATCCGCTGCCGGCGCCCGCGCCTTGCGGGCTGCCTAACCGCCCTCGGCCAGCCGCCGCAGCGCGTCGCCGGTGAGCCGCTGCACGGTCCAGTCCCCCATGCCGACCGCGCCGAGCCGGCGATAGAACTCGATCGCCGGCGTGTTCCAGTCCAGCACCCACCATTCGAAGCGCCCGCAGCCGCGTTCGACCGCGATGCGCGCCAGATGGCGCATCAACGTGAGGCCGAGCCCGTGGCCGCGGAACGCCGGGCGCACGTACAGGTCCTCGAGGTAGAGCCCGCGCCGGCCGAGGAAGGTGGAGAAGTTGTGGAAGAACAGCGCGAAGCCGGCCGGCTGCCCGTCGACCTCGGCGATCACCACCTCCGCGGCGGGATGCGCGCCGAACAGCTGCTCGGTAAGCACCGCCTCGTCGGCGACCACTTCGTGCGCGAGCTTCTCGTAGTCGGCCAGCTCGCGGATGAAGCCGAGGATCAGCGGCACGTCCTCGCGGACGGCCGGGCGCAGGACGACGCCGGGGGCCATCGCGCTCAGCCCGCCAGCGCCTGCTTCACCAGCGCCGAAACCTGGCCCATGTCCGCTTGTCCGGCGAGCTTCGGCTTCAGCACGCCCATCACCTTGCCCATGTCCGCCGGGCCCGCGGCGCCGGTCTCGGCGATCGCCGCGGCCACCGCGGCGCGGATTTCGGTTTCCCCGAGCTTGGCCGGCAGGTAGCGCTCGATCACCGCGATCTCGGCCTGCTCGGCGTCGGCCAGGTCGGCGCGGCCGGCGGCCTGGTACTGGGCGATCGAATCGCGGCGCTGCTTGACCATCTTGTCGAGCACGGCGACGACGGCGGCATCGTCCATCTCGATGCGCTCGTCGACCTCCTTCTGCTTGATCGCGGCGTTGATCAGCCGAATCGCGGCCAGGCTGGCCTTGTCGCCGCTCTTCATCGCGGCCTTCATGTCGTCGGTGAGTCGCTGCTTCAGGCTCATCGGTTCACTCCTTTGCGTGGCGGGGCGCCGCCGCGCGGTCGGCCGCGCGGAACGCAAAAAAGCCGGCGCGCGCGGGGCGCGGCCGGCTCGAAGCGTCGTCCGGTACCGGGCGGGCGTCGACGACGCCCGCGGCGCGGCTCAGTACATGCGCTGGCGCTTGGTGGCGTCGCGCGACTGGCGGCGCATCTGGCGCTTCACCGCGGCGGCCGCCTTGCGCTTGCGCTCCTGCGTCGGCTTCTCGTAGAACTCGCGCTTGCGGGTTTCGGCCAGCACGCCGGCCTTTTCGCAGGTGCGCTTGAAGCGGCGCAGGGCAAACTCGAACGGCTCGTTTTCGCGGACTTTGACGCTGGGCATAGGGATCTCGGGAACGGGGACCGGCCCGTCGGGCCGGGCGAGCCGCGCATTATAGCGACGCGCTTTCCGGCGGTGCAACATAGCACCCATGAACGTGCTCGGCATCGAGACCAGCTGCGACGAGACCGGGGTGGCGGTGTACGCCACCGGCGCCGGCCTGCGCGCGCATGCGCTCTACAGCCAGATCGGCCTGCACGCGGAATACGGCGGGGTGGTGCCGGAGCTCGCCAGCCGCGACCACGTCCGCAAGCTGCTGCCGCTGATCCGCCAGACCCTGGCCGAGGCCGGGCTGGGGGTCGAGGAGCTCGACGGGGTCGCCTACACCGCCGGCCCCGGGCTGGTGGGCGCGCTGCTGGTCGGTGCCGGGGTGGCACGCGCGCTCGCCTGGGCGCTGGACGTGCCGGCGATCGCCGTGCACCACATGGAAGGCCACCTGCTCGCGCCGCTGCTGGAAGACCCGGCGCTGCGGCCGCCGTTCGTGGCGCTGCTGGTCTCCGGTGGCCATACCCAGCTGGTGGCGGTGGAGGCGATCGGCCGCTACCGCCTGCTCGGGGAGACGCTCGACGACGCCGCGGGCGAAGCGTTCGACAAGACCGCCAAGCTGATGGGCCTGCCGTACCCGGGCGGGCCGCAGCTCGCCGCGCTGGCCGAGCAGGGGCGTGCCGGAGTGTTCCGCTTCGCGCGGCCGATGACCGACCGGCCGGGGCTCGACTTCAGCTTCAGCGGACTGAAGACCCAGGTGCTGCTGGCCTGGCAGGCCAGCGACCGCAGCGAGCAGACCCGCGCGGACATCGCCCGCGCGTTCGAGGACGCGGTGGTGGAGACGCTCGCGATCAAGTGCGAGCGCGCGCTGGAGGCGACCGGCCACGACGCGCTGATCGTCGCCGGCGGCGTGGGCGCCAACCTGCGGCTGCGCGCGGCGCTGGAGGCGATGGCGGCGCGGCGTGGCGGGCGGGTGCGCTTCCCGCGTCCGGCGTTCTGCACCGACAACGGCGCGATGATCGCGTTCGCCGGCGCCGTGCGGCTGGCCGCGGGCCAGCACGAAGACCCCGCGGTGCGGGTGCACGCGCGCTGGGACATGGCCGCGCTGGCAGAAGTGCCGGGATTCGGGATTGGGGATTAGGGATCCGAAGAAGCCACGGCGCGGCTTCGGCTCCGCTACGCTTCCCCGCCTGACCGCCGCGCCGCAGCCCATGACCGCTTTTTCCAATTCCGGATCCCGAATGGCCCATCTCGACCGGGTGTTCATCGAAGGCCTCGAGGTCGAGGCGCTGATCGGCATCTACGACTGGGAGCGCCGCGTGCGCCAGCCGCTGGTGTTCGACATCGAGATGGCGTTCGACAACCGCAGGCCGGCGGCTACCGACCGCATCGAGGACACGCTGGACTACAAGGCGGTCAGCAAGCGGGTGATCGCGTTCGTCGAGCAGTCCGGGTTCGGGCTGGTCGAGACCCTGGCCGAGCGCGTGGCCGAGCTGATCCTCGCCGAGTTCGACGTCGCCCACCTGCGGCTGAAGCTGAGCAAGCCGGGCGCGGTGCGCGGCGCGCGCGCGGTCGGCGTGTTGATCGAACGCGCGCGCCCGGCATGAGCCGCGCCTACCTGAGCCTGGGCAGCAACATCGAGCCGGAGCGCCACCTGCGCGCGGCGATCGATGCGCTGCGCGCGCGGTTCGCCAACGTGACGGTGTCCGCGGTCTACCGCACGTCGGCGGTCGGCTTCGACGGGCCGGATTTCCTCAACGCCGCCGCCGCGATCGACAGCGACCTCGACCCGTACGCGCTCGACGCCTGGCTGCACGCGCTGGAGGACGCGCACGGGCGCGACCGCAGCGGCCCGCGCTTCGGCAGCCGCACGCTCGACGTCGACCTGGTGCTGTTCGACGACCTGCAACTGCACGGCCCCGGCCACCTGCAGCTCCCGCGTCCGGAGCTGAAGCACGCATTCGTGCTGCGTCCGCTGGCCGAGATCGCCCCGGACGTGGTGGTGCCCGGCACCGGGCGCACGCTCGCCGCGCTGTGGGCGGCCCATCCCGAGCACGGCCAGCCGGCGTTCAGCGTGCGGCTCTAGGCCGCCGCCCGCGGCCGCTATACTCCGCCGCGGTCCAGCCACCCGGGTGGCTGCCTGCCCATCGGACGCCATGCCGGCGCCGTCACAAGGATGCCGCCATGGATCTGGCCCTGTTCGACTTCGACGGCACGATCACCTCGCGCGAGACGTTCCCGCCGTTCCTGCGGGCGGTCACCCCGCCGACGCGCTGGGCGATCGGCGTGCCGCTGTTCGCACCGCTCGTGCTGGGCTATCGGGCCGGCCTGGTGTCGGGCAACCTGACGCGCGCGGCGCTGGTGCGCTACGCGCTGGCCGGGTTGCCGGTCGCGGAGCTGGAAGCGGCCGGCCGCCGCTTCGCCGCCGAGGCGATCCCGCAGCTGCTGCGGCCGGAGGCGATGGCGCGCATCGCCTGGCACCGAAAGCGCGGCGACGCGATCGCCGTGGTCTCCGGCGCCTTCGACGTCTACCTGCGGCCGTGGTGCGATGCGCACGGGCTCGACCTGCTGTGCTCGACGCTCGAGCAGCGCGATGGCGTGCTCACCGGCCGCTACGCCGGTGCGCAATGCGTGCGCGAGGAAAAGGTGCGGCGCGTGCGCGCGCAGTACGACCTGTGGCGTTTCGAGCGCATCCACGCCTATGGCGATACGCCCGAAGACCGCGAACTGCTGGCGCTGGCCGACGCCCCGCACTACCGCGGCCAGCGCGTGCCCGACGGACTGCCGCTCGAAGTCGCGATCCGCGCCGCGCGCTGAGTCAGCCGAGCAGGCCGCGGCCGCCGTCGAGGTCGAGCACCTGGCCGGTGCTGTAGCTCGCGTCCTGCAGCAGCCAGCGCACCGCATCGGCGACCTCCTCCGCTGTGCCGGTGCGGCCGAGCGGCGTGCGCGCGAGCATCGCCTTCTGCGCTTCGACGTTGCCGTCGTCCTCCGGCCACAGGATCGCGCCGGGCGCGACCGCGTTGACCCGAACGTCAGGCGCGAGTTCGACCGCGAGCGATTTGGTCAGCATCAACAGCGCGGCTTTTGCCATGCAGTAGACCGTGTGCTGGCGCAGCGGGCGCTCGGCGTACACGTCGGTGAGGTTGACGATCGCCCCGCGCGCGGCGCGCAGGTGCGGTGCGGCCGCCTGGGCCAGGAACAGCGGCGCGCGCGCATTGCTCGCGAACAGGTCGTCCCATTGCGCGGGCGTCACGCTGCCGATCGGCGTGGGATAGAACGAGGACGCGTTGTTGACCAGCGCATCGAGCCTGCCGAAGCGGCCGATGGTGTGCGCGACCAGCTCCGGCAGGCGGTCGAACTCGGCGAGATCGGCCTGCAGCACGTAGGTGCTGCCCGGCCGTGCGCGCTCCAGCGTGGCCACCAGCGCGTCCAGCTCGCCGCGCGAGCGCCGGCAGTGCAGCGCGAGGTCGTAGCCGGCCGCATGCAGGCGGCGCGCGATCGCCGCGCCGATGCGGCGGGCAGCGCCGGTGACCAGGGCAACGGGAGCGTCGGTCATCGCTTCTCGGATCGTCGCAGGAGATGCGGTAGTGTCCCATGCGACGGTCGCGGTTGCGTTCGCGCGGCGCGCCCCCACCTCGCTATCCGCCCCGCTGCCACCGCCTGCTGATGCACCCCCGCACCGACGCCGACGTCCTGCCTACGCCCGACCCCGACGCGCTCGCGCACAGCGAGCGTCTGGCGGCGCTGATCCGCCAGCAGATCCGCGACGCCGGCGGTGCGATTCCGTTCTCGCGCTTCATGGAGCTGGCGCTGTACGCGCCCGGGCTGGGCTACTACAGCGCCGGTGCGACCAAGTTCGGCGCGGACGGCGATTTCGTCACCGCGCCGGAGCTCGGCCCGGTGTTCGCGGCGTGCGTGGCCGAGGCGCTGGCGCCGGTACTGCAGCAGCTCGGTTCGCGTGCGCGCGTGCTCGAGCTGGGCGGCGGCAGCGGCGCGTTCGCCGAGGTGGCGCTGAAGCGGCTGATGGAGCTCGACGCGCTGCCCGATCGTTACGCGATCCTCGAGCCGAGCGCGACCTTGCGCCTGCGGCAGAAGGAGCGGTTGCAGCAGCGCCTGTCGCCGCCGCTGTTCGACCTGGTCGAATGGGTCGACGGCCCGTTCCCGGACGACTGGCACGGCGTGCTGTTCGCCAACGAGGTCATCGACGCGCTGCCGACGCCGCGCTTCGGCATCCGCGATGGCGAGGTGTACGAGGAGCACGTGGTGCTGCGCGAGGATGCGTTCGCGATCGAGCTGCGCCCGGCGGACGAGTTCCTGCGCAACGCGGTGCGCTTCGTCGAGCGCCGGCTGGAGCGCCGGCTGCCGGACGGCTACCGCTCCGAGGTGCTGCCGCAGCTGCCGTACTGGGTGCAGGCGGTGGCCGGCGGGATGCGGCGCGGCGCGCTGCTGTTCGTCGACTACGGCTACGTACGCAGCGAGTACTACAGCGACGAGCGCAGCGACGGCACCCTGCGCGCGTTCTACCGCCACCGCATGCATGCCGATGCGCTGCGCTGGCCGGGCCTGCAGGACCTCACCGCGTCGGTGGACTTCACCGCGCTCGCCGAGGCCGGCGTCGCTGCCGGTTTCGACTTCGCCGGCTACTGCTCGCAGGCGAGCTTCCTGCTCGGCAACGGCCTGGCCGGCGTGCTGGCGCGGATCGAGCAGATCGAGGACGCCACCGAACGCCTGCGCCGCACCCAGGAGGTGAAGCGGCTCACCCTGCCGTCGGAGATGGGCGAGCGCTTCCAGGTGATGGGCTTCGAGAAGGACGTGACGTTCGGCGCAGCGTTTCTCGCCGGCGACCTCAGCTTCCGCCTGTGAGCGCGCTGCGCCCGTTCCGCCGGCCGCGGCTGTGGCTGGCACTGTGGCTGGCGATGGTGGCGACGGTGGCCGCGCTGTCGCTGCTGCCGGCCGACGACCTGCCGCCGATCGCGCTGCCGCACATCGACAAGCTCGAACACCTGCTCGGCTACTTCGCCCTGTCCGCGGGCGCAGTGATGCTGTTCGCCACCCGCCGTGCGCAGGCCGAAGCGGCGCTCGGACTGATCGGGCTCGGGGTGGCGATCGAGCTGGCCCAGGCGGCGCTGACCGCGACCCGCTCGGCCGACGGCTTTGATGCGCTCGCCAACACGCTCGGCGTGCTATTGGGGCAACGGCTGGCGCCGACCCCGCTGGCCCGGCTCTGGCTGGGCGTGGACCGTCGCCTGTTCTAGGCGCCCGCCGGTTTTGCTAAATAGGTGGTGACGCTTTGCCGGCTCGGGTCGCTGGCAGGTCTGCTGTGGTCGTAAGCCGGAGGTCGAAGCCGTTCTACGCCCCTGACGGGGTCATCCACTGAGAGGGAGAAGTCGCGAATGAACGTCAGTCCGCATCGATTGGCCGTTGCGGTGGCCGTTGCCCTGGCTACCGTCGTACCGCTTCCCGTCCCCGCCCAGACTGCACGGCAGGACGCCACTACGCTCGATACCGTGCAGGTCACCGGTTCACGGGTCCGCGGCCGCACGGCCGAGGACACCGCGGCACCGGTCGACGTCATCGGCCGCGAGGAACTCGAGGCCAGCGGCGCGCTGGAAATCGGCCAGATCCTGCAGACGCTCGAACCTTCGTTCAATTTCTCCCGCACGTTCGTCAGCGACGGTACCGACGCGATCCGCCCGGCCACGCTGCGCGCGCTCGGCCCGGACCAGGTGCTGGTGCTGGTCAATGGCAAGCGCCGCCACCAGCAGGCGCTGGTCAACGTGCAGCAGACCGTCGGCCGCGGCTCGGCCGGCACCGACATCAACGCGATCCCGCTCGGCGCGATCGAGCGCATCGAGGTACTGCGCGACGGCGCCGCCGCGCAGTACGGTTCCGATGCGATCTCCGGCGTGATCAACATCATCCTCAAGGACCAGACCGAGCACACCGACGTGTCGCTGCAGGGCGGGCAGACCTATGCCGGCGACGGCGAGATGTGGTCCGGTTCGCTCAACAGCGGCTGGGCGCTCGGCGACGGCGGGTTCCTCAGCCTCACCGCCGAGTACCGCAACCGCAACGAGACCAACCGCGCCGGCCCGGACATCCTGCGTGTCGATCCGCCGAGGGTGACCCAGCGGCTCGGCGATTCCGATGCCGACGACGCCTACCTGTGGCTCAACGGTGGCATCGGCCTGGGCGCCGGGCGGCTGTACTGGTTCGGCGGCCTGTCGCGCCGCGAGACCGATTCGTCCGGCTTCTTCCGCACCGCCGGCGACAACCGCACGGTGCCGGCGCTGTATCCGAACGGCTTCCTGCCGAACATCCTCACCACCATCGACGACGCCTCGCTCGCGGTCGGCTACCGCGCGCCGATCGGCGAGAACTGGGAGTGGGACGTGTCGGTCAACCACGGCCGCAGCGAGTTCCAGTTCCACGAGCGCAACTCGGTCAACGTGAGCTGGTGGTACGAGCCGCGCGATCCGGCCAACCCGGCCGCCGGCATCTACGGCGAATCGCCGACCTCGGCCGACACCGGCACGCTGGAGTTCCGCCAGACCACGTTCAACCTGGACTTCCGCGGCAGCGTGCCCGGCTTCAACGACAACCTGCTGTACCTCGCCACCGGCTTCGAGTGGCGCCGCGACGAATACGCGATCGAGGCCGGCGACCTGGTGTCCTACAGCTACGGCCGCACCAACAACCGCGCGATTCCGATCCGCGGCCAGACCGGCGCGATCGCGCAGCCCGGCATCCAGGGTTTCCCGGGCTTCTCGCCGAACGAGGCGGTGGACGAGGGCCGCCACAGCAAGGCGGTGTACCTCGACGCGGAGACCAATCTGACGCAGAACTTCCTGGTCGGTGCGGCCGCGCGCTTCGAGGATTACTCCGACTTCGGCAACACCACCACCGGCAAGCTGTCGCTGCGCTGGGACGTCAGCGATGCGTTTGCGCTGCGCGGCACGCTCGCCACCGGCTTCCGCGCGCCGGGCGTGCAGCAGCTGTTCTACAGCCAGCGCTCGACCAACCTCAACGCGGCGGGCGTGCTGACCGACACGTTGACCGCGCGCCAGGACAGCCCGGTCACCCGTGCGTTCGGCATCGAGCCGCTGCAGGAGGAAACCTCGACCAGCGGCACCCTCGGCATGGTGTGGAAGCCGACCGACCGCTTCTCGATGACGGTGGACGTGTTCCGCATCGACATCGACGACCGCATCATCTTCTCCAGCAACATCCAGCCGGAGACGGTGGGCACCAACGGCCTGCCATGCGCGCCGAACAACGCCAATTGCCCGATCCGCGCGATCCTCGATCCGCTCGGCGTCGGCCAGGTGCTGTTCTTCACCAACGCGATCGACACCCGCACCACCGGCGTCGACCTCGTCGCCAACCACAACACCGAGTTCGCCGGCGGCGCCAAGCTCAACCTCACCGCGCTGGTGCACTTTAACAAGACCGAGGTGCTGCGCCGCCGCTCGCAGTCGGCGATCCTGTCGCCGGAGGCGCTGTTCGACGACACCCAGGTCACCCTGGTCGAGGAAGGTCAGCCGCGCGCGCACCACGTGCTGCAGGCGATCTTCGAGACCGGCCCGTGGCAGTGGACCGGCCGCGCCAACTACTACGGCTCGGTCAGCGGCGAGGGCTTCACCCCCGGCGTCAAGGAAACCTGGGGCGGCAAGTGGCTGTTCGACCTGTCGGCGCGCTACCGCTTCAGCGACAACGTCAGCCTGACCGTGGGCGGCAACAACATCCTCGACCAGTACCCGGACGAGTGGGACCGTACGCGCGGCTTCCCGTTCCCGCAGCTCGGCTTCACCTACGGCTGGGAGACGCTGCCGTTCGGCATCAACGGCGGCAGCTACTACGCCAAGCTCGATTTCCGCTTCTGAGCCGAAGCGGGACCGCGAAGGGCGCGCGCAGGCGCGCCCTTCGTGTTTGCGGCGCCGCTCACGGGCGCTTGCCGGTGGCCGCGGCGATCGCGGCGATGCGCGCGCGCCGCACCGCCTCGCCGACCTCCGGACCGCTCAGGCCGTCGGCGATCTCCGAGGCGCGCACCGCCAGCGCCGCCGACAGTGCGTCGACCAGCCGCGCACCCTGCGGATACGGCTCGTCCTGCAGGCCGGCGCGGCCGCGCTTGTCGCATTCGCACACGACCGCGAGCTGGCGGATCCGGTGCGGCTTGCGGTAGCCGTCGCAACGCGCGATCAGCTCGTGCACGGTGGACGCACGCAGCTCGTCGAAACGGTGCACGTTGAGGTGTTCGCGACAGGCGGCGATCGCCAGCTCGCGGTGCTCGCTCGGCACCCGCAGACGCTCGCACAGCGCGCGCAACGGCGCCACGCCGGCGTGCTCGTGGCCGAGGTGCTTCGGCAGCACGTGCGCGGGCGTGAGCGCCTTGCCCAGATCGTGGGTGAGCGCGGCGAAGCCGATCAGGTCGTCGCCCGGGGCCAGCGACGCGGCCATGTCGCACACCATTTCCACGTGCACGCCGGTATCGACTTCGGGGTGGTATTCGGGCCGCTGCGGCACGCCGTACAGCGCCTCGACCTCGGGCAGGATCGCCGCCAGCGCGCCGCAGTCGTGCAGCGTGCGCAGGAACGCCGACGGCTTCGGCGCGGCGAGCGCGCGCCGCAGCTCCTGCCACACGCGCTCGGCGGTGAGTTCGGCGAGCTCGCCGCTGGCGGCCATCTCCGTCATCAGCGCCATCGTCTCCGGCGCGATGCGGAACCCGAGCGGGGCCAGCCGCGCCATGAACCGGGCTGCGCGCAGCACCCGCAGCGGATCTTCGACGAACGCCGCGCTGACGTGGCGGATGATCCGCTGCTCGATGTCGCGCGCGCCGCCGAACGGGTCGATCAGCGCGCCGTGCTCGTCCTGCGCGATCGCGTTGATGGTGAAGTCGCGCCGGCGCAGGTCCTCCTCCAGCGTCACCGCCGGATCGGCATGCACAACGAAGCCGTGGTAGCCGACGCCGCTCTTGCGCTCGGTACGCGCGAGCGCATGCTCCTCACCGGTGAGCGGGTGCAGGAACACCGGGAAGTCGCGACCGACCGGCTTGTAGCCGGCCGCGACCATCGCCTCCGGCGTCGCCCCGACCACCACGAAGTCGCGGTCGCCCGGCGCCAGGCCGAGCAGGGCGTCGCGGACCGCGCCGCCGACCAGATAGGTCCGCATCGGTTCAGCGCGGCGCGTGCTGCGCGAGCAGCGCGACGATCGCTTCCGCGCCGGCGCCGCGCCCGAGCTGGCGCACGATCGGTTGCGGCTGCCCGCTCACCCACAGCCGCAGCTCGGCCTCGAGGTCGAAGTGGCCGGCGGTCTCCAGCGCGAACATCGCGATGCTGCGGTAGGGCAGGCTGACGAACTCGGTCTTGCGGCCGGTGACGCCCTGCTTGTCGATCAGCAGCAGGCGGCGGTCGGTGAATACGATCAGGTCGCGCATCTGGCCGAACGCGCGCTGCACGCGCTCGTCCGGCGCAAGCAGCGGCGCGAGTTCCTCGCCGATGCGGTCGGTGGGTTTTTCGCCGTGGTGGCCGAGCAGGGTGTCGAGCAGGTTCATGCGGCGGGCTCCGTGCGGGCGTGCCGAGACTATACGGGCCGGCGCATCGATGCCGCGCCTGAGATCGCGATCAGCAACCGGCAAGGATCTCCGGCAGCCGCGCGCGCACGTCGGTCGGCGTGATGCCGAGCTTCGGCAGGCCGTTGTCGTCGGTGACCGAATCCAGCTGCAGCGAGCGCAGGTTGTCGCGACCGATCGGCTTGCCCGGCAGGTGCTCGCCGATCTCCGCCTGCCAGCGTCCCAGCCGTTCCGGCAGCGCCCACACCGCGCGGCGGCGCCCCTGCGCATGCGCGGTGAGCTCGACGATCTCGCGCAGGGTCAGCGTGGTCGGGCCGGCCAGCTCGTAGCACTGGCCGATGCTGTCGGGCCGTTCCAGCGCGCGCGCGAACGCCTCGGCGACATCGCCTACCCACACCGGCTGGAAGCGCGCCTCGGCGCGCGCCAGCGGCAGCACCGGCAGCGCGGGCAGCAGCCCGGCGAAGCGGCAGAACAGGCCGTCGCCGGGGCCGGCGATCACCGACGCGCGCAGCAGCGTCCAGTCCAGCCCGCACGCGCGCACGTGCTGCTCGGCGCGCCCGCGCGCCTGCAGGTAATGGCTGTCGCCTTCGCCGGCGCGCAGTGCGCTCATCTGCAGCAGGCGGCGCACGCCGGTGGCACGCATCGCTTCGATCAGCGCGTCGAGCAGCTCGACGTACACACGCTGGAAACCGCGCCCGCTGTCGCCGCGTTCGTTGAGGATGCCGGTCAGGTTGACCACCGCGTCGGCGTCGTCGAGGCAGTCGCGCAGGAACGCGTCATCGTAGACGTCACCCTCGCGCAGGCTGGCCTCGCGCGGCACCGCCGCGCGCACGCGTGCGTCGAGCCGACGGGTCAGCACGGTGACGCGGTTGCGCGAGGCCAACAGGCGCGGCAGCAGGTGGCGGCCGACGAAGCCGCTGCCGCCGAGCACCACCACGTGGCGGACGCTGGCCATGCTCAGCGTGCCGCCGGCGCCGGGCACGCCAGCCGCGTGCGCGCCCCGTCGAGGCGGCCGCGCATGCGCTCGCTCAGCCGCATCGCGTCGCCATTGAGCATCCAGTCGTAGATCACGCTGAACGCGAACACGCGGGCGACGTAATCCCGCGTTTCCTTGTAATTGATCGTCTCGATCCAGAAGTCCGGGTCCATGCCGGGCCGCTCGTTCTGCCAGCGCCGCAGCGGTGCCGGGCCGGCGTTGTAGCCGGCGATGGCGAAGTACGGCTGCCCGCCGACCTCGTCGAGCAGCTGGCGCATGTACGCGGTGCCGAGCACGATGTTGGTGTCCGGGTCGTACAGGCTGTCCGCGCCGCCCCAGACCAGGCCCAGCCGTCGCGCGACCGCTGCGCCGGTGGACGGCAGCACCTGCATCAGGCCCATCGCGTTGGCGCCGGAGCGCGCGCGCGGGTTGAACACGCTCTCGGCGCGGATCTCGGCGGCGACGAATGCTGGGTCGAGCCGGTTGGCGGCGGCTTCGCGCCGCAGCGTGGCCTGGTGGTACAGCGGGAAGCGCAGGTGGTACAGGCGCTGCTCGTCCGGCCGCTTGCCGAGGCCGAACACGCCGCGGTCGAACCAGCCGTGGCTCTGCGCGACTTCGACCGCGATGATCCGCTGCGCATCGCTGAAGCGCGACAGCGCCTCGTCCCATTCGCGCGTCGCCCAGCCGATGCGATCGAGGCGGAACAGCGCCATCGCGCGCACGAGCGCCGGATCGCGCGCGACCGCCGCCTTCGCCGCGGCGGTGTCGTCCGGCACCCATGGGCACAGCGCGTACGGCAGCCCGAGCCGGTCGGCGGCGAGGAAGCCGTGGAAATCCGGCTTGCGTGCGGCTTCGCGATACAGCCGCTGCGCGGTGTCGCGCTCGCCGAAGCGTTCGGCCAGCCGCGCCTCGAAATACTGCCAGCGCGAATCGGTGCGCTGCTCCGCGCCCATCCTGCGCAGCGCGTCCAGCGCGCCACGCCAGTCCGAACGCGCGAGCGCCTCGCGCACGCGCCATTCGTGCAGGCGCGCGTCGTAGCTCGCGGCCGGCACCGCGGCCAGCCGGCGCGCGGATTCCGGCCGGTACGAGGCCGCACTCCACAGCGCCACCTGGTACAGCACGCGGCCGCGGTCGGCTTCGCCGAAGCCGACCGCGTCGGCGTAGCGGGGCAGCAGCTGTTCGGCGCGGTCGGGATCGTCGCTCGCCAGCCGGGCCAGGCCCAGCGACGCCACGAGGCGGCTGCGTTCGGTCTTCGGCCAGTTCAGCGCGCGCTCGTGCACGCCTTCGAGGAATGCGGCGTAATCCTGTGCGAGCGCGAGCTGATCGGACGGCAGCCCGCGCGCGGCCGCGCGGATCGCCGCCGGCTGGGTCTCGGCGATCGC
>DASQMI010000090.1:0-62350 GCA_035645555.1 Lysobacter sp. | reverse complement strand
GCCGCCGCCGCCGCCGCGGCAGCGTCCGCGGCGTTGCTCAGCGCCAGATGGCTGCGGCGATAGCCGTACACCGCGTAGAGCAGCAGGCCGAGCACCGTCCAGCCGGCGAACATGCTCAGCGTGTAGGTCGACAGATTCAGGAACAGCAGCAGGCAGCCCAGGACCGCCAGCGGGCACACGATCCACACGAACGGTGTGCGGAACGGACGCGGACGGTTGGGCTGCTGCACGCGCAGCACCATCACCGCGAACGCCACCGCCACGAATGCGAACAGCGTGCCCGAGTTGGAGATGTCCGCGAGGATGCCGACCGGGAACAGCGCCGCGAACGCCGCGACGAACAGCCCGGTGATGATCGTGATGACGTGCGGGGTGTGGAAGCGCGGATGCACCTTCGACAGCCGTTCCGGCAGCAGGCCGTCGCGCGACATGGTGAAGAAGATGCGGGTCTGGCCGAAGATCATCATCAGGATCACCGACGGCAGCGCGAGCGCCGCGGCCAGGCCGATGATGTTGCCCCACGACTCCCAGCCGATCATGCGCAGCACGTGCGCGAGCGGCTCGCGGCTGCAGACCAGCGCCTCGCTGCCCTTGCACGCGGCGGCCAGTTCCGGGGTGCCCGGATGCAGCGCGAGGCCGTTGGCGTCGAACATCGGCTGCGAACCCATGGCGCCGACCGCGGCATAGCTGACCAGCAGGTAGAACAGGGTGCACACGCCGAGCGAGCCGATCAGGCCGATCGGGATGTTGCGGTTCGGGTTCTTGGTTTCCTCTGCCGCGGTGGAGACCGCGTCGAAGCCGACATAGGCGAAGAAGATCGATGCGGCCGCGCCGAGGACGCCCACGCCGCCCAGCGGGCTGCCCCAGCCAGTGGGGAAGAACGGCTGGAAGTTTTCGTCCTGCACGGCGGGGAAGGCCAGGGCGATGAACGCGGTGAGCGCGGCGACCTTGATGGCCACCAGGACCGCGTTGACCTTGGCGGACTTCGACGTGCCGACCACCAGCAGCACGGTGACGACCAGGGCGATCAGGAATGCGAGCAGGTTGAAGCTGCCGCCGTCCATCGGGCCCGCCTTCAATGCATCGGGCAGGTGGATCCCCGCACTCGCGAGCAACCCGTTCATGTAGCCGGACCAGCCCACCGAGACGGCACCGGCGGCGATCGCGTACTCGAGCACGAGCGCCCAGCCGACCACCCACGCCAGGCCTTCGCCCAGCACGCCGTACGTGTACGTATAGGCGGAGCCGGAGACCGGCAGCATCGATGCGAGCTCGGCATACGCCAGCGCCGCCAGACCGCACACGACCGCCGCGATGACGAACGACACCATCATCGCCGGGCCGGCCTTCTGGCCCGCTTCCGCCGTCAGCACGAAGATGCCGGTGCCGATGATGGCGCCGATGCCGAGGAGAGTCAGCTGGAGCGCACCGAGCTGGCGCTTGAGGGATTTCTTCTCGGCGGTTTCGAGAATCTTTTCGAGCGGCTTGACGCGCCAGAACAGCATTGAGTCTCTCCCCAAGGGATTGCGAGCGGACAGCGGCCGGTGGCCGGCACGGAACTGCGCGACCATACCCCGCCGCCAGCCCGGCGCACAAGCTGCGATCGGGCCATGCGGCCGCATAATGGCCACCGTTTGCCGGGAAGCGCCGATGGCCGTTGTCGACCGATCCATGAGCCTGCGGGAGGCGTTGCGGGATTACGCGCTGCGCGAGCCGGCGCAGGTGGGCGAGGCGGCGCAGTTCATGGCGCTGCTGGAAGACCGGCACGACCCGTTCGTGCGCGAGCGCCTGGCCGGCCACTTCACCGCGTCGGCCTGGCTGGTCGATCGCACCGGTACCCGGTTGCTGATGACCCACCACCGCAAGCTCGGTCGCTGGCTGCAGCTCGGCGGTCATGCCGACGGCGAGCGCGATCTCGCCGCCGTCGCGCTGCGCGAGGCGGAGGAGGAGTCGGGGTTGCGCGGCTTGCAGGTCGAGCCTGCGATCTTCGATCTCGACCGGCACTGGATTCCCGAGCACAACGGCGTGCCCGGCCATTGGCATTACGACGTGCGCTACGTGGTCCGCTGTACGGCCGGGGAGGCATTCGTCGTCAGCGACGAGTCGCACGCGCTCGCCTGGCGCGAGATCGAACGGCTGGTCGCCGACGAGGCGACGGACCCGTCGATCCGGCGCATGGCGGGGAAGTGGCTGGCGCGCAGCTGACGCGGTCGCTTGGTCGTCCGCCACGGCCGCACCTGAGGCGCGGCACGCGGAGACGGATCGCGCTCAGTCGGCCCGGCCGGCGTATTCGCCGGTCGTCGTATTGACCAGCACGCGCTCGCCGGTGCGGATGTACTCCGGCACCATGATCTCGATACCGGTCGCCAGCCGCGCCGGCTTCGGGCGCTTGGTGGCGGTCCCGCCCTTCAGTTCCGGCGGGGTGTCGACGACTTCGATCGCGACGCTGGCCGGCAGCTGCACCGCCACCGGCGCGTCGTCGATCAGCGCCACGTAGCAGCCGCCCAGGCCGTCGACGATGTAGCCCGCCGAATCGCCGACGGCGTCGGCGTCCAGCGTGTACGGCGTGTAGTCCTCGTCATCCATGAACACGAACGCCTCGCCGTCCTTGTAGGAGAACGTCGCCAGGCGCCGGGTCAGTTCGACTTCGCGCAAATCGTCGTCGGCATCGAAGCTCGCATCGAGCTTGCTGCCGCCCGGCACGCTGTACATGGTGAAGCGGAAGCGCACGTTGCCGCCGCGGCCCTGCGGCGCGCTGCGCTCGATGTCGCGCACCTGGTACACGGTGCCGTTGTGTTCGACGACGTTGCCTTTCTTGATCTCGGAGGCGCGCATAGGAAGGGCGGAGATTGGGCTCTGGGATGAGGAACTAGGGGTTTGCCGGATGGGGTAGGCGGAGGCGGGCCTTCAGATGGAATCGCGACTCACGATCTCGAATGCCCCGAGTGCCCAATCCCGTCACTTGGGCGCCAGCCGCGTCGCGCCGTCGAGGCGGATCGTCTCGCCGTTGAGATAGGTGTTGCGCAGGATGTAGGCCACCAGGTCGGCGAACTCCTCCGGCGTGCCGAGCCGCGACGGGAACGGGATCGACGCCGCCAGCGACTGCTGCACGCTTTCCGGCATGCCGTCCACCATCGGGGTCCAGAACACGCCCGGCGCCACCGTCATCACGCGGATGCCGAACCGCGCCAGTTCGCGCGCCATCGGCAGTGTCATACCGACCACGCCGCCCTTGGACGCCGAATACGCCGCCTGGCCGATCTGGCCCTCGTAGGCCGCGACCGACGCGGTATTGACGATCACGCCGCGCTCGCCGTCGACGCCCGGCGGATTGTGCTGCATCAGATGGGCGGCGGCCTTCGCGACGTTGAAGCTGCCCACGAGGTTGACCATCACGGTCGACTGGAAATGCGACAGCGGCATCGGACCGTCCTTGCCGAGCACGCGACCGGCGCCGAGGATGCCCGCGCAATTGACCACTGCGTTGAGCCCGCCGAGGAACGCCTGCGCCTCGGCCAGGTTGGCCACCACGCCGGCCTCGTCGGTCACGTCGGTGCGCCAGTAGCGCGCATTGGCCTCGCCGAGCTCGGCGACCGCGGCCGCGCCCTTGTCGTCGCTGAGATCGAACAATGCGACCTTGCCGCCGGCCGCGACGAGATGGCGCGCGACGGCCAGGCCCAGGCCGGAAACGCCGCCGGTGACGACGGCGCGTACGGAGTCGAGCTGCATGCGTTGGGCTCCCGCAAACTGGAAAGCTCGCCATTCTACGGCACGTGCCGGCGGGCACCGGCGGCGATGGCGGCGGATCCCTACAGTTCGAGAAGGTAGAAGCGGTTGCAGCCGCCGTGGCCGGTGGCGCCCATCGGCGCGGACAGGCGCACGAAGCCGGTGCGCTCGTACAGCCGCATCGCCGCATCCATGCCGCGCAGGGTCTCTAAGTAGCAGCGGCGGTAGCCGAAGCCGCGCGCGGCATCGAGGCAGCGGGTGATCATCGCGCGTCCGGCGCCCAGGCCGCGCGCATCCGGCAGGAAGTACATCTTGCGTAACTCGCAGGTGTCGGGGTCGCCGCCCTCCAGCGGTGCGACGCCGCCGCCGCCGAGCACGCGGCCGCCGACATCCAGCACGAAATACGCCGCGCGCGGCGCACTGTAGGCGCGATGCATCCAGTCCACTTCCGGGTCGTTGATCGCAAAGCCGTCGCCCACCGCGCCGAACTCGGGCATCACGGTGCGGATGATGGAAGCGACGGCGGGATCGTCCTGCGGTTCAATCGGGCGGATACGGTAGGCGCTCATGGCGAGGGCAGGGTGCGGGCGTAGGCGAGGAAATCGTCGCCGGACAGTCCGGGCGAGAACAGGAAGCCCTGGGCACGGCGCACGCCGATGTCGAGCAGGAACGCGCGCTGCTGCTCGCGCTCGACGCCTTCGACCACCAGCTCCAGCCCGAGGTGATGGGCGATGCCGTGGACCGCGCGGCAGACCGCAACGTCGGATGGAGTCTCCGGCACGCCGTCGACGAACAGCTTGCTGAGCTTGAGGCCGTGGATGGGCAGCCGGCGCAGGTATTCGAGCGCGCTGTAGCCTTCGCCGAAATCGTCGATGGTGAGCACGACGCCGAGCGCGCGCAGCGCGGCGAACGCTTCGGTGGTGTCGGGCAGGTCCTCGACCAGTACGCGCTCGGTCAGCTCGAGCTCGAGCGCCTCGCCCGGCAGGTCCGCATCGCGCAGCGCGGCGTGCGTGTCGCGGGCGAGATCGTCGCCGAGCAGCTGGCGCGAGGACACGTTGACCGCGACCCGCGGCAGCGCGAGTCCGGCGTCGCGCCAGGCGCGCATCTGGCGGCAGGCCTCGGCGAGCACCCAGCGCCCGAGCCCGGCCATCACGTCGGAGCGTTCGACATGGGTAATGAAGCGGTCCGGGCGCATCTCGCCGAGCGCCGGGTTGTGC
This sequence comes from Lysobacter sp., assembly GCA_035645555.1. Classification (GTDB taxonomy): domain Bacteria; phylum Pseudomonadota; class Gammaproteobacteria; order Xanthomonadales; family Xanthomonadaceae; genus Lysobacter_F. Next base: position 57,407 of record DASQMI010000090.1, on the reverse strand, counting down.
CAGCGGATCAGCGCTTCGGCGCCGACCAGCTGGTTGCTGGCGAGATCCACCTGCGGTTGGTAGACCAGCCGGAACTCGCCCTTGCGCATCGCCTGCCGCAATTGCGAATCCAGCCGCAGCCGCGCCCGGTGGCGCTGGCCGAGCGCAGGTTCGTACATGCACCAGTCCAGCCGGCCGCTGCGCTTGCACTCGTACATGGCGAGGTCCGCGCAGCGGATCAGCGCGGCCGGATCGTGGCCGTGCGCCGGGCCGAGCGCGATACCGATGCTCGGGGTCACCCAATGCGCCTCGCCGCCGATGTGGAAAGGCTCGCCGAACGCCGCGTGCACGGCGTTCGCGTAGGCGAGCGCGCGCACCCCTTCGCATACCAACAGGAATTCGTCGCCGCCGTGGCGGCCGATCAGGTCGCCGGCATCGACGATGCCCTGCAGCCTTTGCGCCGCCGCCGCCATCAGCCGGTCGCCGGCGTCGTGGCCGAGCGCATCGTTGACGCGGCGGAAGCGGTCGAAATCGATGTACAGCAGGCCGACCTCGGCACCGGCCGCCAGCCGTTCGCGCAACGCCTCGTGCAGCGCACCGCGGTCGGGCAATCCGGTGAGCGGATCGTGCCGGTTGTGCGTGCGCTCCGCGTAGGCGGCATCGAGCGCGTCGGCGAGCGCATCGATTGCCTGCGTCAGCGCGCCGGCGCCGCCTGAGGGAACTTCCAGTCGCGCGGCGGTCGCGCGCAGTTCCTGCAACGCGAACGACAGGCGCTCCAGTGCATCGGCTGGATGCTCCGCCCCGCGGTCCGAGCCGGGCGGAGCGGCGCTCATGCGGGGAGCGCGCGCCCGACCTTGCTGCCGGTCTCGCGGCCGAGGCGCTCGGCGAGCCAGCGTCCGGTGGCGGCGAGCGCGTCGAGGTCGACGCCGGTCTGCAGGCCGAGCCCGTGCAGCATGTACACCACGTCCTCGCTGGCGACATTGCCGGACGCGCCCCGCGCGTACGGGCAGCCGCCCGCGCCGGACACCGCCGAGTCGACCACGCGCACGCCTTCCTCGAGGCAGGCGAGGATATTGGCGAGCGCCTGGCCGTACGTGTCGTGGAAGTGCACGGCAAGCGCCGACATCGGTACCGCCTGCGCGACCGCTTTGAGCATCGCGCGCGCGTTGGCCGGCGTGCCGACCCCGATGGTGTCGCCGAGCGAGATCTCGTAGCAGCCCATGTCGAACAGCGTGCGCGCGACGCGCACCACGTCCTCGACCGGCACTGCGCCCTGGTACGGACAGCCGAGCACGGTCGAGACATAGCCACGCACGCGCACGCCATCCTGCCGGGCGCGCGCCATCACCGGCGCGAAGCGGGCGAGCGACTCGTCGATGCCCGCGTTGATGTTCTTGCGGTTGAACGCTTCCGACGCCGCGGTGAACACGGCGATCTCCTCGACGCCCACGGCGCGGGCGCGGTCGTAGCCCTGTTCGTTGGGCACCAGCACGGGGTAGCTCACGCCCGGCCGCCGTGCGATGCCGGCGAACACGTCCGCGGCATCGGCGAGCTGCGGCACCCACTTCGGGCTGACGAAGCTGGTCGCCTCGATCGTGCGCAGGCCCGTCGCCGACAGCCGGTCGATCAGCGCGATCTTGTCCGCCGTCGCGACGTGCGTCTTCTCGTTCTGCAGCCCGTCGCGCGGGCCCACCTCGACGATGCGGACGAAGTCGTTCATGACCGCCAAGAGTACACCCGGGTCGGGGCCGCCGGCTTACTCGAGCACCGCCAGCACCGCCTCGGCCTCGACGAAGTCACCGGGGCGGGCGCGGATCTCGGCGATGCGGCCGGCGCGCGGCGCCTTCAGGCTCAGCTCCATCTTCATCGCCTCGATGACCATCACTTCCTGGCCGGCGGCGACCTCGTCGTGCTCGGCCGCACGCACCAGCACCACCCGGCCCGGCATCGGCGCGAGCACGCGGTTGCCGCTCGCGCTGCCGGCGTCTTTCGGCGCGTCGTACATCGGCACCACGTCCAGGCGCAGACGGGCGTCGCCGTCGTGCACGATGAGCCGGGCGCCGTCGACCGCCGCGCGCAGGGTGCGCCCGCGGCCGTCGATGCGCAGGCTCAGCACGCCGTCCTGCAGGCGCGCGCCCGTCACCTGGGCGACCTGCCCGGCGTGCTCGATCCGGTAGTCGCCGGCGCTGCCGTGCGCGTGCAGCTCGATGCGCGCGTCGCGGTGCAGCACTGCCAGGCTGCGGCGGCCGCCGTGGCCGAGCCGCCAGCCGTCGGCGATCGCCCACGGCGAGGTGGGGTCGTTCGACGCGCGCGCCTGCGCGCGCGTGGCCGCCTCCTCGTGCAGCCAGAACGCCACCGCGGCGGCGATCAGGCGGTCGTCGTCAGCCGTCGTCACGGTGCCCGCCACGAATTCGTCCAGATGGCGGTCGAGATAGCCGGTGTCGATCGTGGCTTCGACCACGGTCGGGTGGCGGATCAGCCGCTCCAGGAACTCGACATTGGACTTGGGGCCGGCGATATCGCATGCCGCCAGCGCTTCGCGCAGCCGCGCCAGCGCACGCGGGCGGTCGGCGTCGTGGACGATCAGCTTGGCGATCATCGGGTCGTAGAAGATCGTGACCGTGTCGCCCTCGACCACGCCGCTGTCGATGCGCACGTGCGCGGACGGCGCGGGCAGGCGCAGGCGCTCCAGTCGGCCCGAACCGGGCAGGAAGCCGGCGTCCGGATCCTCGGCGTACAGCCGTACCTCGATCGCATGGCCCCGTTGCGCAATCTGCGTCTGCGGCAGTGGCAGCGGTTCGCCTGCAGCCACGCGCAGCTGCCATTCGACCAGGTCGAGCCCGGTCACCAGCTCGGTCACCGGATGCTCGACCTGCAGCCGGGTGTTGATCTCCATGAAGTAGAAGCCGCCGTCCTGGCCGACGATGAATTCGACCGTGCCGGCGTTGACGTAGTCGATCGCGCGCGCCGCCTTGACCGCCGCTTCGCCCATCGCCGCGCGCAGCTCGGGCGTGAGGAACGGCGAGGGCGATTCCTCGATCACCTTCTGGTAGCGGCGCTGCGCCGAGCACTCGCGTTCGTTGAGGTGGATGACGTTGCCGTGCGCATCGCCGAACACCTGGATCTCGATGTGGCGCGGGCGCTCGACGTAGCGCTCCAGCAGCACGCGGTCGCGGCCGAACGCGTTGGCGGCCTCGCGCTGGCAGCTTTCCAGATTCGGCATGAACTCGGCCGACGAGCGCACGATGCGCATGCCCTTGCCGCCGCCGCCGTGCGCGGCCTTGATCATCAGCGGATAGCCGATCGCATCGGCCTCGCGCTGCAGGCGCTCGGGCGACTGGTCCTCGCCGGTGTAGCCAGGCACCACCGGCACGCCGGCGGCCTGCATCAGCTGCTTGGCGCCGGCTTTGCTGCCCATCTTGCGCATCGACGCCGCCTTGGGACCGATGAACACCAGGCCAGCGGCCTCGACCGCGTCGGCGAAGTCGGCGTTCTCGCTGAGGAAGCCGTAGCCCGGATGGATCGCCTGCGCGCCGCTGGCCTTGGCCACCTCGATGATCTTATCGCCGCGCAGGTAGCTCTCTTGCGGGCGCGCACCGCCGATGTGCCAGGCCTCGTCGGCGTGCCGCACGTGCTGCGCATCGGCGTCGGCGTCGGAATACACGGCCACGGTGCGGATGCCGAGCCTGTGGCAGGTGCGGATCACGCGGCAGGCGATTTCGCCGCGGTTGGCGATCAGGATCTTGTCGAACACGGGCATCCTCGTCCGGTTAACCACACCACGCGGGCTTGCGCTTCTCTAGGAACGCACCGATGCCTTCCTGCCCCTCGGCAGAGACTCGCAGCGCGGCGATCAGCGCGGCGTTGTCGGCATCGAGCCGGTCGCGGTCGTGCTCGCCAGCGACGCGGCGCACCAGCGCCTTCGCCTGCGCGGTCGCAACCGGTCCGGCCTTCAGCAGCAGGTCGAGCTGCTTCTGTACGGCCGCATCGAGCGCCGCGGCCGGCACCACCTGGTGCAGCAGGCCGATCTGCAGGGCGACGTCGGCGCCGAACATTTCTGCGGTGGCGAACCAACGCCGCGCCTGGCGCGCGCCGATCGCCGCGATCACGTATGGCGAAATCACCGCCGGCAGCAGCCCGAGCTTGCTCTCGGTCAGCCCGAACTTCGCGTCCGGCGTGCCGATCGCGATGTCGCAGCAGGCCACCAGGCCCACGCCGCCGCCGAACGCGGCGCCGTGCACGCGCGCGATGGTCGGCTTCGGCAGTTCGTCGAGCGCGCGCATCAGGCCGGCGAGGGCGAGCGCGTCCTCGCGGTTCTCCGCTTCGCTGGCGCGCGCCATGCCGCGCATCCAGTTGAGGTCCGCGCCGGCGGAGAACGAGGCGCCTTCGCCCTCGATCACCACCGCGCGGACCGCGGCATCCACGGCGAGATCGCGCAGCGCCGCGGTGAGCGTGGCGATCAGTTCGGCGTCGAAGGCGTTGTGCAGCTCGGGGCGGTTGAGGCGCAGGCGCGCCACCGCGCCTTCGCGCAGGACCAGCAGCGAAGCACTCATCGCATCGGCAGGCTGAACAGGAGGGGCTGCATGATAGCGGCAGGGCGCGTCAGGCCGCCGCCGAGGCGGTGCTAGAATCGAGAACGATTCCCATCTGGCGGAACCCCGCCGCCCGGAGCGCGCGTGAAGCTGTCCGAACTGCCCCGTCGCACGGCCGCCACGGTCCAGGCCGTGGAGGACCGCACGTCCAACGACCTGATCGCGCGCCGTCTGCGCGAGCTCGGTTTCGTGGCCGGTGAGCGGGTCGAGGTGCTGGCGGCCGGACCGATCGGGGCCGAGCCGCTGCTGGTGCAGATCGGCTTCACCCGCTTCGCCCTGCGCCGCAGCGAGGCCGAGCGGGTCCGCGTGACGATGACGCAGGAGGCGGTGGCATGAGCGCCGGCGCCCAGGCCGTGCGGCTCGCGCTGGTCGGCAGCCCGAACTGCGGCAAGACCGCGCTGTTCAACCGGCTCACCGGCAGTCGGCAGAAGGTGGCCAACTACGCCGGGGTCACCGTCGAGCGCAAGGAGGGCCGCTTCGTCGCGCCGTCCGGCCGCAGCTATGCGGTGCTCGATCTCCCCGGCGCCTACAGCTTCCACGCCGCGAGCCTCGACGAGGCGGTGACCCGCGACCTGTGCCGCGGCCACTACCCGGGCGAGCCGGCGCCGGACGTCATCGTCTGCGTCGTCGATGCGACCAACCTGCGCCTGCATCTGCGCTTCGCGCTGGAAGTGCGCGAGCTCGGTCGGCCGATGGTGCTGGCGGTCAACATGATGGACGCCGCGCGCCGGCGCGGCATTGCGATCGACCTCGACGCACTGGCGCGCGAGTTCGGCGTGCCGGTGGTGCCGACGGTCGCGGTGCAGCGCGATGGCGCGCGCCAGCTGGTCGCCATGCTCGACGACGTGACCGCGGCGCCGCAGCCGCCGCGCGTGCGCATGCCCGAGGGCGCGGCGGTCGATTCCGAGGCGCTGCATGCGGAGACACGGCGGCTGCTGGCGCTCGCGGTGAGCGTGCCGCGCCGCACCGCGGAGGTCGACGACGCGCTCGACCGCTGGCTGCTGCACCCGGTGTTCGGGCTGCTGTCGCTCGCGGTGGTGATGTTCCTGATCTTCCAGGCGGTGTACGCGTGGGCGACGCCGCTCACCGACGCGATCGATGCCGGCACCGCGTGGCTGGCCGAGCGGGTCGCGACCGCGATGCCGGAAGGTCCGCTCGCCAGCCTTCTGGCCGATGGGATCATCGCCGGGCTCGGCAGCGTGGTGGTGTTCCTGCCGCAGATCCTGATCCTGTTCGCCTTCATCCTTGCGCTGGAGGAATCCGGCTACCTGCCGCGCGCGGCGTTCCTGCTCGACAAGCTGATGGCCTCGGCCGGCCTGTCCGGGCGCTCGTTCATCCCGCTGCTTTCCAGCTTCGCGTGCGCGATCCCGGGCATCATGGCCACGCGCACGATCCAGGATCCGCGCGATCGCCTGGCGACGATCCTGGTCGCGCCGCTGATGACCTGTTCGGCGCGGCTGCCGGTGTACGCGTTGCTGATCGGTGCGTTCATCCCGCGCCGCGAGGTGGCCGGAATGTTCAACCTGCAGGGGCTGGTGCTGTTCGCGCTGTACGCGGCCGGCATCGTCAGCGCGCTGATCGTCGCGTGGGTAATGAAGAAGTGGCGGCGCGACAAGAGCGAGCACGCACTGCTGCTGGAGCTGCCGTCCTACCGCCTGCCGCATCCGCGCGACCTGCTGTTCGGGCTGTGGGAGCGCGCGTGGATCTTCCTGCGCCGGGTGGGCGGCATCATTCTCGCGCTGACCATCCTGCTGTGGTTCCTGCTCAACTTTCCGGCGCCGCCGGAAGGGGCGACCGGTTCGCCGGTGGACTACAGCCTGGCCGGCCAGATCGGCCGCGCGATGACGGTCGTGTTCGCCCCGCTCGGGTTCAACTGGCAGATCTGCATCGCGCTGATCCCGGGTCTCGCCGCACGCGAAGTCGCGGTATCCTCGCTCGCGACCATCTACGCGCTGTCGGCGCCGGACGACGAGGCGGCCGCGCAGGCGCTCAGCCCGATCATCACCGACACCTGGTCGCTCGCCACCGCGCTGTCGCTGCTGGTCTGGTACATCTACGCGCCGCAGTGCATTTCCACGCTCGCGACGATCCGCCGCGAGACCAACTCGTGGAAGCAGGTCGGCGTCGCCGCCGGCTACCTGTTCGCGCTGGCGTACCTAGCCTCGCTGCTCACCTACCAGATCGCGAGCCGGCTGGCATGAGCGCGTCGCTGCTGCTGCAGTACGTGCTGATCGCGCTCGCGGTGCTGTGGAGCGCGGCCTACGTGGTGCGCCGACAGTGGCCGCAGGCGGTGCGCCGCGCGCAGGGGCGACTGGCCTTGTGGCTGCTGCGCGAGTCGCGTCCGGCATGGAGCAGGCGGCTCGGGCGGCGGATCGCGCCGGCGCCGGCGCTCGCCGGCGAATGCGGCGGCTGCAACGCCTGCGAACCGGGACCGCGCACGCTCTAGCTCGCCGTCACTCAGCGCTTGCCGCGCATCCGGCTGCCGCGCGGCGCCGGCACGTCCTTCGCCTCCACGCTGAGCGAGAACGTGCGCTGCTCGTCGCCGTACAGCGCGCCGACGCCGACGACGTGACGGGCGATCTCCTCGCCGCGCTCGTTGCGGATGGCGACCACGACGGTGTATTCCCACGCGCGCTCGCCGTCCGGCCCGCGCAGCATGCCTTCCACGCTGAGCGGGGTGATCGTCGCGGCGTCGCGCGCGGCGGCGTCCTCGAAGCGCAGGTGGTGCCGGCAGGCCGGGCACACCGCCGCGCTCTCGAGGATCGTCGCCTTGCAATGCGGACAGACCCGGGTCGCGCCGGGGCTGCCGGTGCGCACGGCGTTCATTCGCCGCCGTCGCGCTCCGCGCGGGCGGGCGTCTTCGCCTCGTCCCAGCCGAACTCGACGTGGCCACGCATCCGCGCGCCCGACGCCACGACGACCGCGCCGGCCTTGACGTCGCCGGCGATCAGACCGGTCTCCAGCAGTTCGACGCGCTGCGCCGCCTCGATGTTGCCTTCCAGCTCACCAGCCACCACCACGCGCCGTGCGCGCACGCCGCCGGTGACCTTGGCGCCGGTCTCGATGGTGAGGTCGCCCTCCACGGTGACGTCGCCCTTGAAACGACCGGCGATGCGGACGTGGCCGGCGCCCTGGATCTTGCCTTCGATCGCGAGGTCGGCGGCGATCAGCGATTCCTTCGGGGCGGGCTCGGGCGCCCGCGCCGGCGCCGCTGCGGGCGCGGTGGCGGTGCCCGGCGTGGCGAACCCGAACTCGGTGCGCGGATCCGGCTCCTTCGGCAGGGCACTGACCGCCGGAGCGGGCGCGGGATCCTTCTTGGACGGGGACGCGGGAGTGAAGATCGCCATGGAGAAAGCCTCGCAACGTATTGATCCGACGGTCATGCGAGGCTAACAGCGGCGCCGCCGCCGGGAGTGACCGCGGTCGCCGTTCGTGCCGGCGGCGGACGCGGCGTTCATGCGGCGATCACGTTCCTGTCGCAGTCACATTCGGAACACGCCGAAGCGCGAGGGCCCTTCGATCGGCGCGTTGAGCGAGGCGGAGATCGCAAGCCCCAGCACCCGCCGGGTGTCGGCGGGGTCGATGATGCCGTCGTCCCACAGCCGCGCGGTGGCGTAATACGGGTTGCCCTGGGTTTCGTACTGGTCGCGGATCGGCGCCTTGAACGCCTCCTCCTCTTCCGCCGACCAGCTTTTGCCGGCCGCTTCCAGCGCATCGCGCTTGACCGTCGCCAGTACGCTCGCCGCCTGCTCGCCGCCCATCACGCTGATGCGTGCGTTCGGCCACATCCACAGGAAGCGCGCGCCGTACGCGCGGCCGCACATCGCGTAGTTGCCGGCGCCGAAGCTGCCGCCGATCACCACGGTGAACTTGGGTACATGCGAACAGGCCACGGCGGTGACCATCTTGGCGCCGTCCTTGGCGATGCCGGCGTTCTCGTACTTCTTGCCGACCATGAAGCCGGTGATGTTCTGCAGGAACACCAGCGGGATGCCGCGCTGGTTGCACAGCTCGATGAAGTGCGCGCCCTTCAGCGCGCTCTCGGAGAACAGGATGCCGTTGTTGGCGATGATGCCGACCGGATAGCCGTGCAGGTGCGCGAAGCCGGTGACGAGCGTCTTGCCGTAGCGCGCCTTGAATTCCTGGAACTCGCTGCCGTCGACGATGCGCGCGATCACCTCGCGGATGTCGAACGGCCGGCGCATGTCCTTCGGCACGATGCCGTACAGCTCCTCGGGCGGGTAGAGCGGTTCGCGCGCCTCGCGGATGGCGATGCCGGGCTGCTTGCGGCGGTTGAGATGGCCGACGATCTCGCGCGCGATCGACAGCGCATGGCGGTCGTCCTCGGCGAAATGGTCCGCCACGCCGGACACGCTGGTGTGCACGTCGGCACCGCCGAGCGCCTCGGCGTCGACCACCTCGCCGGTGGCCGCCTTCACCAACGGCGGGCCGCCGAGGAAGATCGTGCCCTGTTCCCGCACGATGATGCTCTCGTCGCACATCGCCGGCACGTACGCGCCGCCGGCGGTGCACGAACCCATCACCACCGCGACCTGCGGGATGTTCTCCGCGCTCATCCGCGCCTGGTTGTAGAAGATGCGCCCGAAGTGCTCCTTGTCCGGGAACACTTCGTCCTGCAGCGGCAGGAACGCGCCGCCGGAGTCGACCAGGTACACGCACGGCAGGCGGTTCTCGCGCGCGATCTCCTGCGCGCGCAGGTGCTTCTTCACCGTCATCGGGAAATAGGTGCCGCCCTTGACGGTGGCGTCGTTGGCGACCACCACCACTTCCTGACCCATCACCCGGCCGATGCCGCAGACGATGCCGGCAGCGGGCGCCTGGTCGTCGTACATGCCTTCGGCCGCGAGCGGCGCGATCTCGAGGAACGGCGAACCCGGATCGAGCAGGGCGGTGATGCGGTCGCGCACCAGCAGCTTGCCGCGTTCGGTGTGCTTGGCGCGCGCCTTCTCGCCGCCGCCCTGCGCGGCGCGCGCCAGCCGCGCTTCGAGCTCTTCGACGAGCGCGCGGTGGTAGGCGACGTTGTCGTTGAAATCCCGCGAACGCGGATCGATCTGCGAGGTCAGGATCGGCATCGTCGATTCGTGTCAGGTCCGGGCCGCGCATCAGACCACAGTCGGTGTCCGTGGCCAATCCTTGCGCGGGCGCCAAAAAGAAGGCCCGCTTGCGCGGGCCTTCGGGTGCGACCGGAAGCGATCAGTCCTTGCGCTCTTCCGCGGCTTCCGCCTTGGCCTCGTCGGCCGTGTTCTGCGCCTTGTCGGCGACGTTGCCGGCGGCGTCAGCCGTGGCCTGCGCAGCGCCCGCGGCGGCTTCGGCCGCGGCAGCCTGGGCTTCGTCGGCGGCGCGGTCGGCGGTGGCGGCGGTCTCGCCCACGGCCTCGCCGGTGGCGGCAGCGGCGGCCTCGGCGCCTTCGGCGACGGCATTGCCGGCAGCGTCGGCGGCCTGCGCCGCGGCGTCGCCAGCCTGTTCGGCGGAGGCGGCGGCCTCGTTGGCCTCGCCCTCGGCGGTCGGGGTTTCGTTCTTGCAGGCCGCGAGCGACAGGGCGGCGGCGGTGATCAGGACGAAAAGCTTGGTGTTCATGGCAGTTTCTCCGTGGGGAGGGTGGACGAACGGCCAGCTACTTAGCACATCGGGCGCGATGAAAGCGTTCCGGTCGTGTTCCGGTCGCCCAAAAGAAAAGCCGCCGGCAGGGCCGGCGGCTTTCCGTTCACTCGAACTGCGGACCGATTACTTCTTCTCGGTCTCGCCGGCCGTGTCCTGAGCCGCGTCCTTCGCCTGCTCGGCGGCGTCGGCGGACTGCTGGGCAGCATCGGCAGCGGCGTCGGCCGCACCCGCGGTGGCGGCGCCGGCAGCGGCGTCGGCCTGGGTGGCAGCAGCGTCAGCGGCCTGGGCAGCGGCGTCAGCCGAAGCCTGGGCGGCGTCAGCCGCGGCGGCGTCGGTCGAAGCAGCAGCCTGGTCGGCAGCGGCCTGCGCTTCGCCGGCGGCCTCGTTGGCCTGCGCGGCGGCGTCATCAGCCTGCTGCTGGTTCGAGCACGCGGCCAGGGCGAAACCCAGGGCCAGGGCGATCAGCGCCTTGTTCATGGACATGGTCAATTTCCTCGTCGTTAGTTTGGCAACGCGCAAAATGCGCGCCAATGACATGATGACAAGCCAATTACGCGTGTCAAGCGGGTGGTCGCGATTAATTCGTTAGCCACCCGTTAACCGCACGGCAGGCTCAGAGCCGTTCGATTGCAACCGCGGTGGCTTCGCCGCCGCCGATGCAAAGGGTGGCGACGCCGCGCTTCACACCGCGCTGACGCATCGCGTTGATCAGCGTGACCACCAGACGCGCGCCGCTGGCGCCGATCGGATGGCCGAGCGCGCACGCGCCGCCGTGCACGTTGACCTTGTCGTGCGGAATGCCGAGATCCTTCATCGGCGCCATCGCCACGCACGCGAACGCCTCGTTGATCTCGAACAGGTCGACGTCGCTGGCCGACCAGCCGGCCTTCTGCAGCACCTTCTCGATCGCCTTCACCGGGGCGGTAGTGAACCACTCCGGCGCCTGCGAATGCGTGGCGTGCGCGACGATGCGCGCGAGCGGCTGCATGCCGCGCGCGGCGGCATCGTCGGCGCGCATCAGCACGGTGGCGGCGGCGCCGTCGGAGATCTTCGACGACGCGGCGGCGGTGATCACGCCGCCGAACGCCGGGCGCAGCGACGGGATCTTGCTGACGTCGATCTTGCCGGGCTCCTCGTCGGTTTCGACGACGGTCTCGCCCTTGCGGCCCTTGACGGTGAGCGGAACGATCTCGTCGCGGAACGCGCCGCTGGCGGTCGCTGCCTGCGCGCGCTTGACGCTTTCGGCCGAATACGCGTCCAACGCATCGCGGTCGAAGCCGTACTTCTCGCACGCCATGTCGCCGAACACGCCCATCGCCTTGCCGTCGTACGGATTGGTGAGGCCGTCCCACGCCATGTGATCGAGGAATTCGGCGGCACCGTAGCGCACGCCGGTGCGCGAGCCGTTGAGGAGATGGGGCGCGTTGGTCATCGACTCCATGCCGCCGGCGACGACCAGGTTCGCAGAGCCGGCCTTGAGCAGGTCGTGGCCGAGCATGATCGCCTTCATGCCCGAGCCGCAGACCTTGTTGACGGTGGTGCAGCCGGCCGACTGCGGCAGGCCCGCGGCGAGCGCGGCCTGACGCGCCGGCGCCTGGCCGAGACCGGCCGGCAGCACGCAGCCCATGAAGACCTCGTCCACCTGCTCGGGTGCGACGCCCGCCTGCTCGAGCGCGCCGCGGATCGCGGTGGCGCCCAGCGTCGGCGTGGGCACGCCGGTGAACTGGCCGAGGAAGGAACCAATGGCGGTGCGCTTGGCACCGACGATGACGATGTCGCTCATGGATGGGGGCTCCAGGACGGCCGGCGCGCGGGCCGGAACCGCCCGATTATGCGGCGCTGCAGCAAGGGACCGCAAACGCACCGCTGGAACGCTGCCGGGTCAATCCGGCGTCAACGGCAGCACGTACAGGCGCCGCCCCGGACCGGGCGCGCCGAACGGGCGGAACCCGTGGCGTTCGAACATCGACGGCACGCCGGTCCACACGAACGCGCCGGCCTGCCGCGTGCCGGGCGCGACCGCCTGCGGATAGGCCTCGATCTCGCGCGCGCCGCGCGAGCGCGCCAGCGCGATCGCCGCGTTGACCAGCGCGCGGCCGACACCGCGTCCACGCCAGCGCGTGGGAACGAACAGGCAGTTGAGCGACCAGGTGCCGGCCGGCCACTCGCGGGCCAACGCGCGGCTGCGGTCTACGCGCGGAAACTGCGCGCGCGGGGCGATCGCGCACCAGCCGGCCGGCTGCTCGCCTGCGAACGCCAGCACGCCGCTGGCCTCGCCGGACTCGACCAGGCGACGGAACGCACGGCGGTTGGGTTCGCCCTTGGCCGCGTCCCAGGTCTTGCCGCCCATCGGCACCCGCCACCACATGCACCAGCAGCCACCGCAGGCGCCGTTGGCGCCGAACAGGCGCTCGATCGCCGGCCAGTCGTCGCGGTGCAGCGGGCGGGTGCTGAGCGGGGGCATGGCGGTCGCCATCGCGACCGCCATGCTAGATCACTCGCGGCCTTCGAACAGTTCGCGGCCGATCAGCATGCGGCGGATCTCGTTGGTGCCGGCGCCGATCGCGTAGAGCTTGGCGTCGCGCAGGATGCGGCCGGTCGGGTATTCGTTGATGTAGCCGTTGCCGCCGAGCGCCTGGATCGCTTCCAGCGCCACCTGCACCGCGGCTTCGGATGCATGCAGCAGGCAGGCCGCGGCATCGACGCGGCTGCGGTGGCCGCTGTCGTAGTCGCGCGCCACCTGGTAGGCGAACGCGCGGCTGGACTGCAGCGCGGTGTACATGTCGGCGATCTTGCCCTGCATCAGCCCGAACGTGCCGATCGGTGCGTCGAACTGCTTACGTTCTCGCACGTAGGGCAGGGCGACGTCGAGCGCGGCCTGCATCAGCCCGAGCGGCCCGCCGGTCAGCACGAGCCGCTCGGTGTTGAGCCCGCTCATCAGCACCTTGACGCCCTGGTTGACCTCGCCGAGCACGTTCTCCGCGGGGATCTCGCAGTCCTCGAACACCAGTTCGCAGGTGTTGGAGCCGCGCATGCCCAGCTTGTCGAGCTTCTGCGCGGTGCGGAACCCCTTCATGCCGCGCTCGACGATGAACGCTGTGATGCAGCGGCTGCCGGCGTCCTTGCCCGCGGTGCGCATGTAGACCACCAGCACGTCGGCCTCGGGGCCGTTGGTGATCCACATCTTGTTGCCGTTGGCCACCCACACGTCGCCGCGCTTCTCGGCGCGGCAGCTCATCGAGCCGACCACGTCCGAGCCCGCACCGGGCTCGCTCATCGCCAGCGCGCCCTTCCATTCGCCGCTGCACAGCTTGGGCAGGTACTTCTGCCGCTGGGCCTCGGTGCCGTTGGCGTAGAGGTTGCTCACGCACAGGTTGGAGTGCGCGCCGTAGCTCAGGCCCACCGAACCGGACGCGCGCGAGATCTCCTCCATCGCGACCAGGTGCGCGAGGTAGCCCATGTCGCTGCCGCCGTATTCGCCCGGCACGGTCATCCCGAGCAGACCCATCTCGCCGAGCTTCGGCCACAGGTCCTGCGGGAACGCGTTGTCATGGTCGATCTGCGCCGCACGCGGCGCGATCTCGGCCTCGGCGAAGCGGCGGACCGCCTCGCGCAGCGCATCGATGTCTTCTCCGAGCGGGAACGGACGCATCCTTGGGACGACTCCTGCGTGCAGCGTGGATTTCAAAAGCACGACGGGGCCGAAGCCCCGTCGCGTGGGTCACGGCGTCAGTGGCCGCCGCGGATGCGCCCGTGGAAGCGTGGCGCGGTGCGACCCATCGGCAGCTTCAGCTTGCCGATCGCGCTGATGCGCTCCTCGGCCATGCGGTCGGCGGCGCTGTAGGTCGGAATGCGGTCGCGGTCGGCGATTTCGTAGATGCGGGTGAGGTTGTGGTAGATCGTCCGCATCATGCGCATGGCGCGCTCGCGGTTGTAGCCGTCGATCTCCAGCGAAACGTTCATCACGCCGCCGGCGTTCACCGCGTAGTCCGGCGCGTACAGGATGCCGCGGCGCTCGACCTCGTCGCCCATCGCGTTGTTGGCGAGCTGGTTGTTGGCCGCGCCGCAGATGACCTTCGCCTTCAGGCGCGGCAGGGTCTGCTCGTTGACGGTGCCGCCCAGCGCGCACGGCGAGTACACGTCGCAGTTGACGTCGTAGATCTCCTCCGGCGACACCGCCTCGGCGCCGTACTCGCTGACCGCTTGGTCGACCAGCGTCTTGTTGATGTCGGTGACGAAGATCTTGGCGCCGCGCTCGCGCAGCAGCTTCACGAACTCCATGCCGACGTGGCCGAGGCCCTGCACGGCGTAGCTGTACTTGCCGACTTCCTCGTTGCCGTACTTGCGGTTCAGCGTCGCCATCAGGCCCTGCAGGGTGCCGTAGGCGGTGAACGGCGACGGATCGCCGGAGCCGCCGTGCACCTGGTGCACGCCGGTGACGTATTCGGTCTCGCGGTAGACGTATTCCATGTCGTTGACGTCGATGCCGACGTCCTCGGCGGTGATGTAGCGGCCGCCGAGCGAATCCACGCACTTGCCGAACGCGCGGAACAACGCTTCCGACTTGTCCTTGGACGGATCGCCGATGATCACCGCCTTGCCGCCGCCGATGTTCAGGCCCGCCACCGCGTTCTTGTAGGTCATGCCGCGCGACAGGCGCAGCACGTCGTTGAGCGCCTCCGCTTCGGACTTGTACGGCCACATCCGCAGGCCGCCCAGCGCCGGGCCGAGCACGGTGTTGTGGATGGCGATGATGGCCTTGAGGCCCGCATCCTTGTTGTGGCAGAACACGACCTGCTCGTGGCCGGTGGTGTCGATGGTTTCGAAGATCATCGGGTGCTCCGGGCGGAGGCGACCGTTCCGCGCATGGCGAACGATGCCAACAGTTTGGTGTAAGTCTTTGAAGAGACAGGGATAAGGGGCGGCGGGCAAGGGCGTGGGCCGGTCGCCGCCGGCGCGAAGTCTAATGCAATCGTCTTCATCGGGCCTGTGCAGGCCCGTGCCCGACCGCCGCAGCGCGCGGGCCGAGTGCCCGCTACGCGCTCAGAAATCGCGGTAACGGCGCTCGCGGATCCACAAGGTCGCCAGCCACTTCTCGCCGCTTTCGACCGGCAGCCCGGCGTGCAGCGAGTCCGGGTCGGGCGTGCCGTCGGCGTGCAGGTTGTCGAACACCACCGCGCGTCCGGGCTTCGGTTCGACCTCGAGTCCCGCGACCGGGAACGCGGTGCCGCCGCCGGCCTCCACCGCATTGAGATACACGCAGATGGTGCGCGCGCGGTTGCCGGCCTGCGGGCGGTCGCGTTCCAGCGAACCGGGCGGGCGGTAGTCGCGATGCGGGCGGTATTCCTGGCCCGGCGCGTAGTGCAGGACGATCAGCTGCTCGGCCTCCACCAGCTCGCAGCCGGCCGCGGCGGCGATGCGCGCCTGCACCGCGCGCAGTGCGAGGTCCTCCAGGATCGGGTCGAAGCTGATGTCGCGGCTGGTCCGCAGCGGCACCGTCACCGCCTCGCCCGTGTCGGGATCGAGCGTCCGCGAATGCCGCAGCAGGGGCCGCGCGCGTGCGATCAGCAGGCGGCATTCGTCGGCCGACAGCAGGCCGTCGATCACGCCCACGCGCGGGTGCGTCGCCAGCTCGCGCACCGGCGGCGGGTCGAGCACGTCGAGCGCCAGCGTGCGCGGCGCCGCGGCCGGTTCCACCGGCGGGTCGACGTGCAGCGTCGGCAGTGGGGCGATGCCGGCGCGCGCCAGGCCCTCGTCGATGCGCGCGACGCTCGCCGGATCGGGCTCGCAGCCCTCGCCGTGGCGCAGGCGTTCGGCCAGCAGCAACGCCGCGGTGCTGTCGCCGCGCACGGTGGCGTCCTGCAGCATCCGCAGCGCCAGCGTCTGGTCGGCGGGATCGGGCTTGCGGCCGAAGTGGATCGCCGCCGCCAGCAGTGCCGGGATGAAACCGGCGTTGAGCGCCGCCGCGGTGCGCGCATTGATCGCCGCGTCGCGCGGCAGCGCCACCCCGCCCAGCCCGATCAGCGCCAGCAGATACGCCGCGGCCGGATGCGCGGCTTCTGCGCGCTGCAGCCAGCGCACCGCCTCGGCGGGGTCGGCGTCGCCGGCGATGCCGTACATCCGCATCCGCGCGTATTCGATCTGCGCCGGCACGTGGCCGGCCTCGGCCGCGCGTCGATGCAGCGTTTGCGCCTCGTCGACCTGGCCCTGCTGGACGAGCGCGGAGGCCAGCTGGAACAGCGCGGTGGGATCGCCGCCCTGCGCGTCGGCGCGGAGGCGGGCGAGGGGATCCTGGGTCTGATTCATGCACGCAGGGTAACCCGGCACCGGAAGCGCGAGCGCGGTCGCCCCGGCTGCGATGCGCGCGCGGCATTCTGCACGCACAGGAGGACGCCCATGGCCCGTACCGCCCGCAAGCGCACGACGCGCATCGCCGCCACCCGCCGCCGGCTCGACGCGCGGCCCGATACCGCCGACTTCCGCGACCGCATGTTCGAGCCCACCCTGGTCGAAGTGCCGCCGCGCGCCCCGCTGGCGGATTACCTGAAGTTCAAGCTGCCGGTGCTCGACCAGGGCGAGGACGGCGCCTGCACCGCGTTCGGGCTGGCGACCGTCGCGCATTACCTGCTGCGCACGCGCGCGGTGGTGCCGGACCGCAGCCGGGTGAGTACGCGCATGCTCTACGACATGGCGCGCCGCTACGACGAATGGGGCGGCGAGCGCTACGCCGGCTCCAGCTGCCGCGGCGCGATGAAGGGCTGGCACCACCACGGCGTCTGTTCGGAGGCGCTGTGGCCGTACACGCCGGGCGACACGCCGGAGCCGTACACCGAGGAGCGTGCGCGCGACGCCGCACGCCGTCCGCTCGGCGCGTATTTCCGCGTCAACCACAAGGACCTGGTGGCGATGCACGCCGCGTTCGCCGAGGTCGGCATCCTGTTCGCGTCCTGCGCCGTCCACGAAGACTGGCTCGCCCCGACCACGGACGGGCGCATCCCGTGGCGCGGGCAGGAGATCGCCGGCTACCACGCGTTCGCCATCGTCGGTTACGACGAATGCGGCTTCTGGCTACAGAACTCGTGGGGACGCGACTGGGGCCGCGGCGGCTTTGGCCACGTCAGCTACGACGAATGGCTGGAGCACGGCAGCGACGTGTGGGTCGCACGGCTGGCCGTGCCCATCGAGCTGTGCCAGCCGCGCGCGGTGGCGATCAGCCGCTCGTCGCTGGCGCGGCAGTCGGCCACCTACGCGCAGGCCGACCTGCGCTCGCACATCGTCTCGCTCGGCAACGACGGCCGCCTGCGCGGCAGCGGCCGCTTCGGCACCAGCACCGACGACGTGCGCAACCTGATCCGCGACGAGCTGCCGCGCCTCACCCGCGGCTGGAAGAAGAAGCGCGTGCTGCTGTACGCGCACGGCGGGCTGGTGCCGGAAGAAGCCGCGGTGCAGCGCGTGGCCGACTACCGCGAGGCGTTGCTCGACCACGAGATATTCCCGCTGTGCTTCCTTTGGCGTTCCGACCTGTGGACCACGCTCGGCAACCTCCTGCGCGACGTCGCCCGCCCGCGTGCGGCCGGCCTGCTCGACCGCGCCCGAGACCTGCTGCTCGACCGCATCGACGACACCCTGGAGCCGCTGGCGCGCACGTTGGGCGGCAAGGCGCTGTGGGACGAGATGAAGGAGAACGCGCTGCTCGCCACCACCGCGGTGCGGCGGGTGGACGGCCAACTGCAGGAAGCGGGCGGGGCGGCGCTGACCGCGCGGCTGCTGGCCGAATGGATGGCGAACGACCCCGACGTCGAGCTGCACCTCGCCGCGCACAGCGGCGGCAGCGTGCTGCTCGCGCCGCTGGTGCAGCTGCTGACCGCCGACGGCGTGGTGCCGTCCGGGCCGGCGGCGGGCATGCAGGGGCTCGGGCGGCGGATCGAAAGCCTGGCGCTGTGGGCGCCGGCAGCCACGGTCGACCTGTTCCTCGACGCCTATGCGCCAGCGATCGAGGCGGGCGCGATCCGCCGCGCCGCGCTGTTCACCCTGACCGAGCGCGCCGAGCAGGACGACCAGTGCGCCGGCGTGTACCACAAGTCGCTGCTGTACCTGGTCGCCCACGCGCTGGAGGCGCAGCCGCGCAGCTGGATCGACCGCGACCGCCGCCACGGCACGCCGTTGGTGGGCATGACGCGCTTCATCGAGGACGGCCCGCCGGCGCTGCGTGCGCTGATCGCATCCGGCCGGCTCGACTGGATCCGTTCGCCCAACACCGGCGTGCCGGTCGGCAGCCCGGACGGCGCGCAGGCCGCCACCCACGGCGCGTTCGACGACGACCGCGCGGTGCTCGCCGCCACCGTGGCGCGCATCCTTGGCCTGCCCAGCGTCGAGCTGCGCTACGAGCCGCACCGCAGCGAGGCCGGGCAGGACGCGCGCCGGCACGACCTCTGGCGCGCGCTCGCCACCCCGTCGCTGCACGAAGCGGGCTGACGCGGCGGTTGCCCGCACGCAGTATCCCGCCTTCGCGGCGGGGCGACGAGACCCGGCGCGTTACAATCCGCGGATTCCGAAATCCGTATGGAGCGCGCCGATGAGCAGCCCCGCCGCCCACGTCCCGGTCAGCCAGCCCGACACCACGCCGCTTCGCTTCGTCACCGCCGCCAGCCTGTTCGACGGCCACGACGCGGCGATCAACATCATGCGCCGCCTGATCCAGGCGCAGGGCGCGGAAGTGATCCACCTGGGCCACAACCGTTCGGTGGAGGACGTGGTGCGCGCCGCGCTGCAGGAGGACGCCGACGCCATCGCGGTGTCGTCGTACCAGGGCGGCCACGTCGAATACTTCAAGTACATGGTCGACATGCTGCGCGAGCGCGGCGCGTCGCACATCCGCGTGTTCGGCGGCGGCGGCGGCACCATCACGCCGGAGGAAATCCGCGAACTGCAGGCCTACGGCGTCGAGCGCATCTACCACCCCAACGACGGCATGCACATGGGGCTGGTGGCGATGATCGAGGACGTCGTGCGCCGGACCAACGAGGCGCGCGAGGCGCGCGGCGGCAACGGCCGCGTCGAAGTGCCCGCCATCGAGGACGAGATCGGCATCGGCCGCGTGCTCAGCGCCATCGAGAACGGCGACGTCGACGAGGGCGAGCTGGCGCACCTGCGCAAGCAGTGGCAGCTGGCCGGCGGCAAGACGCCGGTCATCGGCATCACCGGCACCGGCGGCGCCGGCAAGTCGTCGGTCACCGACGAGCTGCTCAACCGCTTCCTGGCGTCGTTCCCGCAGATGCGCATCGCGGTGATCTCGGTCGACCCGACCCGCCGCCGCACCGGCGGCGCGCTTCTGGGCGACCGCATCCGGATGAACTCGCTGCGCTCCAAGCGCGTGTTCATGCGCTCGATGGCCACCCGCCGCCAGCACGCCGCCACCAACGCGGTGCTGAAGGACTGCGTGGCGTTCCTCAAGGGCCTGGGCTACGACCTGGTCATCGTCGAGACCGCCGGCATCGGCCAGTCCGACTCGGAGATCGTCGACCTGGTCGACTTCCCGATGTACGTGATGACCAGCGATTTCGGCGCGCCGAGCCAGCTCGAGAAGATCGACATGCTCGACTTCGCCGAGCTCGTCGTGCTCAACAAGTTCGACAAGCGTGGCGCCGAGGACGCCCTGCGCGACGTGCGCAAGCAGTGGAAGCGCAACCGCGTGGCGTTCAAGCTGAAGGACGAGGAGATCCCGGTCTATCCGACCATCGCCAGCCAGTTCAACGACCCCGGCATCAGCTGGATGTTCGCCAACCTGTGCCGGCTGCTGCGCGAGAAGCTCAACGTCGCCAGCCCGCGCTGCGATTTCGAGCCGCAGATTGACACCGCGCTGAAGGAACCGCGCGCCACGGTGCTGATCCCCGGCAACCGCACGCGCTACCTCGCCGAGATCGCCGAGCAAGGCCGCGCCATCAACCAGCGTATCGAGCGCGAGGCGGAAATCGCCGACCGCGCCCAGGCCTGCTGGCAGGCGCTGGAGGCGCTGGGCGATGCGAAGCTGCCGAAGGCGCTGGAGCTGTACGACAACGCCGACCTGCTCCCCACCTCTGCAGGCGCTGTCGGAGCGGCTTCAGCCGCGACCCCGGCCGCAGCCGCCACCGTGCAGGCGGGCGAGGGCGCGCCGGTCGACCGCACCCTGCTCACGCTGCGACAGCGTTACAACGACGCCATCCAGTCGCTGTCGTCGGAGGCGCTCAAGCTGCTGCGCGAATGGCCGGCGCGGCTGAAGTCGATCACCGACGAGTTCAACGAATACCAGGTCCGCGACAAGACCATTCGCGTCGCCAACTACCGCGAATCGCTGTCGCACCAGCAGATCCCGAAGATCGCCGCGCCCACCTACAAGAGCTGGGGCGAGCTGCTGAACTTCCTGCAGAAGGAAAACCTGCCGGGCTCCTACCCGTACACCGGCGGCGTGTACCCGTACCGCCGCACCGGCGAGGACCCGATCCGCATGTTCGCCGGCGAGGGCACGCCGGAGCGCACCAACCGCCGCTTCCATTACCTCAGCCTCGGCCAGCCGGCCGCGCGCCTGTCCACCGCGTTCGACAGCGTCACGCTCTACGGCGAGGACCCGGCCGAGCGCCCGGACATCTACGGCAAGATCGGCAACTCGGGCGTGTCGATCGCCACGCTCGACGACATGAAGAAGCTGTACTCCGGCTTCGACCTGTGCGCGCCGACCACCTCGGTGTCGATGACCATCAACGGCCCGGCGCCGATCATCCTGGCGATGTTCATGAACACCGCCATCGACCAGCAGGTCGAGAAGTACCTGCGCGCCGACACCGCGCGCTGGGAAGAGGCGCAGCGCCGCATCGATGCGTTCTTCGGCGACCGCCCGCGTCCGCAGTACAGCGGCATGCTGCCCGAGGGCAACGACGGCCTCGGCCTCGGCCTGCTCGGCGTCACCGGCGACCAGCTGGTCGATCCGGAGGTGTACGAGAAGATCAAGGCCGAAACGCTGAAGGTGGTGCGCGGCACCGTGCAGGCCGACATCCTCAAGGAGGACCAGGCGCAGAACACCTGCATCTTCAGCACCGAGTTCGCCCTGCGCATGATGGGCGACATCCAGCAGTACTTCATCGACAACCGGGTGCGCAATTTCTACTCGGTCTCGATCTCCGGCTATCACATCGCCGAAGCCGGCGCGAACCCGATCAGCCAGCTCGCCTTCACCCTCTCCAACGGTTTCACCATCGTGGAGTACTACCTGGCGCGCGGCATGAAGATCGACGACTTCGCGCCCAACCTGTCGTTCTTCTTTTCCAACGGCATGGACCCGGAGTACACGGTGATCGGCCGCGTGGCCCGCCGCATCTGGGCGCGGGCGATGCGCGAGCGCTACGGCGCCAACGAGCGCAGCCAGATGCTGAAGTACCACATCCAGACCTCCGGCCGCTCGCTGCACGCGCAGGAGATCCAGTTCAACGATATCCGCACCACGCTGCAGGCGCTGTACGCGCTGTTCGACAACTGCAACAGCCTGCACACCAACGCCTATGACGAGGCCATCACCACGCCCACCGAGGAATCGGTGCGCCGCGCGGTGGCCATCCAGATGATCATCAACAAGGAGCTGGGGCTGAACTTCTGCGAGAACCCGTGGCAGGGCAGCTTCATCGTCGACAAGCTCACCGACCTGGTCGAGGAAGCCGTCTACAAGGAGTTCGAGGCCATCAGCGAGCGCGGCGGCGTGCTCGGCGCCATGGACACCATGTACCAGCGCGGCAAGATCCAGGAAGAGAGCCTGTACTACGAGCAGAAGAAGCACGACGGCTCGCTGCCGCTGATTGGCGTCAACACGTTCCTGCCGAAGGAGCACGCCGGCGACATCGTCACCGAGATCGAGCTGATCCGCTCCACGGAAGATGAGAAGGGCCAGCAGATCGCCAACGTCCGCGCCTACCAGCAGCTGCGCAACCCGCTGGCGGAATCGCGCCAGGGCCTGAGCTTCCTGCAGAAGACCGCCCGCGACCGCCGCAACGTGTTCGAGGCGCTGATGGACGCGGTCAAGACGCACAGCCTCGGCCAGATCAGCCACGCGCTGTACGACGTGGGTGGCGAGTACCGGCGGAATATGTAACCGCGCTGCCGCAGCGTTATGAAGAACCGCCCGCTTTGCGGGCGGTTTTTTTGGGGCCTCTTGTGGCGTGCCAGTCCTGCGCTATGCTCGGCAGGACGCAGGCCTGTGGGCGTATGCCTGGGCGGCTTGGCATCCAGGGAGGGGGCATGCGGTCGAAAGTTTGGTGGCTGCTTGTGGTCGCCTGCGTGGCGGCCCCGACCATGGCGCTTCTCGCACGGCACTTCAGTGTCCGCGGCATGGTCGATGTGCGGAGAAAGCCTGCGCAGAAGGAGCACGACGGCTCCCTGCGGCTTACCGGCTTCAACACCTCTCCGCCCAAGGAGTGCGCCGGTGTCACCGAAATCGAGCTGATCCGCTCCGCGAAAGAAGAGAAGGGCCAGCAGATCGCTAACATCCGCCTATCAGCAGCTGCGCAACCCGCTGGCGGACTCGCGCTGGGGCCTGAGCTTCCTGCAGAAGACCGCCCGCGACCGCCGCAACGTGTTCGAGGCGCTGATGGACGCGATGAAGACCCACAGCCTCGGCCAGAACAGCCACGCGCTGTACGACGTGGGTGGCGAGTACCGGCGGAGTATGTAAACCCGCCTCCGCGCGATAGCCCTACAAGAACCGCCCGCTTTGCGGGCGGTTTCTTTGTCTGCGTCTCGCGATAACCGCAGATTTGGCCGGTGAGATATTCTCTGGGCCGAAAGCCGGCCAAAGTGGCCGACCGACAAGACTGCGGGAGATGGACAGTGTTACAAACTACGGGTGGGTTCACCCAACGGGCGCTTTAGCGTTGCGGATTCCCGCAGTCACTCGTCGCTCGTCCCTAATCTCAGAAGATCCAGGCCGCTGGCCCTTTCTCCGATCGCTCGCGGGTGTATCGCGCAATCGAACAGTTACGTTGATTCAGCTGTCAACTCACGTAGTTCTAGAAGAACGGAGTCTGTATGGCATTCAAAGGACTAGATATTGCTATCGAAGTCACGGTCAAGGACGGAGACACGAGCAAGCAACGTGGCGACCTGCTGGAGGCGCTGTCAAAAAGAGTCCTGGTGACCCTTCAGTACGAGCAAATCAGCGCGGAAGTTCGGGTTACGGGATGTGAGCTCGATATCATCGCGCAGCAGAAGCAGGCGGCGAGCCGTATCCTTGTTGAATGTAAGGCATACCGTGACCGCAAAATTGCGGCTGACGTGATTACAAAGATGCTAGGCAATCTGTGGTCTCACGACTACCGCGGTGCTTGGCTTATTACAACCAGCGAGCTAAGCAAGGACGCAAATGGGCTCGTTGAAACGATTCGACGCTCTCCTGACAAGGCTGAGAAGTTACGGGTCTATGGGCCGGTCGAGCTCGTCCAGCTGCTCGTTGACACAAACGAGGTTGTGCATCCAAGTCGTTTGGGTATTCCTGCTCTAGTTACTGCGACTAATAACAGAACACTTTTGCTTACCGACATTGGTGAGTATTGGGCTGTGCCGGTTTTGGGTGAGGCTTCAGGCGTGTCGGATACTGTACTCGTGTTCGACGCCAAGACTGGAGCCCCCGTCACCAACGAGGGGATTGTCCAACAGTTGAATGAACGTGATTCCAACTTGCGTGACTTAACGTGGGTGGCGGGGCAGGAGAAGCTAGCTGCCGTCAGTGCCCTTAAGGATGCTGCGTTGAGGGCTGAACTGGATAATATTGCGCCGGTTCCGGTTGCGGATGATTGGGCTGATTACAGGCCGTCGCGACCAACAGACTTCGTCGGCCGAGATTCACTGCTAACCGATATCGTTGGTTTTCTCACCAGTGTCGCTGAGGGCTCGACTGCTACTCGTCTGCTAGCTATCAAGGCTCCGTCAGGATGGGGAAAAAGTTCCTTTCTCATCAAGCTGCGCTCGTTGTGTACAAGCAAGCCTCTAAACGGAAGGGTGTTCCTCTACGCTGTCGACTGCCGAACGGCAAGCTCTGCGCGCTATCCAGAACTAGCCCTTAAAAAATGTCTAGAAGAGGCCGCGCAAGCCGGCTTTTTGGAGGGTGACCCGATTTTTAGGATTACGTCAGCAGGCCAGCCGTTCGCGGACGAAACAGTGCAGGGGGCGCTTGCCCAGCTGAAGTCATCAAAGAAAGTGGTTGTGCTATTTTTTGACCAATTTGAAGAGATCACAACTAAGCAAGAACTTGCGGATCTTTTTGTCCAGGTGAGGGCTTTGTGTACGGCTGTCGAGTCTGCTGCCGAAAATATAGTTCTTGGATTTTCTTGGAAGACCGATGGGACAATTCCGACTGATCATCCTGCCTACCACGTGTGGCATTCGTTCGCAGACAGGAGGCGTGAGTTTGAGCTGCCGCTATTCTCTCGCCAGGATACAAGCAAACTCTTAAGTAGGCTCTCCAGGGAACTTAAGCAACCGATTGAGGTTTGGTTGAGGAGATTGTTGGCGGAGCATAGCCAAGGATATCCTTGGCTTCTTAAGAAGCTCTGCGTTCACGTGTTTCGCGTTTTGCAAGCTCAGCCTGCGAGACAGAGAGAGTTGTTTGAGCGTGCATTAGATGTTCAAGCGTTATTTGAGAAGGACTTGTCGGATCTTAATGTCGCGCAAGTGGCTTGCCTGGAGAAGATCGCGAAAGAATCCCCTGCGGATAACTTTCAAATCGTAGAGCAATTCGGACACAGGACGGTCGATGCTCTCATGGCTCGTCGCCTTGTGTTGCGTAATGCTGGTAAGTTGGTGGTTTATTGGGACATTTTTAGGGATTATGTTCTTTTCAAGCAAGTTCCCGCGATCCCAATGCGCTATATACCGGTTTCCTCGCCTGCGTCCGCGCGCAAGGTGCTTGAGGAGCTGGCGACTGCATATGTTCATCTAAGTACGCTCAGTAAACGTCTTGGTCTCCAGCAGGGTACGCTAGATAACATTGCACGAGATCTTGTGATGATGGGTGTTTGTCAGTACGACCGAAAAAACTTTCGCGTTCGACTGATTCACGGGCGTCCCGCTCAGTCGGTAGCGGCAATGATGAGATTCTTTAGTTCTCACGCATTTCTTCGGGTGTTGGTGGAGCATTTTGGCCCGGGTTTCAAACAAGTGCCGTTCGATTCAGTGGAGTCGATTCTAGCTCCTAGCTTTGACTCGTCGTCCTACGAGACGAGTACAATTCATGGGGCAATAGTGCGGTGGCTAAGTTGGCAGCAAGCGCTTGGGATCCTCACGGTCGATGTTCAGAGGGCCGTTTCGCACAATGCGAAAGCGGCGCCACTCGCGGGCTTCGATGAATTGCGCATCGAGCAGAGGTCCCGGAGGGGGGCGCGTGTTTTTAAGGGGGAGGCCTCTCCAGGGCGCGTGGTCTCCTTGATCGAGCGCCTCATCAGGGGCGGTCCAGTCGACCCAAGGCTCGATCGGAACGCTCTATATGTCCTGCGAAGTCTGCGCTTGGTTCCATCTACGGCTCAGCCGGTAATTTTGGAGCAACCGCCGGGTTCAAGCCTTGAGCTTTGGCTTGCGTTGAAAGTATATGCCCAACCTTCAGTGCAAGCGGCCTGGACATTATTGCATCGCGATCCCGGGGCCTCCGCCAATACCGTGGGTGAACTATTGGTTCCTCTGACGAGCGCGCCGCTTTCCGATGCGAGTAAACGTCGATACGGCAGCGCACTACAGCAGTGGGTTCAGTGGCTGCAAGACGTCTTTCGACGCGACGCGAGAGTGCGGTTAGAGATGGTGCGGGCACAGCCAGCAGCAGACTAGATTATCGGCGCGTTAGTGCGATCTGGGCAGGTGGTGAGCCCACCAAGCATGAATGTGAAGCTCTCTTCTGCATGCCGCTGCGGCGTGGTGAAGGCAAAGTGGATGGTGGTCGCGCCTGTACGCGGGCGACTGGTTGCTTGCAAGGATTACCGCGCGTACGCATGGTTCCTCGGCGTGCGGAGGGCGAGAGGAAAGAGCAGCTTGTCCACGCCCCATTGGATTTAAGTCGCCTTGCTAAAGGGTGCGGGTTGGAGAAGCAGGGGGGGACGGCCTTCCGCAGAACCTTTGCCTCGCGCGGTCCCAGTCGCGCGCTCGAGCGTGACGTCCAGTGGTCTCCAGAGCTGGATTTGAGTCCTGGCGGAAGAAAAACGAGCGTCAGCATGCACGGCCCGGTCCTGCTCCACGTGGCGGGCCTGCCGCGCTAGGCTACTGGCGTGACGAAAGGAGGGTGAAACGGATGAGGGTCACGGTCGCCGGCTTGGTGACGCCGCATGTGCTGCGCGTCGTCGAGCTTGCCAATCAAGCCGAAAAGGGCATGAACGTGGACTGGCACGTGCGCGGGGCAGTGTCCCAGACCATGGACGAGCTGCGCGACCAGTACAACGCGGCCACGCTGGTGGCGGCGTATGTCGAGGGGCTGGAGACCGCGGCGAGCCAGGCCGCGGGGAACCGTGTGGCGTACCTCCGCGTCCTGCGGGCGGCGATCGCGTCGGCGCGCAGTCTCGGGCGCGTTTGAGGCCGCGAGCGAGGAGCCGCGTCCAAGCGGGATCAGGCTCGCTTTCACCGCCTGACTGGCGTTGCCGCGAATTCGGTCAGCCCGCGTAGCCCAGGGAAGCGCAGCGCTCCTGGACTTTTGTTGTCGCGAGTAGCGGTCTCGACCCCGCTGCTTCGCATCTCCCCCGTCCACCTTTGCTCAACGCCCGCCCGTTCGTGTTGCCCGGCGGCGAGTCGGCACGGGCGGGCGGGGCGCGCGTTGTGTCCCCGAACCTGACGAGCGGCAGGTGTTCAGCGAGCGCCGGCTTTCTGGCTCGTCCGTGAACGATGACCCGAAGCGTCACAATCTGACGCTTCGCGGTACGCCGCTTTCACGGCGCGCGTGCGATTCAGCCATCTCCCCCAACTGGACGGTGCGCGCTTAGTCCCGGGGTTCCTGCGTTGCCCCAGCCGAAAGGGCGTCGGGCGGCAGGCGCACCGTCCTTCTGCAAGGAGACCACCATGTCCCGAGTTGCCCTGCGCCGTGCCGTGTTGGCCGCGTCCCTGGCCACGCTGGCGCTTTCCGGCTGTGCGAACTACGTCAAGCGCGACGAGTTCGACAGCACGATTGCGGAGTTGCGCGCCGTCGATGCCCGCCTGCAGGAACAGCTCACCGCGCTGTCGCAGAAGCACGACGCGCTGGTGACGCAGCTGGCCGGGCGCGTGCGCGTGGACGCGATGGCGCACTTCGAAACCGACAGCGCGGTGCTGTCCGAGGAGGACAAGCCGCTGCTCGACGACTTCGCGCGGGCGGTGCGCAGCAGCGCTTCGGAAGTGCTGGTGACGGTGGAAGGCTTTGCCGATCCGTCCGGCAGCGCGGCCTACAACAAGCGCCTGGGCCAGCGTCGCGCGGAGGCCGTGCGCGAATACCTCATCGGCACCGGCGGCCTTCAGGAGCACCAGGTGCGCACGGTGAGCTACGGCGAGGACCGCAACCGCCAGGTGCGCGAGGGCGCGACCGGCGAGGCGGGACGACCCAACCGCCGGGTGTCGCTGGTGGTGGATTACGCGGGGCCTGCACAGGCGGGCACGGCGTCGCTCTGATCGCCCGGCCGCGTCGCGGTTCATGGCGCGCGCCACCTGTCCCGCTGGCGGGCGGTGGCGCGAGCGTCGAAGTCACCCCCGAGTGGCGCGCGCTCCGTGAGCGCCGTCCTTCGCTGGGCTCCTCTATCCTCACGCGACCGAGGCGGGCGACGCGCTCGCTCGCCGCGAAGACGCGATGGAGGAGTGCCCGATGAAGCTGCCCCTGCAATGCCGCTGCGGCACGGTGCAAGGCGAGCTGGACGCCGGCCGCGCGTACACGCGGGCGACGTGCTACTGCAAGGATTGCCGGGCGTACGCGCGCTTCCTCGGCGTGCCCGGTGTGCTGGATGCCGCGGGCGGCACCGACGTGGTGCCGGCTGCGCCGGCGGCGGTGCGGTTCACCCAGGGCAGCGAGCAGGTGGTGTGCATGTCGCTCAGCCCGAAGGGCATCCTGCGCTGGTATGCAGCGTGCTGCCGCACGCCGCTGGGCAACACGCCGCGCGATCCGAAGGTGCCCTACGTGGGCTTGGTGACCGCGTGCTTCGGTGCGCCGTCGCAGGCGGTAGACGCGACGTTCGGGCCGCGCGACCGCATCGTGCTCAACACGCAATCCGCCACCGCTCCAGTGCGCGCCACGCCGCTCGGATTCGCGCTCGGCGGGCTGCGCATCGTCGCCGGCATCCTCGGCGCCAAGCTGCGCCGCGAGCGCGTCTCGCCGTTCTTCGATGCCAGCGGACGCGCGCTGCGCGAGCCGGAGGTGATCAGCCGCGAGACGCGTGCGGCGCTGGAACGCGCCGACGGCTGAATCGTTCGCCTCGCATGATGCGCGTGCGGGCGGCTTGCGGGCCGCGATGCGTGCGGTCTCAGCCGCTGCCGCGCCACGTCACGTGCGCTTCTCGCATCTCTCACGGCATCCGAACTGCCCACGAGCTAGACAGGTCCATGCGCACTCCTGCGCTCTGTCGGAGGTAAAACCATGGACCGTCATCGTAAGGAAGGCAGCAAGGAGAGCCTGAAAGGCAAGGTCAACGAGATCGTGGGCGACATCACCGACAACCCGGTGCGTGAGCGCCAGGGCCGTGCCCAGCAGGATCTCGGCGAGAAGGAAAAGGAATACGGCGAGGCGCGCGATCGCGCCCGCGACAGCGGCGCCGATCCGCGTTGAGTCTGGGTGTCCGTCGGGCAGGCGCTCGCGCCTGACCCGATTGGCCCTTCCGGCCGCGGCATGAAGCCGCGCGATCCCTCTACAGGCCCCGGCGATCCGGGGCCTTTCTTTGCTCCGGGCATGGGCGACCTGCTGCGCACTGTCGAGTCGCGGACGGGCTGTTTGACACCGCGCGCTGCCATGCTCCGAGCTGCGTCGCTTAGAACTTCACCCGCACGCCGCCGTTGACCACGAACCCGTCCGACGGCGCCCACGCGTCCACCGTCCAGCGGCCGTCGGGCGCGCGTTGCGGCAGGGTCAGCGGGTGGTGGCGGGTCTGGCGCACGTCGAGGATGTTTTCGAGGTTGAGGAACACGCTCACCTTGCCGAGCACGATCTCGCCGAGGATGCCCAGCTCGACGTACGGGCGGCCGCTGCGGCGGTAGGGATTGCCGTCCAGCGCCTGCGTGCCGGTGTAGTACGCCTCGATGCCGAGCCGGCCGCGGCCGTGCCGCTCCCACATCGCGACGAGGCCGCCGGTGTGGCGCGGCGTCAGCGGCACGCGGCGACGGCCGGCGCCGTCCGGGTCGGGCTCGGTCGCGTCCATGAACACGTAGCTGCCGGTGACGACGAAGTCCTGCCAGCGGTAGCGCAGCAGCAGTTCGCTGCCGCGCGTGCGGGTGGTGCCGTCGGTGTTGACCAGCCGGACGCGTTCGCCGTCGGGCGAGGACACCGGCTCCAGCCGCACGGCATCTTCGATGTCGGACGCGAACAGGGTGAGGTGGGTTTCGAGCGCACCTGCGGCGTAGCCCACGTCGAGCGAGCCGGTGGTGGCGGTCTCCGCGTCCAGCCCGGTCAGCGGTTCGAGACGCGACAGGCCCGCGGCCTCGATCTCCTCCACGAACGGTGTGGGCGCGTGGAAGCCACGACCCAGCGAGGCGCGCACCGTCCAGTCGCCGGGGCGATAGAGCAGGGACAGGCGCGGGCTGAAGCGCGAGCCGTATTCGCTGTGGTGGTCCCAGCGTGCGCTGCCGGCCAGGGTGAGGTCCTCGCGCAGCGCGTGCTCGGCCTGCGCGAACAGCGCGGGCACCGTGTAGCGGTAATCGAACGCGGAAAACGCGCGCGAGCGGAAGCGGTCGGACTGCAGCGCGGCGCCCGCGAGCCAGGTGGTGTCGCCGAACGCGGACGCGTAGGCCGCTTCGGCGAAGAAGGTTTCGTGGCGGTCGTTCTCGACGATTGCACCGAAGCGGTGGCGGTGGTCGGTGGTCATCGCCGAGGCGCGCAGGTACAGCGTGTCCACATCGTCCAGCGGAAGCTCGACCACCGCGCCGGCATCGAAGCGCGTGGTGGCCTGCGTCAGCGGGAACGGTTGGCCGTCCGGCATCACACGTCCTGGCTGCGTGCCGCCTGCGCGGTTCTCGCTCATCGCGCCGAACGTCAGCAGCGCCCTCGCGCCCTCGGGGGACTCCCAGAACAGGCGCGGTCGCACGGTCCAGCGTTCGTAGGCCGGCATGTCGATCCAGCCGTCGTCGTCGAGGTCGTGGCGGCGCTGTTCGTGGAAGCCGCCGACGACGGAGTAGCTCCACGTGTCGCTCAGCGGCGAGGCGGTGTAGGCGGTGAGGTCACGGCCGTCGCGGCTGGTGAGGTTGAGCAGGAACTCGATCTCGCGTTCGTCGCCCGGCCGGCGCGAGATCAGGTTGATGACGCCGCCGAGCGCGGAAGGGCCGTACAGCGCGGACGCCGCGCCCTTGATGATCTCCACGCGGCCGAGGTCGGTGGGCGGAATCTGCAGCAGGCCGATCGACGAGGCCTGCCCGCCGTACAGCGGCAGGCCATCGGCCAGCAGCTGGGTGTAGCGCCCGCGCATGCCGTGCATGCGGATGTTGGCCGCGCCGAGCGCGGGCGAGGTGACCTGCACCCGCACGCCGCCGGTCTCGGCGACCAGCATGGCGATGTTGCCGGGCGTCATCAGCAACTTCTCTTCGATCTCCTCCTGCTGGATGACCTCGACGCGGATCGGCTCTTCGGACACGCGCCGGCGTGAGCGGGTGGACTCGACGACGACGCTGTCCAGCTCGGTGACTTCATCGTCGTGGTGATCGTGGTCGTCGGTGTGCGCGTCCTGCGCGGCGACCGCAGGCGCGATCGCGAGCGCGGCCACACAGGTGGCGACCGCCAGCGGGCGGCGGCGAGGGCCGGGAAAGCGGGGCAAGGGCGGGTTCCTGGAGCGGAGGCGGCGGGCGTCGCGTGCGCGGCGTCGCGTATCGCGATTGTATCGGTGGGAACGCCGGCACCGGCGTGTCTCGGCCAGCCTGTCGTGCCGGGAAAGGCCGGCGTCCGCGTGGCGGATAATCCGCGCACCCGTCTGCGTGCCTGTCCCATGTCCATCGTCCTGACCGACTTCGCCCGTCCCCGCCTCTTCCCGCGCGAGCCGCGCCGCAACACCATCCAGGACTGCACGCCGGAGCAGTTCGAGCGCCACCTCAACGAAGTGCCGCCGCTGAAGGTGCTGGATGGCTACGCGCCGTTCTGCAAGCTGCACGTGCATCGCAACTGGACTTCGACGCGCTGCCTGGCGGTGCCGATCACGGACGAGAACCGCCACCTGCTGCGCTCGGACTACGAGGCACGCACGAAGGACGAGCTGCCGGTGCTGGTGCGCTGGTTCGAGGGGCTGGAGCCGCCGGTGGCGAACTACCTGATCCCCATCCTCTACAGCCGCGAGCAGCTGGCGAAGGAGGGCACGCGCATCGACGCCGACTGGGGCGTGGTCGGCTGCATGTACACCATGGAGCCGGAGGAAACGCCGATGGCGCCGATCACGATGATGCGCAACGCGCTCGGGGTGGAGGAGGGCGGCTCGGGCGTGCCGCTCGACCGCGAGGCGTACCTGCGCAGCGTGGAGTTCTGGCGCACGCACGCGAACTGGCGGGGCTGAGGCCGCGCCCGACACCTCTGCCGGAGGGTCGGGTCGGTCCGGCCGTTGCCCCGCGTTGGCGCAGCAGGCCGGCGCATGGCCGGAGCCCGCGGGTGCGGTTACCCTGTCCCCGAAGGATCGGCCCGCGGCCAGGCGCTCGTTGGCACGCGGAAGGCTAGGACGGCTGCACCGGCACATCCGGAGGGGAACGATGGTCAGCGGGCGACGTCGGGATACCGCAGGCGCTCGCCTCGCGTCGGACCTGATGCTGCAAGCGGCGGTGCTCGTCCTCTGGCTCGGCAGCTTTCTGCTCGCGCGGGTGCTGGAACACGCGCCGCATGCCAGCCTGTGGTTTCCGCCGGCCGCGGTCACGCTGGCCGCGCTGCTGGTGGTGGGGTTGCGGGCGCTGCCGGCCATCCTGCTGGCCTGCGCGGCGGCCACGTTCGTGACCGAACTGCGCTACGCCGAGACCGTGCGGCCCGGCGTGCTGGTCGCATCGAGCGTGGCGTTCGCGCTCACCCACAGCGCGGCCTATGGCGTGCCCGCGCTGCTGCTGCGCCGGCACTACGCGCGCCGGCCGAGCGACGTCACGCTCGCCACGGTGTCGCGCTTCATCCTGCTGGGCATGGTCGGTGCCGCGCTCGCGGCGCTGGGCGGAGTGCTGGGGCTCTCGGCCACCGGGTTGATCGAAACCGACGCGCCCGGGCGCCTGATGGCCGCGTGGTGGATGGGCGACTTCGTCGCGGTGCTGACGCTGAGTCCGCTGTTCATCCGCTGGATCGTGCGCGCGGTGGGTGCCGCCGGCGCGCACGGCGCGGCCCGGTTCAGTCCGTTCCAGAGCGATCCGGTGCCGGGTTCGCGTGCGGCTGCGCTGAAGCTCGCGGCGATGGCCGCGGCCACCGTGGCGATGCTGGCGGCCGCGCATGCGCTGGAGGAGCGCGTGCTGCTGCTTGCGGTGATGGTGGTGCCGCTGGTGCTGCAGCTGTGGGTGGTGCACAGCGAGAACCGCACCGCGGCGCTGCGCGGCGTGGTGCTTTTCAGTCTGATCACGGTCGGTGCGGGCGCGTTGTTCGAGACGACGGTGGATGTCGTCGCGTTGCAGTTCGCCGCGATCGGGCTGGCGGTCAACACCTACTTCGGCCTCGCGGTGCCGGCGCTGTACGCAAGCCACGAGCGGCTGCGCGAGCAGGTCACGCGCGACCGGCTCACCCGGGTCATGACCCGCGCCTACTTCGAGGACCGCGCCGCGCAGGAGCTGGAACGCGCGAAGGCGGAGGGCCGCCCGGTGGCGGTGATCCTGTTCGATCTCGACGGGCTTAAGGCGATCAACGACACCCACGGTCACGCCGTCGGTGATGCCGTGCTCGCCGAGTTGGCGGCGCGGTGCGCGACATCGCTGCGCCCGGGCGATCTGCTGGGACGCCTGAGCGGCGACGAGTTCGCGGTGTTCCTGCCGGATGCGGACGCCGCCACCGCCGATGCCATGATCGCGCGCATGCGCGCCGCGCTGGACGCGCCGCCGTTTCCCGGGCCGGTCGGCCGGGTCAGCGCCAGCTTCGGCCGCGCCGTCGGCGGTGCGACGGGCGACACCTGCGACGGCCTGCTGCGCCAAGCGGATCAGGCGATGTACGCCGACAAGCGGCGCGCCCGCGATCGCGTGGCTAACGCGCTTTAGCGACGGGCCGCGGTTTTAGCGGCGAGTCGCCAGCACGCCGTCCAATGCGCGCTGCGCCTTGAAGCCGGCTTTCTCCAGGCGCCGGGCAACCTCGCCGGGCACGTCGCGTCCGCTGGTGAGCGCGTTCGGCGTACCCGTGTAGTGGAACAGCCGGCCGCCGCGGCGCAGCACGCGCGCGAGCTGGTCGTAGAACGTCTGCGAGTAGAGCTCGCCGGCGATGCCGAAGCGCGGCGGGTCGTGCAGGATGGCGTCGACCGATGCATCGGCGAGGTGGGCGATCGCCTGCGACACGTCCGCGTGGGTGAGCTGCAGACGGGGATCCGCGTCGGGATCGGGCGACCACGGGTTGAGCGTGCGCAGCCACAGCACGTCCTCGTTCTTCTCGAACGAGCGGATGCGCGCCACGCTCGCTTCGAGGCAGCACGCGGCGAAATAGCCGAGTCCGCCGCAGGTATCGAGCACGGTCTTGCCGCGCGGTTCGACCAGCGCGACCTTGCGGCGCGCATCGTCGATCGGCGAGGTCTTCGCGGTCGGCAGCATCTTGATGCCGTCGATCTCGAACGTCGGTGCGCCCCAATCGGTGGGCACCAGCTTGATCAGCGCGCGGGCGTAGCGCGACACCGGCGAGAACGCCTCGCCGTCCCAGTAGTAGACGCTGCGGTCCTTCAGCGGCGCGGGATACGGATAGCGGCGTTCGCGCCAGCACCAGCCGTCCGCCTCCAGCCGGGCTTCACCCTGCGAGCGGCCGAGATCGAGCGAGCCGCTCCACGCGCCCGCACCGGCGTCGCGCGCGGCCAGCAGCGCGTCGGCAATCGGTCGGGTGAGCAGGGGGCCGGTGTAGTGCGCCACGCGGGAGCGTCCTGGCAACGGAATGGGGCAGCGGCGCGCGGCGGGCGCGCGCCGGGCGAACGATAGCGGCATCCGCGGCGATGCGACAGGCACGAACGCTACGGCGGCTCCAAGAAAAAAGGCGACGCATGCCTGCGCATGCGTCGCCTTCGGTCGCGCGTGGCGCGGGTCAGCGCGCGGCGCGGCTGCGCTGCGCCTGTCCGCGCTGCTTCGGTGCCTGCGCGTGCGCATGGCGCGCGGCCGGCTTGCCGTGCGGACGATGCGCGGGCTTGTGGCTGCGCTTCGGCGCGGACGTCGTGTCGAGGCGCAGCGCGCGGGTCGGCGCGAAGCCGTCCACCGCGAGCTGCTCGACGGATTGGCCGAGCAGCTTCTGCACCTGTGCGAGCAGCGCGCCTTCCTCCAGCCCGACCAGCGAGATCGCCTCGCCGGTGGCGCCGTTGCGGCCGGTACGGCCGATGCGGTGCACGTAGTCCTCCGCCACCATCGGCAGGTCGTAGTTGATCACCAGCGGCAGGTTGGGGATGTCCAGCCCGCGCGCGGCGACGTCGGTGGCGACCAGCACGCGCGAGCGTCCGGCCTTGAACGCATCCAGCGCCTTCTGCCGCTGCGCCTGGCTCTTGTTGCCGTGGATGGCGACCGCCTGGATGCCGGACTTCTCCAGCTGTTCGGCCAGCCGGTTGCAGCCGTGCTTGGTCTTGCCGAACACCAGCACGCGGTCCTGGTAGCGCGCGGCCAGCAGGTGCGTCAGCAGCTCGCGCTTGCGCGCGGTGTCCACCGGGTGGGCGATGTGGCGGATGGTGGAAGCGACGGTGTTGCGCGCGGCCACTTCCACTTCGGCCGGATCACGCATGAAGTCGAGCGCGAGCGCGCGGATGCGCGGCTCGAACGTCGCCGAGAACAGCAGCGTCTGCCGCTGCTTCGGCACGCGTCCGACGATGCGCTTGATCGCGGGCAGGAAGCCCATGTCGAGCATGCGGTCGGCTTCGTCGAGCACGAGGATCTCGACCGCGTCGAGCCGGGCGGTGCCGCGCTCGAGATGGTCGATCAGGCGGCCTGGCGTTGCGACCAGGATGTCGACACCGCGACGCAGCGCGTCGATCTGCGGCGTCATGCCCGCGCCGCCGAAGATGGCGGCGGTGGACAGGCGCAGGTGGCGGCCGTACGCGCGCAGGCTCTCGGTCACCTGCACCGCGAGCTCGCGGGTGGGAACGAGGATCAGCGCGCGCGGCGTGCGCGGGCCGGAGCCCGGCGTGGCCGTGGCCAGGCGCGCGAGCAGCGGCAGGCCGAACGCGGCGGTCTTGCCGGTGCCGGTCTGGGCGCCGCCGAGCACGTCGCGGCCGGCGAGCACCAGCGGAATCGCCTGGCGCTGGATGGGGGTAGGGGTGGTGTAGTTCTTTTCGGCCAGCGCGCGCAGCACGGCGGAAGGCAGGCCAAGGGCCACGAAGGTCGAGGTATCGACGGTCATGCAAAAACTCCGGATAGCGTTGAGCCACGGCGGAAACCGTGGGGCGACTCGAAGCTTTCCTGACCGCGCTGCGAGTGTTGCGGCGCACCGGAGACTCCGGTGCGTGTCGGCGCCGAGAAATGCGTGCGGAATGCAGTCGCGTTGCCGCGCAAGCGGCGGTCCCGAACGGGACGTGCGAGAAACCTGGAAAACGCGCCCGAAGGCGGATGCCGGGTGCCGGACAGGGGGCATCCTACGCGATATCGGCTCAGGCTGCTTGCTGCCGCGTTAATGGCGAGCACCTTGATTGGCGAGCGCCGTGGTCGAGCCGAGGCGATTTTTCCCGCGCGTTCACCGCCGCCGCCCTACGGTGGGTTAACCGGATCGAGGAGCGCACGATGAATACGCCGCGCGATCGCACGCAGGACGAGCTGTCCGCAGCCCACCCATCGCCGCATCCGCAGACGCCATCGCCCGAAGCGGCCGAGCTCGATCCCACCGCCGGCATGGCGCGCGAGGTGGGCGATCTCGACGATCCCGATGCCGAGCAGCGCGACGGCGCGTTGCCGGGCCGCATGGGCGGAGGACTCGCGGGCGGTTGAGCGCGACCGGACAACGGAAGCCCGCGCATGGGCCGCAGGGCCCATGCGCGGGCAGGTCAGAGGGGTGCCTGTGAGCCGGCCCCCTTGTTGTCCGTCAGTACGCAGCGAGGATGGACAGATCGGCGAACGAAGCCCGGGCGTACACGCGCACGTAGTAGGTGCCCGCGGCCGGTGCCGTGTACGACACCTGTTCCGTGTTCCCGACACGCATCGACTTGCGTTGATGCGAAGTGGCCGTGGGCACGACACCGCGGGACACGTAGAGGTCAACGTCACCGACGCCGCCATACGTCCGTACGATCAGACTGGATCGTCCTGCAGGCACTTCGATCTTGTAGAGCAGCGACTCGCGGGCGGTAGCAGTCTGGCGGCCGACCGCGCTGCGGTTGCTGAGCGGCAGTGCGGTATCCGCTTCCGTCGGCATGTTCTGACGCGCGGCAAGCACAGCGCCGGCTGCATTCGCGATTCCAGGGCCTTGATAACGGTCCCACGACGGAGCGATCGCCCACGGCGAAGCCGTGCGCTTGAGCAGCGTCTTGATCTCATCGGGCCTCCACCGACGTCGTCCCGCTTCGACCGCAGCGGACTGCATGAGCGCCACGATACCGGCGACGTGCGGCGCCGCCATCGAAGTGCCCTCCATCAATACGATGGCATCGCCATCCGGCGACGGGATGGGTTCGAACTGGCCCAGATTGCCGAGCGACCAAATGAAATGATCGTACGGCTCGGTGATGTAGTAGCCGTTGCCGCCTGGTGCGGAGATCGTGATGTGCTCGCCGAAGTTGGAGTAAAGCGTCGAGCGACCGCCATCAACCGCGGATGCTCCTACGGTGATGACGCCAGAGCAGCTCGCCGGCGAGAAATACTTCGCGTTCGCGTTGTCGTTGCCAGCGGCGACGACGATGCTGACGCCACGCGCCAGTGCGTCGTCGATCACCTGCTGGACGACAGTGCCCGCACAGCCTTCTGGCGTGTATCCCCCGAGCGACATGTTGATGACCGTAGCCGGGGTGGCGATATCGGGAATGCCGTCCACATGGCCACCGGACGCCCAGGTCACCGCATCAAGGATGTCGGCGAACGTACCGCCGAAGGGGCCCAGCGCGCGTATGGGCATCACCTTTGCACGAGGCGCCACGCCAGCGACCCCGATCCGGTTGTTGGTAACCGCTGCGATCGTGCCCGCGACGTGCGTGCCGTGCCACGTGCTAGTGCGATTGCCCAGATAGTCGCCCAGGTCGTGCGCGTCCGGATCGCGACCATCGCCGTCGCGGGCATTCTCCGGGTCGGAGATGAAGTCATACCCCGGGATGACGTTGGCGTTCAGATCCTGATGATCGACGTAGCCGGTGTCGATTACGGCGACGATCGTCCCCGCGCCGGTGGTCACATCCCACGCCTGCTCCGCCATGATCCCGCTGATCGGATGGGAGAAATCCCATTGCAGGTTGTATTGCGGATCGTTGGGGATTGCCTGCGGGTATACGCGGTAGTTGGGATGGGCGTACTTGGCGCCGTCAGCCTTGAGCGCCGCAGCCAATGCATTGGCCTCGGCGACCGAGATCCCATGCGAGAAGGTGACTACGTGTGCGCCGATCCCGAGCCGTCGCGCGTAGGAAACCTTGAATTCCTTCTTGGTGCCGGTGGCCGTCGCGCGCAACCCGTACAAGCCCACGCGTGCGGCTGCATTGGTAACGGCGGAGACCACGTTCGTGCCGCTTTGGATCGATGGGGTGGACGGATAGCCCACGATGAAACTGTTGAACGCCGTTTCCCTGACAGTACCCCGAACTGGCAGCTGTGCTCCCTTCTTGACAGGCAGCACGCCATGGCGCGCTGCGGCGGAGACAGTACCGCCACCAATTGCAGTGGCGATTGATACGGCGAGTACGCTCCCGCCGAAAACCGAAAGCATCTTGTTCATAGGATTGCCCCTGTGGAGAAGCGCGCCGGCTGCGACGCCGGCGCTTGCGGTCGAGGTCAGAGGCCGAAGCCGAAGCCGAGGCCGACGGATTGGTCTTCGTCGGTAAACGAGCCGCCAAGGCTGAAGGTTGCGCGGCCTACGCGGCGGGAGTAGCCCAGCGACAGGGCCGACTCGCCGTTCTGGAAGCCGACACCGA
Organism: Lysobacter sp.; assembly: GCA_035645555.1. Classification (GTDB taxonomy): domain Bacteria; phylum Pseudomonadota; class Gammaproteobacteria; order Xanthomonadales; family Xanthomonadaceae; genus Lysobacter_F. Next base: position 18,850 of record DASQMI010000090.1, on the reverse strand, counting down.
CAGCGACGGCGCCGCGTTCATTCATGGCCGCGGCGGCATTGAGCGACATCGACATCATGGCCGACGACATCGCGCCCTGCTGGTCGATGCGCTTGTCCTGGGAGTCCAGGCGCGACCAGACGTCATCCCGCAGCGTATTGAACTGTGCGCGGAGCGCGCCGACCTGCTGGTCCGTATACGTCCTTGCCATGCTGACCGCTTGGGTCGACTTGGTATCGGCATAGGCCCGCGACGCCGCCAGCGTCGCTGCGTCACCAGCTGCCATCTGGCGGACATTCGCAGCGTCATGGGGATTTACGCCATCGGCCACGTTGGTAATGCGCCGCTCGTGGCCGGAACGACCGACAGAAACAGTGTTCGCCTCGTTTGCGATCGAGCCATCACCGATCGCAACCGAATTGCCGCCGGAGGCGTTGGAGCCGTTGCCGATAGAGACATCGTTTCCTTGGCCGGCGTGGCTGCCGTCACCGACCGCAATGCCGTCGCCGGTGCCGGTAGGCAACTTGCCGCCAGAGTTCTTTTCCAGCGTGGAAACACGGGCGTCCAGCGCATCGAGCTGGCGCTTGTTGACCGCGTCGTACGCTTCGACTCCGTCCGCCACGCCTGTCAGGATGCGGTACAGACCCATGCTGTCGTTGCCGAAAGATACGGTGTTATCACGCGTAGCCCAGGACAGATAGCCAATCGCGACCGAATTCTCAGACCAGGCACGCGAGTCATAGCCGATCGCAACGCTATTCTCGGTGAGTGCTGCTGCCCGGGCCCCGAGCGCAACCGCCTCGTTGGCCCATGCCTTGGCTCCTGCGCCGACGGCAACCGTGTTCTGGCCAACCGCGCTCGATGCTTCGATCAGGCATGCCTCTTCACAGATGTAATAACCACCCATGGCTACGGACCCATCACCATAGGCGAGAGATCCATTGCCGACAGCGACCGATCCAGCGTGCCAAGCCTGCGACTTGCCGATGGCGACCGAGAAGGATCCGCCGGCCCAGGCTTCCGGGCCAAGCGCGGTCGAGCCGCCGCCCGCTGCCATGGCGCCGTAGCCGAAGGCGCTGGCGAGTGTGTCGCGCGCCCAGGCCAGATACCCAACCGCGGTCGAGGCGTAACCGTTGGTTTCCGCATACCAACCTACGGCGGTGCCGAAGTCGCCCGCGATGGAGCGCGCACCGACTGCGACGCCCTGGTCGCCGGCGGAGCTGTCCCAGCCGATGGCGGTGGACTCAATGCCGGAAGTCTCCGCGGAGGCACCGACTGCAGTGCTGGCAGCGGTGGCCACGCTGTTGAAGCCCAGTGCAGTAGCTCCATCGCCAATGCCGGTGGCGCCAGAGCCTATGGCAGTTGCACCTTCGCCAAGTGCGAAAGCAGTGGCGCCCACAGCGGTCGAGTGGTCACCTTCCGCATAGGTGTTGGCACCAATGGCGCTGGATTCGGTGCCTGTAGCGAGCGCTCCATTGCCCAGCTCCGTTCGGCCTGGACACTCCTCCTCCGGGGTGGCCGGGTCCTCGATGCACGCCTCTGCGCTGGTGACGGTATCCGTGGCTTTTTGCTGATCCGCGTTCTTTGCAAGGACATCCGTCGAGAGCGTGCCCGTAGAGATCAGCAGTGCGATGCTGAGGGCGCAGCGTTGCGGGTTGGAACGGCGTGACATTGCGGGCTCCGGTTAGTAGGAGCGCGGGATGTTTCTCCCTGCACCAGCTGCAAGGTCAAGACAGCTGCCATCGTTACCTAGCTCGGGCGAGGGGGCGCCGGGGCACAGGCATTCGTCGCTCCTACTACGACCACAGATGAAACGGTGCTGGCCATAAAGGTCGCTGATGCGCAACGTTCCAGATAGGTACGATCCGCCCTCTTGCGTGCTGGGCTCCTCGATGCGCATGCCTCCGAGACGTATCGACGTGCCGGGAGGAGATCCAGCACGTCGCGCGTGTCCATGTGCACTATGTCCCGTACCGAACCGATCGATATCGGCGAGGCGGCGCGCCGCATTGGCGTGAGCGCCGCTACGCTGCGGTTGTATGAGCGCCGCGGATTGATTCCTCGAGCCGCCAGGACGAAGAGCGGCTATCGGCAGTACTCTGCGGAGGACGTGCGTCGCGCGCGCCTGGTGTACCGTGCGCGCCGCGCCGGATTATCGATGCGCCAAATTGCGCAAATCCTGGGGCATAAGGATGGCAGCGAGGAACTGCATCGGTTGCTTCGCGCGCATCTGGAGCATCTGGAGCGAGAAAGCAGGCGCCTCGCTCGACTGCGACGGCACCTGCGGCGCTGGCTCTATAGGCTAACGGAGTAGGGCGGCGGAGGCGGGTACGGGCTGTCCGCTACTCACGCAAGTCTTGACTTCGCGTGCCCAACGTCACCGGATGCGGCAGGTGGTGTAGTGGCCGCGACGACCCCGATGCCGAGCAGCGCGACGCTGCCCGGGCGGATGGGTGGAGGGTTGGCGGGAGGTTGAGCACGACGATCCCGCGCGACGCGGTCGCGGCGGCGCCCTTGACGCAATGCGTGTGATGTGCGGACGCACAAACGCAACCGCGTGGCCGGTTCCGGCAGGCGCGGTGCTACATTCGCCGGCCACCGCCGCCGCAAGAACGATGGACATGCAGACTGCTTCGTATCCGATCGGCACGCCCGGCCGCCCGTGGGGCGCGGCCGAGAAGGCCGAATGGCGTTCCCGCCAGACCCGCAAGCGCAGCTATGCCGACGACGTGCTGAGCGTCATCGAGCGGCTGCGTGCGCGCTTCGACGTGGTGCAGTACGGGCATCTCGACTATCCGCCGGACGCGTATCCGCTGTACGCCATCCGCAGCCGCGAGTGGGACGACGCGCTGCCCTGCGCGCTGGTGACCGGCGGCGTCCATGGCTACGAGACCAGCGGCGTGCACGGCGCGCTGCAGTTCGCAGAACACCACATGGCCGACTACGCCGGGCGCATCAACCTGCTGGTGGCGCCGTGCATCAGCCCGTGGGCGTACGAACGCATCCACCGCTGGAACCCGCACGCGATCGATCCGAACCGCTCGTTCCGCGAGAACAGTCCGGCCGAGGAGTCGGCCGCACTGCTGCGGCTGATCGCGCCGCTGCGCGACCGCTTCCTCGTGCACATCGACCTGCACGAAACCACCGATTCCGACGAGACCGAGTTCCGTCCCGCGCTCGCCGCGCGCGACGGCAAGCCGTTCGAGCCGGACGGGATCCCCGACGGCTTCTATCTCGTCGATGACACCGAGAATCCGCAGCCCGGTTTCCAGGCGGCGATCATCGAGGCGGTGGCGAAGGTCACCCACATCGCGCCGGCGGATGCCAACGGCCAGATCATCGGTTCGCCGGTGGTCGCGCCTGGCGTGATCCGCTATCCGCTGCGCGAGCTCGGCTTGTGCGGCGGCATCACCGCTGCGCGCTACCGCACCACCACCGAGGTCTATCCCGACAGCCCGCGGGCGACGCCCGAACAGTGCAACGCCGCGCAGGTCGCCGCGGTACGCGCAGCGCTGGATTACGCGCTGGGGCACAACTATCAGCAATGAGGTGGTGAATGGAGGGTTTGTACAGGTGTGCCGCTTTTACGGCGCTGTTCTTTGCAGCGCCTGTAGCTTTAGCCCAGGTCGAGCTCTCCGTGGATGCCCTCCGCAAATGCGCGGAGGCTGGTGTTCCGGAGTGTCAGTTCCGATACGCGCGCCGGCTGGATTCTGGTGACGGGGTTCCGGCTGATAGGGAGGCGGCAAAGCGTCTGTATGAGCAGGCGTATTCGGCAGGCTACTCACCGGCGGGTCCGGCTCTGCTCGAATTGCTACATCGTCCAGGCGACGACACCCAGGACGCAGGGAGTCATCGAGCGCGTCGCGTAATACCGGACATGCAAGAGGAGTCACCGAGCATCCAAGCGGGAGGGCAGGGGGAGGGCAAACAACCTGGGCTAGTGAGCGAATGCGTGAGCCGCGTGGAAAGTCCCGCCTCCTGTTTGATATCAATCAAGGCGGGTGCCCTGCCGCCAGATGGGCGACATCTGAAGATCGCGTTATCGGTGGGCAATCACGGCTCTGCCCGGGTTTATATCAGTCGCGGCCTGATACGGGTTTTTCAAGGGAGTTATCAGTTAACTGTGCTGAATTCGACGGAAGCTACACCGTCTGGCCGTGCAGCTTCGCGGGGGCGTAGAGCACTACGATCCCTGCCGAATTTCACCGGCTGGGGGCGGCCTAGGCCTGCTACAACGGTAGCTCGCAATCTCGCCGGAACTGCTCTGAAAAGTGCCAGTCGCGCAACGCCGTTGCCGACAGGTCCGGAGGGCTACTTGACGAGTGGCTATGTGGCTCCCGGTGCAACGTTCAATGGCTTCTTTGTAGCTGAGCTCATGGATGCGGTGACGCCTGTGACGTTGGAAATCGAGATTGCGGATGAGCGAGTTCGATTGCAGATCCCTTTGATGCAGGATTGATTCGGATCGCTCAGCTCATGCGCAGGTGCGGCCGCTGTCCGTGAAGTCGCACCTTGTCGCTCCTGACGGGGTGGTAATGCGAACGTGAGTCGCAGCGGCAGCGATCCAGAGGATCAAGGCGCGACCGGAGAGAGGTAACCCGGACCTGCGCGCGGCCGCTCGCGGCCGGTGATCCCCGGCCGCTTTCCACCCCGTTCAGGCTCAACCCTTGAGACGGCACGGGCGCCCAATGGGCGCGGGCGTATACTGCCCGCAAAGGTAAAAATCCTTTTACCGAGCCCTGCCGATGAGCGAACTCACCGACCGTCAGGCCGCGATCCTGGCCTTCATCCGCGCCCATACCGACAGTGAGGGCGTGCCGCCGACCCTGCAGGAGATCGCGGCGGCGTTCGGCTTCCGCCAAGCCTGCGCGGCGCACAAGCACGTGCGGCGGCTGGAGCAGGCCGGCTACCTGAGCGTGCGACCGAACGCGGCGCGCGGGATCCGGCTGAGCGGCCCGGGGAAGGCGGCGACCGCGGCTCGGCCGCGTGCGCAAGGACGCGAGGACCGGCTGGAGCTGCCGGTCCTCGGCCGGGTGGCGGCCGGTGCGCCGATCGGCCCGGATGCGGGCATCGAGCGCCACTACGTGCTCGACCGCGCGCTGTTTTCCACGCGGCCGGACTACCTGCTGCGCGTGCAGGGCGACTCGATGCGCGACGACGGCATCCTCGACGGCGACCTGGTGGCGGTGAAGCGCGCCAGCGACGCGCGCGACGGGCAGACGGTGGTCGCGCGCATCGACGGCGAGCTGACCATCAAGCGGCTGCAGCGCACCGCGGACGCGATCCGGCTGCTGCCGCGCAATCCCGACTACGCACCGATCGAGGTGCCGCCCGGCGCCGATTTCGCGATCGAAGGCCTCTACTGCGGGCTGGTGCGCCCCGACTGACCATGGCCGCGCAGGACGTCCCGCTGGAATCCCTGCTGGCTGCGCGCACGGTCTGGCGCGCCGCGCGCAGTGCGGTGGCCGCACCCAGCGGGGAATCGACCGGCTTCGCCGCGCTGGATGCGCTGCTGCCGCTTTCGGGATGGCCGCGCGGCGCGTTGAGCGAGCTGCTGATTCCGGCCGACGGCGTGGGCGAGCTGGCGCTGTTGATGCCGACGTTCGCACGGTTGACCCAGGCCGGCCAGCTCGTCGCGGTGGTGGCGCCGCCGTACCGGCCGTACGCGCCGGCGTGGCAGGCGGCGGGCGTGGACCTGCGCAGGCTCGAAATCGTCGAGGCGGACGGCAAGCGCGCGCTGTGGACGTTCGAGCAGTGCCTGCGCAGCGCGGCGTTCGCGGCGGTGCTCGGTTGGCCGCTGCAGGCCGATGGCCCGGCGCTGCGGCGGCTGCAGGTCGCGGCCGATACCGGCGACTGCCTCGGCTTCGCGATCCGCGACCGCCGGCACGCGGCCAATCCGTCGCCGGCCGCGTTGCGTCTCGAACACGCGCAGGGCCGCTGGCACGTGCGCAAATGCCGCGGCGGGCAGGCGCCGGCCACGCCGTTCGTGCCGCCGGGACGGGTGGGGTGAGCCCATGCTGTGGGCCTGCATCGCACTGCCGCATCTCGCGCTCGACAGCGTCCTGCGGCGCAGCGCCGATCCCGCGCGGCCGCTCGCACTGGTGCACGGCCCGGCGCATCTGCGCAGCCTGCGCGCGGTCAATGCCGCGGCCGCCGCGGCCGGCCTGAAGCCCGGCATGCGCCTCGGCGCGGCGCATGCGCTGTGCGCGGAAGCGGTGTTCGTCGAAGGCGACCCGGCGCAGGAGCGTGCCGACCGCACCATGCTCGCGCATTGGGCCTACCGGCACAGCTCGCTGGTGAGCCTGCAGGGCGAGGATGCGATCGTGCTCGAAGTACACGCGAGCTTCCGCCTGTTCGGCGAATGGCCGCAACTGCAGGCGCGGCTGCGCGAGGAACTGACCGAACTGGGCTTCGCGCATGCGATCGCGCTGGCGCCCACGCCGCGCGCGGCGCGGGTGTTCGCTGCTCTTCGTGACGGGCTGGCGATCGCCAATCCGGCGGCGTTGCCCGCGGTGCTCGACCGCGTGCCTGCCCGCCGCGCCGGGTTGCCCGACGACGCCGGCGCGCGCCTGCACGACATGGGCGCACGCACGCTCGCCGACGTGCGCCGGCTACCGCGCGCCGGATTGCGGCGCCGGTTCGGCGCGGCGCTGCTGGAGCATCTCGACCGCCTGTATGGCGACGCCGACGATCCGCTCGATTTCTTCGTACCGCCCGACCGCTTCGATGCGCGCATCGAACTCGGCTACGAGGTCGAAAGCCATCAGGCGCTGCTGTTCCCGCTGCGGCGGCTGACTGGCGACCTCGCCGTGCACCTGTCCGCGCGCGACGGCGGCGTCCAGCGCTTCGTACTGCGGCTGGAGCACGACCGCGCGCATACCGACGTCGAGGTCGGCCTGCTGGCGCCCGAGCGCGATGCCGCGCTGCTGTTCGAGATCGCGCGCAACCGGCTGGAACAGGCGAGCCTGCCAGCCGCTGCGATCGGCGTGCGGCTGATCGCCGAGGAACTGCCGCCGTTCGTGCCGCCCTCGCGCGATCTGTTCGACACCCGGCCTGCGCAGGCCGTGTCCTGGCCGCAGCTGCGCGAGCGCCTGCGCGCGCGGCTGGGCGACGAGGCGGTGTACCGGCTCGCGGCCACCGGCGATCCGCGTCCCGAGCGCGCCTGGCGCAAGGCGGGTGTGGACGAAGATGCCGCCTGCGCGGCACCCGCGCCATTGCGCCCGCCGCGTCCTGCGCTGCTGCTCGATCGGCCCGTTCCATTACGCGACCACGGCCTGCGCATCCTCGCCGGCCCCGAACGCCTGGAGAGCGGCTGGTGGGATGGCGACGACCAGCGCCGCGACTACTACGTCCTCGAAACCTCGCAGGGACAGCGCGCTTGGGCGTTCGTGCCCGCCGGCGAACGTGACGGCTGGATGCTGCACGGCTGGTTCGCATGAGCTGGGACGACGCCGTCGATGGCGTGGACCGCGAGACGCCGGGCGACCGCGTCCCGCGCGCGCTGCAGGTGGCCGCGCGCCTGCGCGGCGCGGCCAACGACGACCCGCTCGACGACGCGCTGCCGCCGTACGCGGAACTGCACTGCCTCAGCGACTTCAGCTTCCTGCGCGGCGCGGCGAACGCCGAGCAGCTGTTCGCACGCGCGGCCCAATGCGGCTATCGCGCGCTCGCCATCACCGACGAGTGTTCGCTCGCCGGCATCGTGCGCGCGCTCGAGGCGTCGAAAGCCACCGGCGTGCGGCTGATCGTCGGCAGCGAATTCCGGCTGGAGGACGGTACCCGCTTCGTGCTGCTGGTGGAGAACGCCGACGGCTACACGCGCCTGTGCGAGCTGATCACCCGCGGCCGCCGCGCGGCGGAGAAGGGCGCCTACCGGCTGGCACGCGCGGACGTGGAAGCGCTGTTCGCGGGCGGGGCCTCCGGCGTGTTCGCGCTGTGGCTGCCCGCGCGCATGCCGGGGCGTGCGATCGACGCCGAACCGGGGCAGTGGCTGCGCCGCGTGTTCGGCGAACGCGCATATCTTGCGGTCGAACTGCATCGCGACGAGGACGATGCCGCGCGTCTGCGCGAGTTGCTCGCGCTCGCCGAGGCGCTCGGGATGACGCCGGTGGCCGCGGGCGACGTGCACATGGCCACGCGGCGCCAGCGCGTGCTGCAGGACACGATGACCGCGATCCGCCACGGCCTGCCGCTGGCCGAATGCGGCGCGCACCTGTTCCGCAACGGCGAGCGCCACCTGCGCCACCGTCGCGCGCTCGCCAACATCTACCCGCGCGCGCTGCTCGACAACGCGGTCGCGCTGGCCGAGCGCTGCACCTACGACCTGGAGAAGAACACCACCTACCGCTACCCGCGCGAACTGGTGCCCCAAGGTGAGACGCCGGGCTCGCACCTGCGCCGGCTCACCTACGAAGGCGTGGCCTGCCATTGGCCTGGGGGCGCCCCGCCCAAGGTGATCGAACAGATCGAGGCCGAGCTCGCGCTGATCGCCGAGCTGAAATACGAAGCGTTCTTCCTCACCGTCGAGGACATCGTCCGCTTCGCGCGCGGCCGCGGGATCCTGTGCCAGGGACGTGGTTCCTCGGCCAACTCCGCGGTCTGCTACGCGCTCGGCATCACCGCGGTGAACCCGGCCGAGAGCCGCCTGCTGATGGCGCGGTTCCTGTCCAAGGAACGCAACGAACCGCCTGACATCGACGTCGATTTCGAGCACGAGCGGCGCGAGGAGGTGCTGCAGTACGTCTACGCGAAGTACGGCCGCGAGCGTGCGGCGCTGGCCGCGACGGTGATCCGCTACCAGGGCAAGAGCGCGGTGCGCGACGTCGCCAAGGCGTTCGGCCTGCCGCCGGACCAGATCGCGCTGCTGGCCGGCTGCTTCGGCTGGGGCAACGGCGGCACGCCGATGGAGCAGCGTCTGCGCGAGGCAGGCTTCGATCCCGACAACCCGCTGATCGCCCGCATCCTCGCCGTGACGGAGGCGCTGATCGGGCACCCGCGCCATCTGTCACAGCACGTCGGCGGGTTCGTGATCTCCGACGGTCCGCTGTCGACGGTGGTGCCGGTCGAGAACGCGGCGATGGACGAGCGCACCATCATCCAGTGGGACAAGGACGATCTGGAGACGATGCGGATGCTCAAGGTCGACTGCCTCGCGCTCGGCATGCTGACCTGCATCCGCAAGGCGTTCGACCTGGTGCGCGCGCATCGCGGCCGCGACCTCGGCATGACCAGCGTGCCGCAGGAGGACCCGGCGACGTACGCGATGATCCAGCTCGCCGACACCGTCGGCGTGTTCCAGATCGAATCGCGCGCGCAGATGACGATGCTGCCGCGGCTGAAGCCGGAGACGTTCTACGACCTGGTGATCGAAGTGGCGATCGTGCGGCCGGGGCCGATCCAGGGCGGCATGGTGCATCCGTACCTGCGCCGCAGGATGGGACGCGAGCCGGTGAGCTATCCCTCGCCGGCAGTGAAGGAGATTCTCGAGAAGACGCTCGGCATCCCGCTGTTCCAGGAGCAGGTGATGGAGCTGGTCATGAGGGCCGCGGATTACACGCCCGACGAGGCCGACAAGCTGCGGCGCTCGATGGCCGCCTGGCGCCACAACGGCGACATGGAGCCGCACCGCGAGCGCATCCGCACGCGCATGCTCGCCAACGGCTACAAGGCCGAATTCGTCGAGCAGATCTTCGAGCAGATCAAGGGTTTCGGCTCGTACGGATTTCCGCAGAGCCACGCGGCCTCGTTCGCCAAGCTGGTCTACATCAGCTGCTGGTTGAAGCGCCATGAGCCGGCGGCGTTCGCCTGCGCGCTGCTCAACTCGCAGCCGATGGGGTTCTATTCGCCGAGCCAGATCGTGCAGGACGCGCGGCGCGGCTCGCCTGAGCGGCAACCCGTCGAGGTACGACCGGTGGACGTGCAGTGCAGCGACTGGGACTGCACGCTGGAGGGCGGCGAGCCGGGCGGGGCGCAGCCGGCGATCCGCCTTGGCCTGCGCGAGGTGCGCGGCCTGCCGGAAGCGGCGGGACGCGCGATCGCCGCCGCGCGCGGCGAGCGGCCGTTCCGCGATCTCGACGACCTGCGCCTGCGCGCCGGGCTCGACGAGAAGGCCTGCCGCGCGCTCGCCGAGGCGGATGCATTGCGCGGCCTCGTCGGCGATCGCCACGCCGCGCGCTGGGCGGTGGCGGGGCTCGAACGTCGGCGGCCGCTGCTGCCCGGCAATGCGCCCGAGGACGCCATCGTGCTGCCGGCGCCGCGTGCGGGCGAGGAGATCCTGTCGGACTACCGCGCGCTGGGCCTGACGCTGAAGGCGCATCCGATGTCGCTGCTGCGCGCGCAACTGCGCGAGCGGCGCATCCTAGGCTCGCGCGAGCTGCGCGCGATGCGCCATGGCCGCGGCGTGCATGTGGCGGGCCTGGTCACCCAGCGGCAGCGCCCGGCCACCGCCAAGGGCACGATCTTCGTCACCCTGGAAGACGAGGACGGCATGATCAACGTCATCGTCTGGCCCGACCTCGCGATGCGCCAGCGCAAGGCGCTGCTCGGGGCGAGGCTCATGGCGGTGCGCGGACGCTGGGAGCGCGTGGACGGGGTGGAGCACCTGATCGCCCACCGGCTGGAAGATCTCAGTCCGTGGCTGGGAGCGCTGCGTGCCGAGTCGAGGGACTTCCGCTGACGGCCGGCCGTCCGAGCGAATCGCACCGGCCCCAACCCATGGCACAGGCCGAGGCCCGCGCGGACCGGATAGAAGGGCGTATCCCTTGGGGAGACACGCCCCGGCGCGGCGCGCCGCGGGCCACGACTGTTTGACGGGAGAGCCGCCTTGAAGAAAACCCTGCTGAGTGCCGCCGTGCTGGCGGCGATGACGTTCGCCGCGCCCGCGGTGGCCCACGACGCGCACGAGGCCGACTGCCTCGATGCCGCCTGCACGACGGTCGCGCTGTTCGATACCGCCGCCGATTCCACCGGCGGCGGCGCCGGGGCCGCGATCGACGCGCAGAAGATGGGCACCTGGGGCATCGACCTCGCCGGCATGGACCGCTCGGTCTCTCCGGGCGCCGACTTCTTCGGCTACGTCAACGGCAACTGGGCCCGCACCACCCAGATCCCGGCCGACCGCTCGAATTACGGCTCGTTCCATGCGCTGCGCGAGCTGTCGGAAGCACGCGTGCGCCAGCTGGTGGAGAGCTATCCGCTCGGCGACCCGGCCACCGGCGGCGACGCCGCCAAGATCGCCGCGCTGTATCGCGGCTTCATGGACGAATCGGCGGTGGAGACGCTCGGCGACACGCCGCTGCAGCCGTATCTGGCTGCGATCCGCAATGCCCGCAGCAAGGACGACGTGGCCGTCCTGATGGGCCGCCGCAACAGCGGTTTCGGCGGCAGCCTGTTCGCGCCGTTCGTCGGCGACGACCAGAAGGATCCGGAACGCTACACGCTGTACCTGAGCCAGGCCGGCCTCGGCCTTGGCGACCGCCAGATGTACCTGGACGAGAAGTTCGCGCCGCAGCGGGAGCGCTACGTCGCGTATCTCGAGCAGATGCTGACGCTGGCCGGTTGGGGGAATCCCAAGCAGCGCGCGGCGGACATCATGGCGATGGAAACGAAGATCGCCGAGGCGCACTGGACCCGCGCGGATAGCCGCGACCGTGACAAGACCTACAACCCGGTGGCGCTCGCCGAGATGGGCACGTACGCGCCGGGCTTCCCGTGGGCTGCCTACTTCAAGGCCGCGGGCGTCGACCACGCGCAGCGCGTGGTGCTGCGCCAGAACACCGCGTTCCCGAAGATGGCGAAGATTTTCGCCGACACCGACCTCGACACGCTGAAGGCCTGGCTCGCGTTCCACACCACCGACGACGCCGCGCCGCTGCTGTCCAAGCGGTTCGTCGACGCCGAGTTCGAGTTCCGCAGCAAGTTCCTCAACGGCCAGCCGCAGCAACGCGAGCGCTGGAAGCGCGGCGTGGCGTTCACCGAGGCCGCGATGGGCGAGGCGATCGGCCGCGATTACGTGAAGCTCTACTACCCGCCGGACGCCAAGGCCAAGATGGATGCGCTGGTCGCCAACGTGAAGGCGGCGATGGGCGCACGGCTCGAGCAGCTGGATTGGATGAGCCCCGCCACCAAGGCCGAGGCGATGGCCAAGCTGCAGAACTTCGGACTGAAGATCGGCCACCCCGACAAGTGGCGCGACTACAGCGCGCTGAACGTGGTCAACGGCGACCTGTTCGGCAACGCTGCCCGCGCACGCGCGTTCGAATGGGACTTCCGTCGTGCGCGCATCGGCAAGTCGGTCGACGAGCTCGAGTGGGGCATGACGCCGCAGACGGTCAACGCCTACTACAACTCGGTCAAGAACGAGATCGTGTTCCCGGCCGCGATCCTGCAGCCGCCGTTCTTCGACCCTGATGCCGACCCGGCGGTGAACTACGGCGGCATCGGCGGGGTGATCGGCCACGAGATCATCCACGGCTTCGACGACCAGGGCCGCAAGTCCGACGGCAAGGGGCTGCTGCGCGACTGGTGGACCAAGGAGGACGCCGCCAAGTTCGAAGCGCAGGCGGCCAGGCTGGGCGCGCAGTACGAAAGCTACGAGTTCCCGCAGCTGCCCGGCATGCGCATCAACGGCCGCGTGGCGATGGGCGAGAACATCGGTGACCTCGGCGGCCTCACCATCGCGCTGGAAGCCTACCGCCGTTCGCTCGGCGGCAAGCCCGCGCCGGTGATCGACGGCTTCACCGGCGAACAGCGCTTCTTCATGGGCTGGGCGCAGGTGTGGCGCACGCTGTGGCGCGACGATGCGCTGCGCCAGCAGCTGGTGAACGGCCCGCACTCGCCGGGGCAGATCCGCGCGTTCGCGCCGCTGCGGAACATCGATGCGTGGTACGACGCGTTCGGCGTCAAGCCGGGCGATCCGCACTACATCGCGCCGGAGCAGCGCGTCCGCATCTGGTGATGCGGTGCCGGTGCGCCGCCCCCGTGGGGCGACGTGCCGGCGACGTTTCCGCGCAGCGCCCCGGGTGCTGCGCCTGCGACGGTCCGTTCAGTCGGCCTCGCCGTCGCTCTCGTCCGGGCCCAGCCACCACACCTGGCCGGGCTCGGGTTCCGGGATCGGCCGGTCGGTCGCGCGTACCTCGTCCACCTGCCGGCCGTGGCCGCCGCGCTGCCACGCGTGCAGCAGCTTCTCCACCGTGCGCAGGCTTTGCGCGGCGATGCCGAGGTTGCGCTCGGCCGCCCAGTCCTTGCGGGCCTCGTCGTCGTGCCGATGCGGCGCGCCGTAACTGCACCGCAGGCAGTAGTGGACGATGGAGCCGGTCCAGTCCTCGATGCAGCCGAGTCCGGGCGCCTGTGCCTGCACGAGCGCGTCGAGATCCGCGGCCGAGCCGCACGACACGAACGCCACGAACGTCTGGAACTCGGAGCGCTGCAGTCGTTGCAGGGCGTTGAACACCGGGTACTCGCGCTCGTCGACCCGGCGTCGGCCCAGCGCCGCGCCGTCGTGCAGGACGATGTCGCCGAACCGGTAGCCCGACTCGGGCAGCGGCACGTTGAGCAGGCGCGCGCGCACGACGTCGATCCGGCGCGCCCACACGGTCTCGCCACCCGACCACGGATTCAGCCGGATGCTGACCGGGCCGAAGTCGCCATCGATCGGTCCGTCGCCGTCGGGAATCCCCAGTCCGCAGTCGCGCCACAGCTGCCGCGCACGCGCCCAGTCGCCGAGCGCGGTCGCCGCGATGCCGGCGTTCCACGCGGCCGCTTCGTCGAGCTCGTCGGCGTGCTCCAGCGCGAGCAGGTTGTGCTGCAGCGAGGTCGGCCAGTCGCGCAGGTACTTGTGGGCGAGCCCACGCATGTAATGCAGGTGGGCGGTGTCCGGTTCGTGCTCCAGCAGCCGGCGGAACAGTTCGGAGGCATCCTCGAGCCGGCCCGCATCGAAGGCCGCGTACGCCGCGTCGTAGAGGGCGTCGAAGTCCGCGTCGGCGATGGGGGTCACGGCTGCAGTACCTCGACGGGCGTGCAGGCCATCGTACTGGACCGTCTGGCGACGCGCTCCCTCGGCGGTGGAGCGGCGCGGCGGTCGTGACTCCTGGCCCTTTGCGCTCACGCGGGTACGGGCATGATGCCGGCTCCATCCACGAGGGAATCCCCATGCAGCGTTCCGCCCTGGCCCTGTGCCTGATTTCCGTGCTCGCGCTTACCGCCTGCGGCGAGCGCACCGAAGCCCCTGCCTCGGCCGCGACGGACGCGACCGCGAACGCGCCGACCGCCGAGCCGGCCACGCCGGCCGCCTCCGCGCCTGCCGCGGCGACCGGCAGCTACACGCTGACGCAGGAGAACGTCGACAAGATGTTCGAGGCGCAGAAGCGGCTCGCCGCCGCCGCGCAGAGCGACCCGGAGCTTGCCGAGTTCATCGGTCAGAACGTCTCGCGCGAGAACGGCGAGCAGTACGCGCAGCGCCTCGCCGGCAACGCCAAGGCCCGCGGCCTGATCGAGCAGGCGGGACTGTCCACCCGCGATTACGCGCTCACCTCCGAGCTGCTGGTGGCGGCGCTGATGGCGCACGGCGCGATGGAGGCTGGTCACCTGAAGACGCTGCCGGAGGGCATCGATCCGGCGGCAGTCGAGTTCGTGAAGCAGAATCGCGACGAGCTGATGGCGAAGCTGCAGGGCAAGTGAGCGGTGCCGGTCGCGATGCCGCAGGCGGCCGGCTGACTACATCTGCCGGAACACGTGCAGGTAGCTGCGGCTCACCGGGATGACTTCGGGACGATCGCGCAGGTGCACCTGCGCGGTCTCGTTGACGCTGCGCACGACGTGGCTGACGGCCGCCAGGTTGACCGCGAAGGAGCGGTGGACCTGCACGAAGTTGTCGGGGCCGAGCTGCGCCACCAGTTCCTTCAACGGCACGCGCACCAGCGCCTCGCGGCGGGTGCCGCCCTCGTCGCGCCAGGCGAGCACGGTGTATTTCTCGTCCGAGCGCAGGAAGTCGATCCGCTCTGCGGCGATGAGCTGCACCGACTGGCCGACCGAAGCGCGCAGCCAGCGCAGCGGCGCCTTATCCCGCGCCCGGTTGAGCCGTGCGGCGAGTTCCTCGATCGCCGCCACCGTGCTCTCGGGCACGTCGGTCCGCAGGCGGGCCTTCAATCGCGCCACCGTATCCGCCAGCCGCGGCGCCTCGACCGGCTTTACCAGGTAATCGAGCGCGCCCTGCTCGAACGCCTGCACGGCGTAGTCGGTGAACGCGGTCACGAACACCAGATGCGCGCGACGCCCGATCGCGCAGGCCGCCTCGACCCCGCTCATGCCAGGCATGTGCACGTCGAGAAAGCAGATGTCCGGCCGGGTGGATTCGTACAGCCTGACCGCGTCGCGTCCGTTGCGTGCCTCCGCGACGATCCGCAGCTCGGGCCAGGCGTCGCCGAGCATGCGGGCGAGCGACTGGCGCAGCAGCGGCTCGTCGTCGGCGATCAGCGCGGTCGGGCTATCGGGGCTCATCGCGGCCTCCTTGCGGTATCCGCATGACGGCGCGCACGCCGCTGGGCATGTTCGGGCTCAGTTCGACGCTGGCCTGCGGGCCGTACGCCAGCCGCAGGCGCTCGCGCAGGTTGTCGAGCCCAGTGCCCAGGCCCGCGCTGCCGTGGCCGAAGCCGACACCGGTGTCCAGCACCTCGGCGACGCAGAAGCCGTCCTCCAGCCGCACGTTGACCACGATCGAACCGCCGGTCTCGCTGGGGTCGATGCCGTGGCGGACCGCGTTCTCCACCAGCACCAGCAGGGCCGCCGGCGGGCACGTCGCATCCAGTGCGGCCGGCGCGGCGTGGATGGAAAAGCGCAGCCGATCGGACATGCGCATCTGCATGATGTCGAGATAGGCTCGGACCAGTTCGATCTCCTCCGCGAACGTGCTGGCGGCGCGATGCAGGCGCGGCACCGCGGCACGCAGGTAGGCGATCAGGCTCTGCAGCATGCTGGAGGCCTGCGGCGAGCCCAGCTCCACCAGCTCGCGCACGTTGGCCAGCGTGTTGAACAGGAAGTGCGGCTCGACCTGCGACTGCAGCAGGCTCATCCTGGCCTGCAGCGCTTCCCGCTCGAGCTGGCTGCGCTCGAGCTCGAATGCCAGCGCCTGCCGCTGCGCTCGGCCGCTGATCTCGCGCAGCACCGCCACCATCGCGATCCACGGCGTCACGAGGATGGCGAGGCCGGTGATCATTCCGTAGCCGGCCATGCGCAGCTTGTCGTGCACCCAGGGGACCGGGTCGCCGAGGGTCGTCAGCGAATAGATCATCGCGGTGGCGAACGGCACGGTGACGGCGACCGCGATGATCTGCAGCGCCCAGCGCGCGACCCAGCGGGGCAGGGTGCGCGGCCACCGCTCGAACAGGCTGAAGACGAGCACGAGCGCGATGCCGAGTAGCAACAGGCGCAGGTAGAGCACCGCTGCCGAGCCGGTCCAGCCCGCGAGCATGACCGTGCCGGCGATCGCGGACGCGACCAGCACGACGCGCAGCCGCGGCCAGGCGAACGCCCTGCGGAAGAAACCGTGCTCCTGATCGCGCGTCATGCGAGGCGGCCCGTGCTTTCGCCCGTACTGTGACCAGCCGGGTAGCGCGCGTCCAGTGGCCACCGGCAAACGGCGCGCTCAGGCCTGCGACGACAGCCCGGCCACCGGCTGCGCGGGTTGCGTCCGGTGACGGTGCCGCCGCACCGCGAGCGTCTGCTTCACCACCCAGTAGAGCAGGGTCGCGGCGACCGCCAGCACGGGAACCGACAGCACGCCCGAGGCACGGACGGCGGCCGGGAATTCGTCCGCCTGGCCGAGAAAGAACGAGCTGACCGCAATCCACATCGCGAACCCGAGCCGCCACAGGTGCCGGAGCAGCCGCGCCGGTCCTTCCAGATGACCGCGCCGGATCAGGCGGACGTCGCCAAGTGCGGCCAGCAGCGCGACCACGCCGAACATCAGCAAGGCCACCGCGGGAATGCCGGCGATCGACCGGCCCGGCAACTGCCAGGCGATTCCGCCGATGCCGAATGCGTAGGCGCTGATGCCGAGCGCCGCCGTGGCCAGTCCCACGAGCCAGGCGCGGCTTGCGGCCACCGTGCGTGCGACCGCGAGCCATCCGGTGCAGACCAGGTAGAACGTGGTCGTTCCGGCGACGATGTTGCCCGGGTTGGGGCGCAGGAACGCCGCGACCATGACGGCACTGAGCGTCATGACGACCATCGCGTACGCGAACACGCGGCCGAACCGGCGATGGGTCGTGCTGCCCTTGCGGGCGTACAGCGCCACGAACCCGGCGGCGATGGCGAGCAATCCGGCGATGATGTGTACCCAGAGCATGCAAGACCCCTTGGTGGTGGCGCATGCCTACTCTGCGCCGCAAGCGCAGCGGGGGGGAGCCGGGCTGCGACGAACAGCGGTTTCGGGGGAACGAGCCGCGGTTCCGAGGTTCCGGCAAGGTCGCAGCCTTCTGCGATGGCACCTCCGAACCGGTGCGCGCGGTACTGCCGCGCCACGGTCGCGGCCCGGCGACGCCGGTCGCCGTTCGTTCCGCCGCCCCGCGCTTCGTTCCGTCCGGCCGTCGCTGGTCGCATCGGTCTTGCCGGCGCATGCGCGGTCGCCCAGCGTGATGCGCGATATGGGAGGGAAGGCCAATGGCGTATTCGATGGCGGGACCGCGAGTGCTCAAGACGCCGGGCGGCGGGCTGGAACGCGCCGCCGCCGTCTGGCTGGGGGCGATGCTGCTCGCGCAGTGGGCGTTCTTCTATTACATCGCCGCGTTCTACGGCGCGTCGGTGGCCAGCGGCGATCTGGAGATGTGGAACCGGCTCGCCGCGTTCGGCCGCAGGCCGTACGTGGCCGGCGACGATGTCGGCAATGCGGCCTACGCGAGCCATGCACTCGGCGCCGGCATCATCGCGCTCGGCGGCGCGTTGCAGCTGATGCCCTGGATCCGCGCGCGCTTTCCGACCTTCCATCGCTGGAACGGCCGCCTGTTCCTCGTCACCGTGGTTGTGCTGAGCCTGTCGGGCTTCTATCTGGTGTGGGTGCGCGGCACCAGCCCGACGCGGCTGGACGCGCTCGGTACGTCGCTCAATGGGGTGCTGATCCTGGCCTTCGCCGCAGCCGCCTACCTCGCCGCACGCCGCCGCGACTTCGGCGTGCATCGGGAATGGGCGATGCGCCTGTATCTGGTGTCGAACGGGCAGTGGTTCCTCCGCGTCGGGGTGTTCGCGTATTTCGCGTCGGCGAAGGCGGCGGGCTATCCGGTCAGCTTCAGCGATCCGTTCTTCGCGTTCTGGAAGTTCGGCTGCTTCCTCGTGCCGCTGGCGCTGCTGGAGCTCTACTTCCGCGCCCGCCGCAGCGGCAGCGGTGGGTTCCGGACGCTGACCTCGGGTGTGCTGCTTGCCGCGACGCTGGCGATGGTGCTGGGCACCGTCGTGTTCGGCGTGTTCTGCCAGAAGCTCATCACCGGCGCGCCGCTGTCGCTGGGCGGCTGACGAGCGGCGACGATCGCCGGCCGACGCGCGATTGACGCGCGCTCGGCGATCGTCCCCGCATGACCCGCGCGGGACGCTCGCCGAGGCCGTGGCTGCTGTTCGTGCTGCTGGTGCTGCTGGCGGTGTGGGGCGTGCGCTCGGGGCGTCTGGCGATCCCGGACGACTGGAACCCGTGGGCACCGTTGCGCATCGACGCCGCACCGAACCGACTAACGCGCTTCAAGCTGGCGCGCGCGTCCGCCGATCCGGCCGCGTGCGGCGCCGCGCTCGCGCAGGCGGACATGACGTGGACGCGGCTGGACGACCGCGTCACCGCATCCGGTTGCGGGTTCGCCGACGCGGTGCGCATCGAGCGCAGCAGCGTCGCGGT
>DASQMI010000089.1:0-42277 GCA_035645555.1 Lysobacter sp. | reverse complement strand
GTTTCGCGGCGCCGCCGCCGAACAGGAACTTTTCCATCTCGCCTTCGAGGAAGGCGCGGTGCTGCGGGTTCATCGGCGACAGCCGGTTCTCGTTGATCAGCATGGTCTGGTGCGTCAGCCACGCCTGCCAGGCGGCCTTGCCGATGCCGGCGTATACGCGCTTGCCGAGCTCGCCCGGCCACGGCACGAAATCCAGGCCCTCGGTCTCGCGTTGTTCGTACTGGCAAAACACGCTGCGCGGCATCGGAAAACCTCAGGCGGTGGAGTGCAGCAGGCGGCGCACCGGTGCAGGAATGCCGTAATCGGCGAGTTCCGCGCGTGCCACCCAGCGCAGGTCGTCATTGTCGCGCACGCGGCTGCGCAGCGCGATGCCGCGCAGGCGGCGCGGCCGCAGGGTCAGCCGGTAATGGCTGAAGCCGTGCTCGAGCGCCGGCAGCGCTTCGCTGTCGTCCAGCGCATGGCGGGTATGCGCGGCGAGCCAGTCGCGCGCCGCGGCTTCGTCGTCCAGCTGCGGCAGCGACCACAGCGACGCCCACACGCCGGTCGGGGGCCTGCGCACCATGAGCACGCGGCCGGCGTCGTCCTCCAGCCAGAGCACCAGCGCCTCGCGTTGCGGCAGCACCTTGTTCGGCCGCGGCGTCGGCAGTTCGCCGGTGCGCCCTTCGATGCGGGCAACGCAGTCGGCCTGCAGCGGGCACAGCACGCACGCCGGATCGCGCGTGCAGATCGTCGCGCCAAGATCCATCTGCGCCTGCGTGTAGTCGGCCAGGCGCGTCTGCGGCAGGTGCGCCTCGGCCAGCGTCCACAGCGTTTTTTCCACCGCCGGCAGGCCGGGCCAGCCGGCGATGCCGTGGTAGCGCGCGAGCACGCGCTTCACGTTGCCGTCGAGGATCGCGTGGCGGTCGCCCCAGGCCTGGGTCAGGATCGCCGCTGCCGTGCTGCGGCCAATGCCGGGCAGCGCGGTCAATGCGTCAAGGTCGCGCGGCAGCTCGCCGCCATGGCGCTCCACGCACAGTCGGGCGGCCGCGTGCAGGTTGCGCGCGCGGCTGTAGTAGCCCAGCCCAGACCACAGCGCGAGCACCTGGTCCAGCGGCGCGGCCGCCAGCGCCGGCAACGTCGGCAGCGCGTCGACGAAACGCAGGAAATACGGGATCACCGTCTTGACCTGCGTCTGCTGCAGCATGATCTCCGACAGCCACACGCGGTAGGGCGTGCGCGGGTGCTGCCACGGCAGGTCGTGGCGCCCGGACACGTCGAACCAGCGCAGCAGGCGCGCGGCGAACGCGTCGGTGCCGCTCACGGCACGGCCTCGTCGTGGAGTTCGATCTGCACGCCTTCCAGCGTGGCGCCAGCGATCTCCAGCCGCGGCGTGGCCAGGCGCCCGTCGAGCGGCGGCAGCGGCGAGCCGCGGCTACCGGCGTCGACCCATTCCAGGATCGCGGGCAGTCGGAAGCGGCCATCGAACGTGGTCCGCTCGCGCCGCAGCTGCAGCGTCGCGACATCGCCGAGGTCGCTTGCGCCGGCGTAGCGCAAGGCGAACGGGAGCGGCGCGCGCGACGCCGCCAACGGCGCCGGCAGTGCCGGCCATGCGTCCGGCCACGCGGCGAGCACGCCGTCCAGGCGCAGCACGAGCCGCTCGCCGAGCGCGAGCGCACCGCGCGCGTCGAGCGACGGCACCGGCGCGGATGCCGCCACCGGCTGCGGTCGCAACGTCATAGTCGCGGGTTGCAACGCGAGCACGCCTTCGCGCAGGCGCAGCGGGCCATGCAGGCCAAGCCGAAACGGCACCGCCGAGCCATCCATCTGATGGCGGGCCGCCAGACCGAACCGCGCGCGTGCGAGTTGCAGCCCGCCGGGCGCCTCCTGCAGCGGCCCCGACAGCAGGAACGTCGCCGGCATCGTCCACGTCGGGGTCTCGATGCGTGCGCGGCCGCGCAGCTGCAGCATGGCCGGCAGCGCAGGGCGCGACAGCGCAAGGTCGAAATCGAGGTCGGTCGCCAGCCCTTGCGCGACATATCGCCCATCGAACGCGACCTCGAGCGGCGCGTTCGGCTCCCAGCGCGGCAGGTCGAGAGCGATGCGCTCGATCCGCCAGCCGTCGCCGCGCAGCATGCCGTCCTCGACCGCGAGCCCGTCGGTGATCGCGAACGCGCGCTTTGGCCCCGGCGGGCGGCGCGCCAGCCAGCGCTGCAGCGCCGGCAGGTCGAGTTGCGGGGCGTCGAGTTCGACGCGTTCGAGCACCAGGTCGCCGTCAGGGGCGCGCAGCGTGCGCCACGGCAGCCGCACATGGATGCGTTCGGCGCGAAGCAGCGGCGTCGCGCTGCCCGGTTCGCGCGCAGTGACCTCGCGCAGGGTCAGGCTGGGCGAGCCGCGCAAGGTGTACTCGCTGACGCCGCGCGCACTGATCTCCAGCCCCAGCGCGCCGCCGAGCTGACGCATCGCCAGGCCGGCCACGCGCGGCGGCCGCGACGCCCAGAACAGCGCCACCGCCAGCAGCGCCAGCGCCACCAGCAGCACGATGACGAAGCGACGGCGGCGTGGCGGGCGGGCGCGCTCGGGCGGGGCGTCGGCGTGCACGGAGCGCGGCGGTCAGCTGCTGCCCAAGGATTCCGGCAACAGCGCGTCGACGAACGCTTCGGCATCGAACACGCGCAGGTCTTCCGGGCGCTCGCCGATACCGGCGAAGCGGATCGGGATGCCGAACTCGCGCGCCAGCGCGAACATCACGCCACCCTTCGCCGTGCCGTCGAGCTTGGTCACCACCAGCCCGGTCACGCCGACCGCAGCGTGGAACTGGCGCAGCTGCGAGATCGCGTTCTGACCGGTGGTGCCGTCGAGCACCATCAGCACCTCGTGCGGCGCGCCCGGGTCGAGCTTGCCGAGTACGCGGCGGATCTTGCCGAGCTCGGCCATCAGGCCCTGCTGGGTGTGCAGGCGGCCGGCAGTGTCGGCGATCAGCACGTCGAGCGCGCGTGCCTTGGCCGCCTGCAGCGCGTCGAACGCCACCGAGGC
Source organism: Lysobacter sp. (assembly GCA_035645555.1). Taxonomy (GTDB): domain Bacteria; phylum Pseudomonadota; class Gammaproteobacteria; order Xanthomonadales; family Xanthomonadaceae; genus Lysobacter_F. Next base: position 39,265 of record DASQMI010000089.1, on the reverse strand, counting down.
GGCGTCCGCGTTCTGGCCCTGCGCCACCACCGGCACGCCGTTGCGCTCGCCCCAGGCCTGCAGCTGCGCGACCGCCGCGGCGCGGAACGTGTCGCCGGCAGCGAGCATTAGCGAGCGGCGCTCGCTGCGGAAACGGTGCGCCAGCTTGCCGATCGTGGTGGTCTTGCCGACACCGTTTACGCCGACGGTGAGGATCACGAACGGCTTCGCGCCGGGATCGATCGCGAGCGGCTTCGCCACCGGCTGCAGCATCGCGATCAGGTCCGCGCGCAGCGCCTTCAACAGCGCGTTGGCGTCGGCGAATTCGCGCGCCTTCATGCGCTTGCGCAACGACTCCACCAGCTGGGTGGTCGCCGCGACGCCGACGTCGGCGGTGATCAGCGCGGTTTCAACTTCATCGAGCAGGTCGTCGTCGAGCTTGGGATTACGCGAGAACAGCCCGCCGAGCGTGCGCGCGAACATGCTCCCGCGCAGGCGTTCGCGCCATCCCGACTTGCCGGGGCTGGCGGCGGGTGCGGTGGTCTCGACGACCGGCTCGGGGGGCGCGGCGGCGACGGTCTCAATTGGCTCCAGCGTCTGCGCGGCGGCGAGCGCCTGCGCCTCGGCGACCGGCGCGCGCTGCACCGCGTCGGCGAGCGCTTCGGCCGGCGCCTCGACCTGGGGTTGCGGGGCGTCGCGCGCGACGGGCTCGGCGGCGCTGTCGGGGAATGCCGCCGCCAGTTCCTCGATGCTGTAGCGGCGCTCGCCTTCCGGCTTCTTGCGGCGGAAAAAACTGACCATCGAAGCGGACGGGGACGATGGGGGAGAATGGCGGCAATGCTACCACCCGCCCTCCGATGCCCCCGATGAAGCGGCCGCCCGTTGCAGGCGCGCCGGGCAAGGTGCGCCTGATCGCCGGACGCTGGCGCGGCACGCGCCTGGCGGTGCCGGACGCGCCCGGGCTGCGGCCGACGTCCGATCGTGTGCGCGAGACGCTGTTCAACTGGCTGATGCCCGTGCTGCCTGGGGCGCGCGCGCTCGATCTGTTCGCCGGCAGCGGCGCGCTCGGGCTGGAGGCGGTGTCGCGCGGCGCCGCCCACGCCACCCTGGTGGAGCGCGAGCCGCGGCTCGCCGAGGCGCTGCGCGCGACCGCCGCGCGCCTGCCCGGCGGCGAGGCGGTGCGCGTGGTGCAGGCCGATGCGCTGGCGTGGCTGGAGCAGGCCGACGAGGCGTCGTTCGACCTGGCGTTCGTCGATCCGCCGTTCGCTGCCGGCCTGCGGGAGCGCGTGCTCGCGCGGCTGCCGGCGCGGCTGGCGCCGCGGGCGTGGCTGTACGTGGAGTCGCCGCTGGACACCGTGCCTGCGCTGCCCGCCGACTGGGCGCTGCATCGCGAGGGGCATACCCGCGAGGTGCGCTACGCGCTGTACCGGCGGGTGGCGGCGGACGCCTGATACACTGCCGCGCGAGCCGGCGGGCGCCGGCGTCTGAGCCATCCATGAGCGCGGCCCGTTATCGCATCGCGGTCTACCCCGGCACGTTCGATCCCATCACCAACGGCCACATCGATCTGGTGGATCGCGCGGCGCCGCTGTTCGAGCGCATGGTGATTGGCGTGGCGGCGAGTCCCGGCAAGGGCCCGGCGCTGCCGCTGGAGCTGCGCGTGGAGCTCGCGCGGCAGGCGGTCGCGCGGCATGCCAACGTCGAGGTGCGCGGCTTCACCGGGCTGCTTGCGCACTTCGTCTCCGAGATCGGCGCCGGCGTGCTGCTGCGCGGCCTGCGCGCGGTGTCCGACTTCGAATACGAATTCCAGATGGCGAGCATGAACCGCCACCTGATTCCGGAGGTGGAGACGTTGTTCCTCACCCCGGCCGAGCAGTACGGCTTCATTTCCTCGTCGCTGGTACGCGAGATCTCGCGTCTCGGCGGCGACGTCTCCGGCTTCGTGCCGCCAGCGGTCGCCAGCGCATTGCAGGCCCACTGGCAACGCCATTCCGCTTGATCCAACCAGGGGATTCGCCCATGAAAACCACCACCCGCCTGCTGCTCATCGCCTGCCTGTCGCTGCCCGTGCTGGTCGCGTGCAAGAAGGAGGACGAGGCCGCCAAGCCGGTCGAGAAGGCGCCGCTCACCGCGCCGGCCGACGCCAACGACGAGAACGCCTGGGGCGAATACCTCAAGGACGTGATCACCCGCCGCGTCGAGGCCGAGGGCCTGAACACCAGCCCGTACGTCTACTTCCTGCCGGCGGAAACCAAGCCGACGTTCGAGGACGAGTACAACCGCCTGCTCGAGAAGGCCACGGCCGACGCCTCGCGCGGCATCACCGAGGGCAACATGCTGGCGTTCGGTTCGCCGTCGTCGGCGAAGATGGCCGACCTGGTCGTCGCCGCGTTCGCCAAGGCGCAGCCGGGCTCGATGAAGGGCGTCAAGTTCGTGTTCATCGGCAAGGCCGAGGACAGCGAGCGCGTGAAGGCGGCGGTCGCCCCGACCGGCGTCGACTACACCTTCGTCGAAGCGAAGTAATCGCGAACGGCGGGCGCGCGCCCGCTGCGCGCTGCGAACGCACCCGGGCGCCCCCGGGTGCGTTTTTCGCAATGGTGGGTTGTTCAGGCGCCCGGCCGCGCCGGCGCGTGCGGTGCGACAATAGCGCCACGACCGCGAATCCCACCCCATGGCGCTCAAGATCAACGAGCTCTGCGTCAACTGCGACGTCTGCGAGCCGGCCTGTCCCAACCAGGCGATCTCGCAGGGCGAGAGCATCTACGTCATCGATCCGGCGCGCTGCACCGAGTGCGTCGGACATTACGACGAGCCGCAGTGCGTGATGGTTTGTCCGGTCGAATGCATCGATCCCGATCCGGGTCATCCGGAAACCCCGGAGGAGCTGCTCGCCAAGCTGCGGCGGCTGCAGGAGGCGACGACGTGAGGCGCTGGCGCCTGCTGTGGGTGCTATGGCTGGTGATGGCGTGGCCGGCGACGGCCGCCGAGGCGCAGCCGCGCGCGCGTCCGCCCGCAGCGGTGATCGCCAGCGCGCATCAGCTCGCCACCGACGCCGGGCTGGAGATCCTGCGCGAGGGCGGGAATGCGTTCGACGCCGCGGTGGCGGTGTCGGCGACGCTCGCGGTGGTCGAGCCGATCAGCTCGGGGCTGGGCGGTGGCGGCTTCTTCCTGCTGCACGACGCGGCGAGCGGCCGCGACGTGTTCGTCGACGCGCGCGAGGTGGCCCCGGCCGCAGCGACGCCGCAGGCCTATCTGGACGCCAACGGCGAGCTCGACCGCGAGCGCGCCACCAACGGGCCGTGGGCGGCGGGCATTCCCGGTCTGCCGGCGGGGCTGGTGCACATCGCCTCGCGGTACGGCCGATTGCCGCTCGCCACCTCGCTGCGGCCGGCGATCCGCCTCGCGCGCGACGGCTTTCCGGTGTACGCGCGGCTGGCCGAAGGCTACGCCAGCCGGCGCGCGGTGATGGAGCGCTACCGCGGCACCCGCGAGGTGTTCCTCGCCGATGGCGATCCGCCCGAGGAGGGTGAGCTCCTCCGCCAGCCCGACCTCGCGCACACGCTGGAGCGGCTGGCGCAGCACGGCTTCGACGGGTTCTACCGCGGCGAGGTCGCGCGTCGCCTGCTGGCCGGCGTACGCGCCGAAGGCGGGCGCTGGACCGCCGAGGAATTGGCGGCGTACCGGGTCAGGGAGCGCGAGCCGCTGCGTTTCGAATACGACGGCTGGCAGATCGTCACCGCGCCACCGCCGTCCTCCGGCGGCGTGGCGCTGGCGCAGATGCTGCAGATCCTCGAACCGTGGGATCTCGCCGCGCTGCCGCCTGCGCAGCGCGTGCATCTGACCGTCGAGGCAATGCGGCGCGCGTTCCGCGACCGCACGTTCTACCTCGGCGATCCGGACTTCGTGCGCGTGCCGGTGGCCACGCTGGTCGACGCCGACTACGCGGCCGGCCTGCGCGCGACCATCCATCCCGAGCGCGCCACGCCGAGCGAACTGCTGTCCGGCGCGCCGACGCCGCTGGAAGACGAGGAGACCACCCACTTCTCGATCATCGACGCCGACGGCAACCGCGTGGCCGCCACCCAGACGGTGAACCTGCTGTTCGGCTCCGGCTTCATCCCGCGCGGCACCGGCGTGCTGCTCAACAACGAGATGGACGATTTCGCGTTGCGCCCGGGCACGCCGAACGCATACGGCGTGATGGGCTATTCGGCCAATGCGCCGGCGCCCGGCAAGCGGCCGCTGAGCTCGATGACGCCGACGTTCATGGTCTCGCCCGAGCGGGTGGCCGCGCTCGGCACGCCGGGCGGCAGCCGCATCCTCAGCATGGTGCTGCTGGGTGTGCTCGGGTATGCCGACGGGCTGGGCGCGCAGCAGGTCGCCGCGTTGCCGCGCTTCCACCACCAGTGGCAGCCGGACGTGATCCAGATCGAGACCAACGCGTTCGCGCCTGAGGTGACCGCGGCGCTGGAAGCGATGGGGCACACCGTGCGCGTGCCGACCGACACCCGCCGGCTCGGCTCCAGCCACATCTGGGGCAACCTGCAGACGGTGGTGTGGGACGTGCGCGGCAACACCGTGTCCGGTGGCAGCGACCCGCGCAATCCGGTCGGCAAGGTGGGCACGCTGGTCCCCGAGCCGGTGCCGGCAGATTGAAGCGCCCCTTGACGGTGCGCGCATGCGGCGCGGGCAAGGGTGGGCGAACCGATGACGAGGAAACGGCGATGAAGCTCTGGTCGATCCGCGGCAACAGCCAGAAGCTCGACGGTGGCGCGATGTTCGGCAATGCGCCGCGCGCGATGTGGGCCAAGTGGTCCGCGCCCGACGAGCACAACCGCATCGAACTCGCCTGCCGCGCGCTGCTGGCGACGCCGCTGGCCGGCAAGACCGTGCTGTTCGAGGCCGGCATCGGCGCGTTCTTCGAACCCAGGCTGCGCGAGCGCTACGGCGTCAACGAGGAGCGCCACGTCCTGCTGGATTCGCTTGCCGAGGCCGGCTTCGCGCCCGAGGACATCGACGTGGTGGTGCTCTCGCACCTGCACTTCGACCATGCCGGCGGCGTGCTGACCGCGTGGCAGGAAGGCGAGCCGCCGCGGCTGGCGTTCCCAAACGCGAGCTACCTGGTCGGCCGCAGCCACTGGGAGCGCGCCCGCGCGCCGCATCCTCGCGACCGCGCCAGCTTCATCGCCGAGCTGCCGGCGCTGCTGGAAGCCACCGGCCGGCTCGAGCTGGTCGACGGCGCGTACTCGCGCACGCTCGGCCGCGCGGTGCGCTTCCATTTCAGCGACGGCCACACGCCCGGCCTGATGCTGGCCGAAATCGTCGGTCCCGAGCTCGTCGACGGCGAGCCGCACGGCGGCGTGGTGTTCTGCGCCGATCTCATTCCCGGCCGGCCGTGGGTGCACGTGCCGATCACGATGGGCTACGACCGCCACGCCGAGCAGCTGATCGACGAGAAGCAGGCGTTCCTGCAGGACATGCTGGCGCGTAACGTGCATCTGTTCTTCACCCACGATCCGGCCTGCGCGCTCGCGCAGGTGGTGCGCGACGACAAGGGCCGCTTCGCCACCGCCCACGAAGTGCCCGAACTGAAGGCGCGGTCGCTGGCATGAGGCGGCCGCTGGCGGCCCTGCTGCTGCTCGCGTTCGCCGCGCCGGCCGCGCCGCAACCGGCGGAGACCGGCGGGGCGGAGGTGCCGCTCGGCGAGCCGGTGCCGGGCGAGGTGTTGAGCGACCGCGAGTTCGGCGTGGTCAGCCGCCGCTTCGGCCTGCAGCGCCAGGTCGAGATGTACCAGTGGCGCCGCGCCGGGGCCGGCTACGTGGCGGAATGGAGTGCGGGCGTCATCGACTCGCGCGGGTTCGATCCCGCGCACCGCAATCCGGGGGAGATGCCGCTGTCCAGCCGCATCTGGTGGGCCAAGGACGCCACGCTCGACGGCAAGCCGCTGCCGGAGGCGGTGTTGCGCGCGCTCGGCGAGTGGCGCACGTTCCGTCCCAATTTCACCCGGCTGCCGGCCAACCTGGCCGCCACGTTCCAGCCCGACGGCGACGGGCTCAGCAGTGCGGAGAATCCGCTCAAGCCGGAAATCGGCGATCTCCGCATCGGCTGGCGCGAGCTGCATCTGCCGCCGCTGGAGGGGCGGGTGGTGCTGCGCGATGGCGTGTGGGAGCTGACCCCGCAGGCGCAGGCGGCGCTGTCGGTGCAGAGCAATGCGTTCGCGCCGGTGGCGCGGCCGGCCGAACCGGGGCGCGTGCGCGGACTCGGCCCGTGGCTCGGCGCGGCGGCGCTGGCCGCGATCGCGCTGCTGTGGGCGCTGCGCGCGCGCCGTCGCCGCCGGCGCGGCGACTGAAAACGGCGAAGGCCGGGTCGCCCCGGCCTTCGCGTGTACCTCTCGCGGTGATCAGGCGGCCGCCGCCTGTTCCAGTCGCGGGCCTTCGTGCAGCGCGCGGCCGACCATGCCGATCAGCAGGTCGAGCTCCTCGCTGGTGATCGCAAAGTGCGGAGTGAAACGCAGCGAGTTGACACCGCCGTGGATCACCCCGATGCCGCGCTCGCGCAGCCACTCCTCGGTCGAACCCGCGCCGTAGCACTTAAAAATCGGCGCAAGTTCGCACGAGAACAGCAGGCCGGTGCCCTGCACCTTGGTGATCAGCCCGCCCAGCTCCACCTTCAGCGCTTCCAGCTTCTGCAGCGCCTCGCGGCCACGCTCGCGGATGTTGGCGCGCAGTTCCGGGGTCAGTTGCGACAGCACCGTGCTCGCGACATCCATCGCGCGCGGATTGGTGGTCATCGTGTTGCCGTACACGCCCTTGCGGTACAGCGCCGCGGTGCGCGCGTTCACTGCCAGCACCGACAGCGGGTACTGGCCGGCGTTGAGCGCCTTGGAGTAGGTCTCCATGTCCGGCGGTTCCAGGCCCTCGAAGCCCGGGTAGTCGACTATCGACAGCACGCCGAACGCGCGCAGGCCGGCCTGGATCGAATCGACCAGCAGCAGGGTGCCGTGTTCACGGGTCAGCTCGCGCGCGGCCGCGTAGAACTCCGGCGGCACGGTGCGGCCGGGATCGCCTTCGCCCATCACCGGCTCGAGGAACATCGCCTCGATGTGCCAGCCGTTGCGGTCGGCGTCGGCGAACGCCTGGCGCAGCTGCTCGATGCTGTACGGCTCGATCGTGATCAGCTCGGACTCGTAGCGCTGCCAGCTCGCGAGGTACTTGACGTAGGTCGGGCGGGTAGAGTCCGAGTAGCTCGCCGGCAGCTCGGTGCGGCCATGGAACGCGCCCTTGATGCCGATGCGCTTGACGGTGCGGCCGGCGTGCGGACCGCCCGCGTCGATGGCGAGCTTGGTGTTGATGTCGGCGATGCGGCCGGCCAGCGACACCGTCTCCGAGCCCGAGTTCAGGCACAGGAACGCGTCGTACGGGCAACCGCCGCGGGTGTGGCCGACCTCGCGCTTGAGCGCGCGCGACAGCCGCAGCTGCGCCAGGTTCGGCGTCATGATGTTGGCCATCACCTGCGGGCGCGCCATCGCGTCCAGCACCGCGGCCGGCGCGTGGCCGAAGCCGAGCATGCCGTAGCCGCCGGAGTCGTGGACCACCGCACCTTTCAGCGTGACCACCCACGGGCCGCGCGCGGCCAGCGCCACGTACGGGTTGACCCCGTCGTCGGCGTAGAAGTTGACGAAGTCGGCCTGGGTCGCGCGCAGCTGGGTTTCCTCGTCCAGGTCCAGCAGCTCGGGGAACTCGCCGCGGATGCGGGCGTACTCGGCCGCGGCGGCGTCGATCGCTTCACCCAGTTCGGGGAAGCGCGCAGCCAGGCGCAGCACGGTGGCGTCGTCCAGGCCGACGGTGCGACGCTGGCCGGCGTGCGCGCGCAGCGGGGCGAGCTTGTCGAGAAGGCTCATGGCGTACTCCAGGAATGCGGTCCGGAAGCCATTATCCGGATTAATTCGTCGTTAGACAGCGTGCATTTGCGCGGATTAACCTTGCAATCTGGGCATTTCGACGAAAGAGGTTGCGCAGAATGAAGATCACCCCGGCCGACCGCCAGCTGCTGGCGGTGCTGCGCGAGGACGCCCGCGCCTCGATCGCCGATATCGCGCGCCGCCTCAAGCTGTCGCGCACCACGGTGCAGAGCCGGATCGAGCGGCTCGAACGCCAGGGCGTGATCGCCGGCTACACCGTGCGCGTGCACGAGGGCGCCGAGCGTGACTGGATCCGCGCCTACATCTTCATCACCGTGCTGCCGAAGCAGATGCCCACCGTGGTCAATGCGCTGCGCGCGATGCCGGAGCTGCGGTCGCTGCATTCGGTGAGCGGCCCGTTCGACCTGGTCGCGCTCGGCACGGTGCCGACGGTCGGCGAGATGGACGAGCTGACCGACCGCATCGGCGCGATCGACGGCGTGGAGCGCACCACCTCCTCGATCGTCCTGTCGGCGAAGTTCGAACGCTAGCTGGCGGGCGTGGCGCGCGGCCGAAGCCCGTACAATGCGCGGTTCCGCCGCAGCATCCTCTCGCCGGTGAAGAAGTCCGATTTCGATTACGCGCTGCCGCCCGAGCTGATCGCGCAGGAGCCGCTGCCCGACCGCGCGTCCAGCCGGCTGCTGGTGGTGCCGCCGGGCGCTGCGCCGTTCGAGGACCGCGTGTTCCGCGAGCTGCCGGCGCTGCTTTCGCCCGGCGACCTGCTGGTGTTCAACGACACCCGGGTGATTCCGGCGCGGCTGTACGGGCAGAAGGCCACCGGCGGCCGGGTCGAGATCCTCATCGAACGCCTGCTCGGCGGCTACGAGGCGCGCGCGCAGATCGGCGCCAGCAAGTCGCCGAAGCCGGGTTCGCGCATCGCGCTGGACGCGGGTGGCGAGGCGGAGGTGATCGAGCGCGACGGCGAGTTCTACCGGCTGCGCTTCGATGTCGAAGAGTCGCTGGAACAATGGCTGCTGCACGCTGGCCAACTGCCGCTGCCGCCGTATATCCAGCGCGCGCCCGGCGAAAGCGACGCCGAACGCTACCAGACCGTGTTCGCGCGCCAGCCGGGTGCAGTGGCCGCGCCCACCGCCGGCCTGCATTTCGACCAGCCGTTGCTGGAGACGCTGCGCGAGCGCGGGATCGAATTCGGCCACGTCACCCTGCACGTCGGTGCCGGCACGTTCCAGCCGGTGCGGGTTGACGATCTCAGCCAGCACCAGATGCACAGCGAATGGCTCAACGTCGGCGCCGAGCTGGTCGAGCAGGTGCGGCGGACGCGCGCGCAGGGCGGACGGGTGATCGCGGTCGGCACCACCGTGGTGCGCGCGCTCGAAACCGCGATGCGCGACGGCGAGCTGCAGCCGTTCGCTGGCGAGACGCAGCTGTTCATCTTCCCCGGTTATCGCATCCGCGCGATCGATGCGCTGATCACCAACTTCCACCTGCCGCAGAGCACGCTGCTGATGTTGGTCTCCGCATTCGCCGGCCGCGAGCGCGTGCTGTCGGCGTACCGCCACGCGGTGGACGCGCGCTACCGGTTCTTCTCCTACGGCGACGCCATGCTGCTGTGGCCGGGAGGCGCGTGATGTCGCGGATGGCGTTCCAGCTGCTGGGCACCGACGGCGCCGCGCGCCGCGGGCGCCTGACGTTCCCACGCGGCACGGTGGAGACGCCGGCGTTCATGCCGGTCGGCACCTACGGCACGGTGAAGGGCGTACTGCCGCACCAGGTGCGCGAGCTCGGCGCGGAGATCATCCTCGGCAACACGTTCCATCTGTACCTGCGCCCCGGCCTCGACGTGATCGCCGAGCATGGCGGCCTGCACGGCTTCGCGCGCTGGAACGGGCCGATCCTCACCGATTCCGGCGGATTCCAGGTGTTCTCGCTGGCGCACCGGCGCAAGATCACCGAGCAGGGCGTGACGTTCGCCTCGCCGGTGGACGGCAGCAAGGTGTTCCTCGGTCCGGAGGAGAGCATGCGCATCCAGCGCGTGCTCGATTCGGACATCGTAATGATCTTCGACGAATGCCCCCCGGTGCAGGTGGACGGCAAGCCGGTGGACCCGCGGGTGGTCGAGCGCTCGATGGAGCTCAGCCTCCGCTGGGCCGAGCGCAGCAAGCGCGCGCACGAGGGCAACGACGCTGCGCTGTTCGGCATCGTGCAGGGCGGGGTGCACCGCGACCTGCGCACGCGTTCGGCCGACGGGCTCAAGGCGATCGGCTTCGACGGCTACGCGATCGGCGGACTGGCGGTCGGTGAGAGCGAGGCCGAGCGCAACGCGACGCTGGAGCACACGTGCCCGCAGTTGCCGGAGGACCGCCCGCGCTACCTGATGGGCGTGGGCCGTCCGGAGGACCTGGTCGAGGCGGTCGCGCGCGGCGTGGACATGTTCGACTGCGTGATGCCCACCCGCAACGCGCGCAACGGCCACTTCTTCACCCGCTTCGGCGTCGTGCGCGTGCGCAACGCGAAGTACGAGCGCGACACCCGGCCGATCGAGGAGGGCTGCGACTGCGTGGCCTGCGCCGGCGGCTACACGCGCGCCTACCTCCGCCACCTCGACCGCTGCGGCGAGATGCTCGGGCCGATGCTCGGCACCCTGCACAACCTGCGCTACTACCAGCGGCTGATGGCGCAGATGCGCGAGGCGATCGGACAGGGCCGCTTCGCCGAGTTCCGCGCCGGGTTCCACGCGCTGCGCCAGGCGGGCGAGGACGCCTGAATCGCCGGCGCGGCCCGTCGGCCATGGGGAGCGGCGGGCGCGTGGCATAATCCGCGGCTATTTACCGTCCCGGACTTCTGCGATGAATCTGCTCGACCTCCTGATCGCCCCCGCCTATGCCCAGAGCGCCCAGCCGGCCGCGGGTGGCGGGTTCGGCATGCTGCTGCCGATGCTGATCATCCTGCCGATCATGTATTTCCTGATGATCCGGCCGCAGATGAAGCGCCAGAAGGAGCATCGCGCGATGCTCGAGAAGCTGGCCAAGGGCGACGAGGTGCTGACCACCGGCGGCATCGCCGGCACGGTGGCCGAGATCGGCGAGAACTTCGTCAGCGTCGAGATTGCCGACGGCGTGCGCGTGCGCATCCAGAAGGCGGCGATCGCCCACGTCCTGCCCAAGGGCACCTTGAAGTCGGCCTGAGCCGCCACCACGCCTGACTCGACCGTAAGGCGCCGCCCATGCCGCGGCGCCAGGAACCGCCCATGCTCACTTACGCCCGCTGGAAGTACGTCGTGATGGTGCTGGTGCTCATCGCCAGCACGCTGTACGCACTGCCGAACCTGTTCCCGCCGGACTCGGCGGTGCAGATCACCGCCAACCGCAACGCCACCGTCGACCAGGCGTTGCGCCAGCGCGTGGCCGACACCCTGCGCCAGGCCGGCGTGACGCCCAAGGCGATCGAGCTGGAGAACGGCAACCTGCTGGTGCGGCTGGCCAACCCCGACCTGCAGGCGAAGGCCGGCGACGCGCTGCGACCGATGCTGGGCAGCGACTACGTCGCCGCGCTGAGCCTGGCGCCGACCGCGCCGAACTGGCTGGAACGCATGGGCGCGCAGCCGATGCTGCTGGGCCTGGACCTGCAGGGCGGCGTGCAGTTCCTGATGCAGGTCGACCGCCAGGCGGCGCTGGAGAAGCGCCTGGAAGGCGTCGCCGAGGACGTGCGCACCTCGCTGCGCGACAAGCGCATCGTCTACGAATCGGTCGAGCGCCGCGGCAACGGCGTCGCCGTGCAGCTCGCCAATGCCGGCGACATCGCGCGCGCGCGTCAGGCGATCCTCGACACGCTCAATGCCGGGCTCAATCCGGGCCAGCTGATGGCGGCCGAGCCGCCGGTCAGCGTCGCCGGCACCGGCCGCGAACTGACCGTGCAGATGTCCGAAGACGCGCTGTCGCGTGCGGCGGTGGAAGCGGTCGAGCAGAACGTTGCCACGCTGCGCAACCGCGTCAACGCACTCGGCGTAGCCGAGCCGGTGATCCAGCGCCAGGGCGAGGAGCGCATCGTCGTGCAGCTGCCGGGCGTGCAGGACACCGCGCAGGCCAAGCGCATCCTCGGCGCCACCGCGACGCTCGAGTACCGCGCCGCGATCGGCACCACCAGCGACGCGCTGGAAGCCGAACGCACCGGCATCGTGCCGCCGGGCGCCAAGCTCTATCGCACCCGCGACGGCCAGCCGGTGCTGCTCAGCCGCCGCGTGATCGTCTCCGGCGACCAGCTGATCGGCGCCAGCTCGCTGCTCGACACCCAGAGCGGCACGCCGGCGGTGTCGGTGCGGCTGGACAGCCTCGGCGGCCAGCGCATGTACGACTTCACCAGCCAGAACGTCGGCAAGCCGATGGCGGTGGTGTACATCGAGCGCATCCCCGAGGTGCGCACGGTGAACGGGCAGGAGGTGCGTACCACCCGGGTCAACGAGGAAGTGATCTCCGTGGCCAACGTGCAGGAGCCCTTCAGCAACCAGTTCCAGACCACCGGCCTCAACAGCATGAAGGAGGCGGCGGATCTGGCGCTGCTGCTGCGTTCGGGTTCGCTCGCCGCGCCGATGGAGTTCGTCGAGGAGCGCGTGGTCGGCCCCAGCCTGGGCGCGGAGAACGTCGAGCGCGGCCTGCGCGCGGTGATGTATTCGTTCGTGTTCGCGCTGGTGTTCTTCCTGTTCTACTACCGCATGTTCGGGATCATCACCTGCCTGGCGCTGCTGCTGAACCTGCTGATGCTGGTGGCGGTGATGTCGCTGTTCGGTGCCACCCTGTCGCTGCCGGGTCTCGCCGGCATCGCGCTCACCGTCGGCATGTCCGTCGACGCGAACGTGCTGATCAACGAGCGCATCCGCGAGGAACTGCGTGCCGGCGTGCCGCCGCTGACCGCGATCGCCTCCGGCTACGACAAGGCCAGCGGCACGATCGCGGACGCCAACATCACCGCCATCCTCGCCGGCATCGCGCTGTTCGCGTTCGGCACCGGTCCGGTCAAGGGCTTCGCGGTGGCGCTGATCGTCGGCATCCTGACCTCGATGTACACCGCGGTCTCCGCGTCGCGCGCGATCGCCACCCTGCTGTACGGCCGCCGGCGCAAGCTGAAGTCGATCGCGATCTGAGGGAGCCCGTCCATGAAGCCGTTCAATGTGTTCCCCCACGACAGCCGCTTCGACTTCCTGCGCCTGCGCTGGATCTCGCTGACGATCGCTGCGCTGATGCTGATCGGCGCGATCGGCGCGATGGCCGGCAAGGGCTTCAACTTCGCGCTCGACTTCACCGGCGGCACGATGACCGAGCTGCGCTTCGCGAAGCCGGCCGATGTCGACCGTGTGCGCGAGCAGCTCAGCGCGGCCGGCTACGAAGGTCCGCAGGTGCAGACGCTCGGCACCGGCACCGACCTGGTGGTGCGCCTGCAGCCGAGGAAGCAGGCCGGCGGCCAGGCGCATACCGCCGAGGAGATCCGCAAGGCGGCCTCGCTGGCGGACAACCCGGCCACGGTGGTGCGCAGCGAGTTCGTCGGTCCGCAGGTGGGGCGTGATTTGGCCGTCAACGGCATCTGGGCGCTGCTGCTGGTGGTAGTCGGTTTCCTGATCTACATCTCGTTCCGCTTCGAATGGAAGTTCGCGGTGGCGGCGGTGATGACGACCATGCACGACGTGTTGGTCGTGGCCGGCTGGTTCGCGTTCACCGGCCACGAGTTCGATCTGACCGTGCTCGCCGGCCTGCTGTCGGTGATGGGTTACTCGATCAACGACACCATCGTGGTGTTCGACCGCGTGCGCGAGAACTTCCGCTCGATGCGCGCCGATCCGCTGACCGTGCTCAACACCTCGATCAACCAGACCCTCTCGCGCACGGTGATCACCTCGTTCGTCGCATTCCTCACCGTGCTGGCGCTGTACCTGTACGGCGGCGGCTCGCTGCGCGGGATGGCGGAGGCGCAGATCCTCGGCATCGTGATCGGCACGCTATCCACGATCTTCATCGCGTGCCCGCTGCTGACCCTGGGCGTGCTGGCGGTCCACAAGCAGGACCTGATGCCGAAGGCGCGCGACGAGGCGGCGCTGGCGCGGCGGCCGTAAAACCGGCGGTTGCGTTCGTTTAATCCGACGGGCCGCCGCGTGCGGCCCGTCGGCTTTCCGGGCGCCACTTTCTTCCAACGTAAGCTGGCCAAGGCTCGAAGACCCGGAGGGCGGCCGGCAGATGCGGGCCGTGTTCGGACGCGACCGGGATGTCGCGTACGAAAATCCCGAGGCACGTGCCGACGGCAGGATTGTCGTGTCGGGGAACCGCCTTTCTCTTGGTTACTTGGCGCGATAAAGACGTAACCCGCCCGCGTAGCGGGCGGAATGCCTGTGGTTCATGAACGAGGCGCCGACCGGTTCCAAGAACCGGCGTCGGTCAGTCGAACGCAGCGGCGTAACCGGTCTCGACGATCTTCTTCTGCAGAACGTCGGCGATCTTGACGTTACCGGCGATCAGCCCTCGCCCGGCAGTGCCGCGTGCGTCCATCGGACCGGTCGTACGGCCGCGGAAATCGGCCACCTTGCCGCCGGCCTCGCGCACCAGCAGCACACCGGCGGCGATGTCCCACGGCTTCACCCCGGCCTCGAAGTAGGCATCGGCGCGGCCGGTGGCCACGTAGGCCAGGTCCAGTGCGGCCGAGCCGGTGCGGCGCACGTCCTCGGCCTCGGCCAGCAGCGCCTCGATGCACCGCAGCTGCGGCGCGAGACGTGAGCGCTCGCGCGGCGGGAAGCCGGTGATCAGCATCGCGCCCTCCAGATCCTTGCGCTCGCCGATGCGGATGCGCTTGTCGTTGAGGGTGGCGCCGCTGCCGCGGCTGGCGGTCCACAGCTCGTTGCGCAGCGGATCGAAGATCACCCCGTGGATCGGTTCGCCGTTCTCGACGAGCGCGATCGACACGCAGAAATGCGGGATGCCGTGCAGGTAGTTGCTGGTGCCGTCGAGCGGGTCGATCACCCAGGTAAGCCGGCCCTTGCCCTGCGAACCGCCTTCCTCGCCGAGGAACGCATAGTCGGGGCCGGCCTTGCGCAGCTCACGCACGATTTCCTGCTCGGCGAGCTCGTCGACCTCGCTGGCGTAATCCATCCGGCCCTTCTCGACCACGTTGAGCGCGTCGAGCCGGTACATGTGCCGGATCAGAACGTTGCCGGCGGCGCGGGCGGCGCGGACCATGAGCGTGACGGCGGGTTTCTGCACGGGAGGCAGCCTCGTGGGAGCAGGGCGGGTTGAAAGAACGAACCCGGCGCGGGGGCCGGGGCGCGGAGTTTACCATTCGCGCCCATGAGCATTCCCTCAACCTCGCTTGCCGCACGCCTGCGGGTGGTGCTGGTGGGCACCCAGCATCCCGGCAACATCGGTTCCGCCGCACGCGCGCTGAAGACGATGGGCCTGCACCGGCTGGTGCTGGTGGCCCCCGAGCGCGCGCCCAACCACGAATCCGCCGCGCTTGCGGCCGGCGCCGAGGACGTGCTTGAAGGCGCCGTTACCTGCGCGAGCCTGGCCGAGGCGGTCGCCGACTGCCAGCTCGTGCTCGGTTCCACCGCGCGCGGCCGGCGCATCGCGCTGCAGGAACTGTGGCCGCGACCGGCGGCGGAGCGCGCGATCGCGTCTGCCGCCGAGGGCGAGGTCGCGCTGGTATTCGGGCGCGAACGGACCGGGCTCACCAACGAGGAGCTCGACCTCTGCCACGCGGCGGTGTTCATCCCCGCCAATCCGGCCTACAGCTCGCTCAACCTGGCTGCGGCGGTGCAGGTGGTGTGCTACGAGCTGCGCCTGGCGATGCTCGCGCACGAGGGCGCGGCGGCCGCGGTGGCCGAGCGCGAGCCGCCGGCCCCGCATGCGCAGATGGAGGCGCTGTTCGCGCACCTCGACCAGACGCTGGCCGCGATCGACTTCCACAAGGGGCGCGCGCCGGAAGTGGCGATGCGCAAGCTGCGCCGGCTGCTGCTGCGTGCTGCGCCGGAGGAGCGCGAGGTGCGGCTGCTGCGCGCGATCCTCGCCGACGTCGATCGCGTCGCGCGCATGGCCGGCGACCTGCCGCAAACGCCGGACCCAGGCTGACTCGCTTCAGCTTCGGCGTCGGGGCACCGCCGGATACCCGGCGCCGGCGGTTTTCGTTTAGGCTGCCCTCTGATGGGACCCGGGGGGGTGCGATGAAGCGAGCCGTCAGGCGCATCGCGGCGTGGGCGTTGTGTGCGCTCGCGCTGGCGCTGCCGCGCCCGGCCGCGCCCGCCTCCGACGACGGCGTCCTGGTGCTCGGCCGCATCAGCGACGATCCCAAATCGCATTACGACCAGCTCAAGCCGCTGCTCGATTACGTGGTCGCGCGCATGGCCGACGTCGGCGTGCGCAGCGGCCGGATCCTGATGGCGAAGGACGCCCAGCAGATGGCGAGCTACCTGCGCCGCGGCCGCGTCGACTGGGTCACCGAGACCGCCGGTTCGGCGATGCTGCTGGCGCACCGCGCCGACGCCAAACCGCTGCTGCTGACCGAGCGCGAGGGCGCCACCCGCTACCACACGGTGTTCTTCACCCGCCGCGAGAGCGACGTGCGCTCGCTCGCGGATCTCCCCGGCCATGCGGTGGCGTTCCAGCGACCGGCCTCGACCAGCGCGTACTTCGTACCGGCGGCGATGCTGCTCGACCGCGGCTACCGGCTGGAACTGCTGCTGTCGCCGACCGACCCGATCGACGCCGGCGCGGTCGGCTACCTGTTCGCGCGCTCCGAGCTCAACATCGCCACCTGGGTGCACAAGCGGCTGGTCGATGTCGGCGTGATGAGCAACCTCGACTGGGAGAACCCGCGGCGGGTGCCGCCGGCGTTCCGCCGCGACCTGCGTATCGTCGCGCGCTCCGAGCCGTATCCGCGCGCGCTGGAAATGGTGCGGCCGAACCTTGATCCGAAGGTCGAGGCGCGGCTGCGGCAGGTGCTGAGCGAGGCGCATCGTGATCCGGAAGCGCGCGATGCGCTGCGGCGGTTCTTCGCCACCTCGCGCTTCCTGCCGCTGGACGACAGCGCCCGGCATGAACTGGCACGGGTCTCCGCCGGCGTGCGCCGCGTCCGTGAGGAAGTGGAATGAAGCTGCGCTACGGGCTGCAGGCGCGCTTCCTCACCGGCATGCTGGTGGTGCTGGTGACGACGCTCGCGCTGCTGACCCTGCTGTGGCAGCGCCAGGCCATGCTGCAGAGGGAAGTGGAGACCATCAGCCGCGAGGTGATGGACTCGACGCTGCGGCAGAACCTGGAGCGGCGCGGCGTTGCCACGGTGACGCAGCTCGCGCAGTCGCTCGCCAATCCGCTGTACTACTTCGACCTCGATGCGATCGGCGACCACGCGCGCGCGGCGCTGCGTCAGCCCGGCGTCGCCTACGTGCTGGTGTATGACGTCGACGGCAACGTTATCCACGACGGCACCGAGGAGATCGCCCAGTTCGGCCAGCAGATGGACGACCCGCTGGCGTCCGCGGTGACGTCGGCGCGATCGCCGCAGGTGGTGTGGGGCGAGCAGGTGCTGGACGTGTCCGCGCCGGTGATGACCGGCAGCCAGCGCATCGGCGGCGTGCGCATCGGGCTCGATCTCGGCAGCGCGCAGCACGTGCAGGACATCGCCATGCGCGGCCTGCGCGAGCGGCTGGACGAGCTCGCGCGCCGCCAGCTGCTGTGGATGGCGCTGCTCGGCTTCGCGCTGCTGGGCCTTGCCGTCACCGCGCTGCTGCTGGTGCAGCGCTTCGTGGTGCGGCCGATCCGCCAGCTCGCCGCCGCGGCCGGCGAGATCGAGGCCGGCCACTACGAGACCGACACCCCGGCGACCCAGCGTCACGACGAGATCGGCGACCTGATGCGCGGCTTCACCCGCATGCGCGACAGCATCGCCCGCCACGACCGCGAGATCCGCCACATCGCCTATACCGATGCGCTCAGCGGCCTGCCCAACCGCGCTGCGTTCCGCGACGTGCTCGAGCACCGCCTGCAGGAGCTGCAGCAGCGCGGCATCGACTACCAGATCGCGCTGCTGTTCGCCGACGTCGACGACTTCAAGCGGGTCAACGATACGCTCGGCCACGATGCCGGCGACGAGGTGCTGCTGCAGTGCGCCAGCCGCATCCGCGCCACCGTCGAGCGCCTCGGCGGCGAGCAGTCGATGCTGGCGCGCTTCGGCGGCGACGAATTCGTGGTGCTGCTGGAAGGCCCCGACATCCGCCAGACCGCGGCGCAGCTGGCCGGCGCGCTGGTGCGCGCGCTCGCCGAACCGATCGTCGTGCACGAGCGCCAGCTGTTCCTTGGCACCTCGGTCGGCATCACCCTGTTCCCCGACGACGCCAGCAGCGCGGCGATGCTGATGAAGCACGGCGACATCGCCATGTACCAGGCGAAGATCGCCGGCAAGAACTGCTACCGGTTCTACAACGCGATGATGAACCAGGCGATGGAGCGCCGCGTGTTCCTCGAACACGACCTGCGCGGGGCCTGGAACCGCGGCGAGCTGAGCCTGGCCTACCAGCCGGTGTACCGGCTGTCCGACGGCGCGCTGGTCGGCGCCGAGGCGCTGCTGCGCTGGCTGCACCCCGAGCTCGGGCTGGTGGCGCCGGCCGCGTTCATCGATGTCGCCGAGCAGAGTGGGCTGATCGAGACGCTCGGCCCGCAGGCGCTGCGCACCGCCTGCCGCGACGCCGTGCGCTGGCAGGATGCGCGCGGCGAGGACGCATCGCCGCTGTTCGTGTCGGTCAACGTCTCGCCGCGCCAGCTGCGCGGCGGCGACCTGCCGGACGTGGTCGCTGACGCGCTCGGCGACACCGGACTGTCGCCGCAGCTGCTGCACGTCGAGCTCACCGAGACCGCGGTGCTCGGCGACGAGGCGCAGGTCGGCCGGCTGCTCGCCCAGTTGCGCGACACCGGGGTCAAGGTCTGGCTGGACGACTTCGGCACCGGCTTCTCCGGGCTCAGCCATCTGCGCCGCGTGCCGGTCGACGGCGTCAAGATCGACCGCAGCTTCATCGCCGACATCCTGCACGATGCCGACGACCTCGCGCTCACCTCGTCGATCATCGCGATGGCGCATTCGCTCGGCATCGTGGTGGTGGCCGAGGGCGTGGAGAAGGAAGGGCAGTACGCGGTGCTGCGCGATCGCGGCTGCGACCTCGCGCAGGGCTTCTGGCTCGGACCGCCGGTAACCGCCGAGGAGTTCCTCAAGCTGCTCGCGCCGGTCGACACCTCCTCCTGACGTCAGCCGACGATGCGCTGGAACCAGTCGGCGGCCAGCGCCGCAAGCCGTCCGGACAGCACGCCGAACACCGTGACCGACGCGCCGCCGCCGAGCCAGGCCGCGAGCATCAGCCAGCCGTCGCGTTCCAGCAGCGCCAGCGCGAACAGCAGTAGCAGGCCGCCGAACAGGTAGTTGGTCAGCGGGATCGGCAACGCCAGCAGCAACCCGACCAGCACGATCAGCACGCCCGAGACCGCGCCGGCGAGGCGGTGGTCGAGCAGGGCCGGCGCGCGCGGCCGGACCACCCGCTCCAGCCAGCGCAGGAACGGCGCGAGCAGGTCGCGGAAGCGCTGCAGCGAGCGTCGGTGCGGGCCGCGGCGGGCGATGAAGCCCGGCAGCCAGGGCCGGCGCAGGCCGACCAGCAACTGCACGCCGATCAGCACCGACAGCGGGCCGCTGATCGCCCCGCCCATGCCCGGGATCGGAATGAACGCCGGCAGCGTGGAGACGAACAGCAGCATGCCGAACGAGCGCTTGCCAAGCCCGGCGAACAGCGTGTCCAGCCGCAGCGCCTCCTCGGCGGGGCCGTCGCTGAGCGCGTCCAGCAGCGCGCGGGTGCCGGCCTCGCGGCGCGAGTCAGGCGGCGGTGACATCCTCGCCCTCCTCGGCGGCCGCCGCGCGGCGCAGCAGCAGTTTGTCGACCCGCGGACCGTCGAGGTCGACGATCTCGAGTTCCCAGCCGTCCCAGCCGAAGCGCTCGCCCACACGCGGGATGCGCCCGAAATGCGCGATCGCCAGGCCCGCGGCGGTGTGGAAGTCGTGCTCGTCTTCGCCCGGCAGGCGCGCGCCGCCGATCAGCTCGCGCAGGTCCTCGCGCGGCAGCGCGCCGTCGATCAGCCAGGAGCCGTCGGGGCGCTGCACCACGGGGCTGGCGTCGACGTCGGATTCGGCCGACTGCAGGCGGCCGAGCACCGCAGTCAGCACGTCGTGCATGGTCACCAGGCCCGCGATGTCGCCGTACTCGTCGACCACCAGCGCGAGCGACTGCTGCTCCTCGCGGAAGATCTCCAGCAGCTTGAGCGCGTGGGTGGATTCGGAGACGAACAGCGGCTTGCGCAGCTTCTCGAACAGCGCCGGCACGCCCTGCTCGATGCCGTCCAGCAGCGATTTCACCTCGAGCACTCCGAGCACGTCGCGGTCGCTCTCGCGGTACACCGGATAACGCGAGAACGGGGTGGCGCGCATCACCGCCAGGTTGTCGGCCAGCGGCGCGGCCGCGTCCAGCCAGGCGACGCGTGGGCGCGGTGTCATCAGGCTCTCGACCGTGCGGTCGCCGAGGCTGAGCACGCGGTTGACCATCTTGCGCTCGTCGGCGTCGATCACGCCCTGCTCGTGGCTTTCCGACACCAGCAGGCGGATTTCCTCTTCGCTGATATGCGCGCGCGCGTCATCCTTGAGGCCGAGCAGGCGCAGAACGCCGCTGTTGATCACGCCGAGCGCCAGGACGATCGGGCGCGCGGCCCGCGAGAGTGCGTACAGCGGAAGGGCGACGGCAGCGGCGAGTCGTTCCGGGTTCATCAGCGCCAGGCGCTTGGGGACGAGTTCGCCGAAGATCACCGAGCCGGCGGTAATAAGCCCGAGCGCCGTGCCAAAGCCGATGCCCTGCGCGTATTCGCGCGCGTTCGGAAACCAGTCGTCGATCCAGCCGGCGATCTGCAGGCCGATCCCCTCGCCGCCGAAATGGCCCGCGAGCACCCCGATCAGGGTGATGCCGATCTGCACGGTCGAAAGCACCTGGTCGGGTTGCTCGGCCAGTGCCAGCGCCGCGCGCGCGCCACGGCTGGTCTCCCCCATCTGCTTCAGGCGCAGCTTGCGCGAGGTGACCAGAGCCATCTCCGACAGCGCGAAGAAGCCGTTGAGCAGGATCAGGAAGCCAACGATGGCCAGCTCAAGCATCGGCCGGGCTCCGGGGGCGGGCGGGCCGGGGTGCGCCGGGGCGGGCGCAAGGGAGCGGGGGCGGAGTCGGGTCGTCGTCCATGCGGTCGGGCCCGGGCGGGGGGCGGCGCGGCGCGCGATCTTAACAGGGCCGGCTGGGGCGCCCCGTCGACGGGCTATCCGCAAGCGGTCATCCAGCGGTCATAATTCGCGCTTTCGCCCCGACGGCGCAGAGGCACCGCATGTTCTCCCTGCAAACCATCTTCGGCCAAGGCAACCAGTTCTACACGCTGCTGGAGGAGGCCGCGGTCGCCGCGCACGACTCCACCCGCTCGCTGCACGCGATGCTGAAGGACGCGAACCGCCAGCCGGCGCTGGACGCGTTCAAGCTCGCCCGCCAGCGCGAGCGCGAGGCGGCCGACAAGATCAGCCAGGAGCTGGTGAACAGCTTCATCACGCCGATCGAGCGCGAGGACATCGAGGCGCTCGCCTCGGCGCTGTACAAGATCCCGAAGCAGGTCGAGAAGTTCGCCGACCGCTATGCGCTCGCCACCCAGCACCTCGCGCACATCGACTTTGCGCCGCGTGCGGCGATGCTGGAGAAGGCCGCTGACGTGGTGGTGCGGATGGTGCGCCAGCTGCCGAAGATGAAGCTGGAGCCGATGAAGGCGCTCAACGACGAGCTGCGTGCGCTGGAGAACGAGGCCGACCGCCTGATGCTCGAGCTGTACCGCGACATCTATTCCGGCAAGCTCGACGCGGTGCAGATGTTCCTGCTGAAGGAGTTCTTCGAGATCCTCGAGAAGGCGATCGACCGCTGCCGCGAGGCCGGCGTGGTGGCCTACGAAATCGTGCTGAAGAACTCCTGAGGCCGCCGCCATGCTGACGCTGGTCCTGGTGGTCGTGCTGGCCGCGCTGGTGTTCGAGTACATCAACGGCTTCCACGACACCGCCAACTCGATCGCGACCGTGGTCGCCACCAAGGTGCTGACCCCGATCCAGGCGGTCAGCCTGGCCGCGTTCACCAATCTGGTCGGCGCGCTGTGGGGCACCGCGGTGGCCAAGACCATCGCCTCCGGCATCATCGACGCCGGCGTGGTCGAGGTGTCCTCGCAGATGATCCTGTGCGCGCTGATGGGCGGCATCGTCTGGAACCTGATCACCTGGTACTGGGGGCTGCCGTCGTCGTCCTCGCATGCGCTGATCGGCGGACTGATCGGCGCGGCGTTCGCGGCGGCGATGAACAACCCCGAGGCGATCGTCTGGTCCGAGGTCAAGGACCCCTGGTACAAGAGCGCCGGCGTGCTGTGGAAGGTGGTCGTGCCGATGGTCAGCTCGCCGCTGCTCGGCTTCACCGCGGGCTTCCTGGTGATGGGCGTGCTGTTCGCACTCATCGGGCTGATGGCGCGCAGCGGCGGCGTGTTCGCGCGCATCGCGCGCCCGCGCTGGGTCAACTCGATCTTCGGCAAGGCGCAGCTGGTCAGCGCCGGTGCGATGGGTTTCGCGCACGGTTCCAACGACGCGCAGAAGACCATGGGCATCATCGCGCTGACGCTGGTCGCCGCGCACGCGGAAGGCACACTCGACAACCTGCCGTCGTGGCTGGCATTCCTGCAGCCGTCGCAGAACGCGATCGCCAACAACGACATCGACACCTGGATCAAGATCACCTGCGCGATCGTGATGGCCGCGGGTACCGCCGCCGGCGGCTGGCGCATCATCAAGACGCTCGGCCACAAGCTGGTGAAGCTGCACCCGATCCACGGCTTCGCCGCGGAGACCAGCGCGGCGTCGGTGATCCTCGCCGCCTCGTCGCTGGGCATCCCGGTGTCGACCACCCACAACATCTCCTCGGCGATCATGGGCGTCGGCACCGCCAAGCGCTTCAACGCGATCAAGTGGACGGTGGTGGAGAAGATGCTCTGGGCGTGGATCCTCACCATCCCGGCGGCCGGCGGCATCGCCTACCTGCTGTTCAACGGCATGCGCGCGTTCGGCTGGGTCTGACGCCCGCGCAGCTTGCAGCACGAAGAAAAAGGGAGCGGCGCGCCGCTCCCTTTTTCGTTGCGCGCGGGCGGATCGCTCAGAAGCGGTCGCCGCCGGACAGCGCGCGTTCCATGCGGTCGCCGAGGCCGCCGAGCTCCAGCACGAGGCGTTCGATTTCCGGGATCGTCAGCCCGTCGTACGGCCGGTTCTCGCACAGCTGCAGGTGCGCGGTGCCGTCGAGGTCGCCGATCGCGAGGTAGCCGACCCGGCTCTGCCAGTTGAACGCCAGCGCGCGCTCCGCATCGATCGCGGTGGCCGGGCCGATCGCGGTGCTCACGCGCAGGAAGCGCCGGCCGTCCTCGTCCTCGATCTCGGCCAGGAAGATCGCCTGGTGGCGCTGGCCGTGATCCAGCGACAGCTCGACGCACACCATCGTTTCCTCGTCCAGGCTGACGCGGAAGCCGGAGGTGTGCAGGTGGCGGCGGATCTGGTCGAAACTGCGCATGGCGGGGCTCCTGCGACGGACCGTTATGCTAACCCCATGCCCGACGCCGCTTCGGCACAACGCATCTACGCCGCGATCCGCGCGGTGCCGCCAGGCCAGGTGGCAGGCTACGGCGAGATCGCGCGCCGCGCCGGGCTGCCGGGGCGCGCGCGGCTGGTCGCGCGGCTGCTGGCGCAGAACGAGGACCCGGCGCTGCCGTGGCACCGCATCCTGCGTTCGGACGGGCGCATCGCATTCCCGCCGGGCTCGCGCGGCTTCCGCGAGCAGTGCGCGCGGCTGCGCGCCGAAGGCGTGAAGGTGGAGAACGGCCGCGCGCGGCCGACGGCGGCGCCGGCGCGCACGCTCGACGAGCAGCTCTGGCGCTTCGACTGAGCGCGACCCCGCCGCGCCGTGCGGCGTTGCCGCCTCCTGCACGGTCCGGACCGCTACCATGGATGGGTCTGCGAGGAGTCCGGATGTTCCGCAACCTTCCCCCCGTCACCAAGGCGCTGCTGATCGCCAACGGCGTGGCCTACCTGCTGCAGATGCTGCTGCAGGACAGCGAACTGATCTACGCACTGATGCTGTGGCCGGTGGGCAGCGCCGACGCGTTCCAGGGTTCGCCGGGCTTCGAGCCGTGGCAGCTGGTCACGTACGCGTTCCTGCACGGCAACCTGCCGCACCTGCTGTTCAACATGCTCGCGCTGGTGATGTTCGGTGCGCCGCTGGAGCACGTGTGGGGCCAGCGGCGGTTCCTGACCTATTACGCGGTGTGCGTGCTGGGGGCGGCGCTGTGCCAGCTCGGCGTGGGCATGTGGGCGATCTCGCACGGCCAGCCGGCGTATCCGACCGTCGGCGCGTCCGGCGGCGTGTTCGGCCTGCTGCTCGCCTACGGGATGCTGTTCCCGAACCAGCGGGTGATGCTGCTGATCCCGCCGATCCCGATGAAGGCGCGCACGCTGGTGATCGTCTACGGCGTGATCGAACTGCTGCTCGGCGTCACCGGCCGGCAGCCGGGCGTGGCGCATTTCGCCCACCTCGGCGGCATGCTGTTCGGCTGGCTGCTGATCCGCTACTGGCGCGGGCAGCCGCCGTTCCGGCCACGGCGCCCGCGGCCGCCGCACATGCGCGTGGTTCGCTAGCTCACAGCAGGCGGTCCAGACCGACCTCGGCCAGCACCCGCGACCACGGGAAGCGCGGGCCCGGGTCGCGCTTGCGGCGCACGCTGCGCCCGGGATCGTCGCTGGCAGGCACCGCCTCGGTATCGAGGTCCTCGTGGCCGGCGATCGCGCGCAATCCCGGCAGTTCGGCGCGCAGCGCCTGCAGCAACGCCACCAAAGTGTCGATCTGCGCAGTCGGATACGGCTCGTCCATGCTCTGGTGGCGCGAGTCGAGCCAGTTCGGCCAGCGCCCGCGGTTGACCAGCTCGATGCCGATAGAACGGGCGTTGTAGCCGCGCACATGGTGGGCGATGCGCTCGATCGGCACGTACTGGTGCAGGCTGCCGTCGCGGTCGATGTAGAAGTGGCCGCTGTTGCCGGTGCCCGAGTTGGGGTAGAGCACACGCTCGCCGAATTCGCGCGCCGCGCGCAGGTCGGGAAGCTCGGTGCAGTGGACCACCACCAGGTCGATGGTGTCCAACTCGCGCGCCTGCAGTCGCTCGACGTACGGCAGCCAGTGGACGCGAAGCGGCAACGCGGACAGGGTCGACATGCCGGCTGATGCTAGCATTCGCGCGCGATGCCGGCGGCCACCGCCGCCCGTAAAACCTCGATTGCGTCGCAAACCTCGCCGCTGCGGGGCGACGCCTGCACCGGACGAACCATGCCAGGGCACTGCATCCTTTCCCACGGCTTCGAAAGCGGTCCCGACGCCACCAAGGTGACCGCGCTCGCCGAGGTCGCCGCGCGCCTGGGCTGGAGCCACGAGCGTCCGGACTACACCGACCTCGACGCCCGCCGCGAGATCAGCGAGCTTGGCGACGTGTACGCGCGCCAGCGCCGGCTGCACGCGCTGGCGGAGGCGGCCGCCGCGCGCGGTCCGCTGGTGCTGGGCGGTTCCAGTCTCGGTGCGTGGATCTCGGCACGGGTCTCGCTGGAGGTGCCGGTCGCGGCGCTGTTCCTGATGGCGCCGCCGGTGCGGATGGGCGAGGCGCCGCAGCTCGACGCGCGTCGCGTGCCGACCTCGATCGTGCACGGCTGGGACGACGAACTCATTCCGGCGCAGGAGGTGGTCGCGTGGGCGCACCAGCGGCGCGCGCGCCTGCTGCTGGTCGACGACAGCCACCGGCTGGGCGGCCATGTCGCGGCCAGCGCGGAAGCGTTCGCCGCACTGCTGGCCACGCTGCCGTGAGCCGGTTCTTCGCCAGCTGCGCCAAGGGGCTTGAGTACCTGCTGGTCGACGAACTGCTCGCGCTCGGCTGCGCACGCGCGACCGCCGCGATCGCCGGGGCCAATGTCGAGGGCAGCCTGCAGGATGCGCAACGCGCGGTGCTGTGGTCGCGGCTCGCCAGCCGTGTGCTGTGGCCGATCGCCGAGTTCGACTGCGCCGACGAGCACGCGCTGTACGCCGGTGCGGCGGCGGTGGACTGGCCGGCGCACGTCGGCCCCGGCTGCACGATCGCGGTCGACGCGCACGTGTCCGGCAGCGCGCTCACCCACGCTCGCTACGCGGCGCAGCGGGTCAAGGACGCCGTGGTCGACGTGCTGCGCGCACGCACCGGCGCGCGCCCGGACGTCGACGTCGAGCACGCCGACGTGCGCCTCAACCTCGTGGTGCGCAAGGGCCGGGCGGTGCTGTCGGTCGATCTGGGCGGCGGGCCGCTGCACCGTCGCGGCTGGCGCCGCGCGCAGGGCGAGGCGCCGCTGAAGGAAACGCTCGCCGCGGCGGTGCTGCTGCGCGGGCACTGGCCGCAGGTGTACGCCGCCGGCGGCGCGCTGCTCGATCCGATGTGCGGCAGCGGCACGCTGTTGATCGAAGCTGCGCTGATCGCCGCCGACGTCGCGCCCGCGCTGGCGCGCTACGGCGAGCGGGCGCCGACGCGCTGGCTCGGGTTCGATCGCGCCGGCTGGTCGTCGTTGTACGAGCAGGCGCACGAACGCGCCGCGCACGGACGAGCCACGCTGCGTCCGGCGTTCCTCGGCCGCGACCTCGACCCGCATGCGATTCGCGCCGCGCGCGAGAACGCGGAAGCGGCCGGCGTCGCCGACGCGATCGCGTGGGAGACCGGCGAGGTCGCCGCGCTGCAGGCGGCACACGTCGCCGCACTCGGTGCGGAGCCGGGGCTGGCGGTATGCAATCCGCCGTACGACGCGCGGCTGGCGGCCGATCCCGCGCTGTATCGCGCGCTCGGCGACGCGCTCCGCCGCGCGGTTCCGCACTGGCGTGCCAGCCTGCTGTGCGGCAACGCCGAGCTCGCGCGTTCGACCGGGCTGCGCGCGAAGAAGGCTTACACCGTGTTCAACGGCGCGCTGGAGTGCGCGCTGATCGTGGTGGACCCGCTGGCGCCGGCCGCGCGCGCCGAGCCGGACGCACCGCGACCGCTGAGCGACGGCGCGCAGATGGTCGCCAACCGGCTGCGCAAGAACCTGCGTGCGCTCAGGAACTGGCGCGAGCGCGAAGGCGTCGCCTGCTACCGCGCGTACGACGCCGACCTGCCGGAATACGCCGCGGCGATCGACGTCTACACCACCGACGAGGCCGAGCCGCGCACGTTCCTGCACGTGCAGGAGTATGCGGCGCCAGCCGAGATCCCGGAGGCCGACGTGCGCCGCAGGCGCAACGAGCTGCTGGCTGCCGCACGCGAGGTGTTCGCGGTGCCGCGGGAGCGGATCGCGCTGAAGACCCGCGCGCGCGGGAAGGGCGGCAGCAAGTACGGCCAGTTCGACCAGCGCGGCGAGTTCGTGGTCGTGCGCGAGGGGCGCGCGCGCCTGCGCGTGAACCTGTTCGACTACCTCGACACCGGGCTGTTCCTCGACCACCGGCCGCTGCGGCTGCAGCTTGCCGAGGAGGCGCACGACACCCGCTTCCTCAACCTGTTCGCGTATACCGGCGCGGCGACCGTGCATGCCGCGCTCGGCGGCGCGCGCCGCACCACCACGGTCGACCTGTCGGCGACCTACCTGCAATGGTGCGCGGACAACCTGCGCGAGAACGGCCTGGGCGGCGCCCGCCACGCGCTGGTACAGGGTGACGCGCTCGCCTGGCTGGAGGCGGACCGCGGCGAGTACGACCTGATCTTCTGCGACCCGCCGACGTTCTCCAATTCCAAGCGCGCTGACGACTTCGACGTGCAGCGCGAGCACGTCCGGCTGCTGCGCGCGGCGGTGGCGCGCCTCGCGCCCGGCGGCACGCTGTACTTCTCCAACAACTTCCGCCGCTTCCGCATGGATGAGGCGGCGGTGGCGGCGTTCGCGGCATGCGAGGAGATCAGCCCGCAGACGATTCCGCCGGACTTCGCGCGCGATCCGCGCATCCACCGCGCCTGGCGGCTGCAGCGACGCTGAACCCGGGCGCGACCAACGCCGTTGCAGGTGCGGAACGATCGTTTGCGCGCGTGCGCCTCGTCTGCCGCGGGCTAGCTGTCATCTTGTGCGCGGACCTTCCGTTCGAGCCGTCATGAACTCCGCACCTCTCGCCCGTCTGATCCGCGTCATCCGCGGCATGCCCACCTCCGATGGCGCCGGCGTCAAGCTGACGCGCCTGATCGGCTCGCCGCAGCTGCCCGATCTCGATCCGTTCCTGATGCTCGACGAGTTCGGCACCGACCGGCCGGAGGACTACCTCGCCGGCTTCCCGGACCACCCGCACCGCGGCTTCGAGACCGTCACCTACATGCTCGACGGCCGCATGCGCCATCGCGACAACCACGGCAACGAGGGCCTGCTGGTGTCGGGCAGCGTGCAGTGGATGACCGCCGGCCGCGGCCTGGTGCATTCGGAGATGCCCGAGCAGCACGAGGGCCGCATGCGCGGCTTCCAGCTGTGGGTGAACCTGCCGGCGCGCGACAAGATGACCGCGCCGCGCTACCAGGAATTCGCGCCGGACCGCATTCCGCAGGCGCAGCCGGCGGCGGGCGTGACGGTGAAGGTGATCGCCGGCCGCGTCGGCGACACCGTCGGCCCGGTGTATGCCGACGGCAGCGCGGCCACGCAGCCGATCTATCTCGACGTCGCGCTGGAGCCGGGGGCGAGCTGGGACTACGAACTGCCGCAGGGCCACAACGCCTGCGTGCACGTGTACGACGGCGAGCTCGCGGTGGGGCCCGAGCAGCAGCGCCTGGAGGCGCAGCAGCTGGGCGTGATCGGCTACGGCACGCGGCTGACGGTCACCGGCGGCAAGCCCGGCGCGCGGGCGATCGTGCTGGCGGGCCGGCCGCTGCGCGAGCCGGTGGCGCGCTACGGCCCGTTCGTGATGAACACCCGCGAAGAGCTCATGCAGGCGTTCCAGGATTACCAGCAGGGCCTGTTCTGAACGCCGGCGCGGGACCGCAATGCGGTCCCGCGCGGCGATGACCGCGCCGGATCAGTTGCTGCTGAGGCGCGTGGCGCCGAACTGCATCGACTGCGCCATGCCGAGCGCCTGGCGCAGCTGCTCCTCGTTGTTCGCATGCACCCAGATATGGGCGACACGGCCGTCGGGAAGCTCCACCACCGTTTCGCGCGCCTGCACGTTCGGGCGGCCGGCCAGCTCGCTGCGGTACCACGCCACCGGGCGGCCATCGAGCGTGCCTTCCTCGACGCGGTTGCCGCCCTTCGGCTCGAACGGCGAGCTCTTGGCGATGAACAGGCCGAACGCTTCGCTGCCGTCGGCCCGCAGTGCACGGCACAGGTCGGCGTCGCCGGCGTTCTTGTATTCCCAGGTCAGCCCGGTCTCGGCCGCTAGGCGCGGGCACGCCGCCCGCGTCTCCTGAGCCTGCACCGGTGCGGCCACGGCCAATGCGAGCACAAGCCAAGACAGACGTTTCATGGAAGTTCCCCCCTTAGGTCACCGCGAAGCGCGCACGCGCTTCTGTGCCGACCATAGATCAACCGAGGGGACTTGACAAATTTTCACATTGCTGACAGCAGGAGGACCCGGTTCAGCGCTCCGGCAGCGGAATGAACTCGCTCTCCTCCGGCACTGCGGGGAAGCGGCCCGCCGCCCAATCCGCCTTGGCCTGCTCGATCCGTTCGCGCGAGCTGGAAACGAAGTTCCACCACATGTGGCGCGGGGCATCCAGCGGCTCGCCGCCGAGCAGCATGGCCCGCAGCGCGGTGCGCGCGCGCAGGCGCGGGCGGGTGCCCGGATCGAGCAGCACGAGGTGCTGCGCCGGCAGCGCGGCGCCGTCCAGCTCCGCCTCGCCCGCCAGCACGTACAGGGCACGCTCGGCGTGGTCGGCGTCCAGCCGCACTTCGGCGTCGGGCTGCAGGTCGATGGCGACGTACAGGGTGTCGCTGAACACCGCCACCGGCGATTCCGCGCCGTAGCCGCGCCCGGCGACCACGCGCAGCAGCGTGCCGGGGCGTTCGAGGCGCGGCAGGGTGGCGGCCGGATGGTGATGGAACGCCGGGGCGGCTTCCTCGGATGCACGCGGCAGCGCGATCCAGGTCTGCAGGCCGTCCAGCCGGTGGCCGCGCGCGCGCGGCTCCGGCGGCGTGCGCTCGGAATGCACGATGCCGCGGCCGGCGGTCATCCAGTTGACGTCGCCGGGCTCAATGTCCTGCACCGAGCCGACGCTGTCGCGGTGGCGCATGCTGCCGGCCCACAGGAACGTCACCGTCGCCAGCCCGATGTGCGGGTGCGGACGCACGTCCACGCCCTGGCCGGGGTCAAGCGAGGCCGGACCGATCTGGTCGACGAATACGAACGGGCCGACCGAGCGCGCCTGCACGGTCGGCACCGCGCGACGCACCTCGAGCCCGCCGATGTCGTGCACGCGCGGGGCGATCAGGGTGGGCATGGCGGCTCCGGAATGGGACGGCAACCGCATCCTAGCCGGGCGCCGCACGCGGCTCCGTGCCAACGGCGACACGATCCGTTCGCGCCGGCCGCTTCGCACGGATTCAGCCGTCGCGCCGCGAGGCGAGCCGGTCGGCGAGCCGGGTCGGCTCCGGCAACCGGTAACCGCGCAGCGTGTGCTGCACCCAGCGCACCGCCGCCTCGTGGGAGACGCGATGCCCGGGCGAGACGATCAACGGCCGGCAGCCGCGCTTGCTGCGCAGCGCGGTGCCGACGCGCTCCGCGCCATCGAGCAGCGGTGCGGTCGCGCCCGCATCCTCGCCGAGCGGTGCATGGATGCCGACCAGGATCGACTTCGCCACGCCGATTGCCGGCAGGTCGGCGGCCAGCCCGAAGTGGCAGGCCACGCCGAGCCGGCGCGGATGCGCGAGTCCCTGGCCGTCGACGAACGCGAGGTCGGGACGCCGGCTTAGCCGCGCGAGCGCTTCCAGCAGCGCAGGCAGTTCGCGGAAGCTGAGCAGACCGGGGATGTACGGCATGCGCGTGGGCAGTTCGACGACGTGCCGTTCGACCGGCTCCAGCGTGTGCGCGTCGATCAGCACCGCGGCCGCACGGGTGGTCTTGCCGCGCGCGACGAAGCCGACGTCGAAACCGGCGAGCCAGCGCGGCGGATCGCGCCACTCGTCGCGTAGGCGCACCTGCGCGGCGAGCTGCGTCTGCAGCACACGCGCTCCTGCGACATCGCGGTTCCACGGGGGCAGCGGATCGAGCGTCATCAGTAGCGCGACTCTCGCAACCGCGGCGTACCGGCGGCGTCGAGGTGCACTTCGATCAGGCGGTCGTATTCGTGTTCGTCCATCGGCGGTACCGTGCAGCGGCACAACGCGGCGGCGATTGCCGGCACGGTGTTGCTGTGGCCGACGACCAGCACCGTCTGTCCACGGTGGGCTTCGCGCAGTTGCGTGGCGAACGCGTCGGCGGGCAGGCGGGCGTCGTACTCGCGTGGCGCGAGCCCGTGTGCGCTCGCCACCGCCTGCGCAGTCTCGCGGGTGCGCCGGTAGCCGGTGGTATGGATCGCAGCGAGCGCGCGGCCTTGCAACAGTACCGCCAGCCGCGTGGCGCGCGCACGGCCGACCTCGCTGAGCATGGGATCCTCACCCGTGGCTTTCTCGGCGTGCCGCACCAGCAGCACGGTGGTGGCGGCCGGTTCGCGCGCGGACGGGGTGGCGCAGGCGGCCAGCGCGAGGCAGAACAGGGCGAGAAGACAGCGGCGGATCGGCATGCGCGGGCTCCGGGCGGGCGGCAATGCCCGCGGCGCATGCTGGCATGGGGACCGCGGCCCGTCATGGGCCGGGCGGCAGGGTTCAATGCACCGGGCAGCCGGCCGCCGCGGCGACCTCCACGCGGTTACGCCCGGCGGCCTTGGCGAGATACAGCTGACGGTCGGCTTCGGACAGCATCGCGTCCAGCGAACGGTCGAGGTGCGGCTGCACGCCGACGCTGACGGTGAGATGCAGCGCGTTGTCCGGCAGCGGGATCTCGAGGCTGCCGATCGCGGCGCGCAGGCGCTGGAAATAGATGACCGCCTCCCCCGGCGACAGGTCCGGCGCGAGCACGCAGAACTCCTCGCCGCCGAAGCGCGCCACCACGTCGTCGGGGCGGGTGTGCTCGCGGAGCGCCTGGGCGACGTGGCGCAGCGCCGCATCGCCGGCGTCGTGGCCGTGGGTGTCGTTGATGTGCTTGAAGTGGTCGATGTCGAGCAGCGCCGCGGCGAGCCGCTGGCCGCTGTTGTGCGCCTGCCGGTGCAGCGACTCGCCGAGCGTGAACAGCTGGCGGCGGTTGAACAGGCCGGTGAGGAAGTCGCGCGTGGCCAGGTCCTGCAGCGTACCGATCAGCTCGAGGTTGTCGATGTTCTGCGAAACGCGGCAGAGGAATTCCTCGCGCGAATAGGGCTTGTGCAGGAAATCGTTGGCGCCGTGCTTGAGGAACTGGGCGACCAGCGAGGCCTGGTTGCTGCCGGACACGCCGATCACCGCGAGATGGTCGCGGCTGAATTGCGCGCGGATCTGGCGGGTGAGGTCGACGCCGTTCATGCCCGGCATCTGGTAGTCGGTGATCACCAGCTGGATGCGCTTCTCGGTGGCCAGCACGTCGAGCGCGGCCTCGGCGCTGGGCGCCTCGCGCACCGACAGCCCGTACAGCCGCAGCAGTCCGGCGGTGAGGTGTCGGCTGCTCGCGGAATCGTCGACCACCAGCGCGCTGACCCGGCGGTTGCGGTCGATGCGGCGGATCAACCAGGTCAGATAATCGAGGCTGCCCGGCTCGTTCTTCGGCACGTAGTCGACCACCGGGAGGCGGGCGAGCCGCTGGCGGGTGTCCTCGTCCAGCAGCGAGGTCACCACCACCAGCGGCACGCCGGCGCGGGCCAGCGTCGTCACCACCTCGTCGCCACTCGCGTCCGGCAGCACCAGCCCGGTCAGCACCAGGAAGTGGCGGCCCGGATCGAGCAGGCGGCGTGCGTCGGCGAGCGAGGTCGCGACATCGACGCGCAGGCCGAGCCGTTCGCGGACTACCGCGCCCGTCAGCTCCGCGCACACGCGCGAGTTGTCGATCAGCAGCACGCCATCGGGATGGGGCTCGGCGGCGGGGCTGCGGGCGATCCGGAGAAACCGTTCGAGCTGCGGCATGGTCGGCGACGGGCCCTCGGGCTGCGGGTCCGGGCGCCAGTGCCCGGAACCGGTCGCCACCATCAGCGGCCGAGCCCGGCGGAACTTGAGGCGGTCAGGCCGCCTGCAGCGCGGTCAGCAGGCCGCGGGCGGTCTGCAGGCGGTCGGCCGGTTCCGGCAGGTCCAGCTTCAGCTTCAGCTTGTCCGGGCCGTCCATCTGGTAGCGCTGCGGCTGCTTCTGGATCAGCTGGATCACGGTCAGCGGATCGATCTTCGGCTTTTCCACGAACTGCACGCGACCGCCGTTCGGCCCCAGGTCGAGCTTGCGGACGCCGAGCGCGGTGGCGTGCAGCTTCAGCTCGGCGATCGCGAACAGGTGCTTGGTCGCATCCGGTAGGAGGCCGAAGCGGTCGATCATCTCCACCTGCAGCTCGCGCAGCTCGTCGGGCGTGCGCGCGGCGCTGACGCGCTTGTACAGCGTCAGCCGGGTGTGCACGTCGGGCAGGTAGTCGTCCGGGATCAGCGCCGGGATGTTCAGCTCGACGTCGGCGCCGCGCGCTTCGTCCAGGTCGACGTCCGGCAGCTTGCCCTGCTTGATCGAGCGCACCGCGCGCTCCAGCAGCTCGGTGTACAGGCTGAAGCCGACCTCGGCGATCTGGCCGCTCTGCTCCTCGCCGAGCAGCTCGCCGGCGCCGCGGATCTCGAGGTCGTGGGTCGCGAGCATGAAGCCCGCGCCCAGTTCGTCCATCGCCGCGATCGCCTCCAGCCGCTTCTGGGCATCGGCGGTGATCGAGCGCTTGTCGGGGATCAGCAGGTAGGCGTACGCGCGGTGGTGCGAGCGGCCGACGCGGCCGCGCAGCTGGTGCAGCTGCGCCAGGCCGAACTTGTCGGCGCGGTTGATGACGATGGTGTTGGCGTTGGGGATGTCGATGCCCGATTCGATGATGGTCGTGCACAGCAGCACGTTGTAGCGCTGCTTGTGGAAATCGAGCATCACCCGCTCCAGCTCGCGCTCCGGCATCTGGCCGTGGGCGACGCCGACGCGCGCGTCCGGGATCAGCTCGGAAAGCTGGCGCTGCATGCGGCCGATGCTCTCGACGTCGTTGTGCAGGAAGTACACCTGGCCGCCGCGCGCCAGCTCGCGCTGGAACGCCTCGCGCAGCTGCGCGTCGTCCCACGGCACCACGAAGGTCTGCACCGCCAGCCGGTGCGCCGGCGGGGTGGCGATGATCGACAGATCGCGCAGGCCGGCCATCGCCATGTTGAGCGTGCGCGGGATCGGCGTTGCGGTCAGCGTGAGCAGATGCACGTTGGCGCGCAGCGCCTTCAGCGCCTCCTTCTGGCGCACGCCGAAGCGTTGCTCCTCGTCGACGATGACCAGGCCCAGGTCCTTGAACTTGACGTCCGGCTGCAGCAGCCGGTGGGTGCCGACCACCACGTCGATCTCGCCGCGCGCGACCTTGGCGAGCTCGGTTTCGATCTCCTTCTTGCTCTTGAAGCGCGACAGCACTTCCACCCGCAGCGGCCAGTCGGCGAAGCGGTCGCGGAAGTTGCGGTAGTGCTGCTCGGCGAGCAGCGTGGTCGGCACGAGCACCGCGACCTGCTTGCCGGCGGTGGCGGCGACGAACGCGGCGCGCACCGCGACTTCGGTCTTGCCGAAACCGACGTCGCCGCAGACCACCCGGTCCATCGGCTGGCTGGAGGCGAGATCGCGCAGCACCGCCTCGATCGCCGCGTGCTGGTCCGGCGTCTCCTCGAACGGGAACGCCGCGGCGAACGGTTCGTACAACGCGCGGTCGACGTCGATCGCCATGCCGGCGCGCGCCTGCCGCTTGGCCTGGATCTCGAGCAGCTCGGCGGCGACGTCGCGGACCTTCTCGGCGGCCTTCTTCTTCGCCTTCTGCCACTGCTCGCCGCCGAGCGAGTGCAGCGGAGCGTTCTCCGGCGACGCACCGGAGTAGCGGCTGATCAGGTGCAGCTGCGCGACCGGCACGTACAGGCGGTCGCCTTTGGCGTATTCGATCTCGAGGTAGTCGCCCGGCATGCCGCCGGCCTCGAGCGTCACCAGTCCGCGGTAGCGGCCGACGCCGTGGTCCTCGTGGACGATCGGGTCGCCTTCGGCCAGCTCGCCGAGGTCGCGGATGATCGCTTCCGGCTCGCGCGCCGCACGCGTGCGGCGGCGCGGCTGACTGGCGCGCTCGGGGAACAGCTGGCGCTCGGTGAGCACGGTGAGCGCGGGTTCGGTGACCGCGAAGCCGTCGTCGAACGGCGCCACCGCGAGCGCGAACCTCGGCGGCGCGCCCTCGCGCGGCGCGAGGAAGCCGCGCCAGTCGCCAACAGTCTGCGGCTGCAGGCCACCGGCCTGCAGCAGCTCCAGCAGCGCCTCGCGGCGGCCTGGCGAATCGGCCGCGACCAGCACGCGGCCGGGATAGTGCTGCAGGAAGCTCGCGATCGCTTCCGCCGGCGGCGCGTCCTTCGCGGCGATCGGCAGCGACGGCGCCGGCTGGTCGCCGAGCGCCTGCGCGCGCTCGCGCTGCGCATGTCGCTCGCCGCAGACCTCGATGCGCTGCAGGTCGTTGAGCCGTTCGCGCAGCGCATCCGGCGGCAGGTACAGCTCCTCCGGCGGCAGCACCGGGCGCTCGACGTCGTGGCGGCGCTGCTCGTAGCGCTGCGCGGTGTTCGCCCAGAAATGCTCGGACGCCTCGCCGACGCCGTCGCCCAGCACCGCCAGCACTTCGCCGTCCAGGTAGTCGAACAGCGTGCTGGTGCCGCCGCGGCCGCGGCGGCCGCCGTCCTCGAAGAACAGCGGCAGGTAGTACTCGATGCCGGCCGGTGCGTGGCCGGCCTTGAGGTCCTGGTAAAGCACGCTGCGGCGGGTGTCGAGGTCGAAGCGCTCGCGCAGCGCGTCGAGCGCGCGCTTCACGGACGCCTCGTCCATCGGCAGCTCGCGACCGGGCAGCAGGTGGATCGCGTCGATGCGATCGAGCGAGCGTTGCGAGTCCGGGTCGAACGTGCGGATGGTGTCGATCTCGTCGTCGAGCAGCTCGATCCGGTACGGCTGCTGGGCACCCATCGGGTACACGTCGAGCAGGCCACCGCGCACGGCGAAGTCGCCGGGATCGAACACCTGCGGTACGTTGCGGTAGCCGGCGGCTTCCAGGCGCAGCTTCTCGGCATCGAGGTCCAGCCGCTGGCCGACCTTCACGTCGAAGCTGCCGCCCACCACGTGCCGGCGCGGCGCCAGCCGCTGCATCAGCGTCTGCACCGGCACCACCACGATGCCGCGCTTGAGCGTGGGAAGGCGGTTCAGCGTCGCCAGGCGCTGGCTGACGATGTCCGGATGCGGGCTGAACTGGTCGTACGGCAGCGTTTCCCAGTCCGGGAACGGCAGCACCGGCAGCTGCGCGTCGTGCGCGAGCAGCGTGTGCAAATCTGATTCCAGCTGGTGTGCGGCGTGGTTGTCGCGCGCGACCACCAGCACCGGCCCGTGGTGCGCCGACGCCGCGGTGGCGATGTGGAACGCCAGTGCCGAGGTCGATGCCGGCGCGCGCCACCAGGCGCGCTGCTGGCCCCCCTTGGGCAGCGGCGGAACGGGGAGAGTGGGGGACGCCATGAGGCGCGCGATTCTATCGGAGCGCGGCGGCGAGGGCGCGTGCAGGCACCCGCGTGTCGTCAGTCGTGCGGTGACGCGGCCGCGGTGCGCAGGTCCAGCGTTACCCGCACCAGTCCCGGCGCATCCGGCAGGCGCCGGCGCGCGAAGCCGAGCGACTGCGCCAGCGCCAGCATCGGCTGGTTGTGCTCGAGCACGTCGCCGTACAGCGTCGCCAGGTCCTGCCCGCGAGCCCACTTGACCAGCCGGGTCATCAGCCGCCGGCCCAGCCCGAGCCCGGCGATGTAGTGGCTCACCAGGATCGCGAACTCGGCATGTTGGCCGCTGTCGTCGATCGCCGCGCGCGCGACCGCACCGACCACCGCCTCGCCGGGCGGCAGCGGCTCGGCGACCACCAGCGCGAACTCGCGGCGCCAGTCCAGATGGGTGAGCCGGCGCGCCATCTCCGGCGTGAGCTCGGTCAGCGCGTACAGAAAGCGCTGACGGATCTCCTCCGGCTGCAGCAGCGCAAACGCGGCGCGCAGCGGCTCGGCGTCCTGCGGCCGGATCGGCCGGATCAGCACTTCGCGCCCGTTGGGCAGGCGGAGGAGCTCGTGCCAGGGCGGGAGACGTTCGCGCGCGGCCATGCGCCGATATTGGCACACTCCACCACCGCGACCTCCCGGGGAGACACGATGGACGAGCGCACGCTGCGCGACTGGACCGCCCGCTGGCCGGGCGTGAACGCCGAACCGAAATGGGACGACGACCTGGTGTTCAGCGTCGCCGGCAAGATGTTCTGCGTGCTGTGCGTGCGCGGATCCGACGCGGGCCGGGTCAGCTTCAAGGTGGAGGACGAGCGTTTCCTCGAGTTCACCGACCGCCCGGGGTTCGCACCGGCGCCGTACCTGGCGCGCGCGAAGTGGGTGACGGTGGGGCGTCCGTGCGAGTTGCCGAGCGGCGAGCTGCGCACGCTGGTGCGGCGCAGCTACGAGCTGGTGCGTGCGCGGCTGAGCAAGAAACTGCAGCGTGAGCTTGCCGACTGAGCGGCCGCGTTTCGCCGCCGCGCTGCGGCTGTGGCTGCTGCTCGGCTGCATCGGCTTCGGCGGGCCGGCGGGACAGATCGCGGTGATGCATGCCGAGCTGGTGGAGAAGCGGCGCTGGATCGACGAACGCACGTTCCTGCGCGCGCTCGACCTGTGCATGCTGCTGCCCGGGCCGGAGGCGATGCAGCTCGCCACCTGGCTGGGCTGGCGGTTGCACGGCCTGCGCGGCGGTCTCGCCGCGGGCGCGCTGTTCGTACTGCCGGGCGCCGTGCTGCTGGCGGCGCTGGCATGGACCTACCTGCGTTTCGGGCATCTGCCGCTGGCCGGCGCGATCGCGTTCGGGCTGCAGGCCGCGGTGCTCGGCCTGATCGCGCATGCGCTGCAGCGGATCGGCACACGCGTGCTGCGCACGCCGCTGGCGTTCGTGCTGGCGGCGTTCGCGTTCGTTGCGCTGGCGGCGGGGCGCTGGCCGTTCCCCGCGGTGCTCGCGTGCGCCGCGCTCGCCGGTGCGGTGGCGTGGCGGTTAAGCCCGCGATCGCCGGCCGGCGGCGAGGACATCCCGATGGATGTGCCTGAACCCGCGGCGCCGTCGTATGCGCGTGCGGCGCTGGTGGCCGGCGCGCTTCTCGCGGCGTGGTGGCTGCCGTTGCTCGCGGTGGCGCACCGGCTCGGTTTCGACAGCACGGCCTGGGCGATGGGCCGGTTCTTCAGCCAGGCCGCGCTCGTCACGCTGGGCGGCGCCTACGCCGTGCTGCCTTACGTTGCCGAGCGCGCGGTGCATGCGCACGGCTGGCTCGACGCGGCGCAGATGATGACCGGCCTGGGGCTGGCCGAGACCACGCCCGGGCCGCTGATCCTGGTACTGGAGTTCGTCGGCTTCGTCGGCGGCTGGCAGCACCCCGATCTCGCGTCGCCCGTCGCCTCGGCGCTGCTCGGCGCCGCGGTGGCGGTGTGGGCGACGTTCCTGCCCAGCTTCCTGTTCGTGCTGACCCTGGCGCCGTGGGTGGAGCGCATCGGGCGCCACGGCGTGCTTTCGGCGATGCTCGGCGGCATCACCGCCGCGGTGGTCGGGGTGATTGCGCAGCTCGGGGTGTGGTTCGGCGCGCGCCTGCTGGCCGCGCACGATACCGCGACCGGCGCGCTGGCGCTCGCGATCGCCGCGCTCGCGTGGCTGCTGGTGGGTTGGTGCCGCTGGCCGGTGTACGCGGTAGTGCCAGGGCTGGCTGCGCTCGCTGCGCTGGCGCGGCCGCTCGCCGGCTGAGCGGATCAGGCCGCGGTGGCGCCGGCGCGGCGCAGCCGCGCGAACAGCTTGACTGCCACCAGCACCGCAATGCCGGCGGCGATGCCGACCGCGCCGTCGAACAGCAGCGACGGCAACCAGCCCATCGGACCGTGCGTGTACGGCTCGATCAGGTGGTGCAGCGCGGCGATGCCGTGCACCAGGATGCCGCCGCCGACCAGGAACATCGCCGCGGT
>DASQMI010000088.1:0-3331 GCA_035645555.1 Lysobacter sp. | reverse complement strand
GGCGCGCCAGCGCGCCGAACCCGACCAGCGCGAGCAGGGCCACGCCGATCGCGGTCGGCCACAGCCAGCGGCGCGGCCCGGCGCCGGGCGGCGGGGTGAGTACGGTGTCCTGGGCGGAAGTGTCGCGGATGCTCATGGGCGGCAAGAAACGTGATTTGCGACTGACTCAAGCACGTTGCGTGCCAACCTCTAAGCCACTGATAGACAAGCGAATCCGCGCCGGACGGCGGTGTCCGCCGTCCGCCGTACACGTCCGGCGGACACGGGCGGCGCTTACACTTGAGCTTTCTCCCCCGGAGCAGCCCCCACCCATGTGCGGCATCGTCGGTGCGATCGCGGATCGCGATGTGGTTCCCGTTCTGGTCGAAGGCCTCAAGCGCCTCGAATACCGTGGCTACGACTCCGCCGGCATCGCGGTGCTCGGCGACGGCGGCGTGCGCCGCGTGCGCCGCACCGGCCGCGTGGCGGAGATGGCGGCGGCGGCCGAGAAGGAGGGCTTCCAGGCGCGGATCGGCATCGGCCACACGCGCTGGGCCACCCACGGCGGCGTCACCGAGGCGAACGCGCATCCGCACATCAGCTACGGCGAACTGGCGCTGGTGCACAACGGCATCATCGAGAACCACGAGCAGCAGCGCGAACGGCTGATCGCCGCCGGCTACACGTTCGAGTCGCAGACCGACACTGAGGTGATCGCGCACCTGATCCACCTGTACCAGAGCGAAGGCGACGACCTGCTGCGCGCGGTGCAGCGCGCGGTGCGCGAGCTGGTCGGCGCGTACGCGAT
Organism: Lysobacter sp.; assembly: GCA_035645555.1. GTDB lineage: Bacteria > Pseudomonadota > Gammaproteobacteria > Xanthomonadales > Xanthomonadaceae > Lysobacter_F. The sequence goes on along the minus strand of DASQMI010000088.1, from coordinate 2,544 downwards.
CGCCGTGGTGAGCAAGCGCGAGCCCGGCCGCATGGTGGCCGCGCGGATGGGCTGCCCGCTGCTGGTCGGCCTGGGCGAGGGCGAGAACTTCGTCGCGAGCGACGTCTCGGCGATCGTGCAGGCCACCCGCCGGGTGATCTTCCTCGAGGAAGGCGACACCGCCGACGTCACCCGCGACGCGGTGCAGGTGTACGACGCCGACGGCAACCCGATCCAGCGCGACGTGCACCTTTCCGACGTGTCGCTGGCGTCGCTGGAACTGGGCCCGTACCGCCACTTCATGCAGAAGGAGATCCACGAGCAGCCGCGCGCGCTGGCCGACACCATCGAGGGCGTGATCGACCGCAACGGCTTCGTGCCGGGACTGTTCGGCGACGAGCGCGGCGAGCTGCTACGCGACGTCGAGGCGGTGCAGATCCTCGCCTGCGGCACCAGCTACTACGCCGGCCTGGTGGCGCGCTACTGGATCGAGGCGATCGCCGGCCTCCCGTGCGCGGTCGACATCGCCAGCGAGTACCGCTACCGCGCCGCGGTCGCCAACCCGAAGCAGCTGGTCGTGACCATTTCGCAGTCGGGCGAAACGCTCGACACGATGGAGGCGTTGAAGTACGCCAAGAGCCTCGGCCACGAGCGGACGCTGTCGATCTGCAACGTGCCGGAAAGCGCGATCCCGCGCGCGAGCCGGCTGGTCTACTACACCCGCGCCGGCGCCGAGATCGGCGTCGCCTCGACCAAGGCGTTCACCACCCAGCTGGTCGCGCTGTTCACGCTCACCGCCACGCTCGCCAAGCTGCGCGGCCGGCTGTCCGACGAGCAGGAAGCGCAGTTCATCGAGGCGCTGCGCCACTTGCCGGGCAGCGTGCAGCACGCGCTGAACCTGGAGCCGCAAATCGTGGCCTGGGCGGAGCGTTTCGCGGCGAAGGACCATGCACTGTTCCTCGGCCGCGGCCTGCACTATCCGATCGCGCTGGAAGGCGCGCTCAAGCTGAAGGAGATCTCCTACATCCACGCCGAGGCGTATCCGGCCGGCGAGCTCAAGCACGGGCCGCTCGCGCTGGTGGACTCCAGCATGCCGGTGGTGGTGATCGCGCCGAACGACAGCCTGCTGGAGAAGGTGAAGTCCAACATCCAGGAAGTGCGCGCCCGCGGCGGCGAGATGTTCGTGTTCACCGACCTCGACAGCCATTTCGGCGAATCCGAGCAGGTCAACGTGATCCGCACCCCGCGCCACGTCGGCATCCTCTCGCCGGTGGTGCACGCGATCCCGGTGCAATTGCTCGCCTACCACGCCGCACTCGCCCGCGGCACCGACGTCGACAAGCCGCGCAACCTGGCCAAGTCGGTGACCGTGGAATAGCCGGTCGCTCGCATCCGGCGAACGCTGAGTCCCGCGCCGGCACTTCATCGGCGCGGCGCTTCCGGCCCACACTGGCGCCGACGCGCGGTTGCCCGCGCAATCGCCGCCGGGAGTCCACCCTCGATGCACGTGCTGGAAACGCCGCGCCTGCGGCTGCGCTGGTTCGAACCGGGTGACGCCGCGTTCGTCGCCGAACTGCTCAACGATCCCGACTGGCTGCGCTTCATCGGCGACCGTGGCGTGCGCACCGAGGACGACGCGCGGCACTGGATCGCCGAGCGGCTGGTCGCGTCCTACTGGCGGCAGGGGTTCGGCCTGTGGGCGATGGAGCGCAAGGCGGATGGCGTGCCGCTCGGGATGTGCGGGCTGGTGCGGCGCGACGCGTTGCCGCACGTCGATCTCGGCTACGCGCTGCTGCCGCGCCATCGCGGCGCAGGCTACGTGCGCGAGGCCGGTGCGGCCTGCCTGCGCTACGCGGCGGAGGTGCTCGGCCTGCCGCGCGTGCTGGCGATCACGCTGGAGGCGAACGTGGGTTCGGTACGCGTGCTGGAGTCGCTGGGCATGACGTTCGAACGGCGCACGCGGCTCACCCCCGAGGACGACGAACTGCTGGTGTTTGGCTGGCAGGCGCCGTTTGAGGCCGCGGCCGACGAGCGCGAGCGGATCGCACAGCTCGCCGACCGGTTCGTGTACGCAGCGGCACCCGGCACCGGGTGGCCGCATGCGGTCGCGGCGCTGCCGTTCTACTGCCAGCCCGAGTGCCGCATCGTGCACCTCGCCGGCGACACGCTGGAGTCCTTCGATCTGCCGGCGTACGTGAGTGCACGCGCCGCGTTGCTGCAGAGCGGGCGTCTGCACGATGCGCAGGAGCACGAGAGCGACGTGCACATCGAGGTCCACGGCCGCGTTGCGCTGCGCCGCAGCCACTACCGCAGTACCGGCACGCTCGATGGTGTGGCATTCGATGACAGCGGGCGCAGGCTGATGCAGTTCCTGCGAACGTCGCAGGGCTGGCGCCTCGCGAGCGTGACCTGCGAGGCCGCACGGGCCGACGCCGCCGAGCGCCGGCCCGTACGTTGACCGTCGAGCGTGGCGCCCGGCACGCGGCCGGCGCCGCTCTGCCGCGTTCACACCACCGGCGCGCGGTGGCGACGTGTCTCCGACGCCACGCCCGGTAGCGTCCGGGT